>CAISEB010000047.1 GCA_903884235.1 uncultured Pseudomonadota bacterium
CGAGATCGAGCGGCTGTTCCGAAGGCTCAAGGGCTTTCGCCGCATCTTCAGCCGCTTCGATAAGCTCGATACCATGTTCATGGCGTTCCTGTGCTTCGCCCTCGTGGTCGAAGCACTTCGTTAGTGTGAACAGGCCCTAGAGCGCCCAGGGGCCGAGGCCTGCAAAGCCCCGGTCCTCGAATTGCACGTCGAACGCGCGCCTTGCCGGATCGAACCGGAAGGGCCGGCCCGTCAGCGGGTCGCGGTACGCCTCGCCACCGGCCGCGACGAACGCGGCGACGCGGGCGTCGGGAATGGCCTGGTCCCGGATCGCGACATGGAGCGCGACCAGGCGCTGCAGCTTGGCGAGCTCGCACAGGCGATGCGGGTACACGGCGTAGTCGAACGGGCGGTTGGCGAGGAGGCCCTTCCCGATCGGGTTGTACGTCGCCTCGAGCACCGATGCCCCCGGCGACGGCGCCGGGCCAGGCCCGCCATGCACCTGCCGCTCGCACGCCATCCCGGCGGCCGCCTGCATCGAGAGCGTCTGGCGCCACGCCAGGTTCAGCGTCGCGTTCGGCTGGTAGAAGTAGCGCGTGACGCGCCCGCCGAGGCCCGCCCAGCGACGGTCCGCGCCGTTCGCCGACACGAACCGGTCGGCGTTCGCCGGTTGCGCGAGCGGCGCGAACGCGGCGGCGGCGATCTCGAACTCCCGCCCGTACGGGCCCGCCAACGAACGCTCGGCATCCGTCATCGGCGCGGCAAGCGCCGCGATCGCCTGCAGCGCCACGCGCGACAGCGTCGCTGCGCGGAGCAGCTCGCCCGCCAGCTGCAGGTCCTGCCGGAACGCCACGGCGAGCACCATCTTGTCGATCAGGGTGATGTCCCGCTCGGCGAGCAGGCGACGCGTGAACAGCGCATCGTCGCGCAGCCGCAGCGCCGCGGCATCAGCCTGGCCGGCCACGGCGCCGAGCGCGATCTCCGACATCAGCAGGTGCTTGCCGGCCATGAACGACTGCCATGCCGGCAGCGGCGAGTCGGGCGTCAGCGGCACCGGGTACTCGAGTCGATGATACGAGGCGACCCGCCTGTAGCGCTCGAGCAGCCGGCGATTGGCGTCGACCAGATCCTGCAACTCCCGGGGATGAGCCGCGGCGCGCGCGAGGCAGGGCGTGCGGCTGGGGTCCGGCGAGCACAGGTCGAGCCGGTCGCCGGCGAACGGGGTGCGCGCGACGGCGGGGTCCAGGTTCCAGTCGTACGAGCCGCGCCGGGCCGCGCGGTAGCGCCCGACCATCGCCCGCCCGACCTCGGCGGGCACGGCGGCATCCCGGACGTCGAATGCAATCAGTTCGAAATAGAGATTGTCGGCCGGCGCGACGTCGGCATGGGGATTGGCGAGCGCGGTCGCCGCCGCCGGCTCCAGCACCTCGTCACGGGCGTTGCGCAGCACCACCCACAGCGCCAACACAACCACCACGCTCACCGCAAGCCCGAGGACGAGGAACAGCGCCCTGCGCATCGCGGACCCTCGCGAATCACCGCGGGATTCTTCGTTCCCGCGCCTGCAGTCTACCCGGCCGCGCGGCGCACCCGGGACACGGAATGCAGGCCGCCGCGGCGCGTCACCGAGGTTTGATCAGGCGCTCCGCTACGAAGGCTCGCGGCGCGGCCAGCCCCGCATCCAAGCAACTGTTTCCCAAGGGAAACCAATCCCATCCGCGCAACGGATACGGCCGATTGGGAGCGAATCCCGCGCCCGACGCGGGTGGATTTGCCTAGAATCCACACGCCCGCGCACATCGCCGGGCCGCCACCCTGTCCGAGGTTCAGACGTCATGCCGAGTCCCGCCCCCCTCGCCCGCAAGCTCGCCCGGCTGTGCGCGACGCTCGCACTCACGCTGCCGCTCGCGGCGCATGGCGAAGCCCCGAGCGGACGCAGCGCGGCACTCGAGAGCCTGGCGACGATCCAGTGCAAGAGCTTCGCTCAGCTCGAGGCGAGCTACCACAAGCAGTTCGCGACGCGCATGCGCGACTGGAGCCTCGCGCAGCTGGCGGACCTGCAGGGCCGGCCGGTGCTGTACCTGTTCTCGGGACCGGACATCGTCACGACGATGGCGCTGTTCCCGAATGCCTCGCACCTCGTCCTCGTCGCCGACCAGAAGCCCGAGTACGAGCTGCTCTCGCAGGCCGACAGCGATTCGCCCGAAAAGACCGAGCGCGAGTGCCGCATGCTGTCGTTCTTCTCGCACCTCGGCTACTACCGGACGGACGACCTGAACGGCAAGGTCGGGACCCGTCCCCGGTTCATGAAGCTGCTCGCCTACTCGATCGCGTTTGGCGGCGCGACGATCACGAACGCAGAACTGCTTGGCATCGGCGCCGGCGGGGAGCTGCAAGGATTTCCGCCCGGCACGGCCCGCAAGCCCCAGGGCGTGCGCTTCACGGCGCAGCGACGCGACGGCGGCACGCTGACGGTCGACTACCTCGTGATCGACCTCGCGAACCACGGCCTCAAGGCGGATCCCGCCGCGCTCGCGTTCCTGCGTCACGCGGGTGGCGACGTGCTGTTCCTGAAGTCGGCCTCGCACCTGCTGCAGAGTCCGCACTTCTCGGTGCTGGCGGACCTGCTGATGTCGCCGCCGGCGCAGTTCGTCGTGCAGGACGAGACGGGCCTCGGCGTCGACCGGCTCAACAAGGCCTACCAGCTCACGCTGTACGGCAAGTTCACCGACCCGCAGGCGCTCTGGGCACACAACGCATCCGCGCACGCGTTCGCGGACGAATACGCGACGCACGAGGTCAAGGGCGCGCTGCCGTTCACGATCGGCTACGAGAAGAAGGCGGGATCCGCGCTGATCGTCGGGCGCCGTTCGACGCCCTGAGCGGACTCAGCGGTAGCCGGCCAGGGCGTGGTCGGCGACGGGCCGCGGCGTCAGGTCGGCGGCCGCGGGCGCCGCGAGCACCGGCCCGAGGCCGGTCCGTGCCAGGCGATCGGTCGCATCGGCGATCAGGGTCTGGCGCATCATCGGCAGGTAGTCCACCGGCCGCATCGACCACAGCCCGAACGCGAGCCGTTCGTCGAGCGGATCGAAGTAGACGCCATCGCGCCTGATCTCGAAGTGCAGGTGCGGGCCGGTCGAGAACCCGGTCGAGCCGACGTAGCCGATCTCGGAGCCGCGACGGACCTCGCTGCCGACTTCGATGTCGGGCGCGAAGCCGCTCAGGTGCGCGTAGCGGGTCGTGTATCCGCCGGCGTGCTCGATCACGATCAGGTTGCCGTAGCCGCCGCGGGGGCCGACGTCGATCACCCGTCCATCCGCGACGCTGATCACGGGCGCACCGGCCGGCGCCGCGAAATCCACGCCGACGTGCGTGCCGCGGCGCGTCGAACGCGCCATCACCAGGCGCGTCTTGTGGCCGGAGCGGCGGGTCACAGGATGCCGCACCGTCGTACGGAAGTTGCCGATCCCGCGGGAGATGCGCGTGAACGTGACCGGCGCGGTCCACAGCGCATGTTCGAATGACGTGCCGTCCGGCGCGAAGTAGCCGCCCGGGAGACCCTCCCGATCGATCCACAGCGCCTCGCGGACGACGTCCCGGGTCCCGCCCTCGACCACCTCGACGCTCAGCAGCCGGCCCGCATCGACACCGGATCCCGTGCCATAGGCGGCGCGCACCAGGAAGCCGTCGTCCGACGCATCCCCGCTCGGGGCATGCAGCAGCGGAACGAGGGCGGTCAGCGAATACAGCACCTCGGCGGGAACCGCCGCCTGCAGGTCCGGTTCGCGGGCGGAGACCTCGCGCAGCGGCATCGTCACCGTCGTGACGTCGCGGATCGTCGAGGATAGGTCCTCGACGCGCAGTTCGACCGCCGCGACCGGCGATTCCCGCCACAGCATCACGAGCCGGTCCGGCGCGCCATCGGCACCCGGCACGTGCAGGCCGAGCGCACGAACAGTGCCGCTGCGCGTGACGGTCAGCGCATACGGCACGCAGTCGGTGACGGCATCCAGCGCATCGGGCGCACCCCGCTGGAGGGTCGCGACGACATCCGCGTCGTAGACGCCCACCGACGCGAGCAGGTCTTCCGCGCGACGGCTCGCTGCGGCGCAACCGTGTCGCACCGAACCACCGCTGAGATCGGCGTCGGCAACGACGTCCGGCTTCGCGCCGGGCTTCAGGTGCACGACCTTGTGCTTGGTGGCCTTGCCCGCCTTCGCGTGGTGGACGTGCGATGCGTGGTGGGGTTTGGCGGTCGTGTCGGCCAGCGCGTACCGGCAGGGCAATGCGCTCAGCACGAGCGCCCCTGCGCCGAGCACGAGGCGGGTCGCGACGCCGGGAACCCGCATGCTCAGTGGACGTCCTCGAGGAAACGCTCGAGGTCGGCGTTGAACTCCGCCGCGGCGTCGACGAACAGCGCATGCCCTGCAGAGGGGTATACGGTCACGCGGGCGCCCGGCAGGTGCGCGACGAGCGCTGCCCCCTGCTCGCGAAGCCGTGGCGTGATCGCGTACAGCACGGGGACCCCTTCCTTGTAAATGACGGTTTTATAGTATTCGCGCGGATAGGGTTTCGCCAGCAGTTCCTGTGCGATGTCATTCGGGACACGCAACACGGACTGGTCTATCAGGTCAATGAATTCAGGAGGTTGTGGCGTGTGGAACATGCTCCGCACGAACGCCCGCAACCGCTCCACACGCTCGGCTGCTGTCTCCGTTGCACGACGCTTGGCGGGCGCGGCGCGCGGCGGCTGGGCCTCGCCGATCGAATTGTCGATCAGCACCATCGCCTTCAGGCCGTGGGGGTGGAAACGATGGACGTAGTCGAGGCCTTCCATGACGCCGAGCGACCAGCCCACCAGCACGAAGTCACCCGGCGCAACGTGCTCGACGAACTCGCTGATGTCACGCGCGCGCAGCTCCGGCGTATGCCGGCCGGCATACGCCGCGGATTGACCCTGCGACCGCGGGCTGAGGGCGAATACATGGTAGTGGCTGGAGAGCGCGCGCAGCTGTCCGTCGAAGATCTCCGCCGGCATCAGCCAGCCGGGTATGAACACGAGCGTCCGCCCGGTGGTCCCGGCCTCGCGGTAGTGCAGCCGGACGCCGTCACTCGTGTGAAAATATCCGTCCTGGATCTCGTCGGCGCACGCTGCGGCGCCGACCAGCAGCAGTGCGGCCACGCCCATCCACCACCGCTTCCGGATTCGACGCAACGTTCGATGCTCCCCGAGGACCGCAGATGACGGCAGCGCAGCCCAAACCCGTGCTGAACACGATCGACATCATATCGTTGATCGTCGGCACCGTCGTCGGCGCGGGCATCTTCAAGGCGCCGGCACTCGTCGCCGGCCAGATCGGCGGCGACGCGGCACTGCTCGGGGTCTGGGCGCTCGGCGGCCTGGTCTCGATCATCGGCGCGCTGTGCTACGCGGAACTGGCGACGACATTCCCAAACGTGGGCGGCGAGTACCACTTCCTCGGCGAGGCCTACGGCAGGAAGGTCGCCTTCCTCTATGCATGGGCGCGGTCCACCGTGATCGTGACCGGCTCGATCGCCATGCTCGCAGTGACGCTCGGCGACTACCTCACGCCGGTTGTGGCACTCGGAGCGTATTCGACGACGTGGTGGGCTGTCATTGTCGTCGTCGTCCTCAGCGGATTGAATGCGCTGGGAATCCGCGAGGCGAAGACCGCCCAGAACCTGTTCACGGCGCTCGAGGTGATCGCGGTGCTGGCAGTCGTCGTCGCCGGGGTCATCGCGCACGGCACCCCGGTCGCCACCCCGCCCGCCGCTGTCGCGTCCAGCGCACCGCTCGGGGGCCGGCTCGGGCTCGCGATGGTCTTCGTGCTGCTGACCTACGGCGGCTGGAACGAGGCGGCGTACATCTCCGCGGAAGCGCGCGATCGGCGGCGCGGCGTGGCGAACGGCCTGCTGCTCGGTCTCGGTGCCGTCACGCTGCTGTACCTGCTGGTCAACGCCGCCTACCTGTACGGCCTCGGGCACGCCGCGGTCGCCGCGTCGACGACGCCCGCGGCAGACCTGTTCCGGCTCGCATTCGGCACGAATTCGGGGACCCTGCTCGGCGGCATGGTGGCGTTCTCATGCATGAAGTCGATCAACGCGACGATCTTCTTCGGCGCGCGCAGCGGTTACGCGCTCGGGCGCGACTGGCGCGTGTTCCGCTGGCTCGGCCACTGGCATGAAGTCGGCGCGCCGCGCCGCGCGATCGCCCTGCAGGCCCTGGTCTCGCTTGCGCTGATTGGCCTCGCCGCGCTGACCCGCAACGGCTTCCAGTCGATCGTCGAGTTCACGGCACCGGTGTTCTGGCTGTTCATCCTGCTGGTCGCGCTGTCGCTGTTCGTCCTGCGGCATCGCCGCCCCGACCTGCCGCGCACCTTCCGCGTACCGCTCTACCCGCTCATCCCGGCCCTGTTCGCGCTGAACGCCGGCTGGCTGCTCTGGTCGAGCGTGTCCTACACCGGCTACGGCGCGCTGGTCGGCGTCGCGTTCCTGGCAGTCGGGATCATCCCCATGCTGCTCGAGCCGGGCGCGACGCCCGGCCGGGGATAGGCGCCGCCGCGCGCGCGACCGTCGCTATTTCTGCGCGCGATAGACGCGCCTGCCCATGAACCACGTCTCCCGCACGCGCGTCGCTGCGATGTCGTCCGCATGGCCTGCAGCGGCCAGCCTCAGCAGGTCGCGGTCGACGACGACGAAGTCGGCGGACTTGCCCACTTCGAGAGACCCGGCCTCGTGGTCGATTCCCTGCCAACGCGCTCCGTTGATCGTGTAGGCCTGCAGCACGTCGTCGATGGTGATCGCCTGCGCGGGGTTCAGCGCAGGAGACCCCGGCACGTGGCGCGTCAGCGCCCGCGAGATGTTGACGAAGGGTCGCGGATCGCGCGTCTCGACCGGGGCGTCGGAGCCCGCGGCCAGGATCGCCCCGGCATCGCGGGTCGCCCGCACCGGATAGGCATTCGCGTCGTAGAAACTGGCCGGCCCATGCAGCTGGTCGTAGCCATTGCCCGCCACTCTTTGCACGAACGGGATGACCGTCATGTCGTAGTCCGGGTCGACGTTCGCCCAGGCGTAGGTGTAGGCGATGTACAGGTGGTCGCGCCCGATCCTGGCGACGTCCTCCGGCCGCGCCAGCTGGATATGGGCCAGGCCGTCGCGGGTCGTGGTCACGCCGTCGGCCGCGCGCGCCGCCTCGATCGCATCGACCGCGGTGCGCACGGCGCGATCGCCAATCACGTGGATGTGCAGGTTGAACCCCGCGAGGTGGAACTGCCTCGCGAACTCGAGGATCACCTCGCGCGGGTGCTGCAGCTGGCCGTTTGAAATCGCGCACTGCGCCGGGTGGTAGCCGTGCGCCCGGGTGAAGGCGGTCGCCGCCCCATCCGATGCGAAGCGGGCAGGGTCCGCGCGGACCTCGGCGCAGGCCGGCGAGCCGGTGTCGACGTAGCCCGTGACCGTCGCGCGGCCCGCGGCATCGGTGGCGAAGATCGGCTGCAGCAGGGGGGCGAGCAGCGCGCCGTTCGGCAGGGTCGGTGGCACCGCGAACGGATTGCCCTCGATGACGCCGTCCGCGAACAGCTTCACCATGTCCGCCCGGATCAGCGGATTGTCCTGGTACTTCTCGCGCACGGCGCGCGCCTTCGCGACCATGGCCGGGTAGTCGACCGTACCGTCATCGCGGCGGAAGCGGGACGGATCGTAGAACTGCGCCAGCGTCGTGCGCACCGTGAGTTGCCCGGCGCGTTGCAGCGTGTCCCACACCTCGTAGCCCGCGGGATCCGCCATCGCATCGGTCATCGCGGTGATCCCGACGCTGTTCATGCGCCGGGGGATCGCGGCCGGGTCCTTCAGCACGCGCTCGAGTTCGGGGTAGACCATGCTGCGCGGATTGATCGTGTAGCGCGCATCCTCGTTGACCGCGCCGTTCGGCTCGCCGCTGGCATCCACCCCGATGATCCGGGCATACGCGGCGAAATCGGTGCCGAGCGTCGCCTTGGTGATGCCCACCACCGACCCGGCCGCGTTTCTCGCGCTGGACAGGGCGAGCGTGTTGAACGCCGAATGGTGAGCGTCATTGCCGAGCAACTGCACCTGGCGCGTGGTCGATGCCTTGTCCAGCGCCACGCGCAGCGTCGGATATTCAGGGTCCGGCTGATTGCCCGATGCGTAGTTCCACTGATGCACCAGCAGGCGGCTGCCGGGCGCGACGGGGTACTTCCGCAGGCATTCCCGCACGAACGCCGACATCTGGCGCAACGACACGACCTTGCTGTCGAGGTCGCAGACCTTCAGGTCGACGGTATCGATGGGGTGCAGGTGCGCATCCACGAGCCCGGGCAGCACGAATGCGCCCCGGAGGTTTCGAACCTGGGTCTTCGGCCCGACGAATTCGCGGGCACCCGCCGCGCTGCCCACGTACACGAGCCGGCCGCCCGTGACGGCAAAGGCCTCGGCGAGACCCGCCGGCCCGGAGGTATAGATTCGACCGCCCGTGACCACGAGATCGGCCGGACCCGCGGCGACCGCGGCGGACGCGCACAGGGTCATGACCACCGCCAAGACCGTTCCGAACTTCCGTCCCATGCCCACTCCTCGCGCGGCGATGCCGCAGTGTCGATGAAGGCGTCGAGCCAACCGGCCCACGCCGGCGCGCCCCGGATCTTCGCATCGGCCCGGCCGTACGCAAAGTCGATCGCCAGTGTCGTATTATCGCTGGGCCTGACCGAAAATCCCGGGTAACGTACGGATAGGCCGGAGTGGCTCGCTTACAACAAGAAGAATGACAGGTTGCGGTCGAAAGACCCGCGACCTTTTGGGGGAGCGGTACGACGCGATGGAATGCCGCATCGTGGGATGGAGCCTGTAGCCGATTTTTGCTAACGACAAGGGGACGAAGCATGACCGTGGTTTATATCCGCGCCGCCATCGCCGGCGCGCTCGTGGGCCTGACGGTTGCGGGCGGCGCCTTCGCCGATACGGCGGACAAGGCGGTCGCTGCAGGCGGCCTTGACGAAATCGTCGTGACCGCCACGCGCCGTGCGGAGCGGCTGCAGGACGTGCCGATCAGCATCAGTGCATTCAGCCAGGAACTGCTCGACTCGCAGGGCCTCAAGAACATCGACGACGTCACGCGCCTGTCGGGCGGCGTCACGTTCTCGCGCAACGGCACCGGCTCGTCCGCGAACTACAACGACGAGAACTCGGACATCAACATCCGCGGCATCGATTCGACCGCCGGCACCTCGACCACCGGCATCTACGTCGACGACACCCCGGTGCAGAGCCGCCACATCGGCTTCGGTGCGATCAACATCTTCCCGGCGCTGTTCGACCTCGACCGGGTCGAGGTGCTGCGCGGCCCGCAGGGCACGCTGTTCGGCGCCGGCGCCGAAGGTGGTGCCGTGCGCTTCATCACGCCGCAGCCGAGCCTGACCGCACAGAGCGGCTACATGCGCGCCGAGGTCTCGACGACCCGCTATGGCGACCCGAGCTACGAGGCCGGCGCGGCGTTCGGTGGGCCGATCATCGATGACAAGCTCGGCTTCCGCGTGTCGGCGTCGTATCGCCGGGACGGCGGCTGGGTCGATCGGGTGGGATATACACTCGACGACCCGCTCGCGGCGAACCCCAACCCGACGTTCGCGAACAACGTCGAGCGGGCCGCGAACTGGCAGCAGACGCTGACGCTGCGCGCCGCACTGACCTGGAAGGTGTCGGACGACTTCAAGATCACGCCGTCGGTCTACTACCAGCGGCTGCACATCAACGACACGTCCGTGTACTGGGATTCACTGTCGAACCCGTCGGCCGGCGTGTACCGCAATGGCAATGCGCTGCCCAACGACTCGACGGATCCGTTCACGCTGGCGGCCATCAAGGCGGAGTGGAACCTCGGCTTCGCCGACCTGACGTCCAACACGTCGTACCTGGCGCGCGACCAGAGCGCGACCTCGGACTACACGCAGTACCTGCGGGCGACGTGGAACTACTTCGGGGAGCTGCCGAACACCTACCCGCAGCACGGCGACATCGGCTACGCGCCGTTCGGGGACACGCAGCGGAACTTCTACGAGGAACTCAAGCTCGCCTCGAGCGATCCGAATGCGCGGATCAAGTGGACGGCCGGCCTGTTCTTCTCGCACCTGAACGAGAACGTTCCCGAGGACATCATCGACCCGACGCTCAACCAGGAGGTCATCGACTACACGGGCGGGCTTTCCTCGGTGTGCTGGTCCCAGCAGCCCTGCCCGAACGGCCTGATCTATACCGGCCACGAACAGCGCGTGATCGACAAGCAGATCGCGGGCTTTGGCGAGCTCGGCTACAAGCTCACCGACACGGTGACGGCGACCGTCGGCCTGCGCGTGTCCAACGTCAAGTACACCGGCAGCGCCCGTGCCACCGGCCCGTTCCTCGGCGAGACGCTTGACACGTCGTTCAGCGCGTCCGAGAACGCAGTCACCCCGAAGGCCGTGCTGGCCTGGGCGCCGGACCGCGACAACATGTACTACGCCAGCGCCTCCAAGGGCTTCCGCCCGGGCGGCGTGAACGTCGGCGTCGGCGGCATCTGCGACCCGAACCTGACGACGCTCGGCCTGCCCATCGTCAATGGCCGCCCGCACGTGCCGGACCAGTATGACTCGGACAGCCTCTGGAGCTACGAAGTCGGCAGCAAGAACACCCTGCTCGACCACACCCTCCAGGTCAACGCGAGCGTGTTCTTCATCGACTGGAAGAACATCCAGCAGAACGTCTACCTGCCGATCTGCGGCGAGCAGTTCACCGCGAACCTCGGCAAGGCGGAAAGCAAGGGCGGCGACATCAACGTCACGTACCGGCCAATCAAGGACCTGACGCTCGACCTGACCGTCGCCTACACCGACGCAAGCTTCACGAAGACCTCCTGCGCGGGCATCCTCGTGTTCGACGGCACCGCGTGCACCGGCGGCAACCTCCCGGTACCGCCCATCGCCAGCAAGGGCGACGCGCTGCTCGGTTCGCCCTGGTCGGTGATCGCCTCGGGCGAGTACCACTTCGCGGCGTGGCGGGCGCGGACTCCGTATCTGCGCCTCGACTACCAGCACACGAGCGCCCAGTCGAAGCTGCTGCCGACGCAGAACGAGAACAACGCGCTGTACGACCAGACTATCCCGGGCCTGCCGGTGACCAACAATCTCGACCTGCGCGCGGGATTGCGCTTCAACGGGCTCGACCTGTCGCTGTTCGTCAACAACCTGACGGATGCGCACCCGCTGATGTTCAAGTCGCGTGACATCGCGGCCCCGTCCGACCTGCTGTACTTCGATCGCGGCGTACGCCCGCGCACGATCGGCGTGACGGCCACCTACCGCTACTGAGGCGGTAGACTCGCGGGGCGGCGACCTCCGGGTTGCCGCCCCGTTTTCATTTGAGGAGCGACCATGCCGAAGCCGACCGGACTCGTCGCGCACGAGCGCTATTTCTGGCACGACGCAGGCAGCGGCGCCGGGTTCGGCGGCGCCAACCCGTTCGCCCAGCCCGACCGCCATCCAGAGTCCCCGGATTCGAAGCGACGCCTGCTGGCGCTGCTCGAGGTCAGCGGACTGGCGGAGCGGCTGGCCCGCATCGCCCCGCGACTCGCCGAGCGCCACGAACTCGAGTACTTCCACACGCCGCGCTACATCGACCTCGTCGAGCGGATGTCCGCGGGCGCCGGCGGCACGATCGGCGACAGCGCGACGATAGGCCCCGGCAGCTTCGACATCGCGCGCCTGTCGGCGGGCGGCTGCATCGCCGCGGTCGACGCGGTCGTCACCGGTCGGGTCGCGAACGCCTATGCCCTGGTCCGCCCGCCAGGCCACCACGCGGAACCCGACCAGGGCCGCGGCTACTGCGTGTTCGGCAATGCCGTGATCGCGATCCGCCACGCGCAGCGCAGGCTCGGCGTCGGCCGCGTCGCGGTCGTCGACTGGGACGTGCACCACGGCAACGGCACGGAGACGGCCTTCATCGAGGATCCGTCGGTCCTGACGATCTCGGTCCACCAGGACCGCTGCTATCCGGTCGACGCCGGCGGCCTCGAGGTCACCGGCCGCGGCGCCGGGGCACGCACGAACCTGAACATCCCGCTGCCACCGGGCAGCGGGCACGGCGCCTACACCAGCACCTTCGAACGCGCCGTCATCCCGGCGCTCGAGCGATTCCGGCCGGAACTCGTGATCATCACCTCGGGACTCGACGCGAGCGCGATGGATCCGCTCGGTCGCATGCTGTGCACGAGCGCCACCTATCGCGACCTGACGCGCCAGGTGATGGCGGCCGCGTCCGTCTCGGCGGGCGGTCGCATCGTCGCCACCCACGAGGGTGGCTACTCGAATGCCTACGTGCCGTTCTGCGGCCTCGCGGTCATCGAGACGCTGTCAGGGATCGACAGCGGTGCCGGCGACCCGTACCTCGAGGAACTGATGCAGATGGCCGGCCAGGCGCTCGAGCCCCACCAGTCCGCCGTGATCGACGCGGTAGCGAGGCTGGCCACCGCCGTTCCCCTCGGCGCCTGAGCACCGGTCGCGGGCAGCCTAGAGCGAGGCGCTCAGCTCGTCGCGGTGCTTCACGTGGAGGATCGCGCCGTAGACGATGCCGACCCCCAGCCAGCACAGGCCGAGGGTCGTCGCCATGCCGGTCATGCCGTAGAACACGCCGAGCACCACGATGATCCCGAGGACCGGGCTCGCCCAGTGGGCGAACCACTGGCGGGACTGCAGCCGCACGCCGAAATGCCGGATCACCGACACGTGCAGCAGCAGGAAGCCCGACAGGGCGCCGAAATTCACGATCGTCGCGAGCTCATCGAGCATGTTGCGCATTGCGATCGCGACCGCGAGCGAGATCACGGCGGTGACGATCATGCCCACGTAGGGCGTGTGGTAGCGCGGATGGATGCGCGCCAGTGCCTGCGGCAGCTGCCGGTCGCGGCCCATCGCGTAGAGGATGCGCGCGACACCGACCTGCATCGGTAGCGCGTTCGACAGCCCGATGAGCGTCGCGTAGCCCCATGCAAGAACGACGGCAGCCCACGGGCCGATCGAGGCGGCGGCGAGCTCGTACGCGGCCGCAGACGGGTCGTGGATCGCGAGCCCCGCCATCAGGTTGCCGAGAATCCAGCTCACCAGCACGAAGAAGGCCGCCGAGATCACCAGCACCGCGATGATCGCCCGGCCGACGACCCGCCGATCGCCGCCCTCCACCTCCTCGGACAGCGTCGAGATCGCGTCGAACCCGAGGAACGAGTTGATGCAGATCGAGGTCGCCGCGAGGACCGCGGCGACCCGGAACCGACTCGATTCGTAGAACGGCTGCATCGTGAGGTGCCCGCTGCCCTTGCCGTGCAGCAGCGCCCAGGTCCCGAGCGCCAGCAAGCCGAGCAGCAGCAGCACCTGGAACCCGACGGCAACGAAGTTCACGCGGGTCGTCACGGTGACGCCGAACCAGTTGACGCCGAGCGTGAACGCCACCATGAGCACGATCCAGACGGAGCGATCGACCCCCGGCACCAGCGTGCTCAACGCCACCGCGATCAGCACGTAGACGAGCGCGGGGATCAGCAGGTAGTCGAGCAGGATCATCCAGCCCGCGATGAACCCCGGGAACGTCCCGAGCGCGTGGCGCGCGAAGCCGTACACGGATCCCGCGGTCGGCAGCGACTCGCTCATGATCGCGTAGCTCTTCGCGGTGAAGTACATGCAGATGCCGCCGAGCACGTAGGCCAGCGCGATGAGCCCGTTGGACTTGTCCCAGACGAATCCCAGCGTCGACAGGGGTGCAATTGGCGCGATGTAGGCCAGGCCGTAGACGATCAGGTCCCAGAACCGGAGCGTGCGCTTCAGCTCGGGCCGCCCCGTGCCGGTGGCCGCATCAGGGGTCGCGCTCATCGGGGGCTCACTTCGTCGTCGGCCGGCGCGCCGCGCGGCGCTTCGCCGTACGGGCGGGCGTCGCGCCCGGCGACGCCATCACGGGGTGGCGCAGGCCCGCCCGCAGGCCCTTCTCCGGCACCGGCCGGCCGAGTTCCTCATGGACCGGCACGACACCGGCCCACACCGGCCAGGACAGGTCCTTTTTCGGGTCCCCCGCACCGCCCTCGCGGACCTTCGCCGACGCCTCGTCGAGGGCCATCGACAGCACCAGGGTCGCGCCCAGCTCCTTGCGGGTCATGGGCCGGAGCGTCGCCCAGCGACCCGGGAAGCGCTGCTCCGTGAAGGCCTCGAGCAGCCGTTCCTTCGCGGCGGCGTCCACCACAACTTCAGGTCGACCAAAGCACAGGACCGAGCGATAGTTGGCCGTATGGTTGAACGCCGAACGCGCCAGGACCCAGCCGTCGAAGATCGTGACCGTGAGGCAGACCTCGCCGCCGGCCGCGTTCGTACGCAGCATCCGGCTGGCGACGCTGCCATGCCAGTAGACCCGGTCGCCGACGCGCCAGTGGAACGTCGGCGTCGCGACCGGGCGCCCTTCCACGACGTGGGCGACGGTACACAGCGTGCCGGCGTCGAGGATGGCATCGATCGCCGCGCGGTCGTAGACGCCGCGATCCGCGAGGCGCCGGACACGGGTGAAGTTGCTCGGCGCGCGCGGGGTCGCGCGCCGACCACGCGCAGCTCGGGGTTCCGTCATGACGATAGGCCTCCGGGGCCGGACTCGGGTGCCCGAGTATGCCCGGATCCCGGCCTCGACGTCCTCTACGCCGACGAGGACATCGTCGCGATCAACAAGCCGGCGGGGCTGCTCGTGCATCGGACGAAGCTCGATTTCGGTGTGCGCACCTGCGCGATGCAACGGTTGCGGGACCAGCTCGGGGTCCGCGTCTACCCCGCACATCGACTGGACCGAGCGACCTCCGGGGTGCTGCTGTTCGCGCTGGATCCCGTCGCCCACGAGCGCCTGTCGACCGCGTTCGAATACGGCGGCATCGCCAAGCGATACCTCGCCATCGTCCGTGGCTGGCCCCCGGACGTGCTGACGATCGACCATCCGTTGCGCCGCCTGTCGGACGACGGCGAGGTACTCGAGGCCGAGACCGCCCAGCAGGCCATC
Source organism: uncultured Pseudomonadota bacterium (assembly GCA_903884235.1). Classification (GTDB taxonomy): domain Bacteria; phylum Pseudomonadota; class Gammaproteobacteria; order Steroidobacterales; family Steroidobacteraceae; genus CAIKZZ01. Next base: position 15,067 of record CAISEB010000047.1, read on the forward strand.
ACCTCGCTGCGCACGCTCGCGCGGACCGAGCTGCCGGTTCCTATCGACCGCTACCCGGCCGCTCGGTACGCGCTCGTCGAGCTGCGTCCCACCACCGGTCGCCGCCACCAGTTGCGCCGCCACCTGAAGCACGCCAACCACCCGATCATCGGCGACACCACGTACGGCAAGGGCGCGCACAACCGGCTGTTTCGCGAGCGCTTCGGCTGCAAGCGGCTGTTGCTGCACGCCTCGCGCCTCGAGTTGACGCAGCCGACGAGCGGACAGCCGCTGGCGATCGACGCCGCGCCGCCACCTGACTTCGCCGCGGTCGTCGCGGCACTTCGCTGCAACGACGGACCCCAGGAAGCACTCCCATGACCGAACCCTGGCTCGCGGTCATGAACCCCGTCGCTGGCCGCGGTAGGGCCGCGCGCGCCTGGCCGGCGCTCGCCGCCGCATTGGAATCGCTCGGTGTTGCGGTGGACCTGGTGACGACCCGGGCACCCGGCGAGGCGACGCGCCTCGTTGCCGAAGGCGTCGCGAACGGTCGCCGCCGCGTGCTCGCGGTCGGGGGCGATGGCACGCTCCACGAAGTGCTGAACGGCATGGTCGGCGCGCCGGGGCGCATGACGCTCGCGGTCGCCCCGTTCGGCACGGGCAACGACTGGGCCCGCGGCCACGGCATCCCGCGCGACGCGGGCGCCATCGCCGCGATGCTGTCCGCAGGGCGCACGATCGGTCACGACGTCGGCGAGATCGACTACCGGGTGGAGTCCCGCCGCGAGCGCCGCTACTTCATCAACCTGGCCGGCGTCGGCTACGACGCGTACGTGCTCGAGAACATGCCGACCCGAGGTCCGCGGTCCCTCGCCTACCTCGCTGGCGTCGTCGGGGGCCTGCTGAAGTACCGCCCTGCGCTGACCACGGTCGATGCCGGAGGGGTGCGCCGCACCGGGCGCTACTTCGCCGCGTTCGCCGCGATCGGCCGCTACGCCGGCGGCGGGATGCAGTTCGCGCCCTGCGCGAAGCACGACGACGGGCTCGTCGACCTCGTGACGATCGACCATCTCGGGATCTTCGCGACGATCGCGCGCCTGCCGAAGATCTACAGCGGCCGACTGCTCGGCGACCCCGCGGTGTACTGGTGCGCCACGGAATCGATCGTCATCGCCACGGACCCACCCGTTCGCGTCGAGGCGGACGGCCAGCTCCTCGGGACGACACCGGTTCGCATTCGCACCCTGCGACGCGCGATCGATGTCGTGGTCCCCGACATCGCCCGCCCGTAGCGATGGGGCGGGCTGCGTGTTAGCGTCCGAGCGCGACTGAAACGGACCGCGCGCATGCCCCTTCTCCTTTGCCCCAGGCAGGCCACCCTGCCCCGCCCCGCATCGCGGCACCTCACCGCGCGGCTCCTTGCCGGCCTCGCCCTGCTCTGGCTGGCGGGCATGCCGGCGGCGGCCGATTCGCCGCGGCCGCGCACCTGCCTCGTGCTCTCCGGCGGCGGCGCGCGCGGCATCACGCACATCGGCGTGCTCAGGGTCCTCGAGGAATTGCGCATTCCGGTCGACTGCATCGTCGGCACCAGCGCCGGCGCGATCATCGGCGGCGTCTACGCCTCGGGCGCATCGCCCGACGAGATCGAGCATGCGATCCGCGGCGCCGACTGGGACCTGCTGCTCTCGGACCGGCCGAGCCGCGCCGAGCGCTCGGTGCATGCACGCGAACTCGACCGCGATCACCTCGGTGGCCCGGAGGTCGGCCAGCAGCGCGGCAGCGTGCTGCTGCCGCGTGCGGTGGTGTCGGGGCAGGCCCTGCAGGCGTTCCTGCACGAGCTTGTCTCGCCGACCGGCCGCGGGTCGTTCGATGCCCTGCCGATCCCCTACCGTGCGCTCGCGACGGACTTCGAGACGGGACAGCTGGTCGTGCTGTCGGACGGGGACCTGGCGGCCGCGATCCGCGCGAGCATGTCCGTCCCCGGCGCGTTCGCGCCGGTCGAGCGCGACGGTCGGATCCTGGTCGACGGCGGCCTGGTGCGCAACATCGGCGTGGACATCGCGCGCGAGCTCGGCGCCGAACGGCTGATCGTCGTCAACGTCGGCACGCCGCTCTACCATCGCAAGGAGATCGACTCGATCCTCTCGGCGGCCGAGCAGATGGTCAACATCCTGGCCGAGCAGAACGTCGGGGCTTCGCTCGCGCAGCTGCGCCCGGGGGACGTGCTCATCGAGCCACAGCTGGGCAACTTCAGCGCCACGGACTTCGCCCACGGCGCGGAACACATCCTCGAAGGCGAACTCGCGACGCGCGCCCGTACCACCGCGCTGGCGAGGTTCGCGGTCAGCCCACCGGACTACGAGGCCTGGCGGCAGCACCACCGCGTCGCCCGGACGGCGCCGCGCTACGAGCGCGTCGTGGTCGACACGTCGGGACTGAACCACGTCCCCGCGGCGGCAGTGGAACGCCTCGTTGGCCCGCCTCCACTCGACGCCGACGCCATCATTCGTCGCCTGCTCGCGACCGACGACTTCGAGACCATCAGTGCCCACCTCGAGCCCACCGAGGCCGGTGACGCCTTGCTGCTCCGCCCCATCGAGAAGCCGTGGGGACCGACCTACCTGCACGGCGGTGTCGTGCTGGCATCGGACCTGTCCGGCAGCAGTGACTTCACGCTGCTGCTCGACCAGCGCATGACCTGGCTGAACCAATCTGGACTCGAGTGGCGAAACAGGGGCTCCCTCGGACACCGCAATTCGCTCGTCTCCGAGCTGCGCGAACCGCTCGACGGGCTGCGACAGTTCTACGTTGCTCCGCGCGTGCTCATCGACGAACGCGTGCGCAGCCTCTACACGGACGGCACGGCGATCGCGAGCTATCGCCTGCGCGACCTGCGTGGCGGGCTCGCCCTCGGGGCATTCGTCGGCGACGCGGGAGAACTCCGAATCGGCCTCGAGACCGGTCGCAGCGATGCGTCCCGGGTGATCGGCTCGCCCCTGCTGCCGGATCTTCACGAGCACGTCACGGCCTGGCGCGGCTCGCTGACCATCGATCGCCTGGACAACCTCGACTTCCCGCGCAGCGGGTTCCTGCTCGCGGCCGACGCCCAGATCGCGCGGCGCCTGCTCGGCGGCGACCAGCGCTATGACCGCACGACGATCGAGGTGCAGCGGGCCTTTGGCGGCGCGCGCTGGAGCCTGCTCCTGGCGGGACGCGTGCAGACCGCATTCGGCAGCACGTTGCCGCCGAACGAGGCGTTTTCGCTCGGTGGTTTCCAGAACCTGTCGGGCTATCGCGAAGACCAACTGCTCGCGAACCGCGTGGAGTTCGTGAGGATGGTCTATCGCCACAAGCTGGCGAGCTTCTCGGCGCTCGTGCCTGCGCTCTACGGCGGGTTCTCCGTGGAGGGGGCGGACGTCTCCCGCCCGCTCGACACGAGCCGCGCCAACCGTGTGTTCGGAGGCTCCATTTTCGTCGCCGCCGACTCCGCGCTCGGACCGATCTACTTCGGAACCGGCATCGCGGAGGGCGGCTACGTCTCCGTCTACTTCTACGTCGGCCGCCCCTGACGGCGGGCGCGCCGCGTACCGCCTAGTGGCGCGCCGGGACCGACGGACGCACCGGGGGCGCGGACATCAGCTCCACGAACTGGTGGGTGAACCGCGGCAGGTCCACATCGAGCTGGGCATGGACCTGGCGCACGGCGATCTCGGGCCGCACCTCATCGGTCCAGGTCAGCGTATTGCCGTAGGACGGGCCGTGGCTGATGTCGACGTCCATGTAGATCACCCGTTCCTTCGTGATGATCGCCGGATCGAGCCAGGCACACGCGGCCAGCTCATCCCACAGGTAGTAGCGCTCCGCGGAGTACTCGGCGATGTAGCGCGCTGCTGGATTGGTGGACCTGGAGATCGCGGCGACCATTTCGCCGGTGTACATCGCCTTGATCGAGACGTCGACCGTCGTCAGGTCCACGCGCGGCCAGTGCGCCCGCAGCACGATGTGCGCGGCCTCCGGATCGAACCAGAAGTTGAATTCGTGGCGCGGGCTCGAGGAGAACTCGGGATCGTCGGTATGCGGATTGAGGCTCCCGCCCATGATCACGATGCCGCTGGTGAGTTCGGCGAAGCGCGGATCGATCGACACCGCAAGCGCGATGTCCGTGAGCGGCCCGGCGGCGTAGATCGTCACCTCATGTGGATGGGCGTGGACCTGCCGGATCATGAAGTGGACGGCGTCCTCGGCGATCGGCTGGAGTTGCGGCTCCCCCTCGGGCAGCGGCGGCGTATCCCACGGACCCGGCATCACCGCGGGTCTCGGCGGTTCGACGAGGCCCGCCGGCGTCGTCTTGATCGAGGCCGGCTTCTGGCCCCAGGCGCCAAGCCAGCCGACCTGGCCAATGAGCGCCGTGCCGATGCGAGTCTCCTCCTGGGTGCGCACCAACGGAAAGACGGCGCCGAGGGCCACGGGCACGTCGCCACGCCCGATGCGCTCGAGCATCCGCAGGGTATGGCGCGCCTCGTCATCGCGCCAGCCGTTGCCGGTGACGATCGAGATGCCGAGCACCTCAACGTCGGGCGCCTGGAGCAGCGCCATCATCGACATCATGTTCGAGCCCCCGGGCCCCGATCCGTCCTGGTCGATGAGCACCCGGCGTGATGCCGCCGCGGCCGGCAGCGAGGCCGCGACGGCCAGCGCGGTCACCAGAACTGTGCTCAGCATCCTTCTCATGGTCGATCCCCTGGTTATCGGCGCCGCCCAACGGCACGCCGTGGATTCTACGCGGCGTCGGGCCTGGCCAGCGGCGCGGCGAGCGCCGCCCGCATCAGCGCCTCGGGCGTCGCCTGCTCGCGCTCGAAAACGCCGGTCAGCCGCCCTCGGCTCAGGACCAGGATGCGATCGCTGAGGCCGATCAACTCCGGCAGCTCGCTCGAGACCAGCAGCACCGCGCAGCCCGCCGCCGTCAGGGCGTTGACGAGCGCGTAGAGCTCCATCTTCGCTCCGACGTCGATGCCACGCGTCGGCTCGTCGAGCATGATGACGCGGGGCAGCGTCATCAGGGCCTTGCCGAGCACGACCTTCTGCTGGTTGCCGCCGGACAGCCGCCCGACGATCGCGGCGAGCCCGGCGGCACGGATCCCGAGCTTCTCGTACCACTCGCGATTGCGCGCCGCCTCGGCGCCGCGCGCGAGGACGCCCGCGTGCGACAGGCGACCGAGCGATGACAAGGACAGGTTGAAGCCGACGGTCTGCTCGAGGCACAGGCCATAGCGACGTCGGTCCTCGGTCACGAATGCGAGTCCCGCACGGAGCCGCGCGGCGGGGCCGCCGGCATGCAGCGGCCGGCCGTCGAGCTGCACGCGACCGGAGATCCGATCGCCCCACGTTCCGTACAGGTGCGCGAGCAGCTCCGTACGCCCGGCCCCCATCAACCCACCGACGCCGAGCACCTCGCCGGCATGGAGGTCGAACGAGATGTCCGTCAGGCGCAGTCCGTCCCGCCCGGATGCCACGGCCAGGTCCCGAACCTCGAGCAGCGGCGTACCGAGGGGCGTGGAGCGGCGCGGGTAGAGATCGCGCACGTCGCGGCCGACCATGTGCCGGACCAGCGTCTCGGGATCCGCCGCGGCGATCGGCAGCGTCGCCACCGTGGCACCGTCGCGCAGCACCGTCACGCGGTCGGCGAGCCTGGCCAATTCCTCGAGTCGGTGCGAGATGTAGATGAGGCCGATCCCGCGGGCGCGCAGGTCGCGGAGGATCGCGACCAGCACCTCGACCTCGTGTTCGGCAAGCGCCGCCGTCGGCTCGTCCAGGATCAGCACCCGGGATTCGCGCAACAGCGCCTTGACGATCTCGACCAGCTGCTTCTGCCCGATGCCGAGCGAGCGCATCGGCGCCGCCGGATCGAGGCCGACACCGAAGCGCGCGAGCGCCGCGGCCGCACGCCGTTCGGCCTCGGGCCGGTCGACGAAGATCCCGAGCCGCCGCGGCGGGCGACCGAGGAACAGGTTTTCGGCGACGCTCAGCTCGTCGATGCAGGACAGCTCCTGGTAGATCACGGCAATGCCGGCATCTTGCGCATCGCGTATCGACGCGAAGCGCGCCTCCTGGCCGTCGAGGACGAGCTCTCCCTGGTAGCTGCCGAACGGATGCACGCCGGACAGCAGCTTGATCAACGTGCTCTTGCCCGCGCCGTTCTCGCCACAGAGCGCGTGGATCTCGCCCGCCCGGAGATCGAAGCTGACATCGGCGAGCGCCGTGACGGCACCAAAGCGCTTGGTCAGGTGCCGCGCGCTGAGGATCACTCGCGCCGCCGCCAGGTATCGGCGAGGACCGCGACCACGATGACGATGCCGGTCACGACGCGCTTCAGCGGCTCCGATGCGCCCATCTGCACGAGGCCCGCCTCGAGCGTCGCGACGATCAGCACTCCGAGGAAGCTCTTCGCGACCGAGCCGCGCCCGCCAAGCAGGCTCGTTCCGCCCACGACGACGGCGGCAATCACGGATAGCTCGAAGCCGACGCCGGCGTTGGGATCGGCCGAACCGAGCCTGGAGCAGTTGAACACAGCGGCGAGCCCGGTCAGCGCGCCGAGCAATGCATGGGCCGCGATCCGCGGCCGGTCCACCGCGATGCCGGAAATCCGCGCGGCCTCGATGTTCGCGCCGACGGCGACCAGCTGGCGACCCAGCACGGTCAGCGAGAGCAGACCCTGGCCGAGCACCACGGCCACGACGGCGCACAGGAACGCGGGCGACACGACCAGGCCCGCGATCGGCGTCCCGATGCCCTCGACGGCATCGCCGATGTACTTCGTCCGGGAGTGGGCGGCGAGGAATGCGAGGCCGCGTGCGATCTCGAGCATGCCGAGCGTCACGATGAACGACGGCAGGCGGAGCTTGACGCTGACGACGCCATTCGTGGCCCCGAGCGCGAGGCCAACGGCGATGCTGGCGACGATCGCCACGGGCAGGGACCAGCCCCAGTCGACCATCGTGACGCCGACCACCGTGCCGCAGAATCCGAGCACGGAACCGACCGACAGGTCGATGCCTCCCGTGACCATCAGCAGCGTCATCCCGGTCGCGACCAGGAGCAGGGCCGGGATCCGGTTCGCAACCGACCCCAGCGTCGCCGGGCTCAGGAACCCGGTCGAGAACTCGCCGAACAGGAGCACGAGCCCGGCCCACACCGCCAGCAGCACCAGCAGGTCGGCGATGGTTCCCCGCTTGAGAGCGAGCATGCGTCGCGGCGTCGCTAGCGGGTCACGACGTCGACCGGTGTCGCACGATCGACGCCCGGCTGGCCGGACTTCAGCGCCGCGAGCGCGAGTTCGATGCCGTCGACCGCGAGCTGGTCGGCGTGCTGGTCCGCCGTCGCGACGAGGCGCCCGTCAGCGAGCAGCGGCCTGACGGCGCCGATGTCATCGAAGCCCGCGACCAGCACCTCCCGCGACTTGCCTGCGGCGGCGACGGCCGCGGCCGCGCCGATCGCCATGTTGTCGTTGCCGCACAGCAGCGCGCGCAGCTTCGGGTGCGACGTGAGCAGGTTGGCGGCGACCGCGTTCGCCTTGTCCATTTCCCACTCGGCGCTCTGCGTCGCGACCACGGTCATGCCCGCGGCCTTCATCGCGTCCTCGAATCCCGCCCGGCGCTGCTGGCCGTTGAACGCGGTGGTGACGCCCTCGATGATCGCGACCTCGTCACCCGCCTTCAGCTTGCCCGCGACGACTTCGCCGACGCGGCGCGCGCCATCCCGATTGTCGGGGCCCACGAATGCGGCCTTCAGTCCCGCCTGCCCGGCGACATCCGCGTCGAGGCGGTTGTCGATGTTCACGATCAGGACGCCCTGCAGCTCGGCGCGGTGCAATGCGGGGACGAGCGCCTTGGAGTCCGCCGGTGCGATCACGATTGCCTTCGCGCCCTGCGCGACCGCCTGCTCGACGAGATTGACCTGCTCGCCGATATCCGTCTCGTTCTTGATGCCGGACACGAGCAGCTCGTAGTCGCCCGCGTGGGCCGCCTGGTGGCGGCGCGCACCATCGGCCATCGTCGAGAAGAAATCATTGGCGAGCGACTTCATCACGAGCGCGACCTTCGGCCGCGCGCTGGGGTCGGTTCCCGGAGGATTCGCGGGCTTGCAGCCCGTCAGCGCCAGCAGCGTCCCCACAGCCAGTCCGACGACGATCGCACGCATGCCACGCCCCTGTATTCGAGTGTCGTTCTTGAATTGCGCAAACGATTGTGCAACTCTGATCCCAGAGCGTCAAGCACCCCGCCAGGCCGCTGCGCAAGCTCGATTCCCCATGCCGCACACGACCGCGCCCATGTCGCTGAAGTCCCTCGCCAGAGAGCTTGGCATCTCGGCGGCCACCGTGTCGCGGGTCCTGAGCGGCCAGGCCGAACGCCATCGGATTTCGATCGCGACGCGCGACCGGGTGCTCGGCGCCGCGCGCGCCTCGGGCCTGGTCGTCGACCAGCTCGCGCGCAGCCTGCGCCTGCGCCGCACGCAGTCGATCGGACTGCTGATTCCCGACATCTCGAACCCGTTCTTCGCGCAGCTCGCGCGCCAGATCGAGCGCCGCGCCCGTCATCATGGCTACTCGGTCCTGATCGCCGACAGCGAGGAAGATGCGGACGTCGAGGCTGCGGCGATGACCCTCATGCTGAGCCGGCGCGTGGATGGCCTGATCGTTGCCCCCGTCGGCACGCCGGCCACGGACAACCCCCTGCGATCGCTCGGCGGCCGCCCGTGCGTGCTCGTCGACCGGCTGCTCGAGCAGCCGTCGCTCCCCGCGGTCACGAGCGACCATCGCCACGGTGCCGAGCTGGCGACCCAGCACCTCATCGCGCGCGGCCATCGACGCATCGGCTGCGTAGAGGGCAGTCCCGGGACATTCGCGAACGACGCGCGCATCGCAGGATGGCGCGCCGCGATGGCGAGCGCCGGCCTCGCCGCGGGCGACGACCTCGTCGCCGGCACCGGCTACTCGGTCGACGCCGGCGTCGCGGCGGCGCGCACCCTGCTGCGGCGGGCGGAACGGCCGACGGCGGTGCTGGCGCTCGGCAACGTGCTCGCGCTCGGCGTGCTGCAGGCCGCACGGGAAGAGCGGATCATCGTTCCGGACGACCTTTCGCTGGTGGCCTTCGATGACCAGCTCTGGGCCGCGGTCACGAGTCCAGCGCTGACGATCGTCGAACAGCCAATCGAGGCGCTCGGCCGCGAGGTCGTGGACCTGCTGCTGGAGCGCATCGCGGCGCCCTTGGACGACCCGCCCGCGCGCCGTATCCTGCCGGTGCGACTGATCGAGCGCGAATCGGTCCGCGACCTTGGCGCCGGGCGCGTCGTCCCTGCGCCTCCCGCGCAACGAACCCCCGACCCTCCCGCTCCGGCGCACGGCCGCGCCGGCGCCCGCTGACCCCGAGGCTTCCATGTCCGACCCGACCTCCCCCGAACGCCTGTACATTACCGCCGATGGCCTGCTCGCCGATTCCTACCGGCTGGCGCTCAAGGTCCTCGACAGTGGCTGCCGTCCGACGCACATCGCCGGGATCTGGCGCGGCGGCACGCCGGTCGGCATCGCCGTGCAGGAACTGCTGGATTTCTGGGGCATCAAGACCGATCACATCGCGATCCGCACGTCGCTGTACACCGGGATCGGCACGACCGCCGAAAGGGTCCGGGTACACGGCCTCGACTATCTGGTGCGCAAGCTCAATGCCGAGGACTCGCTGCTGATCGTCGACGACGTCTACGACTCGGGTCGCAGCGTGCGGCAGGTCATCGACGACCTGCGCGCCAAGTGCCGACGCAACACGCCCGACATCCGCATCGCCACCATCTACTGCAAGCCGGCGAGCTGCGTCGCGCCCGGGGTCCCGCACTACTACCTGCACGACACCGATCGCTGGCTCGTGTTCCCGCACGAGCTGGCCGGGCTCAGCATCGACGAGATCCTCGAGCGCAAGCCCGGCATCGAGGCGATCCGCGACCGCCTCGGCGAACTGCGGGATCGTCGATCCTAACCGGCGACGCGTCAGCGTGCCTCGCCCCAGTAGCGCCCGGCGACATCGAGGGCGTCGTGACGGAACCCGGCGCCCGCATGCACCGGCTCCGCGAACTCGAGATAGGGATCCGCACGCGGGTCGTAGGCAGGCCAGTAAGGCAGGCCGGCGCCGTTCGGGTCGCCGCGCGTGGCGAAGCGCGCCCAGTAGCGGCGCATCGTGCGCGACAGGATGTGATCGCCGGCATCGGCGCCGACCCGCCACGGCACGAATCCGGGCGCGTCGAGAGTGCCGAACACGTAGCGGACGGACTCGGAATGCCACGGCGCGGGCGGCCGGTTGGCGAGGCTCTTCGTGAACAGGTAGGCGTACGTGCGCAGCCCCGCATTCGCTGCCGCACGCGCGACCATGCGGCCGGACTCATTGAACACCGCGTCGCCGAGCACGGCCGACATCGCCCCCTGCGCCGCGGCGTCGTCAGCGACGGGAGTGGCGCGCAGCACCTCGGGCGCCAGCGTCCGGAAATGCCTCGCGACCCAGCCCTCGTAGCTCGCCTTGGTCTGCTTCTGGTCCGGGGGCATGAACATGCCTCCCTCGTCGGCGTTGTAGCCGACGACGACGACCGCCGGATTGATCGCACCCCGCGCAAAGGCGTCCCGTGGCTGCTCCGGGAGCAGGTCGCCGTCGAGCGTCGGCGACGGGAACTCCATGTCCATGAGCTCGTGCGATGTATGCGGGAAGAAGTCGAAATTGTGGCTGAGCAGCTGCCCGGCCGGCAGCTTGCGCAACGCGCCGATGTCGGCGCCGAGTCGTGCTCCGGCCGCCTCGGCATCTGCCTGGGCACTGAGCCACGGGACCGTCGTGCTCTGCAGGATCGCCGTCTGGAACAGTTCCTTCGCCCGCGGCGACACCAGCAGCATCGCCACCGAGACAGCGCCGGCGGATTCACCGAAGATCGTTACGCGCGCGGGATCGCCGCCGAAGGCCGCGATGTTCTCGTGGATCCACCGCAGTGCGGCGATCTGGTCCATCAGTCCATAGTTCCCGGAGGCATGGCGTGGCGACTCGGTCGCGAGCCCGGGGTGCGCGAGGAACCCGAGCACGCCCACCCGGTAGTTGAGGTTGACGACGACCACGCCCTCGCGCGCGAGCGCCGCGCCGTCGTAGAGCGCATACGCCCCGCTGCCACCGATGAATCCACCGCCGTAGAGGTACACGATGACCGGCCGACGCGCCGCCGCCCCGTGCGCCGGTGTCCAGATGTTCAGCGTCAAGCAGTCCTCGCTGAAGGGCACGCCGGAACTGACGATCCAGGGCGCCTGCATGCAGTCATTGCCGAACCGGGTCGCATCGCGTACGCCGGCCCATGGCTTCACCGGCATCGGCGCGTGCCAGCGCAGCGGGCCGACGGGCGGCGCGGCGTAGGGAATGCCCCGGTACACCTCCGGGTAGCCACTGGAGCCGCGAACGGCGCCGGTACGAGTGACGACGACCGGCCCACCGGCCGCCCCCGCCGGCAGCGAGACGACCGTCAGGCTGACGAGCGCGGCGATCCGCAGCCACTTCACGGCGCACTCCTGGCTGGGACCCGGACGAGGTCGTCCATCATGCGCTCGAGGGCGACACCCTCGTCGATCGCGAGGCAGACGCCCGCGTTCGGCGCACCCGCCGCAGCCCGCGTGAACCCGCGCACGTCGACCTCGATGCGCATCGGCTCCAGCCTGCACAGCGCGGGGTCGAGGAGCCAGACGACCGGCACCGCATCGAACAGAGTCGGGGTCAGCTGGCCCCAGGCATTGAGCAGGCGCCACTGGTGATAGAGCAGCGCGAGCGAATCGGACGCGCCCGACCCGAGCGCGAAGAGGCGATCCCGATGGACCTCGTCGAACTTCACCTGCGTGGAGTCGAGCGGGAACATCTCCACGGGCACGCCGGCCGCGAGCAGCACCGAGAATCCGGCCGGCGCCGAGGCAACGTTGTACTCGGCATGGGGCGTCCACTGCGGAATCGCGCCGCCGAGGTTGTAGCCGCGCCGCACGGACCCGGCCATGATCGCAACGTCATGGAAGCGACGCAAGGCCCCGGAATCGCGCTCGGCGAGCGCCTGGATGTTCGTCAGCGGAGCCAGCGCGACGAGCGTGATCGCACCCGGGCGCCGTAGCGTTGCATCGCGTAGGAACTCGACGGCATCGGGCGCAGGGCCCTGATCCCGCGCCCCCAGCGCCCACTGCCGCTGCGTGAACGGCGTCGCATTCGGGGTGGACGGACCCTCCGCGACCGGAATGTCCTCGCGACCCATCGCGGCGAGCAGCCGCCGCACCAGCAGCGCGCGGGCATGCGTGTCGCCCCACGCGGTCGTGATCCCCACGACCTCGAGGCGCGGATCGTTGATCGCGACAACGATCGCGAACGCATCATCCACGTCGTCACCGACGTCGGTATCGATGATGACCGGCTGGCGAGCGGCGCCGGCCGGCGCCGCCAGTATCGCGGCACTCCAGGCGAGCGACGCGACCGCAACGAGACCCGCGATGCGACGACGAGCGAACATCGGACCCCCAATGCTGCCGCCGGCGCGGCTAGGCGATATAGATGAACCGCGCCACGAACAGCGCCGCGAGCACGTAGACGAGCCAGTCACTGCGACGCGCCTCGCCATTGACGAGCTTGAGCAGGGCGTAGGTCGTGATCCCGAACGCGAGTCCATTCGCGATCGAGAAGCTGAGCGGGATCATGACCACCGTCACGAACGCCGGAATCGCCGCCGCCGGCTCGTTCCAGTCCACCTCGGCCAGCGTGCCGAGCATCATCGCGCCGACAAGGATCAGGGCGGGCGCCGTGGCCGATGCCGGGATCGCCTGCACGAGCGGCGCAAAGAACAGCGTGACCAGGAACAGCAGGCCAACGACCACGGCCGTGAGCCCGGTACGCCCGCCCGCGGTCACGCCGGAGGCGCTCTCGATGTAACTCGTGACGGGGCTCGTACCGGCGATGGCGCCCGCCGCCATGGCCAGCGAATCGACGACCAGGATCCGGTTCAGCCGCGGCACGGAACCGTCCTTCGCCATGAGGCCCGCGTTGCGTGTCACCGCGACCAGCGTGCCGACGTTGTCGAACAGGTCGACGAACAGGAATACGAATACGATCTCGAGCAGCGACATGCCGATGCCGCCCTTGAGGTTGAGTGCGCCGCGGATATCGAGCTTGCCCATCGTCGCCGACAGGTCGGCGAGCGAGTGGCCGCCCGGCGCCATGTGGCCGAGCCCGACGGCCCAGCCGAGCGCGGCGGTCAGGAGGATGCCGAGCAGCATCGCTCCTTTGATCCGGCGCACCTGCAACGCCGCGATCAGCACGATCCCGAACAGCGAAACGGCGGCGCCTGGCGCGGTCAGGCTGCCGAGCCCGACCATCGTGCCCGGCTTCGCGACGATGATCCCTGCATCCGCGAGGCCGATGAAGGCGATGAACAAGCCGACGCCGCCGCCGACGGCCGAGAACAGCCAGCGCGGCAGCGCGCCGATGATGAGCTGGCGGACGCCGACGGCCGTCAGCAATAGGAACGCGACGCCGGAGAGGAACACGCAGCCGAGCGCGGTCTCCCACGGCACGCCCATGCCCTTGACGACCGTGAAGGTGAAGTAGGCATTGAGTCCCATGCCGGGGGCCATCGCGAGCGGGTAGTTGGCGACGAGGCCCATCAGGATGCAGCCAAACGCCGCCGCGAGGCAGGTGGCGGCGGCGACGGCCGCGACCGGCATTCCGGTGGTGCCGAGGATGGCGGGGTTGACGACGACGATGTAGGCCATCGTCAGGAAGGTCGTCAGGCCGGCGACCAGCTCGGTGCGGACATTGGTCCCACGCCCCGCAAGATCGAAGTAACGCTCCAGCATGAAGGCACCCCGTCGCCTGACCGCAAGAGGTCGCATTGAACCCCACCGGGAGGGCGACGGCTACCCTGCGCCGGCGGAAGGACGGACGTGCCGCCGTCGCGGCACGTCCGTAAGGCCGCAGTTCAGAATTTCACGCTGACCTGGGCGCCGACGATGCGCGGATCATTGATCATGCCGGTTGCGTTCTCGAAGTCAATCGCGCCGATCGCGCGGATCTGGTTCGTGCAGTTGCGGCAGAACGCGGCGACGTCGTACTTCTTGTCCGCCCAGGTGTAGCCGACGCGCAGGCCGCCCTGCGTCATCGCAGGACCGGTGAACTCGGTCGCCTCGTACAGGAAGAAGTTGATCTTGCTGCGGTACGACCAGTCCGTGTACGCGTAGAACTCCCCGTCGCCCGCCCCGACCGGCACAGAATAGCGCAGCGACACGTCGGCAATGTACTTCGCCGCCTGCGGCAGCGGGTTGCCGTTGATCAGCACGTTGCCGTTGCTGTCGAGCGGATTGGTCACGTTGCAGTGCACGTCGGCGAGCGCCGGATTCGCGCTGGCGACGAACGACCAGTCGAAGCAATGACCCACCGCCAGGTTCTTGTCCTTGATCTTCGTGTCGTTGAGGCTGCCGCTGACATTCAGCGACAGCGTCGGGGTCAGCTGTGCCGAGAACTCGAGTTCCGCACCCTGCCCGATCGAGTGCGCCGCATTGAGCAGCGTCGTCGTGTTCGCGAGGCCACCGACCGCCGTCAGCTGCTGGTGGCTGACGTCGTAGTAGAACACGTCGAATGCGACCCGGGCACGTCGGTTCCACAGGTCAGACTTCACGCCGGCTTCGTACGAGATATTGGTTTCGGACCTGGCGACGGCGATATCCGTCGTGTTGTTCGGCGCGCCGAAGCTCGGCGCGCGGAAGCCCGTAGCGACGCGCGCATAGACGTTGGTGTCCGCAGCGACCTGGTAGGTCGCGCTCAGGTCCCAGCTGACGTTCGTCGCACTCGCGGCCTTGTAGTACGAGTACAGCGGGATCGGGGTCCCGTCGGCAAGCTCCGACACCGGCACGGAGAACGTCTTGTGGTCGTTCGTGAAGCGCACGCCGCCGCGTACCTTGAAGGCCGACGTCACCGCGTACTCGAGGGAACCGAAGACGGCCTGCGCATCGTTCTTCTGGCGCGAGTTCGTGGTGTCGAGGAACACGACGCCGGTCTGGCTGATGTTGTGCGAGCTGTCCTCGACATCCTCGTCGAAGAGGAACACGCCCGCCTGGGCGGTCAGCGCCGACGACACGTTCCACAATGCGCGAACTTCCTGCGTGATCTGGCGGTGATGCTTGATGCCACCGCCGCTCTCGACCGAGAACGGAATGAAGCCGGGGCCGGACGCGTCGGCGGGCGCGCAGCCGGTCGGGGCGAAGTTGCAGAACACGTTGCCGGACCCGTAGCCGCCGTCGATGTCGCCGATGGTGTTGTAGTGCAGGATCGACTCGTAACCGGTGATCGACTGGATCGTCACGCTCGGCAGGGTCCAGGTCAGGTGAACGTTGCCACCGGCCATGCTGTAGGACTGACCGTTGTAGCCGTCGGCGTAGAACTTCGCCGGGTCGAAGCCGGGCACCAGGCTGTTGGTGCCGAGCTGGATGATGTTCGCGCGGAACAGCCGGGCCGATCCGCCGAGGGTACGGCCGTGCACGTTGAACAGCGCGCTGAAGCTGTCGCTCGGCTTGTACAGCAGCTGGATGCGCGCCGCCCAGTCGTCGTAGCCCTCGAGACTGGTGTGGTTGATCGGGTCGTCGACCCAGTTGTCGCGATGCTGGCCCTGCGTCGAGAAGCGCATCGCGACCTGCTCGCTGAGCGGCAGGTTGACGACGCCCTCCATCACCGAGGTGTTGTAGGTGCCATCCGACAGACTGCCGTAGCCCGAGAACTGCCCGAGCACGGGCTTCGCGGACTCGAGCTTGACGACGCCGGCGGGCGAATTGCGCCCGAACAGCGTGCCCTGCGGGCCGCGCAGGACCTCGACGTCCGCCTGGTCGAAGATCGGGAAGCCCTTCAGCGCCGGGTTCTCCTGGACGACGTCGTCGTACACCAGCGAGACCGGCTGCGAGGCGAACGAGGTGAAGTCCGTGTTGCCGTAGCCGCGGATGTAGAAGCGCGGGAACGTGCGGCCGTTCGAGGACTCGATATTGAGGCTCGGCACGCGGAACGCGAGCTGCCGGATGTCATCGCCCGCGCTGCCGATCGCGGCGAGCGGCTCGCCGGCGAGCACGGACGTCGAAACCGGCACGTCGAGCAGGCGTTCCTCGTGGCGAGTCGCCGTCACGATGATCTCGGAGAGCGTCGCGCCCTCGGACTCGGCCGCCTGGACGCCCGACGGCAGCAGCACGGCGGCGGCCGACAGGCCCGCGACGACCGACACGAGATGGCGTGCACCGACCTGCTGCAGCTGGCTGGCAATGGCATTGCGCAGCGCGAGCGACGCGCGCGACTGGATCCTGTTCATCGTGACCTCCGGTGTTGCTCGCAAGACACAGATCGGCCGCGCGAGCGAGTTGTACGTTCCCCTACCTGGTCGCATCGGCTCTCGTGGCCGGTCGGATCGATGTCGGGTAGACCCCGGACCGTGGCTGCGCCACCGGCCCCGCACCGTCCGTTGCTTATGCCAAGTGAAACGTTACACTACAGAGCGTTCTACAGGGTGTCAAAGCGCCACAGCCGTGCACTGCGCCGAGTCGGACGATGATTGCCGGATGCGCGACCTGATCAGGCCGGGCGCCGGGGCGCCGGCCGCCGCGCGATCGAAGCACGCTGTCAGGCGACACGCCGCGGGACTTCGGCAGCGCCGAATGTTGCGATAAACATACAATCGGTACCGAGCGTGATTTCATCAGTTTACGTTGCGTACCTCAGGCGCAGAACGATGTCGGCCGACGCCCGTCCGCGAGGCCACGATGACCCGGCGTGACGTGCTCGTGATCGGCAGCGCGAACGTCGACGTGTCGGTCACCACGGCGCGCCTGCCCCGTCCCGGCGAAACCGTCACCGGCCACAGTTCCCTGATCAGCGTCGGCGGCAAGGGCGCGAACCAGGCGGTGGCCGCCGCCCGCTGCGGCGCCACGACGCGCTTCGCGGCATGCGTCGGCGACGACGCCTTCGGTCGGATGGTGCTCGAGCGGCTCGATGACCGAGGCGTCGACCGCCGCGCTGTCCAGGTGCTGCACGGGCGCGCCACGGGACTCGCCACGATCCTCGTCGATGCGGCGGGCCAGAATTGCATCGCCGTCGCCTCGGGCGCCAATGCCGAACTCACGCCGGAGCGCATCGACGCGCTTGCAGGCTCGATCGCCGCGGCTGGCGTGGTGGTCCTGCAATGCGAGATCCCGATGGCATCGGTCTACCGCGCGGTCGAGATCGCGGCGGCCGCCGGTGCGCGCGTGATCCTCAACCCGGCGCCCTTTCGCGGGCTCGATCTCGCTCGAATCCGCGGCCGCGTCGACGTGCTGGTCCCGAACGAGACCGAGGCGGCACAGATCCACCGCCACGCGGTGACGACATCCGCCGAGGCGGCGGCGGCCGCGCTGGCGCTGCACGCCGCCGGGATCGCCAACGTGATCATCACGCTCGGCGCGAACGGCTGCGTGCTCGCCGCAGCCGGCGAGGTACGCGCCTTCCCGCCCCACATCGTCGATGCGATTGACGCGACCGGCGCCGGCGACGCATTCGTCGGCTGCCTGGCCGCGAGCCTCGCTGCGGGGGATCCGCTGCCGCAGGCGATCGAGCGGGCAACCGTGTACGCGGCGCTGTCCACGACGCGGCAGGGGGCGCAGGCGTCCTACGCGGACCTCGGTGATCTCGAGCGCGCCCTCGCGGCAGGCCGCCGCACGCATCCCTAGACCGACCATGGCGACATTGCGTGACATCGCGCATGCCGTCGGGGTCTCGGTCACGACGGTATCCAACGTCGTCAACGGGCGACCGAACGCCAGCCCCGAGCTGCGCGCCCGCGTCCTCGCCGCGGCGGAGGAGCTCGGCTATCGCCCCAATCGTGCCGCGCGCGCCATGCGCACCGGCCGCACCAGCACCCTCGGACTCGTGCTCCCGGACCTGACGAACCCGTTCTTCCCGGAACTCGCACAGGCGGTCGAGAACACGGCGCGCAGCGCCGGCCTCCTGGTCTGCCTCATCGACAGCCAGAGCCGGCCCGAAGGGGAAGCGGACGGGTTCGCGCTGCTGATGCAGCACCGGGTCGACGGCGTGATCTGGTGCCCGCTCGGCGCCACCACGCCGCCCACGCTGAAGGACTTCGACAAGCCGATCGTGCTGATCGATCGCCCGCGCGCGGGCTACGACGTCGTGCAGTCGGACTATGCGATGGGCGGGCGCCTGCTGGCCGCGCACGCGCTCGCCACCGGCCACACGCGCATCGGCCTCCTGTCCGGGCCACACGGGGTCGAGAGCGCGCGCCAGCGCCGCGACGGGTTCGTCGGTGCCCACCCGGACTCTCTCGAAATCGCCTGGGAGATCAATGTCGATTTCGACGGCACGCTGCCGCCCGAGGCGGTGACCGCCCTCACCCGCCGGCGCTCCGCGACCCTCGTCGTATGCGGCAACGACCTGATCGCGATCAGCGCGATCCGCTGCCTCGCCGAACGCGGCCTGCGAGTCCCGCACGACGTCTCGGTGACCGGCTTCGACAACATACGCTGGACCGATCTCGTCACCCCACGCCTGACCACGATCGCACAGCCGATCGGCGCGATCGGCGCGAAGGCGGTCGAGGTGATGCTGGAGCGCATGTCGGGCACGGCGCATGTCAGCCGCAGGACGATCTTCGACGTCGCGCTCGTCACGCGCGACTCGGTCCGGCCGCCGCGACGCGGATAGTCCCCCGCAACAACGGTCGGGGACCGTTGTGGCATTCTCGGCCCATGTCCCAGCACAGACTGCACTACGGATGAACGGCCCGATCCGCCACCCGCGACGGCACCTGACGCGCTGGATCCTCGCGGCGCTCGTCCTCGTGCATCTCGTCGCGCTCGGTGCCTACACGCTGCATGAGCGCCAGGCCCACCTCGTCACCCTCTACCTGGATGCCCGCGACCAGTGGCGCGACGGACACCTCGACGCGGCGGCGGCCGAGTACACGGCATTCCTGGCGCGTCGGGCGGCGACCGCATGGCCCGTCGTCCTGTACCGTCATTTCCCCGACGAAGCCACGGGCTGGTACCTGCTGGCACGCGTCGAGACGGACCGACACGACGTCGATGCGGCGGTCGCGGCATTCGAGCGCGCCATGGCCCTCGAGCCGATGCGCGGGCGCCGCGACTACCGCGACCTGCTGCTGCGCAGCGGCCGCAGTACCGCACTCGTCGCGTTCGCGCGCGAGGAGGCCCGCATCGACCCCGCCTCGCCGGTCGCTGCGAAGGACCTCGGGGCCGCGCTGCTGGCGTCGGGCCAGCCGGCCTTGGCGATCGATGCCTACCAACGCGCCCTCGCGCTGCTGCCGGGATGGCGCGCCCGGTTCGACCCCGCCGCACCGGCGGGCCTCTCCGCAGAGGAAGCCGACATCCTCAATCTCCTGTCGGTCGCGGCGCGACTTGCCGGAGACACGGCCCGGGCGGACGCCGCCTGCAGCCGCGCGGGCGCGACGCCGCCGGGCGCGACTCGACTGGATCGCCTGTGCCAGGCGTACCGGGAAGAAGCCGGTGGCAACCACGACGCGGCGGTGCGGACGCTTGGCGGCTACGCGCCGCCGGCACCGGAGCACGAGGCGCTGGTGGCCGCGATCGCGCCACAGCGCTGAGGATCAGCGGCGGCGCGCACTCGCGGCGACCAGGTCCGCGATCCGCGTTGCCGTTTCCAGCGCCGCGAGCCCTTCGGCGCCACCCACCAGCGGCGGGGTACCCGTGCGGATCGAGGACGCGAACGCCTCGATCTCGGCCTTCAGCGCGTCGCCCTGCTCGTAGGTGCGCTCGTCGATCGCGACCTGGGGCAGGTCCCCGTCCGCGGGCTGCGCACCCTTGCGGATCACGGTGAGGATCTTCTGCTGCAGGTCGATGGACAGGTAGGCCTCGTCCTCGAAGATGCGCATCTTGCGCTCGGCCCTGAGGCTGACCCGGCTCGCGGTCACGTTGGCGACGCAACCCGATGCGAAGCGGATGCGCGCATTGGCGATGTCCAGGTCGTCGGAGAACACGGAAGTGCCGATCGCATCGATCGACTCGATCGGCGCCCGCACGATGCTCTGGATCAGGTCAATGTCGTGGATCATCAGGTCGAGCACGACGCTGACATCCGTGCCACGCTGCTTGAACGGCGCGAGCCGGGCCGATTCGATGAAGCGCGGCGCAGGGACCAGCCCCTCGATCGCGCGGACCACTTCGTTGAAACGCTCGAGGTGGCCGACCTGCAGCACGCAATGGTGCGCGCGCGCCACCTCGATGAGATCCGCGGCCTCCGCGACGGTGGTGGTGATCGGCTTTTCGACCAGCACATGCACGCCGGCATCGAGGAACGCGCGCGCGACCGGATGGTGCAGCGGCGTCGGCGTGACGATCGACACCGCCTCGACGCGCCCGAGCAGCGCCCGCCAGTCCGCGAGCGGCTCCACCCCGAGTTCGCGCGCCACCGCCTCGCGGGCCGCTGCCGCCGGGTCGACCACGGCCACGAGCCGGCAACCGTCGAGGGCCGCCCACTTCTGCGCGTGGAAGCGCCCGAGGTAGCCCGTGCCGATCACCGCCGCCCGAATCGTGCCATCGTGCATGACGCTTCCCCCCCCTCGCGAATGCATGCCTGCTTCCCGGCCGGACGGGTTGTCGCAACGGGACCGGCCCGCCATTATAGGCTCTGGCCCCACAGGACTCTGCCCCGATGCCGCGCGAAGCCGAGGATGACCACGACGCCGATGACGGCGCCCAGGCGCGTTCGCCGGCACTCGGCCGCGAGCTGCGCTTCGCGCTCGGCGGCCTCGTGTTCGGCTTGCTCGCGCTGCCATTGCTGGTCTATGCCGGCGGCGCGGCGACGCTCGGGCCCTACGACGGGGGCCTGATGCCGTTCCTCAAGAAGCTCTACGCCGACATCGCGCACGGCGTGCCGGGCGCGCTGGGCCTCGTCCTTGGGCCCTACGTGCTGCTGCAGCTCCTGCGGCTGACGACGAGACCGCTGCGCAAGCGACCGGACTGACGCCACGACTGTCTGCATGGAGCGACAGGCTCGCGTCGATTCACCTTAATTCCGCGAAGTTCCGCGCAACTGTGCGACCGGTCACACCCACCCCCTGCGCTCACCCTCACTCTGTCCGTAACACAGCCTGCGGCGGACCGTCATGCGACTCCCTGGATGGACACCCCGACTCGCGCATCGCCTGGCCTTCGCCTGCGTGATGGTCGCGATCCATGCGACGGCGAGCGCCGAGTCCGCGCCGGGCCAGGACGCCGCCATCGCCGCCGAGGTCGCGTCCGCGCTGCCGCCCGCGCCCAGGGAGACCGGCTCCACCGTCGAGCCGCCAAGCCGCCCTCGGTTCTGGCTCGGGCGGTTCGTCGACCACCTCGACCTCGGCAACCGCCTCGCGCAGGTCCGGTCCCTGAAGCTGCTCCCGATCTTCGACGGACGCCATCTCTCGGTCTTCGTCGGCGTGAACCACCGCGGCATGCCCGGGTTGCACATCCAGCAGCAGGATCCGGGCTACGCCGCTCGCGTGGCGATGGAGCCACCCAGCGTCACGATGCCGTTGCGCGCCGTGCCGCTCAACGCCCTCTGAGGGCGGATCAGTGCGCGGCGGGCCTGCGGCTCGCCTCGCGCGCGGCGCGGAACTCACTGTCCGCATACCACTCGGGCCAGAGCCGCTCATCCGCGACGCGATGCCCGACCTCGAACAGCAGTCGCAGGTCGTCGATTGATCCGGACACGTCCCAGGAAGCGGAGTACTCGTCGCTCGGCTTGTGGTAGCGATTGGCGACGTAGTCGTGCTGCCACTCCTCGACCCAGCCCGCCGGATGATCGATCGAATCGATGCCCGGCTTGATGTAGAGCGACGGCACGCCGACCTTCGACAGGTTGAAGTGGTCGGATCGGAAGAAGTATCCCTTCTCCGGCTGGCTGTCCGGGCGCAATACGCGATGCGTGCGTGCCGCCGCCTCCTTGAGGTAGTCCTCGAGCTGCGAGGCCCCGAAGCCCAGCACCTCCACGTCGCGCGTACGGCCGACCGGTGGCAGCGCGTCGATGTTGATCGCCGCGGCGGTCATCGCCAGCGGAAACACGGGATGCTGCGCGTAGTAGGCCGAGCCGAGCAGGCCCTGCTCCTCGGCGGTCACCGCGAGGAACACGACCGTGCGATCGGGCCGCTTGCCCGCGCGGAAGGCCTTCGCGATCTCGAGGATGCCGGCGACGCCGGTGGCGTTGTCGACCGCGCCGTTGTAGATGCCGTCGTTCTGGGGGCCGACGGCGAGTGACTTGCCGAAGTGGTCCCAATGCGCCATGTAGACGACGTACTCCTCCGGGTGGCGGCTGCCGGGCAGCACGCCGACGACGTTCGCGGACGTGGCACGGCGCACGGCGTTGCGCACGGCGACGCTCGCGCTGACACCGAGCGGGACCGCGCGGAACCCCGGCTTGGTCGCGGCCTGCTCCATCTCGCCGAAGTCGAAGCCGGCGAGCGAGAAGATCCTGCGGGTCGTCTCCAGCGTCATCCAGCCCTCGATCGCGACGCGCCCGGCATGGCCGTCGGCCGAATCGGGCTCGAGCAGCGGCCCGGTGTTGCTGTTGCGCACGACGTCCCAGCCATAGGCCGCCGGTCCGGTCTGATGGACGAGGAGCGCCGCATCGGCGCCCTGGCGCATCGCTTCCTCGTACTTGTAGGTCCAGCGACCGTAGTAGGTCATCTTGCGACCCTTGAACAGCGACGCGTCGCGGTAGCCGGGGTCGTTGACGAGGATGACCGCCGTCTTGCCGTGCATGTCGATGCCAGCGTAGTCATTCCAGCCGAATTCCGGCGCATTGATGCCGTGGCCGACGAACACCATCGGGCTGTCGGCGACGGACACGGCCGGCTGTACGCGGCGAGTCCAGACGACCATGTCGTCCGCGTACGCGAACACCGCCCCACCGGCGGGCCCGCTCACCTTGAGCTCGGCCGTCGGCAACGCGGTGATCTCGACGAGCGGCACGTCCTGTCGGTAGCCGCCCGGGGCCGGCTTCAGGCCGATGCGCTGGAACTCGGCCTGCAGCCAGTCGAGCGTCTTCTGCTCGCCCGGCTGGCCCGGTTTGCGGCCTTCGAAGGCATCCGAGGCCAGGGTCGCGATCGAGGCCCGGTAGCCGGCCTCCGTGATCGCCGCGGCCGGATCGGGGGAGCCCGCCGCCAGCGCCCCGTCCGAGGGCAGCAGCAGGCACGCGGCCAGCATCGCAGTCGCGCGAATCGTGTCGTTCAAGTCGAATCCCCTGGCCATCTCGGGCGACGGTACGCGCACCGACTGGGTGGAGATTCTAGGCGCGATCAGTTTCGAAGCGAAATCGCGCCAGGCGGACCGCGGCGCGCGCCCCCGCGGTCGGCCTGGGGCGACGACTCAGATCCGCCCGAGCAGCACGAGCACGATCAGGATCACCAGGATCACGCCGAGACCGCCGCTCGGCCCGTAGCCCCAATTCTGGCTGTGCGGCCACGTTGGGAAGACGCCGACGAGCAGCAGGATGACGACGATCAGCAGAATGGTACCGAGACTCATGGCGATTCCTTCGAAGCTGTCGAATGCACGTTCTTCCAGCGCAAGCGTAGGAGCGCGGCGCGGCGTGCTCCGTGCGATGGCCCACCGAGCAGCGCCGAGCGCCACGGCCGGGCGAGCGCGCCGGGCGGTGCGACGCATCCGCTCCGCACGGTGTCCGGGGCCGGCTAGCGCCGCGGGGCCTGCGAACCGGAGGACCCTTCGCCGCCGCCCGGAACCTGGACCGACGTCGGGCGAGCGCGCAGCCACGGATACCCGTAGCCCCAGCGCCATGGGAACGGCAGCCAGCCACTGCCGCCGACGCGCACGGCCGCATAGACCACGCCCGCCACGAGCGGGCCGCGCCGCGCATCGACGCAGCGCCTGAGGCGCGCGTCGGCGACGACGCGCAGGCGCGCCGCGCCACCGCACCAGTACGCCGTGTCATGCTCGATGCAGCACTCGGTGATGCCGGCATCGGACGCGCCGGTGCAGCCATCCGTCGTGAACGGCACGGGCGGCAATTCCGCCGCGACCCGCCCCCCCGACAGGCAGCGCTGCACGGCCCGCGCGCCGAGCTCCGTCTCCGAATACGAGCGGCCATCGAGCAGATAGGGGGGCCGCAGCCGGCTGTGCACGGGGCTGCAGGCCACGACGGCCGGCCAGAGCATCGACACGCCGAGCACGAGCCGGTTTCGGACGAACGTCCCGTTGCTACCGCAGCGGGGCGTCGATGCAAGGCCGCGACACCGTTCGGCGGCCATGGGATCAGAAGGAGCGCTGGAAGCGGATCCCCATCCAGTCCGGCCCGACGACGGGCGCGAGGTGCAGCGCGCCGAGCGGCGTCACGGTCAGGAACGAGACACCGTAGGCGAGACCGCCACCCGCGACCACGTCCCGCCAGTGATGCTTGTCCTCCCGCACCCGGATGTAGCTCACGCCCGACGCCACCAGGAATGCTGGCACGCCGTACTTCCAGCCGTAGCGCTCCTGCAGGAAAGCGGCCTGGGCGAACACGAAGCCCGCGTGGCCCGACGGGAAGCCGTATTGCGATCCGTCAGGGCGCCTGCCCCAGCTCGTGCTGTTGAAGGCCACGCGGACCGCGGTGTTGACGATCTCGTTGAATCCCACGGTCCGCGCCCACTCCTTCTCGCCCTCGGTGTCGTCCTTGAAATAGGCGACGCCGAACGAGGCGAATGGCGAGAGCCCGGTGACGATGTCGCCCACCCGCAGCGTGGTCGAATCGGCCGCCAGCGCACCGATCGGCAGTGCAAGCAGCAGCCCACCCAACAGGATCCTGACTGACAATTTCTTCATGGACGGCTCGTTCTCGTGAAATCGCCAATGGACCTGCGCGCGCGGCTCCCGCCGGGAATGACGTTGACGGGCTACGGCCCGCCAGCCGACTTCGGCCGCCAGTCGACCGCGCCGAAGTGCGTCTGGCCCAGGTAGGTGTAGCCAATGCTCACCGTGCCGATCGTCTGGTGCGAGGTCGGAATGTTGTCGTACCGCCCATTGCGCCGCGATTCTGCGTAGCGCAACGTGATGCCGTGCAGGTTGAAGATCCGCGCGGTCAGGTAGATGTCGGCCCGGAAGATGTCCTCGGACCCGGTACTCTCGGTGGCCCCGAATCGACTGACGTAGTACTCGCGAGCCGTGCCGTCGATGGAGACCCGGTCACCGAAGATCATCCGCAGCGCGAGGACGGCCTGCGGGGTCACGCCGTAGTGGTAGTCCCGCTGCCCGTCGCCTGCAGGCCCAGCCGTTGCGATGCCGGCTCCATGAATCACGCCGGCGCCGCCATATCCGAACCCGACCAGCCCGGTGCCCTGCAGCGCCACCGCCCGGGACAGCCACCACTGGCCGGTCGTGCCGAACGCGACGCCCGTGTTCGAGACACGGAACACCTGTGGCGCGACGTACGCATAGGTGCCGTAGAGCCCGAAGACGCCGCGATAGTTCGGCCCCAGCGTGTAGTCCGTCCCGAACAGCAGGCCCCGGCTGAAGACGGTTTCGAAGGCATTGCCCGTCGCCGCGACGAACTCGAAGTGGAAGTAGTCGAACGGCCTCAGGTACTCGTAGCCGGGCTTGCCGGGCAGGCCGTATGCCATCGTGAAGTCCGCGCTGGCCTGACGGCGCTGCAGCGACTAGCGCACGGCCAGGCCACCCGTCGCGGCACTCGCGTTGACGTCCGAATCGAAGTGCGTGTTCAGGCTGGCGCCGAGGTCAATCCGCGTGAACACCGCCGGCTCGTTGCTGCGAAAGACGCCGGCGAAGCGCTTCCCGAACGCAAGGCGGTTCAGCCCGGTGGCCGGCGAAATCGCCGCTGCCGCCCATTCGCGCCATCGCGCCGGCTCCGCCCCATCGCCGCTTTCGAGGATGAGGCTGGCGATGCGGAACAGCGGCTCCCCGAGCAAGCTGCCACCGATGCCGCTCGCGACCTGGTCGTTGATCGAGGGCTTGGTGGTCTCGCCGGCCTCCTCCCAGAGCAGGCTCCCGGCCATCGTATAACCCAGCGACGGCCAGAAATCGACGCCGGCCGAACGCGCGAAGCCGTGGTACATCGCACCCTGGTACGGATGCAGGAACTGGTTCGTGGCGAACGCATCGTTGTCGACGATCCACTTCCGATGCAGGTTCTCGCGCAGGTTCGAAACCGGGGACGCGTACACCTGGTCGTCGATCGCATAATGGTTGAAGCGATTGAGCACGAGCTCGAACCCGGCGATCTCAGCTGCGGGAATGGAGTAGCTGCGCCCCTCGCCCACGCCCCAGTGCAGCACCGGACGCGGATCGGCAGCGGCGAACGCGGTGGGCGCCTCCTTCTGGGCCGGCGTGTCGAGGGCCGGGTCTTCCGCCCATGCCGGCGTCGCGAACGACGCGACGAGGACCCACCCTGACAGCAGGGTCATCGCAGGGATCGTGGGTCGCGGTCGCGCCAAGTTCCATCCTCCGCGTCGCGCGCAGGAGGCGGCGACAGCACGTTGACCGCGACGTCCGTCGCCGCGGCGGACTCGGTCGGCGGAACTCAACGGCGAATCTGCATGGACGACCCCGGACCGCACCGCCCGGCCCGGCGTTCTCAGTGCGGACGATCCTCGTCAGAGTCCCCACGCCTGTCGCGGTGGTCGTCAGCGTGCGCATCGCCGCGACCGTCGTCGTGACGCTGCCCGGCGGAGTTGCGTCCCTCGTCGCGGCCATCCCGTCCACCGCGGAAGGCGCATCCCGCACTTCCCATCAGCCCGGCGACGAGCACACAGGTCATGATTCGATGAAAACGTGTCATGTTCAGGCTCCAGGAATGCGGGGGACCCGCGCGCAACGGCGCTGCTGCGCCGTCGACGGCCCCTCGACAGCTCACGACAGGTTGTTGTGAGCAATTGATCAGTGCGCCTGCGCACTCACATCACGTGCACGGTGCGGATCCACCGGGCCTGCGTCGCGTGCGATCGCGATCCGGAACCCGCGCGGCCCGCGGGCCGGACCGGGAAGGAGGCTCTCGGCTGCACGTCGCTGGCGTGCCGCGCCGGGGCGAGGATCCCGGGTCACGCGCCGTGATGGTCGGCGCGCAGCTGGGCGATGCGCGCGTCCAGGATCGGCGGCGCGCGTGGAATGGCGGACAGGCTCTGCGCCTGTGCTTCGAGCTTCGCGAGGATCGAGGCGAGCAATGCCGTGGAGACGGGGTCGCTGCTGCCGATGCGTGCCGCCAGGCCCTCGTACGACCCGATCGCCGCCCTCGACGCGACGAGATTCTCGAAGATCATTTCATCGAGCGTCTCGCACTCCACGTATTCGCTGCAGCTCCGGTCGGCCAGGTTGCGCGGGTCGAGCTCCGGCTTTCCGCCCAGTTGCACGATCCGTCGCGCGATCTCGTCGGCATGTGCCTGCTCGACGATCGCAAACGACAGGAATGCAGCGGCGACGGCCTCGGCGCCGGACCCGTACGCCATGAAGTGATGCCGTCGATAGCGCAGCATGCAGACGATCTGCGTCGCCAGCACGTCGTTCATCAGGTTCACGACCAACCTGCGGTCCGCGCCGCCGCGCGCGGCATCGGCGTCCTCGCCGACGCGCCGCTCCAGCCATGACCAGCGCAGCCCGACGGGGGCATGGTCGGAACGGGACGTGCCTCGAGCGTCGGTCATGCTACAGCGGCCTCTCCCGCATTCTGGTCATGGCAGCGAAGCCGCGCGCGAACCGCCGGCCGTGGCGCCGTGCCGGGCTAGGGCTTCGGGTCGGAGTCCGCGCGCACGATGTTGGCGCGCGCCTTCGCGAGTTCCAGCTCGGCGTCCGCATGCTTCTTGCAGAGCCGCTTCTCGTCGCCAGCGAGTGCACCGCAACGCTCGACGGCGACCTTGTACGCAGCTTCCGCCTCGGCAACCGAGATGTTCTGGCGTGCCGCGGCGTCCTCGTGCGCGACCGCGGTTTCAGTCTTGTTGAGGTCCTGCTGCGCGCCCGCCATCGCGTCCGCGGCCTGCGCCTTCGTCGCTGCGATGTCCCTGGCGCCAGCCGCCTCGGCAGTCGCGACGTCGGTGCGGTTCTCGGCCGGGGTCTGCTTGCCGCAGCTCGCAAGGCCGATCGTCGCCGCCAAGAGCGCGACGGTCAGGAGATTCGGGTTCTTCATCGGGGTAGTCCTCGTATTGCCTTCGCGCGGCTTCCGGCGGTCCATCGCGCCGGGGTCGGCGCGCGACCACGGAGCCGCCCTTGGAATATCGCCAGTCGTGACGGATCGATCTGTGCACAAGAACACCTAGCGCCGAATTCCGGCCTGAGTCGACGGGCGGCGCCAAGGCACGGGGCGCCGGCGCACGGGCGCTTGCGCGTCCGGCGCATCGCGGCCACGCAGAAGGGTCGGATCTGGGCCGAGGGCCGTGCGCGCCGATGGCTGCCGCGTGGCGCGGGAGGTGCCCGAAAGGAGCGGGTTCGCCGCAGCGCCACCGCTACGCGACCGACGCGCCCATGGCGCGTGGGCGAGGCCGGGCTGCGGCCCCGCGACCGCCCCGCGCGGACGCGCCGGGGCCCGCGCCCGTCATTTGGGCCAGTAGTGCGCCGCCAGCACGGCGACCGTGAGCCAGGTCGCACCCTGGGCGTACCAGCGCCACGGGGTGGTCCTGAGCACGCCCAGGAAGGCGGTGGAGGACACGAACGCGAGGGCCAGGAAGAGCAGGAAACTCGTCAAAAGAGCCCCGTATTCACGCGTGAGCGTCGGGTACTCCCGTCCCATCAGCAGGAAGACGACCAGAACCATCGCCAAACCGATGGAAATCGTCACCGCGGACCCCATAATGATGCCGGTCAGGACCGCGAGTGGGCTCACCGGAGCCACCCCCCCGTCCGCACCTTGATCCCCGCTCCACCGGACACTACGCTCGAATCCATGAAATACCTCGAAATCGGGACGCGCGACGCGCCCGCGGCGCCCCGGCGGCCGCTAGTCTAACCCCCCATGAACGATACCTCGCATCCCTCGCCTCGGCGCCGGACGGGCTTTGGCCTGCGCCTCGCACTCCTGCTGCCCGTCCTCGCGGTCGTCGGCTTCCTGTTCACCGGCTCGGCGGGCAATCGGCCGGCCGCGGTTCCGACCACGCACGCAACCCCGGGCGGCATACCGCAGGCGACCGATCGCCACCGCAAGGTCGCCCGCCTGGTCGGCGAAGTCATCGAGCGCTACCACTACCGGCAGGCCGTCCTCGACGAGAAGATGTCCTCGCAGGTCTTCGACCGCTACCTCGAGTCGCTGGACGGAAGCCGCAGCTACCTGCTCGCGAGCGACCTCGCCGAGTTCGAGCAGTACCGCTACAAGCTGGGTGAAGCCCTGCGCACCGGCAACGTCGATCCCGCATTCGTGATCTTCGCGCGCTTCCAGGAGCGCAACCGGGCCGCGATCCGCCAGGCGATCAAGGAACTCGAGCGGGAACCCGATTTCACCCTCGACGAGAGCCTCGCGTTCGATCGCTCGAAGGCGCCGTGGCTGACGACCCAGGCGGAGGTCGACGACCTGTCGCGCAAGCGGGTCAAGAACGATGCCCTGTCGCTGATGCTCGCGAACAAGACCTGGGCCGAGGCCAAGGACGTGCTCCAGAAGCGCTACGAGCGCCTGCTCAAGCGCGTCGAGCAGGTCTCCGGCGACGACGTGTTCGAGAACTTCATGAATGCGTACGCCCACGTGTACGACCCGCACTCGAACTACTTCTCGCCGCGCGCCAGCGAGGAATACAACATCGCGATGAAGCTGTCGTACGTCGGCATCGGAGCGACGCTGCAGCTGATCGACGACCACGTGACGATCGTCAACGTGATTCCCGGTGGCCCGGCGGCCGTCGGCGGCCAGATCAAGGCCAACGACCGCATCACCGGCGTCGCCCAGGGCAAGGCCGAGTTCGTCGATGTCGTCGGCTGGCGCCTGGATGATGTCGTGCAGCTGATCCGCGGACCGGCCGGCACCACGGTCCGCCTGCAGGTCTTGCCCGCGGGCGCGGCACCGGGCTCGAAGGAGCCGGTGATCGACTTCGTCCGCAACAAGGTCACGCTCGAGGCGCAGGCGGCCCAGAAGAAGCCGACCCGCACCGTCACGCGCGGCGACAAGACGTACA
Source organism: uncultured Pseudomonadota bacterium (assembly GCA_903884235.1). Taxonomy (GTDB): domain Bacteria; phylum Pseudomonadota; class Gammaproteobacteria; order Steroidobacterales; family Steroidobacteraceae; genus CAIKZZ01. Next base: position 45,214 of record CAISEB010000047.1, read on the forward strand.
AGATCGGCGTCATCGAAGTGCCGAGCTTCTACCAGGACTACGATGCGAAGGTCGGCGGCGAGAAGGATTACCGCAGCACGACCCGCGACGTGGCCCGACTGATCAGCGAACTCAAGGCCGAAAAGATCGACGGCCTGATCATGGACCTGCGTGGCAATGGCGGCGGCCACCTCTCCGAGGCCACCGGACTCGTCGGCCTGTTCATCCACAAGGGCCCCGTCGTGCAGTTGCGCGAGGCGAGCGGCCGCATCGAGGTGCTCGACGATCCGGAGCCGGGCCAGGTGTGGGACGGTCCGCTCGTGGTGCTCGTCGACCGCTCGAGCGCATCGGCGTCCGAGATCTTCTCGGCGGCGATCCAGGACTACGGTCGCGGCCTCATCGTCGGCCAGCAGACCTATGGCAAGGGCACGGTCCAGAACCTGTACCCGCTCGACCGCTGGGCGCTTGGCGCGAACCCGGGCTATGGCCAGCTAACCGTGACGATGGGCAAGTACTACCGCGTCACGGGCGACAGCGTGCAGAACCGCGGCGTGATGCCCGAGATCGCCCTGCCCTCGCTGATCAGCCCGACCGAAGTGGGCGAGTCGAACCGCGACAGCGCCCTTCCCTGGGACCAGATCCGCTCGGCGGAATTCAGCGCCGACCACTATCTCAGCGCCGCGCTCGACCCCGTCGGCAAATCGCATGCGCAGCGCATGCAGACCGATCCTGACCTGCACGCGCTGGTCGGCGACGTGGATGCATTCGAGAAGCTGCGCCAGTCGAAGACGGTGTCGCTGAATCTCGTGGCGCGCAAGGCCGAGCGCGAGCGGCTCGATGCCGAGCGACTCGATCGCGTCAACGTGCGGCGTGCGGCCCACCAGCAGCCGGCGCTGAAGTCGCTCGAGGACCTGAAGCCGGACGACGAGCCCGATGCGAACCTGGAGGAGACGGCGCAGATCGTCGCGGATCTCGACCTCGCGCTTGGCGGTACGGCCGCGCGCGTCTCGCAGGCACACACCGCGCCGCGCTAGTCGCGCGAGGCCGCGGATCAGCCCAGCATCAGCTGCGTCAGGTCCCAGTAGTCGTCCGCGAGCACGTTGGCCTCGCGCACGGGGACGGCGCGCCCCTGGTAGGCATAGGCCGACGGCATCGAGCGGTCCTGCGGGACCGTGTCGGCAGGGTGGCGATAGACCGCCGATCCCTTGATGAGGTCGGCACGGGCGCGCAGCTCATCGCGGATGTCGCGCGGCGCCTTGACTGCGGCGATCGCGACGGCGATCTCCGCCATCAGCGCCTCGCACTCGGCACGCGCGCCATAGTGCGATTCCTGGATCGAACCGAGGCGCGCGACACGCGCGCGCTGCGCGAGGCCGGACGCGGCGAGCTGCACGTACAGCAGTTGGGCATAGCCGAGCACTGCGTTGTTGATGGCGCGCTGGCCCTCGAGCGAGAGGCCCGCGAACTCCGGCCAGGGCTCCTTCTCAATGGTTCGCTTCGCGGCGCCGAGGTCCTCGAGCACGCGGCGCGCCTCGGCGATCGGGCCGGATTGGCCGGCAAGCTGGTCCTCGAGCTTGCGCCGCCTGAAGTAGTGCCAGAAGCCTCCTGCCGCCGCGAGCTTCGCCCGCAGCGCGGCCTCGGCCCGCTCCAGCACCTCGAGCGTCGCGTTCGCCTCCTCGAGGCGACGCTCGGCGACCTCGAGACGGGCCTGGCGCTCCTCGTGGAATTGAACCAGCTCGCGCTTGCGCTCCCGATCCTCCTGCTGGCGGCGCAACTCGCCCGAGAACTGGGCGAGCTGCAGGTGGCAGGCGCGCCACAGGCCGCGCAGCTGGTAGTGCGCCAGTGCGCCGAAGCCAAGCTCGGGATTGCCGAGCAGCGTCTCGAGGGATTCGAGGTCGTCGCGGGCTCGCTGGGTCGCGGCCGTCTGCTGCTTGAGGCGGTCGTTCAGCTGGTACAGGTCGTCGTCGAGGTTCGCCAGCTCCTTCTTGAGCTCGGCGCGATTCCAGTACAGCTTGAGCAGACGCTCCTGTTCGTCCGCCGGGCGCTTGGCGCCAAGCAGCGGTTGCGTGAGGGCCGAGATCCTGTCGCCGAGCGTCATGCTGGCACCGGTTGCCGACGCCGGCTCAGGTTCCGGCCACGCCGAAGCGATGACCGCGCTCGACGCAGTACTCGAGCCACTTGTTCAGCATGACGTTGCGGGCCCAGCGGGCGGCGAGGCCTTCGCCATCGACGGGGCGCCGCTGCGACGGCACGCTGCCGACCGCGTGCGCCTCGGCGACGCTGGCGTCGTGGTAGATCCGCACGGCGAGATCGGGCGCGTCGAGCGCGCGGTCTGCGGCATCGAACGCATAGGTGAGCTGGAGCATCGTCGTGTAGGGGCCGCGCTCGAGCACGGCGAGGCGCAGCTCGCAGTCCGTGGCAGGACGCGAGGCATGCACTCCACTGAGCGCGCGCAGATCTCCGGCGAGCCAGCCGAGGCGGATGAAGTTGCTCTCGTAGAGCGTCATCAGCCCGACGAAACTACCGGGACGGGCGCGCCAGGACGCTGCGCAAAGTTGGTCACCGAGCATGGGCGGAATATAGCACAGCGAATCCCGCGTCCCGGACCGCGCGCCGCGATTGTGGAACGGCGCACGCCGCTCAGCGCAGACCGAGAACTCCGTCACGCACCGGTCGGGTCGTGGTCACGGATGCAGGCGGCGGTGGATCCCGGCGGAGTGCACGATCCGACTGCCGATTTCCTCGACGGAGCAGTGCGTCGTGTCGAGGTAGGGGATCGCGAGTCGATGGAACAACGCCTCGGCCTGGCGCACCTCGAACGCGACCTGCTGCGCGGACGAGTAGCGGCTGTCCGGCCGGCGTTCGTTGCGGATCTGCTGCAGGCGGTCCGGTTCAATCGTCAGCCCGAACAGCCTCGCGCGGTGGGATGCCAGCGCGGACGGCAGCCGGAGCGACTCGAGGTCGTCCTCGGTCAGCGGGTAGTTCGCCGCGTGGATGCCGTACTGCAATGCCATGTACAGGCAGGTCGGCGTCTTGCCGGAGCGCGACACGCCGACGAGGATGACGTCCGCCGAGTCGTAGTCGCGGGTGTGGCCTCCGTCGTCGTTGGCAAGCGCGAAGTTCGTCGCATTGATGCGCGCCGCGTAGACCTCCGCGTTCGCCATGCCGTGCGCGCGCCCCGCCGCATGCGAACTCGCGACGCCGAGCGCCGCCTCGAGCGGCCCGAGGAATGCGTCGAAGAAGTCGAGGAACACCGCGTTCGCCGCCTTGACCTCGACCCTGAGGTCGTCCTGGATCAGCGTGCTGAAGACGATCGCCTGCAGGCCATCCGCCTCGCTCGCGGCGTTGATCCGCGCACGCGCCTCCGCCGCCTTGGTGACCGAGGCGACGAACGGCAACGTCACGGTGCGGAACGTCAGGCCCTCGAACTGCGTCAGCAGGCTGTGGCCCATGGTCTCGGCGGTGACGCCAGTCTGGTCCGACACGAAGAACACGGTTCGCTGGGACACTCGGCGCCTCGACGGATAACGACGGGAGACCCGCAGTCTACCGCTCGACGTCGTCCGCCGCGTCCGGACTATCCGAATAAGCCGTCAGACCTGACGGGCAGCGAAGGATCCGGCACAATTCGGGGACGCCAGACGAGGATCACGCCGTGACCACATACCTGCTCCCGTTCGAACAGCTCGGAATGCACGACGTCGAGCGAGTCGGCGGCAAGAACGCCTCGATTGGCGAGATGATCGGCAACCTGGCCCGGCTCGGCGTGCGGGTCCCGGGCGGCTTCGCCACGACCGCGGACGGCTACCGGGAGTTCCTCGCGCAGGGCGGGCTCGCCGATCGCATCACCGCCGCCCTGTCCAGCCTCGACGTCGACGACATCGCCGCGCTGACCGCGACCGGCGCGAAGATCCGTGGCTGGGTCCTGTCGACGCCGTTCCCGAAGGCCCTCGAGGATGCCGTCGTCGCGGCCTGGACCGCGATGGGCGGCGATTCCATCGCCGTCGCCGTGCGTTCCTCCGCCACCGCCGAGGACCTTCCCGAGGCCTCGTTCGCCGGCCAGCAGGAGACCTTCCTCAATGTACGCGGCCGCGAGGCGCTGCTGCAGTCGATGCACGAGGTCTATGCGTCGCTATTCAACGATCGGGCGATCGCGTACCGGGTCCACCAGGGCTTCGACCATGCGCTGGTCGCGCTGTCCGTCGGCATCCAGCACATGGTCCGCAGCGACCTCGGCGCAAGCGGCGTGATGTTCACGCTGGACACGGACTCGGGGTTCCGCGAGGTCGTGTTCATCACTGCGTCCTACGGGCTTGGCGAGACCGTCGTGCAGGGCGCGGTGAATCCAGACGAGTTCTACGTCTACAAGACGGCACTGGCCGCCGGGCGCCCGGCCGTCGTGCGCCGCAACCTCGGCAGCAAGGCCATCAAGATGGTCTATGCGCCGGCCGACGAGGCCGCCCGCGGCCGCCGCGTCGAGACCATCGACGTTCCCGCGCCCGACCGCGCCCGCTTCTCGCTCGACGACGCGGACATCGAGGCCCTCGCCCGCCAGGCCCTGCTCATCGAGCGGCACTACGGCTGCCCGATGGACATCGAATGGGGCAAGGATGGCCAGGACGGCGCGCTCTACGTGCTGCAGGCGCGCCCCGAGACGGTCCAGAGTCGGACCGGCCGCTCCATCCAGCGCTTCACGCTCAAGGGCACCTCGAAGGTCCTGACCTCGGGCCGCGCGATCGGCAGCCGCATCGGCGCTGGCCCGGCACGCCTGATCAAGGACGTCCGCGAGATGTCCCGCGTGCAGGCCGGCGACGTCCTGGTCGCGGACATGACCGACCCCGACTGGGAGCCGGTGATGAAGCGCGCGTCGGCGATCGTCACCAATCGAGGCGGGCGCACCTGCCATGCGGCGATCATCGCCCGCGAACTCGGCATCCCCGCCGTGGTCGGTTGCGGCGATGCGACGCAGCGCATCGCCGAGGGCCGCGAGGTCACGGTGTCGTGCGCAGAAGGCGACACGGGCCACGTCTACGAGGGCCAGCTGGACTTCGACAAGCGGCAGATCGAACTCGACGCCCTGCCGCCCTCGCCGGTCAACATCATGATGAACGTCGGCAATCCCGACCGGGCATTCGACTTCGCCGGTATCCCGAACAAGGGTGTCGGCCTCGCGAGGCTCGAGTTCATCATCAACCGCATGATCGGCGTGCATCCGCGCGCGCTGTTGGAATTCGACCGGCTCGATGATGCGCTGAAGGACACGATCCGCCGCCAGATGGCGGGCTACCGCGACCCGGTCTCGTTCTACGTCGACAAGCTGACCGAGGGCATTGCCCAGATCGCGTGCGCCTTCTCGCCAGAGCCGGTCATCGTGCGACTCTCGGATTTCAAGTCGAACGAGTACGCGAACCTGATCGGCGGCAAGCTCTACGAGCCCCACGAGGAGAACCCGATGCTCGGGTTCCGGGGCGCGGCGCGCTACGTCGACGAGGCATTCCGGCCTTGCTTCGAGCTCGAGTGCCGGGCACTCAAGTACGTGCGCAACGAGATGGGCCTGACGAATGTCCAGATCATGGTGCCGTTCGTGCGCACGGTGCGCGAGGCCGAGCAGGTCACGGGCCTGCTGGCTGCAAACGGACTCGCGCGCGGCGAGAACGGACTCAAGGTCATCATGATGTGCGAGCTGCCGACCAACGCGCTGCTTGCGGCCGAATACCTCCAGTACTTCGACGGCATGTCCATCGGCTCCAACGACATGACTCAGCTGGTGCTGGGCCTGGATCGCGATTCAGGCATCGTCGCCAAGCACTTCGACGAGCGCGACCCCGCGGTCAAGAAGATCCTGTCGATGGCGATCCGCGCATGCCGCGACGCCGGCAAGTACATCGGCATCTGCGGCCAGGGACCGTCGGACCACCCGGAACTCGCGCGCTGGCTCGTGTCGGAGGGGATCTCGAGCATTTCCCTGAATCCCGACACCGTGCTCGAGACGTGGCTGTTCCTGGCCGACCAGACCCGAGGATAGCGCTGCATTCGGCAAGGTCGCGCTCCGCTCGACTGTCACATTCCGTTCATCGACCTCCGGTGCCGCGCTTGGTACCTTGGCGCCACTCTTCCGTGGATGCCGGACTCAGGCCATGACCCTGCGCAGCGCGTTGTCTGTCGCCGCCAATCGCCTCCTGTGCAATGCCGGTGCATTCCTCACGCCGCAGAGCGATCCATCGGCGGTGCGATCGCTGGTCAGGTCCCTGTCCCCGCGCAGTACCGACCGGCCGCTCATCCGTCTCGGCCCCGACGGCGACGGCGGCTACCTCGTGCCCGATGACTTCGACGGCATCCGAGCGTGCTTTTCACCAGGGGTGAGCCTCGTGTCGGGGTTCGAGCGCGCATGCGCAGACCTCGGCATGCAGGTCTACTTGGCCGACGCATCCGTGGTTGGCCCTGCCGAGCACCATCAGAACTTCCACTTCACGCGCAAGTTCCTGGGGGTGACGTCCGACGCGACGTTCATGACCCTCGACAACTGGGTTTCGGCCTCAATGCCCGACCCGGAGGGTGACCTCATACTGCAAATAGACATCGAAGGCTTCGAGTACGAAGTGTTGCTCGCCATGTCGGACGGGCTGCAGCGCAGGCTGAGGATCATCGTCGTCGAATTCCACGCCCTCGAGGAGCTCTGGAACAGGCCCTGGTTCGGCATCGTCTCCCGCGTATTCGCCAAGCTCGCACAGACGCACGTATGCGTCCACATCCACCCGAACAACAGCCGCGGCGTCCTCGAACTGAACGGGCTCAGCATCCCGCGAGATGCCGAATTCACTTTCCTGCGGCGCGACCGGATCTCACATTCCGAGGCCGCCAGGATATTTCCGCATCCACTGGACCACGACTGCACGTCGGTTCCGACACCGCCGCTTCCAGCCTGCTGGATCGACGCGACCCCCTGAGGCGGCCTGGTTCAGTCCGCGAGAGTGCCGCGCGCCGCCTCCCAGTTGGCGCCGTCGAAGGGTTTGACGTCGTAGCCCTCGAGCGTCGCCGGATCGAGGCAGCGCAGGTGCACGCTTATGCCGTCCGGATGGGAGCGCGGCACGTAGAACGACTTGATGCCGCAGCGGCCACAGAACAGGTGCCGCGCAGTGCCGGTCTTGAAGCGGTATTCGACGAGGTCGGCCTCCCCGCGCAGCAACCGGAACCGCTCCTTCGGCACGATCAGGTGCAGGAAGCCCGTCATCCTGCAGATCGAACAGTTGCAGTCCGACACCTGCGGCCGGGCCGGCGCATCGACCTCGAATGCGACCGCTCCACAATGGCAACCGCCGCGGTGGGTGACGAAACCGGAGCTGTGCATCGTGTACCTCGGCCGGCCGTTTGGCGGTGCAACCCGTGGCGTGTATCGTAACCCGCGCGCCGACAATTCGGACCAGGCCGCGACGCGGCACGCCCCTACAGGACCCGAACCGTGCCGACCCCGCATCGCCTGCCTCGCACCGTGATCATCGCCGCCGCGACCGTCGCCGCCCTCTGTGCTGCAGCCGGCACCCACGCCGGCAGCCGCTACCTGTGGGTGGACCCGAACGGCGTCGAGCACTTCTCGCGGGACGCGCCGTCCCTTGGCACGGTCTACACGCGCATCGACGTGCCCGACGACGTTCCCTGGCGCAACGCCCCGCCCCAGCCCGGCCCGGTGACGGCCGATGCACCGCCGTCGGCGGAGGAACTCTACCGGCAGATGTCGGGGTCGGTGTACTGGGTGCTGGCGCCGGCGCGGGGCGGCGGCACGATGCAGGGCTCGGCCGTCGCGATCTCGGAGGACGAGGCGCTGACGAACTGCCATGTCGTGCTCGGCGGGCTTGCGCCGATCACGCTCGGTGACGGCGCCTCCGGCGAGTCGGCCGAGGCCGAGGTGGTCGCCGCGGACGTCGAGGCGGATCGCTGCGTGCTGCGTGTCCGGCGCCTGACGCTGTCGCCGGTGCGCGGCATGCGCGCATGGGACGACGTGCAGATCGGCGAGATCGCCTACGCGATCGGCAATCCGCGCGCGCTGTCGCGCTCGCTGTCGAGCGGCCTGATTTCCGGCAAGCGCGAATTCGCCACCGTCCGGATGCTGCAGACGACGACGCCGATCTCGCCCGGATCGTCCGGTGGCGGGCTTTTCGACGCCTACGGCAACCTGCTCGGCATCACCTCGAGCTCGCTACGCGGCGCGCAGAGCGTGAACTTCGCGATCCCGGCCTCGGACTACTGGCGCTAGCGAGCCTCGCAGCGCGCAGCGTCGTTCGTCGGTGAATCCGCCGCCGCGAAGATCGCGTAGGCTCGGCCGCCCGCCCGCTCGACGGCGCACTCGAGGCGCAGCGTGCCGAACCCGGCGGGCGGCGCGATGTCCGCCGGCGCGGGCGGGGCACCGCCGAGGCCGAGGAACGCACGCCAGCGCGCGCCATTCCAGCGGCCGGAACCCGGCGCCTGCCAGACAAGGCGCGCACCCGCCTGCAGGACCACCCGGACATCGTCGCGGCCGCGCGCGTCATCCTCGAGGAGCATGACGCGCGCGTGCGGCAGGTACAGGTCGGCGAGCGCGATCGTCGTCTCGTCCGGATGCAGGATCACGATCCGGGCGTCGCCCGCGGCGGCGCCGATCCGGGCGGCCGTTGCCTCGAGGCTGAGCCACCCGTTCAGTCGCAGGTAGAGGGGGCCGGCGACGAAGGTGAGCACGCAGGCCGCGGCCAGCGCCTGGCGCGCGACGCGCGCCGCCGGCACGGCCGGGCGCAACCCGATCCACAGCGCCGCGATCGTGCCGCCGAGCGCCACCCCGCCGCCGGCGATCGAGGCGGCGCCGCGACCGGCGGGCGCCCAGCACGCCAGCACCGCGATCGCGCCGAGCAGGATCGCGAGCACGGCGACGGCGGCGGTGGTGAGGCGTGCGACGAGGCGGTCGTCGCGCGCGGCATCGGACCCCGCGTAGAGACCGATCAGCAGCGCGAAGCCGAGCAGCGGCGGCGTGTAGTACACCCCGCGCGCGGTGGCGGCCAGCGACAGCAGCACCGTCGCCGGCACGATCGCGCCGACGGCGAGCCGGATCGCGGTCGCACCGGGCGCGAGGATGGAGGGCAGCAGGCGGCGGCAGGCACCGATCGCGAGGAACGTCCAGGGCAGCAGGTACATCGGCAGCTCGACCAGGTACTTGCCCGGCGAATTCGCGTGGCCGCTCGCGTACGCATACGCCCGCGGCGCGTCGATGGCGACGGCACGGCCGACGAGGTTGTACCAGAACAGCACCCGCAGCGCCTCCGGCCCGCCGGGCCGCAGCGCGACGGCCCACACCCACGCGAGGATCGCCGCCACGAGCAGCGGCAGGCCGGCCCAGAGTGCGGGGCGCATGAGTTCGCGCCAGCGGCCCTCCAGCACGATCACCGTCGCCATCGCGAACACGGGCACCATCCAGCCGGCGAAGCCCTTGGCAAAGAAGGCCAGCGCGAGGCCCGCGTACATGGCGCCGTAGCCGATCAGCCGATCGCGCCCCGCGCTCGCGACGAGTCCGCGATGCATGCCTGCGAGCGCGAGCGCGACACCGCCGATCAGCGGCGCGTCGGTCGCGAGCCAGATCAGCCCCTGGTACAGCTGCAGCATCGTCGCGACCACGGCGCCGGCCGCATAGCCCGCCGCCGGCCCGGCGGCGCGGCGCGCCAGCGCCGCGATCGACAGCACGGCGAGGAGTGCATAGCCGAGGTTCGGCAGGCGGGCGACGCCCGGCGCGGCGCCAAGCGCCGCGACCGCGCCGCCACCGAGCCAGTACAGCAGCGGTGGCTTCTCGGCGAATGGCTGGCCGGCGAGTTCGGGGAGGGACTTGTCCGCCTGCGCGGCCATGGCGACCACGAGGCTCGCCTCGCGCGGCTCGTCCGGCGTGTAGTAGACGCGACCGAACAGGCCGACGCACAGCAGTGGCATGACCAGCCACAGCAGCCGCGCGACCGGCAGATCCTTCACGGCGCCGGGCGGATGAACGTGGCGCGGTAGTGCTGCAACTCGCGGATCGAGTCGCGCACGTCGTCGAGCGCCTGGTGGCTGCCGCCCTTGACGACGCCGGCGAGCACGGCCGGCGCCCAGCGGCGGGCCAGTTCCTTGACGGTGCTGACATCGAGGTTGCGGTAGTGGAAATGCCGCTCGAGTCCCGGCATCCAGCGCGCGAGGAAGCGACGGTCCTGGCAGATGCTGTTGCCGCACATCGGCGAGACGCCTTTGGCGACCCATTGCGACAGGAACTCGATCGTCCGCGCCTCCGCCTGCGCCTCGTCGCTGCGGCTCGCCCTCACCCGTTCGGTCAGGCCGCTGGCACCGTGCGTGCGCACGTTCCAGTCGTCCATGCGGGCGAGCGCCTGCTCGTCCTGGTGGACCGCGATGACCGGCCCCTCCGCCAGCATATTGAGGTCGCGATCGGTGACGATCGTCGCGATCTCGATGATGCGATCCGAGTCCGGGTCGAGGCCGGTCATCTCGAGGTCGATCCAGGCCAGGTTGTCGGGGTGCTGGGGCATGGTTTGTTGCCGGGCATTCTAGCAGAGGCTAGAGTGCCGCCAGCTTCGCGAGGACCCGGATGCCGCTGCTCACGATTTTCTTCCTCGGCGCCCTTGTGCTCATGGTCGCCGTGCGCTGGTGGCTGGCGACCCGCCAGCTCAGCGCCCTCGCCCGCCACCGGGGCGAGGTGCCGGCGGCGTTCGCCGCCGTCGTCACCCCGTCGGACCATGCCAAGGCCGCCGACTACACGGCGGCACGCCTCGGCGTCGCGCGCCTCGAACTCGTCGTCGACGCGCTGGTGCTGCTCGGCGTCACGCTCGGCGGCGGGCTGGCCTGGCTGGACGCCGCGCTCGGCCGGTTCGGACTCGGACCGGTGGCCCATGGTTGCGCCACCCTCGTCGCGCTCGCGCTCGGCATGTCGGCCGTGGGCCTGCCGCTCGACCTGTGGACCACGTTCCGCATCGAGGCCCGCTACGGCTTCAATCGCACGACCGCGGGCCTGTACGCCGCCGACCTCGCGCGCTCGACGGCGATCGGCTTGCTGCTCGGAGTGCCGCTCATCGCGCTGCTGCTGGTGCTGATGCGGGCGGCGGGCACGCTATGGTGGCTGTACGCCTGGTCCGCGTGGGTCGCGTTCGGCCTCGGACTCGCATTCCTGTGGCCGCGCTTCATCGCGCCGCTGTTCAACACGTTCCGCGCGCTGGAGCCCGGCCCTATGCGCGCGGCGGTCGAGCGCATCATGAATCGCTGCGGCTACTCGAGCGATGGCGTGTCGGTCATGGACGGCTCGCGCCGTTCCAGCCACGGCAACGCGTATTTCACGGGCTTCGGCCGGCACAAGCGCATCGTGCTGTTCGATACGCTGCTCGAGCGCCTGGACGAGGCCGAGGTCGAGGCCGTGCTCGCCCACGAGCTCGGTCACTACCGCCTGCACCACATCCGCCAGCGCCTCGCGACCTCCTTCGCCGGCGCGCTCGCGGGCTTCGCCGTACTTGGCGCCGCCGCCTCGAACCCGGCCAGCTATGCCGCGCTCGGCGTCGCCACGCCATCGGCGCACGCCGCGCTCGCGCTGTTCGCGCTCGTGGTCCCGGTGTTCACGTTCCCACTCACGCCGCTCGGCAGCTGGTGGTCGCGCCGGCACGAGTACCAGGCGGACCGCTTCGCGAGCAGCCACGCGAGCGCCGCGGCGCTGTCGAGCGCCCTGGTGAAGCTCTACCGCGACAACGCCTCGACGCTGACGCCGGACCGGCTCTATTCCGCGTGGCACGATTCCCACCCGCCGGCGCTCCTGCGCCTCGCCGCCCTCGCCGAGCACGCATGAGCCGCCCGCGCCCGCCCCGCGACGTCCCGTCGGAACTCTCGACCGGGCGCGTCGTGGCGAGCCACGGGCGCGAATTGAAGGTCGCCGGCAGCGACGGGCTGCCCGTCGCGTGCCGGCTGCACGGCCGCAAGCTCGAGGCCGTCTGCGGCGACGAGGTGCGCTGGGCCCACCAGCCCGCCGGCGACGCGATCGCGATCGTCTACGAAGTGCTGCCCCGGCGCCGGACCCTGGAACGGCTCAACGGCCTCGGCCGCGGCGAGCCGGTGGTCGCGAACCTGACGCAGCTCGTCGCCGTCGCCGCGGCGACCCCGACGCCGGACTGGTTCGTGGTCGACCGCTACCTCGCCGGCGCCGCGTGGGCGGCGATCGGGGCGGTCGTCGCCTTCAACAAGTGCGAACTCGGCGTCGCCGACGAGGCCGCGGCGGAACTCGCGGGCTACACCGCGCTCGGCTACCCCGTGGTGCGCTGCTCGACGCGCGGCGAGCCTGGCATCGGCGCACTGGTCGCGCACCTCGCCGGCGCGACCAGCGTGCTGGTTGGCCAGTCGGGCACGGGCAAGTCGAGCCTCCTGAACGCGCTGGCACCCGAGGCACGCGCGATCACCCAGGAGATCTCGGTCGCGACCGAGGAAGGCCGCCATACGACCACGCACGCGGCACTGCACCTGCTCTCCGGCGGCGGCGCGCTGATCGATTCGCCGGGCGTGCGCGACTACGCGCCGCCGCTGCCGCAGATCCGCGACATCGGCTCCGGTTTCGTCGAGATCGCGTCGATCGCGGCGGGCTGCCGCTTCCAGGACTGCCTGCACGACGCCGAGCCCGGCTGCGCCGTGCGTGGCGCGCTCGCCTCCGGGGAGATCCGCCGCCGCCGCTACGACAGCTACCGGCGGCTGCTGGCGCTCGGTCGGGACTTCGACGCACGCTTTCCGGAACGCCGGCGACCGCCAGCCCGGGTGCGCTGACCGCTCAGAGGCTCTGGCGACCCGCGAGGGCGTGCGCGAGCGTGCCGCCGTCGACGTACTCGAGTTCGCCGCCGACCGGCACGCCATGGGCGATGCGGCTCGCCCGCACGCCGCGGCGGCCGGCGAGCTCCGCGAGGAAATGCGCCGTGGCGTCGCCCTCGACGGTCGGGTTGGTCGCGAGGATGAGCTCGCGCACGAGGCCTTCGGCGAGCAATTGGTCGAGCCGGTCGACGCCGAGTTCCGCGGGCCCGACGCCATCGAGCGGCGAGAGGTGCCCCATCAGCACGAAGTAGCGGCCGCGGAAGCCGCCGGACTGCTCGACGGCGACGACATCGGCGGGCGACTCGACCACGCAGACGAGCGACGGGTCGCGCTGCGGGCTCGCGCAGATCGGGCAGAGCTCCGCGTCCGACAACATCCGGCAGCGGCTGCACTGGCCGATCGTCGCGACCGCGGATGCGAGCGCACGGCTGATCTCGAGCGCGCCCTCGCGGTCACGCTCGAGCAGGTGGAATGCCATGCGCTGCGCGGTCTTCGGCCCCACGCCGGGCAGGCGGCGCAGCGCCGCGATCAGGTGCGCGAGGGCCGGGGAATAGTTCACGCGTCAGAACGGCAGCTTCATGCCCGGTGGCAGCTGCATGCCACCCATCAGGCCGGAGAGCCGCTGCTGCGAGGTCGCCTCGATCTTGCGCACCGCGTCGTTGATCGCAGCCGTGACGAGATCCTCGAGCAGCTCGCGATCGTCACCCGCGACGGAGGGATCGATCGTGACGCGGCTGACCTCGTGCTTGCCGTTCATCTCGACCTTGACCATGCCGCCGCCGGCCTCGCCGGTGACCTGCATGCGGGCCAGCTCTTCCTGCGCCTTGGCGAGGTTGGCCTGCATCTGCTGGGCCTGCCTCATCAGGTTGCCGATTCCACCTTTCATCTGCCGTTCCTCGCGTTCAACGATTGGGCTTGACGGTATCCGGGGCGACGGTGGCGCCGAAGCGCTCGCGCAACGCGCGCACGGTCGGCTCGGACTCGAGCGCGGCGCGGGCGCCGGCGAGTTCCGCCTCCGCTGCGCGCGCCTCGAGGCGCGCCGGCGTCTCGACGCCGGACGCGGCGACGGACTCCGGTCCCTCGTCGCGTTCGATGTCGACGCGGGTCGGCGTGCCACGCTGCTTGCTCAGCGCCTGCGCGACACGCTCCTCGATCTGCGGCGTGCGCAGCGGCTCGCTGCGCCGGTCGAGTCGCAGGCGGACCACCCCGCCCTCCTCGCCGAGCCACAGGCAGTTGGCGGCGAGCTGGCGCGCGGCG
>CAISEB010000048.1 GCA_903884235.1 uncultured Pseudomonadota bacterium
CCGAAAACAGAACACTCTGTCGCGTGCTATCGTCATCCATGCAAAGGCCTTTGTTGTGCGGGGAAACACTTGTGGTAAAGCGTTTCTAGCACGATCGAGGCCTTTGCGCTTCCTCAACTCATGAATTATTCAGGCTAGAACATGCCGACGCGACACCACGCCGCTGCGTTTTCGGGCAGACGACCACCGACATTCGCCGCCGCCACCAGGCACGCGCGACACTCCCTTCTACTGGCAAGCGCCCTCCTCATGACGGGCACGGCGGCATTCGCCGGCCCGCTGACGATCGTCGACCCGACCGCGAGTTATCCGGAAGGCCCCCTGTGGCAGGAGGGGAAGCTCCTCTACGTGGAATACGCGGCGAGCAACATCAAGGCCTGGGACGGCAAGCAGGCCGTCGTCTACTGGCACAAGGACGGCTGTGGCGCCAACGGCCTGATTCCTTTCAATGGCCACCTGCTCATCGCCTGCTACGACGACAACACGCTGGTCGAACTCGACCGGGATGGCCGCGAGGTGCGGGTTCATCGAACCGATTCGACTGGCAAGCCGTTCCAGGGGCCGAACGACGTCACCAGCGACGGGCACGGCGGCATCTACTTCACGGCTTCGGGCGTCTACGACCTCAAGGCGCCGGTCGCCGGCGCCGTGCTGCACCTGTCCGCCGATGGCCGAAGCATTCTGGAAGTCGCGAACACGATCCACTACTCGAATGGCCTGACGCTCACGCACGACGGCAAGCACCTGCTCGTCGCGGAGATGCTGGCCGGTCGGATCCTCTCGTTCCCAGTGGCGGCCGACGGCACTCTAGGTCCGCGCACGGTCTGGGCCCGGCTGCGGGACCTCGCGCCGCCAACGGCCAATGAGGACGCGTACAACGGCCCGGACGGGGTGAAACTCGGCCCGGACGGGAACTACTACATTGCGCAGAACGGCTCCGGCCGCGTGCTCGTCGTTGACGAGGATCGTCGGCTGGTACGCTCGATCGACGTACCGACGCCGTTCGTCACGAACGTGGGATTTGGCGCGCCCGGCACGGCATCCGTCTTCGTGACCGGTGCCTTCGACCAGTGGAAGGCGCCGTACCCTGGCGTCGTCTACCGGTGGGACCCATGACCGCCGCAACGTCGGGGTGCGTGCCGTCGAACCGCGCTGCATTTGTTGTTCACCACCAAGTCGACGTGCGCCCGAAGCACGCCATTACACGCTAAACGGGGAGTTCCCATGAGCCATGTCCGTGACCGCCTTCAGCACGTCCTGCCCGCCCGCAAACCCGGTACAGGAGCCGCCACGACCAGCGTCGCGGCCGCGGTCACGTGCGCGCTCTATGGTCTGCCGCTGTCAGCGCTCGCCGAGAACGCGGATCCTGTGGCCGGGATCCTCCAGGAGATCACCGTCACGGCCACGCGCCGCGCACAGACGGTCGAGGACGTGCCGTACAGCATCTCGGTGATCAGCCCGGGCCAGATCGCGGCGACCGGCGCGCAGGATGTCGCCTCCCTCGCCGTCCAGGTGCCAGGGCTTGCGATGTACGACTACGGTGCGCGGTTTGCCGGCGCCACCGCACCGATCATCCGCGGCATCAACGCGACCGGTAGTCCCGCGCGCGGCTTTCGCACCTTCGAGCAGGACCCGGTCGGCACCTACATCGGCAATTCGCCGATCGAGGGATATTTCCAGCTCGATGACCTGGATCGCATCGAGGTCCTGCGCGGACCCCAGGGCACGCTGTATGGGGCCGGCGCCCTTGGTGGTGCCCTGCGGCTGATCCCGAAATCCCCGGAGCTGAACAAGCTCGAGGGGTCTGTCGAGGTCGGCACGTCGAAGTTCGCCCACGCAGGCAGCGCCGGCTACTCGGCGCAGGGGGTGCTCAATGTGCCGCTCGGCGACACGCTCGCGTTCCGCGTGGCGGCGAAGTACGCGGACGAACCGGGCTGGATCGACGTGTATGGCGTGCTCAAGCGCGGCGGCAACGGGATCTACGATGCGCCGACGCTCGCCAACCCCGCCGACCCCGTGAACAGCTCGCCGATCTACACGCAGCGCAACGACTGGAATGACCAGAAGACGCTCAGTGGCCGTGCCAGCCTGCTGTGGAAGCCGAATGAGTCGTTCAGCGCGGAACTTGCCTTCCTGCACGCCCATGTCAGCGGCAACGGCGGACCTCAGGTCAACCTCGACTACGCCGGGGGCGTTTCGCCATTTGACCCGGCCACCGTGTACCCGGCCGGCGGCCACTATCGGGAACTCGCGCTGATCGACGAGCCGTTCGACCGGACGACGGATCTTGCGAGCCTGGACGCCACCTACGACGCGGGATTTGCCACGCTGTCGTCGACGACGTCCTACCAGTCCACCGACGGCTCGCTGATCCAGGATTCGACGTTCAACTACGGCGGCTTTGCTGGCGGCTTCTACGTGCCGTACTACGCCGGCGTGCCGGCGAACCCGCGCTTCATCTATCCGTTCCAGTTCACGGACTCGGCCCACAGCTTCACCGAGGAAGTCCGCCTCGTCTCGAAGACGACGCCCGACAGCGCGATCGACTACGTCGTCGGCGCGTTCTACGAAAAGCAGACCCGGCACGGCTCGTGGTTCGTCGCCAACCCAGGCTCCCCGGAGCGCTCGGTCGCCCAGGGCTGCACCGGCTACGTGTACTACGGCTCGGGCTTCCCCGACTGCCTGCTGCTGAGCGGCCCGAATGACCTGACGTTCCAGCAGATCGACACCCAGACCTTCGAGGACAAGTCGCTGTTCGGCGAGCTGACCTGGCACTTCATGCATCGCGGCCAGGTCACCTTGGGCGTGCGGCACTTCAAGCAGGACTTCACGGACGCGCAGCTCTACCAGGACTTTACGTTCCCCACCCTCAATCCACCCACGCCCCACAACGAACCGGGCTCGAAGACCGTCTGGAAGGTCAACCCCTCGTTCGAGTACGCCGACCATCACTACGTCTACGCCCTCTGGTCGCAGGGGTTTCGCCGTGGTGGGGCGAACTCGGTGCCGGAATCCGGCATATTCCAGGAAAGCGCGCTGTTGCGTACCTACCAGCCGGACAAGACGAACAACTACGAAGTGGGCTTCAAGGGCAGGCTCGGCAACGGCCTGTCGTACAGCTTCACCGTCTTCGACATTCGCTGGGACAAGCCGCAGATTTCCTCGAGCCTGCCGTCGGGGAACCTCGCCGTCTACAACGCCAACACCGCCGAATCCAAGGGCATCGAATTCGAGTCCATGGGGCCGCTGTTCTTCCCGCGGCTGAGCTATTCGGTCGGGTTCGCGTACGCGGACGCGACGCTGACCAGCGACTTCTCGCTGCCGGCGAACGACGGCTACGGCAACATCACGCCGGGACTGCTGTCAGGCCACGCCGGCCAGCAGCTGCCCGGCAGCCCCAGGACCAGCCTGAGCGCAGCGCTGATCTACGACGTGCCCCTGTCGCCGGGCTACGACCTCGCGATCTCGGCGAACGGCGTGTATCGCAGCGCGGTTGCGATGACGGTGGCACCGAGTCTTGGCACGACGAGCGTGCAGCACTCGTCGACCTACCAGATCATGAACCTGAACCTAGCGCTGAACCACAAGCCCTGGCAGGTCACGCTGTATGCGACCAACCTGTTCGATCGTCAGGAGATCCTCGCGCCGCCCTCGCAGCCGAACCAGCTCAACAACCTGACGAACGATTACCTGGTCAATCCGCCACGCCAGATTGGCCTGCGGATCGGCTACAGCTACTAGGCACGTAAGCGCCGGGCGGAGGGTCGCTCAGTCCGGAACCGGGACGCCGCAGGACCGCAGCGTCCCGATCAGGGTCCCAAGATGGCTCCGGTAGTGGCGCCAGCGTCCGGAGGACGTCCCGTAGATCGGCCGACGAACCTGCGCGGCGCTTGCCGTCAGCGACACCGCGCGGTTCGCCTGGATGTCGATCGCGGCGTCCGACCAGGGGAGTCCGCAGTGGCCCGCGATCGACGCACCGACGCGGGCCGGGTCGCGCACGAGATCCTCGTAGACGACCTCGAGCATCGCGTCGCCGAGCACGCCGCGCCAGTGATCGATCAGCCGTCCATAGGCCGCGTAGTAGCGCGCCAGCTCCGCAAGGTCGTAGCTGAACGGGTATCCGGCCGCGAACAGCGTCCGGTACATCGCAAAGCAGCTGTCGAGCGGTGAGCGCCGCAGCACCACGATCCGCGCCTCGGGCAGCGCGCGGCGAATGGCGCCGAGGTAGAGGTAGTTGAGGGGCAGCTTCTCGATCACCTTCGTCGCCGACGGCCCCGGCAGCGCACAGCGCGCGTAGGCCTGCGCAACGGCATCCGGATCCGCCGCGGCAGCCCGCTCGAAGACATCCCCCGCGCCCGCCTGCGCGGACAGCAGCGCGCTAGAGAAGTAGTCGGTCTCGCCGTTCGATCGCGCGCCGGGCAGGCCGCTCAGGATGCGCTCGACGAGGGTCGTCCCGGAGCGCGGCAGGCCGACGACAAAGAGGAAGCGGGACGAGTCGACGGCCGGCGCCTCGCGACCGGCGGCGCGCGATGCAGCCGCGAAGTACGCGTCCGAGTACACGGTCGCGATGCGCGTAAGCTTCTGCTCGTCGACGGCAACGTCGTAGTCCAGTCGCGCGCGCCGCGCGCCTGCGGCCGACTGGAACCAGCCGAACGCCTCATCGAACCGGCCCAGATCGTCGAGCTCCTTGGCCAGCGCGTAGCCCAGGAAGACACGGGCCCGGTAGTCTGACGTGCGTTGCCCGAGGGCCGCTTCCAGCTCGGCGACGTGGTTGCAGTCCACGGACTGCACGCGCAGCTCCGAACGCAGCAGGACGCTGGCGTACTGCGCAGGATCCAGCGCGATCGCGCGATCGCACGCGAACTCCGCAGCCTCAAGGCGACCGAGGCTGCGCTCGCTGCAGGCAAGGTTGTACCAGAGCCTCGGGTCCGCCGGCGCCATCGCGGTCGCGCGCTGGTAAAGCTCGTTGGCGCGCGCGTGGGAACCAAGCGCCATCGAGACGAACGCCAGCCCATCGTAGGCATCGGCGCGTCCAGTGCGCAGCCCAAGCGCCAGTGCCACTGTCCGTTCCGCGTCATCCGTGCGCCCGAGTCGCAGGTGTACGGACGCGAGCAGCGCGTGCTCGGGAACGCAGGTCGTGACCCCGGCGATGGCCCGCTCGGCCAGCGGCAGCGCCTCGTCGAGGCGCCCCGCCTGCATGAGTCGGTGGGCGTCTCTGGCGGCGGCCGCTTGCGAGAGCGTCATGGACGGGCCAGGGCTCTGGCTCACTCGCCGTCACCTGCGTGCCCGTCAGACCCTGCCCAACGGCGCGGATGCCCGCAGCACCGCCCTCCCCGTCCTCCGCACGGGTCGACCCGCCCGACAGGGATGCAGCTGATGCGCTCGGTCCGGTGCCGGGCCAGCCCGCCGGGATGAACGATTGCCTCCATCAGTTCACGGTCAGCGGCCCGGCGTTGGGTCGCACGCCCGTCCGCTTCCACCGAATCAGCTCCTGCAGCGCCGCGGTCGTCTCGGGGCCGGAAATCGAGCAATGTCCGTCGTGCGCGACCAGCTGCTGCACGAAATTCGCGCTGCTGCCGCTGCGCTGGACGGCGTCCGGATACAGGGCGATCGAATCGGCCGGGATGATCGGATCATAGGTCGTGTGCACCGCAAGCGTCGGCTTGGAAAGCAGGCCGCTCGGCGTGTACCACGTGCGCAGGTACGCAAACGCGTCCGGCGAGCCGGTGTAGCGCCGGACGTGCAGGTTCAGGGCATCGTCGTCGGCACCGCCGGCATAGATCAGGTTCGCGTTGTCGAGCACCGAGCCGCCGGTCTTCTGGGCGAAGTCGCGCTGGATGTACGTGAAGAACGTGACGACCTCGGCCAGGTCCGCGTCGGTCTTGAAGTGGCCCAGCGCGAGCATCTCGGCGTGGCCGACCGGGTTCGAGGCGAGCGCCGCCTGCACCTTCGTCGCGAGCGCATCATCCAGCGGCACCGAGGCGGGAATATCGGTCGGACCCGGCAACACGCCCGGATAGTAATAGTGGAACGCCGCGACCAGCGCCCCGCCCCGCTCGATCGCGTACGTCGCCGGCTCCAGCAGGCCGCACAGCGGCAGGGCACCGTCATAGCGGTTCGGGTAGCTCTCGATCGTCGCGATCGTCAGGTGGCCGCCCATCGAATGCCCGGTGACATACGTTTCCTTCGGGGTGCCGTAGTGGGCGATCGTGTACTGGCGCAGCGCCTCGGTTTCCGGGATCGCCTGCTCGACGGCCCAGCCGGTCACCGAGTACGGGGTAGGCGTCCCAGCGCTGCCAGAACTGGCGGTCTTGACGCTGCAACGCAGCAAGGTCGCTGTTTGGTGCCGACTGACGTTCGTCGGCCCGGTCCCCACTTCTGGGGATACGGTGGCACCGGTACTCTTGGACCTCAAGAGACTCTATCCACGTGTTCTCCGCGCCTTCAACTTTCTGCGCGCGCTGGAGGGCTTGGTGTGCCCGCTCGAGCCTCGCTTCCAGTTTCGGGCCTTTGCCTTTGCGGCGTTCACGATCCGGCGGGCCTGTGATACTACATTGGCCACCTTTTCCGGCCGCGAGACGGGAGGCCGCCCCTTGGGCCGCGACCTCCCTGGAGCTTTCGGCTTAGCAGTTGACGTCCTCGTGAGGAATTCGCCGATCCGGAGTTGCGAGCGACGTTCACGTTTCTCGGCGTCGTCCAGACGTCCCAATGCGTGTTTCATTAATGCCTCCGCTCGGGGTAGGCGTCCCGGAGCTGCCAAAACTGGCGGTCTTGGCGCTGCAACGCAGCATGATGGGTGTTTAAGGTGTAGCGAGAAGATTCGTGTAAAAAAGTGCCACTTGTGTGGATAACTCACGGATCGAGCCGAAGGTTGTCCGGTAGAGGCTCGGTCTCGCACCGCACCGGGAACTTCCCGAACCGCAGCAGGTGGCGAGTCAGAAACGGGCTCAGGTGCTTGGCGTCATTGACGTCGAACGGGTATCCCTCTCGTTTCAGCTGCTGAATGACCCTGGTCTGGTCGGCCACCGTCTGCAGGATGACGGCATTGGCGAGCAGCTGGTTGGCGATCACGGCCTTCTCCTGATCGACGCGGCTATTGGTTCTCAGCACGCCCTGGCTGCCGAAGTTCAGGTGCGCAGCAAAGTCGTGGTAGTGCTCGCCCTTGTTCGCTTCGTGAGTCACGGTCCGGCGCAGATCATAGTCGTCAACCCAGCGTAGCAAGTACAGGGTCCGGAACACATGTCCGAGCTCCTGGAACGCCCGGTACAACCGGTTGCGGCGACTGTAGCTGTTGCGCCGGGTCAGCACCCACGAAGCGGAGACGCGTCCGGTCTGGACGGCGAGCGCGACGCGCAGGTATTCCTTCCAGTGCGACTCTATCAAGGCCCAGTCGATGGTGCCGCTGTAGAGATGCGCGGTTCCTGGGAGGCTCAGGTGCATATCCGGTCGATATAGCTTCAGGGAGCGCCATTTGCGGATCCGCGGCAGGAGCTCGGCACCGAAAAGGTAGCCGAGGCCAAAGAGGGCGGCCGACTGACCGTGGGTGTCGGAGTAGATCCCGGTGGCCTTGAGGACCGAGTCGTTCTTCTGCAGGCCGTCGAACAGGTAGACGCCCTCGTAGGCCCCGGCGGCGATGAAATGCGTGAAGTAGGCGATGTAGTTCGTGCCGACGTGCCGATAGGCGACCCCGCCGGTCCGGCCGTAGCGGATGTGGTAGGAGGCCTGGATGTTGTCGTCGTAGGTCGGGATCATGGAGCCGTCGGCGGCGACTTTGTCGGCCGCTCCCCAGACGGTGGGCAGTTCGAAGGACGCGTACACGTTGAGCACGTCGGCGCACGCGGCGCGTAGCGATGCTGACCCCATGTGGCGGCGGTGGACGAACGAGAGCAGGTGCGGTGATACGGGTTCATCGAAGTGCCGCGCGGCCTGGGCCGGGCCGAGCCCGCTGCCGATCGCGAATGTCGTGAGGATAGTTCGGCTCTGGTGGTCCTCGATCTGGGAGCCGAGGCGCCCGGGGGGACCGAAATTCCGGGTGAACCCGCTCCAGCGTTCGACGTTGTGGAGGGCCTCGAGCACGGTACGACTCGGCATGCGCTCCTGGATCGCCTCGGCCAGATCGCGCGCGGACTGCGGCGGGGTAATGCCGGTGGGCCGTGGGGTGATCGGGGAGCCATCGGGCCCCAGCTGGACCGTCTGATGGACGCGGACCGCCTGCTCGAGATCAATGACGCCGCGCTTGAGCTTGTCTCGCAGCTCCTGAACAAACGAGTGGGCGTTGTCGGCGAAGCCCCGGTCGCGCAGATACTGCGCGACGGCGTGCGGCTCAGAGTCGATCGGGTAGATGTCGTCCGTGAAGGCTCCATAGTCGGCCGCGCCTTCGACGTAGATGTCGCCCGCTTTGAGGGCGTCGACGAGTTCAACGAACGCGGCGACCTCGAGGGGGCGAAGCCGGTAGGTATCGGGTTCGCCGGGGACACCGACCCACGAGCGCCATTCGGGATCGAGGAAGCCGTCATCGAACGTGGCGATCAGCTTCTCGGCTGGACGTTCCGGGAATGCGGACACGCACTGCACGGCTTCAAGGAGGCCGGACGCGCCGGGAGCGGCGCCGAGCGGCAGCGCGTCGGCGAGTCGCAGCAGCCAGCTGCGCTGGATGCGGAAATGCGGTTCGAGAAAGGCGCGCCAGTCGTCCGGGCCTTTTGCCAGATGTTCATCGCACGCCGTCATCACGGCGTGAGCGCCGCCGGCGTGCATTAACACGGCGTCGACCCGCGCCATGAACGATTCCGGGTCGGCGTGTCCGGCTCGCGCAGCGGCGAGGTCACGCAGGACCCCGAGGAGTTCGGATACGCGCCGTCGCCGCGCCTGATGCCAGGCCTCGAGATCGGCGCGGGCCTTCGCCTCGATGCGTCCCATGAACCGGATCAGCGTGGTGACGAGGTCATCGAGGCGGGTCGCATGGGTCCGGACGACCAGACAGCAGAGCAGCGCGTGCCGCCGCGGGGTGGTGTATTCGCGCAGTTCCGTAGCCGTCAGCCGGCGTGCTTCTTCCGCCCACGCATCGATCCGGGTCACCGGAATGTCCGCGAGGACCCCTGCTGGCAAGGCGAACTCGTTGAGCCACCCAAGCTGGCCGAGGAGATCGTCGAGGTGGTTTCGGGACGCGCGCTGGGTCGACTTGCACAACTTCGAGAACGCCGAGCCGGTCGCCTCGTCCGCAACGCTGAGCAGGGCCTCGAGCTGGCGCCGGGTCACAGGCGACAGCCGCGCGCCGATCAAGGCCAGCCATGCGTCGGTCACGCGGGCATGAACGTTGCCGGCGAGGCGCCGAAGGGTGCTGAGCGCGGGCAGTTCGTAGCTCGCGGCGACGAGCGCCTCGATGGCGCCATTGATGAGATCCGACAGGTGCGTGCGGCCGGCAACGATCCGCTCCATCGTCGAGATGGCGAGTGCTTCGGCGGCAGCGTCCCACGGCTGAATGCCGAGGAACGCACGGACTTCGGTGCGATGCCGGACGCGCGTGCGGGCGGGGTAGCTGTCGAGGGTGAGGCCGGCGAGATCTGCGCGTTCGGCGAGGTAGGCGACGATCGGAGCCGGGATCTCACCTGGCGGGGCGAACCGACCCAGGATCGGGAACGTCTTCAGCCAGCACAGCAGCCCGAGGCGAGACGCCGGCGAATGGCTCGTTTGCCGAACCCAACGCAGCTCGTTGAGCCTGGGGGTCATGAGCTGGCGAATGGTCGCTGCCGTCAGCGGGTCCGGGAACTCGGGGTAGGCGAGGAGCGAGGATTTGGCCATGGCGACGGAACCGGGCGACCGGGGGGGGTGACAAGGCAGCGCCAGGACGGCGGGATCGTCAACCCGGCTTGGGCCCTGACGAGATAATGATTACACTGCAATCATTGACATCATGGGGGTGCCATGGCGAGCATCACGATTCGGAATCTGGACGATGCGCTCAAGAGCCGCCTGCGGGTCCGGGCCGCGCACCGGCGGCGCTCGATGGAGGATGAGGTGCGGCACATCCTGAAGGCGGCGCTGAGCGAGGAGCCTGCCGAGGCCACCGATCTTGGCGAGGCCATCCAGCGGCGGTTTCGGGCGCTGGGCGGTGTCAACCTCAAGCTGGCGGAGCGCACGCCGATCCGCAAGCCGCCGAAGATCGGCCCATGATCGTTCTGGACACCAACGTCGTGTCGGAACTCATGAAGGCCAAGCCGTCAGCGGCGGTGCTGGCATGGATCGCGCGCAGTGACAGCAGCGGGTATTGCACGACGAGCATCACCCAGGCGGAGATCCTGCACGGCGTGATGCTGCTTCCGGCCAGTCGCCGGCGACGGGCGATCGAGAGTGCCGCGGAAGCCATGTTCGCGACGGACTTCGCAGGTCGCATCCTCGCGTTCGATAGTTCGGCCGCGCGATCCTATGCCGAGCTCGTCAGCGATCGGCGTCGCCGCGGCCGGCCCATCTCGCAGTTTGATGCCCAGATCGCGGCCATCGCCCGGGTGGCAGGCGCCACGTTGGCGACCCGCAACGTGCGTGACTTTGAGCATTGCGGGGTCGGCGTCGTCGACCCCTGGGAATAGTGGCGCCCTGCGGCGGAGTGCTCAGGGGCGGCGCGTCGCAGGATTTCCACGCAGCAGGCCTTCGGCCGCGTGATCCTCGAATCGCTCCTCGTTCCTGACGTAATCGCGTAGCACGTCGAGAGATTTATGCCGGGACTGGTCCGCCATCTTGAAGATGCTGGCGTGATTGCGCGCGGCACTGGTCAGAAAGCCACTCCTGAGACTGTGCCCGGCGTAGCGGCTCGCATCGAGGCCGACTTTGGCGGCGAGATCCTTGATGATCAGCGCGACGCTCTGCGGCGAGAGCCGGGACTTTCCGACCGTGTCGCCGCGATGCAGGCGCCGGAAAACGGGGCCGGTCGTGATGCCGGCGACCGTGATCCAGTCGAGCACCGCCTGAACGGGGCAGTAGGGCGAACCGGTGACACGGGGGATGGCCACGATCTGCCCAAGGCCCTCCTGGTCGGTCTTCGAACTCGCAATCAGGATGGACAGACCCTCGTTACGCTCGGTCACGTGATCGGCATCAATCGCCACGAGTTCGGAACGGCGAAATGCTCCTGCAAAGCCGAGCAGCAGCAGCGCGCGGTCACGAAGGCCCCGGAGGGTCTCGGGCTCGACCGCATCGACCATCCGCATGATCTCGTCATCGACGGCAGGGGCTTTCTGAGCCTTCGGGCGCTTCCAGGACCGCCTGATGCCACGCAGGACCTCATCGACCTCGAGGGCGTCGTGCGGCGAGGGAAACCTCGCGCCCACGTGCATCAGCCGAATGGCCGCGAGGCGGCGTCCGAGCGTCGAGGGTGCTCGGCCGAGCTTCGCCTCGGCCGCGAGGAACAGGGCGACTGTGTGTGGCGTGGCCGGCAGCGGATCGAGGGACACGGCCCGGCACCAGCCCTGGAATGCCTTCCAGTCGGATTCGTAGGCGCGCCAGGTGGCGGCGGAGCGGCTGGCTTTGGCATAGCCGGTGGCGGCGGCGACCGCTTCGTCGAGGGAAACCACTGGCAGGGTCGGCCGGCGCTTGGCGGGAAGTCTGTCCATAAGCGCTTGAGAATACTGCCATTTGCAACCAACGAGAATAGAGATTATCGCTACTTAGGCACAGAATATAATCGATAACATCTGATATCCTGAAGAATCAACCACGCCAGAGACCGCCGCATGCGCCAGGTTCCGAACATCCCCGCCGGCCGCGAAAGTCCTATACATCGACGAATGTTACCGTCGGGCACCGAGGGCGACGCCGTCGCCATCGCGCGCGTGCAAGCCCGCGTGGATGCAGCGGCATTCGCGTTGCTTCGCGAAGGCAAGAACCCGACCGTGTCGCTCGTTCGCGCTCGCATGGGCGGCGGCAGCCCGAACGTGGTGGCTCCGGCGCTGCAGCGATGGCGACTCACGTTTGCGGCCCAGCTCGATGACAACGCAGGCTCGGCGCTCGAAGTTCTACCGCCCGGCGTTCTCGAGCTCGTTCAGGCTCTTTGGTCGCGAGCGCTATTTGAGGCCCACCGCGTGCGCGCCGATGCGCGATCCACGGCAGATGTGCTGGAGCAGTTGCAGGCGGCAATCCGTGCGCTACACGACCAGGCCGCGCGACTGCGGGAGCGCGAGGCCAACCTCGACGTTCAGCAGCGGCAATTGGACGATCGGCTGAAGGCAATGGATGACGCCAAAATCGCGTCGGTTCGCCGCTCTGCCCCTCCCCGCCCGGTGAAGGCGAAGACACGCCCTGGAAAGCTCGCGGCGCCAAAGTCACGCAGGGCCGGTCCGGCAGCTCGGCGCCCGCGGCCGGCGAAAGTTAGGTCAAAGCGTCGGTAAAGCCCGGAAACACAGCACTCGCCGCGGCTCGCAGCGAAGTTATCCACACAAGTGGCGCTTTTTTAC
>CAISEB010000049.1 GCA_903884235.1 uncultured Pseudomonadota bacterium
CGAGATCGAGCGGCTGTTCCGAAGGCTCAAGGGCTTTCGCCGCATCTTCAGCCGCTTCGATAAGCTCGATACCATGTTCATGGCGTTCCTGTGCTTCGCCCTCGTGGTCGAAGCACTTCGTTAGTGTGAACAGGCCCTAGGGCGCCGCGACCTGCGCGCGCGTCGCCAGGTCCTTGTAGATGGCATCTGCCGCCCTGATGCGGGGCAGCAGCAGCTTCTGCTGCCGAGGCCACTCGCGGACGAGCAGCTTGCGGGTGACGAACGCCTCGAGGTCCTCTGACGGCACGAGCGGCTTCGTGACGAGCTCGTCCAGGATCGCCCGCTCGCGCTCCACGATGCACGGTACGTCGGTCCGCTTCCACGTGGGTTGGTCGTCGACGACGACGTAGATCGCCGCGCTGTGCGCCGCCGTCGTGTTCCACTCCGACTGCCGGGCGCCGTAGGCGCGCACGGCAAGCCATTGGCTGTGGTCGGCGACCAGCCGAGTCGTGATCCGGGCGTGATCTGCGCCGCCGGAGGCACGCTCTGTCGCCACCACGTCGCCGAGCACCACGAGCTCGAGGCGATCGAGCTCGTCGACGTCGGGGTTCATCTCTGCGCTCGCAACCACGTCCAGCGGCGCACCGCGGGCCACGTGGATCTCGTCGCCCATCGGATGGCCGTTCACGGTGAACTCGAGGAACGGGCCGTTGGTGACGTAGGTGTGCCCGGCGCGTAGCGAGACGTACCACGCGTCGGGATCGTTCTGGCCATCGACGTGGGTATAGACCCGTACGACGCCGGGCAGGTCGGTGTAGGGGAAGTCTGAACCCGCCGAAGGCGCGATCCGGTAGCCGAGATTCAGGAAGTCGTACCAGGAGTCGAGCGACAGCTTGCCGGCCTGGAAGATCTCCAGGAAATCGACCTTGCCGGTCGGAATGTCGAGGGCCAGCCCGCGTCGCGCATTGAACCAGCCGGCATTGATGTGCGCGTAGCCCGAAATTCCGCCCTGGCGATGCGACTGATCGAAAACGCGGTCGTAGAGGAAGTAACGCTCGGCGCTCGGATGTATCGGGGCGGTCAGGTTCTGATGGATGGTATGGCCGATGTGGCCCGTGCGGGGGTCCTCCTGGCCGGACGCGATCAGGTATCCGCCCTGCTCGAAGCGGCCGGCCCTGCCCCATGCGGGCTGCTCGAAGTACACGCCGGTGATGTTTCCCATCTGCAGCAGGTTGCCGACGTGCACATCCTCGGCCGCGACTTGAGTCCAAACGGCCTGGTCGCGGGTTACATCGCGCGCGAGGTGAATGTGATCATCACCCGAGTACCATCCGCGGGCCGGCAGGTCCGCGAAGCGTTCGAGCGCGACCGACAGGTGGGCCACTTCATCCTTATGGACGTCGATGTGGCCGTGGTAGGCGTGGAACTCCGGTCCGTGCGTGACCGCAACCTCGTACCGCCCCACCGGCACACGTCCGGAGTAACGGCCGTTGACGTAGAACGCGACGCGACTCTCCGACGGCCAGAACGCCCTTGGATCGACGGCGAGATGCCGCACCTTGTCGGCGAAGCGTTCCACCAGCAACGCATCGGTCGATGGCAGCGGCGCGCGGCCGGTGGCGTCGTAGATGCCGACGCGCGCCGGAACCTGCGCGCCGGTGCCGCCGTCCCTGACTTCGAACTCGATGGTGCCGAAATCAGTGGGCGTCGCCCGTTTCGCGGGACGCTCCAGGCGGACGCCGCATACGGCAACCTGGCCGTCGGGCAACCCGCCCTCCTTGTCGTCCGCCGTCGAGATGGCGAGATCCACCCCTCGGGTCCCGAACTTCGCGAACCGGGCCCGGTCGAGCGTCAGCGTCGCCGTGCGGAATGTCGCGCCCGGTTCGACCTTGATCCGGGCCTCGCCGCGACCCACGCCGCCATTCTGGTTCCACTGCACCATCAGCGGACCGGTCGTCGACCCGGGCGCATAGGTGACCGTGAGTTCGACGGGCTCATCGATGTCGTAGGCAAACGCCGTGTCGACGTCGAAAGCGACCATGTTGCCGACCGCGCAACGTCGCCCGGCGATCGTCTTCATCTGGGTGTGGCTGACGTCGAAGTCGTGGCCGAGCTCCGCATAACCCATGCCGTAGATCCGGGAGAAGTGCGGCAACTGCCACGGCAGCGGCTGGATGTACCGGGCTTCGACGTTGTGTGCAACGGCCGGGGCCCCGAGCGACGTTGCAGCCAGGAGTGCCGCCAGGGCCAGCAGGTGGCGTGAGGCGGTGCGGTCTTTGGCGTTCAGCGGCATGGCCAACCTGCAAATTTGCGTGTAGATGGCGGCCGATGGGATCGGCCGGCCGAATGGGAGCCGAGGGGGATTCAATCACCGTCGGAACGATAAGGAAAGCGAGTCTTTCTTGACTAATCGATGAATTATTTTCTTTAATGAACGCATGCCAGCGGCCCTCAACTCCAGTCTCAGCACACTGCGCGGCTTCGAGGCCGCCGCGCGTCTGGGCAGCTTCGCGAGGGCCGCCGACGAGCTGCGCCTGACGCAATCCGCGATCAGCCATCAGGTTCGCTCCCTCGAGCATGAACTCGGCCAGCCGCTCTTTCGAAGGGTGGCACGAACGGTGGTGCTCACGGACGCCGGAACGGACTTCGCGCAGACCGTGACGCGGGCGCTGCGATCCCTTGACGATGGTGTCGCGCGCCTGTCGCCGTACCGCAAGCCGCGATCGGTGATCGTCTACACCAGTTCGGCGTTCGCCCGCGGCTACCTGCTCCCTCGACTCGCCTGCTTCCAGGCGTTGCACCCCGACATCGACGTCTGGCTGGATACATCCGAGCGGCCGATCGACTTCGACGTCGACGAGGTCGATATCCTGGTCTCCTCACGAGGCGATGCCCGAGGGCCCCATGCCATCGATCGCCCATTGCTCGCCGACTGCAGGCTCCCCCTCGCCGCGCCATCGCTCGTTTCCGCGCGCGGCGGCCAACTGCCGACCACCGAGCAGCTCCCGCAGTGGCCCCTGCTACACGACGAGGGATCCGTAAGTTGGCGGGAGTGGTTCGTCCGGGCGGGCGTGCCGCCCGGCGACGCCGAGGCAGGTCCGGCATTCTCGGACCACGCGCTTGCGCTGGAAGCCGCCGCGTCCGGACTCGGGGTGGTGCTGGGCTCCGTGGTCGCGGCCGACGGTCTCCTCAGAAGCGGCGCCCTGCGCGTCGTCGCGCCCGGCGAGATCCCGCAGGACACGTTCCAGATCTATTGCGATCGCCGGCAGATCACTGAAAGCCACGTCCGCAGCGTATACGACTGGCTGATCGACATCGCCGCAGAGGCACGACCGGTCTAGGCAGTCCATCACGGGTCATGCCGGGATCCCGACTGGCGATACCAGGCCGACGCCGGAATCAGCGTCCACGATCCGATCCAGACCCGCGTCGCCGCAGCATTGCCGGCGCGACGACGAGCCCGATCAGGTCGATGACGCCATGGGACGCAATGCACGCCCACAGATCGCGCGTGGACACGAACAGGACCGTCAGCACGATCGCAGCCCAGAGGACCGACGCCATGTGCGTGATGCCCCAGCGATAATGGGCGCCCACGAATGCCACGAGCGACAATGCAATGGCTGCGGGCGCGCTGCCAAGGATCTGTCCGCCCACGCCGATGGCGAAGCCCCGGTAGAGGATCTCCTCCGTGACGGCTGCGGTCACGACGAGGAACAGGCGATACGACAGCGGCTGCGCAACGATCTCGCGGAAGGCGTCGCTCTGCAGCGTCGATGTCGCGCCGGCACGCGTCTGTAGGCGCTGCGCGAGCGGCCACGCCGCCAATGTCATGACGACCGCGACGCCGGCACCAATCGCGCCGTGCCAGGTGGGCAGCAGCATCCCGAGCGCAACCTGCGCATCGGGTGTCGCGGATCGCGCGGCTTCGAGCGCAATTCCGGCCATTGCCCAGAGCGAAAGCCGAAATGGAAGCCCGAGGCTGCTTCCACCGGAACGCTTGATGACGAGCAACAGGAGCGGCGCACCGAATAGCGCCAGCGCAAGAGCAAGTTCAGGAATGGCCGACACGTTCGACAGTCCGGGTTGGCAGACTGGATCCGCACCTCGGCAAACCCACGGGATCGTCGCCGCAGCGTGCTTGACCAACACCCGCGACGAGGTCTGCCCGGACCGATCGGTCCATCATCACATCCCGGTCACGGATTCCGGCTCGATCTTGAAAAGCACCCGCCGCTCGCCCGGCTGCCGATATGGATACGGCGTACCGAGATACTTCTGGGCCATGTGCTCGATATGCGCATCGGCACCCTCCTCCGTACGCTCCGCAACGTGGCCGCGCACTTCGATGTAGCGGTACGGATTCTCGGGATCCGTGATCGACAGCGCGACGCGCCCGTCGCGGACCAGGTTGCGGTCCTTCTGGCGACCGACGGCCGTGTTGAACAGCACGTACCGACCATCGAATTCGATCCACACCGGCGTCACCTGCGGACGGCCATCCGGCATCAGCGTCGCGAGGTGCGCGAATGACTTCTTGTTGAAGAGGTCCACCAGGCCGTCCGGGATTACGTGGCTCATCATGACTCTCCTGTTGATTCGGGACTTGGCGCCGTGCGTGGCGGATCGGCGAAGGTCGCCGATCGCATCACGCGGCCAAAGGATGGAGGCAATGCTGTCGGATCCAGGACCCGCTGCGACCTGCTTTCGGGATGGGTCCGGATAACCGACAGATGGAGACGCCCCGGGACGATCTCAAGGTCACTTCCGCAGGTAGGCGTGGACGATCCCGATCAGTTCCTCGGCCGCGACCGTCCGGCGATCGGATGGCTTTGCCTCGCCATCGATCATGTGATCGCGGATGTGGTCCTCGATGACCTCCGCGATGAACCCATCGAGCGCGCCGCGGCAGGACGTCGCCTGCTGCAACACGTTCGAGCACTCCTCGTCTGCATCGACCGCACGCTCGAGCGCCTCGACCTGCCCCCTCAGTCGGCGCAGTCGATTGAGCAGCTTCACCTTTTCCTTCGCGACGTGTCCGGTCATCTCGGCCTCCTGTTGACACTATAGGGGGGTACCCTATACGGTTGCAACCCGTTCGCAGCACCCCCCCGGGATGGGCCAACCATCCTGTAACGATCCGGCGGGTAGCATGCGGCGGGACCCTTGTCCTTGGACCGCAGCGGAGTCGCAGCAGGATGGGCAACGTCATGATCGGATCGCACCTCGCGGTCGCCGCGCTGCTGGCATGCCTGCTGCCCGCGTCGGCGCGGGCGATCGGGGAGGTCCGGACTGAATCCAGCGCCCTGCACGGCCAGCTGACCTACGTCGAGCAGGAGACGAACGGCTTCGCCTCGCCCTATCGTGGCCCGAACAGCCTGAGCCCGGGCATCGGTCGCGAGACCTTCGATATCACGCTCTACCTCGGCACCCGGCTCTGGTCGGGCGCCGAGGCCTGGCTGGATCCTGAGCTCGACCAGGGCTTCGGCCTCGACAACACGCTTGGTGCCGCCGGCTTCCCGAGTGGTGAGGCGTACAAGGTCGGCCGGGCCCGCCCCTACCTGCGGCTGCCGCGCGCGTTCGTGCGCCAGACCGTCGACCTAGGCACTGCCCTTGAGCCGGTCGAAGGCGCTGCCAACCAGTTGGCCGGCAGCCGTGGGTGCGATCGCGTCGTCCTCACCGCCGGAAAGTTCGGAGTCGGCGACGTGTTCGATGCGAGTCCGTATGCGCACGACCCGCGGACGGACTTCCTCAACTGGACGGCGATCGATGCAGGCTCCTTCGACTACGCCGCCGACGCGTGGGGGTACACGATCGGCGCGAGCGTGGAGTGGTACCACGGGGCGTGGACACTGCGCGCCGGTGGCTTCGCGCTGTCCACTGTCCCGAACAGCGCCCATCTCGCGCCGGGCGGCCACGCGTTCCAGCTGCTCGCCGAGCTGGAGCGCCGGTATTCGATCGGGGAGCGGACGGGCCGCGTGCTCGTCACCGGCTACGACAGCCGGGCGCGGATAGCCCGGCTCGCCGACGCGCTCGCGCTCGCATCGGCCGGAGAAACCGCCAACATCGACGCGATCCGACGCTATCGCGGGCGGACCGGGGCGCATCTGCTCATCGAGCAGCAGCTGGACCGGGACCTCGCCCTCTTCGCCCGATTGGGTGGCGCATCCGGCAACGTCGAGGCCTACGAGTTCACGGACATCGACCGTGCAGTGGAAGTTGGCACCTCGCTGACCGGGTCGCGATGGGGACGCCAGCGCGACACGATCGGCATCGCGGCGATGACGAACGCCATCTCCCCGGTCCGGCAGCGCTACCTCGATGCAGGGCTGCTCGGCATCCTGGTCGGCGACGGCCGGCTGCCGCACCCGGCGGCCGAGCGCATCGCGGAGGCGTACTACAGCCTGGCGCTGGGCGACTGGGGCACGCTGACCGCCGACTACCAGCACATCCGCAACCCGGCCTACAACGCCGATCGCGGTCCTGCGTCCGTCTTCGCGGTGCGCCTGCACGCGCAGTTCTGACGGTCCGGCCCCCGATCGCGCGGGTGCGGGACGTCGGCGCTACGGACGATCGAGCCTGCGCAGTGCACCGAGCAGCACGTTGGCGCCGTTCTCGATGTCCCCCGGCGTCGAATACTCCTTTGGCGAGTGGCTGATGCCGCCGACGCTCGGCACGAAGATCATCCCGACCGGGCCGACGGCCGCCATCTCCTGGGCATCGTGTCCGGCACCGCTCGGCATGCGCTTCGTCGACAGTGCAAGGCCGCGCGCCGTGTCCTCGATCAGCGTCTGGAGCCCGGCGTCGGTGAGTGCCGGCGCGGGCGGCGCATGGGGATCGAACTTGAATGTCGTGCCACTGGCGCGCCCGATCGTGTCGGCCGCGGTGCGGATTCGCGCGTAGAGATCCTGGATCTTCCCCGCATCCAGGTCCCGCAGCTCGAGGCCGAGGGCGACCCGTCCCGGCACGACGTTGTAGGCACCTGGCTGGGCACGGATCCAGCCGACGGTCCCGACCTGGCGCCCGGGCACGGACGTCACGATCTCGTTGACCTTCTGCACGAACGCGGACGCGGCCAGCAATGCATCATGGCGCTGGTTCATCGGAGTCGTGCCGGCGTGGTTGGCGAACCCGTCGACCGTGACCTCGCAGTCGAGGATGCCGACGATCCCTTGGACGACCCCGATCTGCAGGTGTGCCTGCTCGAGCAACGCGCCCTGCTCGATGTGCAGCTCGAGATACGCTTCGATGCTGCCCGGCGCCATCCTCGACTCCGCGAGCCGATCCGGGTCGCCGCCGATGAAACGGACACCGTCCCGCACCCGCTTGCCGCTCTGCGACACGCTGTCGAGCCGCGCCTGGTCCACGATGGAGCCGACGGCCGAACTGCCGAGCATCGCGCCTTCCTCGTTCTCGAAGATGATCACTTCGAGCGGATGACGCAGCGTCAGGTGCTGCTCGTTCAGCACCTGCGCCACCTCGATCGCGGACAGCGACCCCACGTCGCCGTCGTAGTTGCCGCCCTCGGGCACCGAATCGATGTGAGATCCGATGAGGATCGGCTTGAGGCCGGGCTCCGACCCCGGCCGGATGCCGATGAGGTTGCCGGCCGTGTCCATCCGGACCGCGAGACCGGCGGCGGTCATCAATCCGAGCACGTATTCGCGTCCCGCCCTGTCGGCATCGGAATAGGCAACCCGGCTGACCCCGCCCTGCGGGTTCCTGCCGAAGGCCGACAGCGCCTCGAGGTGCTGGACGATGCGGGCGCCGTTGACCTTCAGCACGACGGGCGTCGCCGCGATCGACGAGGCCCCGCCGCCGCAGGCGAGGAGGATCAAAAGGGCGATGCGCTTCATGGCCGGACCTCTGGATTGGCGGAGCCCGAGGATCCGGGTATTCCGCCGGCGATGCAAATGCAGGCATCGTCGCAGCCCGCCGTCTCGCACGGACGCCACGATCCCGCCAAAGCGGGCGTGATTAATGCGAAAATCCGGCGGCTGGTGCACCCGCAGGCACCCACCGAGACGTGCAGGAGTCATACGATGGCAGCCCCCACCCCTCCGGGGTTCGAGACACTGAGCCTCCACGCAGGGCACCACCCGGACCCGGTCCACGGCGCGCGCGCCGTCCCCATCTACCAGACCTCGTCCTATGTCTTCGACGATACCGAGCATGCCGCGGCGCTGTTCAACCTCGAACGCCCGGGCTACGTCTACAGCCGCATCTCGAACCCGACCGTGGCGGTCCTCGAGGAGCGCCTCGCGGCGCTCGAAGGCGGCGTCGGCGCGGTCTGCACCGCGAGCGGAATGGCGGCGATGCATGTCGCGATCGCGACGCTGCTCGGCGCGGGCGACCACATCGTCGCGTCCGCGTCCCTGTATGGCGGCACGGTCAACCTGCTCTCGCACACATTGCCCCGCTTCGGCATCACGACGACATTCGTGAAGCCGCGCGACCTCGACGGCTTCAAGGCCGCGATGCAGCCGAACACGCGCCTCGTCATCGGCGAGACGATCGGCAACCCGGGACTCGAGGTGCTGGACATCGCCTCGCTCGCCGCGATCGCTCACGAGGCGGGCGTGCCACTGCTGATCGACAGCACGTTCACGACACCGTACCTGTGCCGCCCGTTCGATCTCGGCGCCGACATCGTGATGCATTCGATCACCAAGTGGATCGGCGGCCATGGCATCGCGATCGGTGGCGCGGTGATCGACAGCGGTCGCTTCGACTGGGAGGCATCCGGGCGATACCCGATGCTCACCGAGCCCGTGCAGGGCTACCAGGGCATCGTATTCAGCGAGCAGTTCGGGCCGGCAGCGTTCACGATGCGCGCGCGGACCGAGGGCCTGCGCCAGTTCGGCGTCTGCCTCTCCCCGACCAACGCGTTCCACCTGCTGCAGGGCGTCGAGACACTCGGGCTGCGGATGCAGCGGCACATCGAGAACACGCACGCGGTGCTCAAGTTCCTTGCTGGCCACAAGGCGGTCGCCTGGGTCACCCACCCGGACCTACCTGATCACCCGGACCACGAGCTCGCGAAGCGAATGCTCCCGCGGGGCGCGGGCTCGATGATCAGCTTCGGCATCAAGGGTGGACGCCCGGCAGGCGCGAAGTTCATCGACACGCTGCGACTTGCGAGCCATCTCGCGAATGTCGGTGACGCGAAGACGCTCGTGATCCATCCCGCGAGCACCACTCACCAGCAGATGAGCGCCGCCCAGCTCGCGACGGCTGGCATTGGCGAGGACATGGTGCGACTGTCGGTCGGCATCGAATCGGTCGAGGACATCGTCCGCGACCTAGACCAGGCCCTCCGGGCCGCTCTGAAAGTCTGACGGGGGCGCGCGTGAACTTCCTGATCAATGGACTGAAGGTCCATGCCGCCACCGGCGGCCGTCCCCACGCCGCCGAGCGACCGCTCGCGGTGTTCGTGCACGGTGCCGGCCTCGACCACACGGTCTGGGCGCTGCAGAGTCGTTGGCTCGCGTTCCGCGGCTGGAACGTCCTCGCGGTCGACCTGCCGGGCCATGGCCAATCCGAGGGCCCGGCACTCGCCGACATCGGCGCGATGGCGGACTGGGTGGGTGCCGTCATCGACGCGGCAGGAGCGTCGGCCGCGGCGCTGGTCGGGCACTCGATGGGATCGCTGGTCGTGCTCGAGGCCGCTGCCCGCACGCCGTCGAAGGTGCAGGCGCTGCTGCTCGTCGGCACTGCCGCGGCCATGCCGGTCCATCCGGATCTGCTCGCGGCCGCGGCCGCGAATTCGCAGGACGCGATCGACATGGTGAACCTGTGGGGCTACGGCTACCGCGCCGGTCTCGGCGGCAGCGCCGCACCGGGCGTCTGGATGACCGGCGCCGGCGACAGCATCCTGCGTCGCGCCCGACCCGGCATCCTGCACTCGGATCTCGCGGCGTGCGATGGCTACAAGACCGCACTCGACGCTGCCGCGCGGGTCACGGCCCCGACCCTGATCGTCGCCGGCCAGCTCGACCAGATGACGCCGCTCAAGAGTGCGCGCATTCTCGCGGCGGCCATCGCAGGATCGACGCTCACGGTCCTGAAAGGCGCGGGCCACATGCTGCTCGCCGAGGAGCCCGACGCGTTGATCGACGCGATGGGTGACCACCTGGTCCGGCGCGCGACTCGCGCTCCCTGAGACAGAGGCGCGCCGTTCAGATTTCGTGCCCGTCGGGCGCCCCGTTCGGACTGATCGCAGGATCCGCCTCGACCCGCGACAGGAGGTAGGACGCGGACAGGATCACGACCCCGCTGACCAGCGTTCGGGACGAGATCGGCTCGCGGAAGATCAGCGCCGCGAACGTGATCGCGTAGACAGGTTCCATTGCCACGAACGCGCCGCAACTGCTCGCCGACAGGTGCCGCAGGGCGTACAGGTACAGCTGCGAGGCCAATGCCGTATTGATCGCGCCGAACCAGACGAGCCAGCCCCACTCGGCAAGATGGATCGGCGGGCGTGATACGAATGGCAGGAGCGGCAGCATCGTCAGCGCGATCAACGCACTCTGGCTGATCGTGACCATGGTCTCCGACAGCGCGGGCCTGAGCGACCGGCCGAGGTGCCAGTAGAGCGCGTACAGCATCGCCGAGCCGAGCCCGGCTAGGACCCACCAGTACGTGCCGGACGAGCGCGACGGGTCGACGACGAGGTAGACCGCCGCGAAGATCGCGCCGGTCGCGAGGATCTCCACCAGCCGTGGCCGGCGCTTCATGTGCCACGAATCCACCAGCAGCGCGAACAGCGGAAAGGTCGAGAAGGTTAGCGTCGCGACGGCGACGCCGCCGTACTGCACCGTCGAGTAGAAGAGCACCCAGCTGAGGCTCATCACCACGGCACTTCCGGCGATCGCGGGCCAGTGCCGCCTCGGGATCGCCGCCAGCTCCCGCGTCAGGGATCCCCACACCACCATGGTGAGAGTCGCGACGAGCGTGCGGACCCCGATGATCCACAGCGGCGAGACCGGCAGCTTCCCGAACAGAGCCGCCGTGCCGAAGATCACGCCCGTGACGTTGATGGCCACGAGGCCGCGCATGCGGCCGGAGCCGGACGCGCCGGTGGACAAGGTCATGCGCGGACGCGCGTCCCGCGCACGAGGTCGAACTCGTTCGGCAGCGGTTCGCCGCGTTGCCACGCGACGAGGTTGCGGACCAGGATCTCGATTGTCGCGTCGTTGACCGTATCCGGATCGTCCGCCGACATGTGTGGCGTGACGACGAGGTTCGGGGTCGTCCACGCCCGGTACGCCGGTGGCAGCGGTTCCTCCTCGAACACGTCGAGCACGGCACCAGCGAGCCGACCGGCCTCGAGCAGGTCACACATCGCCGCTTCGTCGATCGTGCGACCACGGCCTACGTTGACGATGCCCGCGCGTGCGGGCAGCAGCGCCAGGCGGCGCCGGTCGAGGAGGTGGTGCGTCGATGGCGAGTGCGGCAGCGCCAGGGCAACGAAATCCGCCGTCGGGAGCACGGCGTCCAGTGCGTCGAGACCGACGACGACCTCGCAGTCCGGATGCGGCCGCGGAGTCGATCGTACCCCCGTGACGCGCATCCCGACCTTGCGGGCCAGCGTCGCCGTCGCGCCGCCGATCGCGCCGAGGCCGACGACCACGAGGTGGCCACCAGCGAGCGTGCGTCCAACCGCGGGGATCCAGCGATGCTCCGCCTGGGCGCGGGCGAGTGCCGGCATGCTGTTCTTGAGCATCAGCATCCCCATCACGACGTATTCCGCGGCCTTGAGCGCATGGGCGCCACTGTTGTTGAGCACGATGACCCCGGGCGGCACCCAGTCGTAGGGCGCGAGGCGATCGAGTCCCGCCCACGTCACGAACAGGAGTCGCAGGTGCGGTGTCGCTAGCGGCAGGAGGTCCCGGATGCCCATCGGCGAGGCGACCAGCACCTCGACCTGCGGCGCGTGGATCCGGAACTGCGCAGGATCGGACCCGAACAGCGGCCTGCCCTCGGGCCGAAGGCCCTGCGCGTGACGCTGCCATTCGCCCTCGGTGAGCGGGGCCGCGGCATCGGCGCTGTGATTGTGAAAATAGATCTGCATCGGGGGCGACGTCCTCGCATCAGGTTCCGGACGATACCAGCGCATCGGGGTTGGCGACGAGGCCGCAGCCGGCGTCCCGTGGACCAGCCTTGCCGCGCACCGTAGCCGGTGAAGTTTCGACGTGAATTCAGCGACTTAACAATACGAAGCCGACCCTGCACGGACGACCTGCGCGACGGGCGAGGAATTGACCGACACGCTCGACCCTCCGCGAGCGCGAGGGCACCGCGGCAGCGTGCACCTGCACACCGAGGCGAGGCGGGCAGATCCGGGTAAACTGCCCCTGCCTGGGATCGCCGCACGGCGACCCGCCCATCCCCCGTCCAGGCTCAGGTTGCGTGAGTGTCCGTCCCGTGAACATCGAGCTTGACGCACCCCTCCCCTGCGTGCAGGAAACACCCGCGCAGCCGAGCGCGATTGCGGCGCTGCGCGCCGCGACATGGCCGAGCCACCAGCAGCTCGAGAAGCGCATCGACGTGAAGTCCCGCTTCGGCAACCTGGTCGCCTATCGGGCGCATCTCGAGAACCTGTACGGCTTCTGCGCTGCACTCGAGGCGCGCGTGGCGCCCGACACGTTCGGTGACGCCCTCCCCGACTACCCCTCGCGCCGCAAGCTCGTGCTGCTGGCACGCGACCTCGCCTCGCTCGGCCTCGGGCCCGACACGATCGCGACGCTGCCATGCTGCGGGGACATGCCGGCGATCGACTCCATCGCCAGCGCGTTCGGCTGCGTCTACGTGCTCGAAGGCGCGACGCTCGGTGGTCGGACGTTGCTGCCGGTCGTCGCGGCCCGCGTCGGCGTGACGCCAGACCGGGGAGCCGCCTTCCTCGCCAGCTACGGTGACGGCGTCGCGACGATGTGGAGTCGCTTCGGCGCCGCGCTCGATGCATGGTGCCGCGATCCGAAGCGTCGTGCCGCCGCCGAGTCGACCGCGGTCGCCACCTTCGATGCGCTGCAGAGATGGCTGTGCCGGGTGCCAGGATGAGCTCGCCTGCAGTCCGCTTCGGCGAGGCGGACCTGACGACGTGCGATCGGGAACCCATCCACATCCCGGGGTCGATCCAGCCGCACGGCATCCTGCTCGTGCTCGATCGGCGCACCGGGATGGTCGAGCAGACCGCCGGCGACACGCGCTTCCTGCTGGGGCGCGGGACCGCGCAGCTGGTCGGCGTCGCGCTGGCGAGCATCCTTGAACCCGAAGCCGAAGCGTTCGTGCGCGCGTGCCTCGACGTGCCGGCGCGGGCCGTCGCCCCGTCCGTGCGTCTTGGCATCCGCTCGCGGAGTGGTGCGCTGCCGCTCGACCTCACGATCCACGCCGACGCGACGACGGCACTGCTCGAGCTCGAACCTGCCCGGCGCACCGCGACGACCGCCGGCGATCCGATCGCCGTGCTGAAGTCGCTGCTCGCGGCCGTGCAGTCGACCGCCAGCGTAGATGAATCCTGCGCCGCGGCAGCCATCGCGCTGCGCGCCGCGACCGGCTTCGACCGGGCGATGGTGTACCGCTTCCAGCCGGATGACAGCGGCGTGATCGTCGCCGAGGACAAGGTCGCGCACCTCGAGTCCTACCTCGGGCTGCACTACCCCGCTTCGGACATCCCGGCGCAGGCGCGTGAGCTGTACCGTCGCAACTGGCTGCGGGTGATCCCCGACATCGACTACGTGCCGGCGCCGCTCGAGCCGCCGGCGAATGACCGGCTCGAGAAGCCGATCGACATGAGCCACTGCTCGCTGCGCAGCGTGTCGCCCATCCACATCGAATACCTGCGCAACATGGGCATCAGCGCCTCGCTGTCCGCCTCCATCGTCTGCCAGGATCGGCTGTGGGGCATGCTCGTGATGCACAATTATTCGCCGCGCCACGTGTCGGCCGACCTGCGCGTCGCCTGCGAGACGTTCGCGCAGGTGTTTTCGCTGCACGTCGAGGCGAAGACGCAGGCCGAGACGTCGGCGCTGCGCCTCGAGGCGCGTCGGATCCGCGAGGAGCTCATCGGCCGCCTCAACGGTGTCGTCGACGTTGGGCGCCTGATCGCGGAGTGGGACCTGCTGTCCTATGTCGATGCCCGCGGCGCCGCCGTGCTGCTCGACGGTGTGATGCACCGGGTCGGCGAGACACCATCTCCCGCGCAGATCGGGCAGCTGGCGCAGTGGCTGACGAGTCTCAACCAGCCGAGATTCACGAGCGACCAGCTCTCGGCCCAGTTCGCTCCGGCCGCGGAGTATCCGGAGCTGGCAAGCGGCCTGCTCGCGGTCGGCCTCTCCCGCGAGCCACGGGACTACGTGCTGTGGTTCCGGCCCGAGATTGGCCAGACCGTGCGCTGGGCCGGCGACCCCTCGTCATCGGTCAAGTCCGGCCCGCTCGGCTCGCGGCTGACGCCGCGCGGCTCGTTCACGGAGTGGCTCGAGGTCACGAAGGGAACGTCGGCGCCGTGGTCGATGGTCGACATCGAGGCCGCCGAGGCCCTGCGGGTCGTCCTGCTCGAGGTCGTGCTGCGGATGGTCGACCTCGAGCACCGCGAACGGGCATTCGCCGAAACCCGCGCGATGGCCGACGAACTCGAGGTCCGCGTCGTGCAACGCACCGAGCAGCTGCGACGCCTCGCCGCCGATCTCGAAGCCGCCGAGGAACGCGAGCGTCGCCAGATCGCGAGTGACCTGCATGACGACCTGGGCCAGACGCTTGCCGCGGCACGCATCCGCCTCACCGGCCTTCTCGGCCATGAGCGCGACGACGTGCGCGCGATGGCCGACAAGGTCGGCGACCTGATCGACCGCGCCACCCTGTCGACACGTTCGCTCGCCTCGCAGCTAGCACCGGCCGTGCTGCACGAACTCGGGCTGTCGCCCGCGCTCGACGTCCTCGGCGAGGAGATCGAGCGCACCTTCGGCCTCAAGGTCACCGTCACGGACGACGGCCTGCCGAAGCCCCTGTCCCACGAGTTGCGCTCGATCCTGTATCGCGCCGTTCGCGAACTGCTCATCAACGTGGCCAAGCACGCGAAGGCCGACCGCGCGCTCGTCGAATGCGTCGCGAAGGATGGCCAGGTCGTGGTGCGAGTCGCCGACCGGGGCGCGGGCTACGATCCGCTGAAGGAGCACGACAGCACACGCCGCGGGCAGGGGCTCGTGACGCTGCGCGAGCGCCTGTCGCTCGTCGGTGGCACAGTCGAAGTCAATACGGCGCCGGGCGCCGGCACCATCGTCCTGCTCGCCGCGCCGCTCGCGGCCAGCGAACCCCACCCGTCGGAGCGACGTCGATGAAGATCCGAGTCGTCCTGGCCGACGATCACCGCATGGTGCGCGAGGCCCTGCGCGAGGTGCTGACGAAGGTCGAGGACATCGAAGTCGTCGGCGAGGCCGGTGATGGCGCGGAAGCGCTGGCGATGGCGACCGACCTCGCGCCGGACGTGATCGTCCTCGACATCGGCCTGCCGGACCAGAATGGTATCGAAGTCGCAACCAAGCTGCGCGACGCGGGTAGCGAAGCGAAGGTCGTGGCGCTGTCCGCCTTCTCCGACAAGCGGTTCATCACGGCG
The DNA here is from genome assembly GCA_903884235.1 of uncultured Pseudomonadota bacterium. GTDB lineage: Bacteria > Pseudomonadota > Gammaproteobacteria > Steroidobacterales > Steroidobacteraceae > CAIKZZ01. Next base: position 15,590 of record CAISEB010000049.1, read on the forward strand.
ATGGTGAAGGCCGGTGCGCTCGCCTACATCACCAAGGGCTCGGCAGGCACCGAGCTCGTGCTCGCGATCCGCGCCGTCGCCGCCGGCCACGGCTACTTCCCGCCCGACATCGCCGGGGCGCTCGCCGAGGAGATGCGCGAGGGCACGACGGACGATGGCCCGAAGCTCGCGCCGCGCGAACGCGAAGTGCTGCGGTTGCTCGCCGAGGGCGGGCGCTCGGCGGCAATCGCAGAGGCGATGCAGGTGACGGTCGCGACAGTCGACGTGCACCGACGCAACATCATGCGCAAGCTGGGACTGCGCACGGTCGCGGAACTCACTCGCTACGCGGTACGCGAAGGGATCGTCGTGCCATGATCCGCGCGTCCCGGCCGGTCCACCGGCCGGGCGTTCGGGCCCTGAGGAACAGGAACTCCGCCGGCCACAGGCCGGCGGACCACAGCAGGACAGACATGTCGACGCCGTACATCGGCCCAAGCAGCCCCGAGGCCGCGCCACCTGCGGCCGGGACGGGCGACCGTGTGCCCGCGGGGCACCCATGCCGGTGAAGCGGCTCACCCAACTGCTGCGGGCGTTGCGGGTCGCGAAGGACCCGGCGTCGGCGGCGATGTCGCCCGGGCTCTCGATCGCCGAGCTGTACGACGCATCGCCCGAGGCGACGCTGATCATCGACGCGACGAACGGCACGGTGATCGAGGCGAATCCGGCGAGCGCGGAACTGCTGTGTCGACCGCTCGAGCGGCTGGTCGGCGGCCCCTGGCTCGGCGCGTTCTCGGCGACGAGCGTGCTCGCGCTCACGAAGCTGGAGTCGGTGGCGCACGCAACCGGCACCGCCTCGCCGATCCGGGCGGTCCTGCGCGACTCCGAGCGCGAGGTCGACGTCGCGCTCTCCCTCGTGCGCTCGCCGCCGGCCGAGTTCCTGCTCGCGCACATCACCGCCACGGACGCATTCCCGGCCTCGGGCGCTGCGGCCGACCCGGGCGCGGCGGCGGCCGAATTCCTCGCACGGGCCGCGGATGGTTTCGTCGTCACGGATCCGGGCCTGAAGATCCTCTACGCCAACCACGCGTTCGCGCGCCTCGTCGGACCCAAATCCTCGGCCGGGGTCGTCGGCAAGTCACTGACCCGCTGGGTGGAGTTCACCCAGGAGGACATGACGCTGCTGACGCGACAGATGGAGACCCGGGAAGCCGTGTCGGCCATACGCACCTCGCTGAAATCCAGCGACGCGAAGGCAGCCCCACGGAGGGTCGAACTGACCGCAGTCGCGGTCCCGGACGAGCCCCAGCGCTGCTTCGGGTTCTGGGTCACCGATCAGGGTGAGGCCGGCGCAGAACCTGCGTCGGGCCCCGACGTGCGGGGGGAGCCCTAAGGGCTCTCCGAAAGGCGCACTGCAGCATTCCGGCCCGGAATGCCGACTACCGGTTTTTCGGTATACATAGCGTTGACATCTGGTAGTCCAGAGGACTTAAATCCCCTACGCACAACGACCGGACGAGTCGAGCGGGGCCCCGGACGTACGGCGCCGCAGGATTTAGGGGGGCCTGGATGATTGGGACGCTGCGCACTGTGATGGCCAGACTGACGGAGGGCATTGCCCGTCGTCGGGCAGCCCGTCGCCACGCGCGACTGCTCGCGGTCATCGAAGGCCAGATCCTGCCGCGACTCGTGATCGCCACGGGCTCCCAGGTCGCCAACGGACACCATGGCGCGGACCTGGATCCCACCCCGGAGAACGTCGTCGAACTCGCCCGGCTCCTGATCGAGCATGATCCCTCGGTGGCGAGCGAATACCTGCAGGTCCTGCGCACCCAGGGGGCGTCGATCGAGTCGCTTTGGATGCAGCTCGTCGCGCCGACCGCGCGGCACCTGAATCAGCTGGCGTCATCGGGCAGGATCGACGCCCGGCGCATCGCGCAGGCGCAGCAAAGCCTCCATACCCTGCTCGACGAGCTCGAGACCCGCCACAGTCGCGAGCGTCCGGTCTCCTCGCAACCGGCGGGCGAGTTCAGCCACGGCGCATAGCGCCGGACGCGGGTCCTGGTTCCGGATCCACCGCCCCGGGGACCCGGGTCGCCGCGGAGCATCCCGGTCCCCCGCGCTCCCTGCCGCCAGCCCCGCGCCAGAACTGTGACGCATTGCGCGCAGCGCGCCGACGCCGCTGCCGACAACAAGGAGTGGCACGCCGCGAATGAAGCCGGCCGGAGCACTCGACCGTCATGGATGATTCGCAAGTCGCCCTCGCCCGCCAGCCGATCCTGGCGGCCGACGGCACCCTGTACGCCTATGAACTCCTGCACCGCGGCGGGCCGCGCGAGGACGCCGGCAACGCAGCCTCGCGCAGCGCGCGTGTCGTCTGCGAACTGCTCGGCGCGATCGGCCTGGACCGCCTCGCCGGCGACGCCCGGGTGTTCGTGAATTTCGAGCAGGAGCTGCTCGAAACCGACCTGCCGACCATCCTCGTCCCCAACCGTTCGGTCGTCGAGATCCTGGAGGACGTCGAGCCGCGCCCGGCCGTCTTCGCGACGCTCGCTCAGCTGCGCCAGCGGGGCATCGGAATCGCGCTCGATGATTTCGTCCTGCAGGACAACCTGCTGCCATTCCTGCCGCACGTCGACTACGTCAAGATCGACATCCTGGAGGCCCGTGAGCAGCTCGAGTCGATCGTGGACATGCTGAAGGAGCATCGGGTACTCCTGCTCGCCGAGAAGGTCGAGACGCACGAGCAGTTCGAGCGCTGCAAGGCGCTCGGCTTCCATTACTTCCAGGGCTACTACTTCGCGCGGCCCGAACCGATGGCGAAGCGCAGCCTCGGGGCAATGGAGATCAGCGTCCTCACGCTGATGGCGAGGCTCGAGAACCGCAACGTGACGGCCGCCCAGCTGACCGACACGATCAGCGTCGATGTCGCCCTCGTCCACCAGATCCTCGTGCTCGCGAACAGCGGCGCGTTCTACCGCGGGCGGCCGATCACCTCGATCCACGAAGCGGTCACGATGCCCGGCCAGAACCTCATCCGCCAGTGGGCATCGCTGCTGCTGCTGACGCGCATGGGACTGCACAAGCCGACGGAGCTGCTGAAGCTCGCCGTCACGCGCGCCCGGCTCTGCCAGACCCTCGGAGCTCCGCACCACGAGCTCGACCCGCAGGAGCTGTTCACGGCCGGATTGCTGTCGATCCTGGATGCGCTGTTCGACAGACCGATGGGCGCGGTCCTCGAGGCGCTGCCGCTCGCGCCAGGCCTCAAGGACGCACTCTGTGGCCGTTCGACAGACACGCTGGCGACGACGCTGCGCCGGGCGATCGACTACGGTTCAGGGGCGTGGGTCAGCGCAGGAACCGCCGCCACCAGCGGGACCGGGTTCGATTTCGAGACCTACCTCGACGCGGTCGAATTCGCGGACAACGCGCTCTGCGCCTGAGACGCGCAACCGGCCACCCCGTACCCCGCTCCACCACTCCAATCCGGGCGTACCCCGGTACGCGCCCGGCACGCAGGCTCGCGGCAGCGGGGCCTTCGCCGCAGGCCCGCCAACGCCGGCACGCGTCAAAAATGCGACCGACTCGACGCAATTGAGGGCTGGTACGTCAAGGATCCCGAGTCGCGGTCGATACCGTCTGTGCGGATTCGTCGTGGCGGGTGGTCTCGAGGGAACCGCGCGACCGAGGCGTTCGTCGACGGCCGCCCAGGTACACGGCATGAGGCAACACGATGGCATGAACGCTTCGACCGCGAACTGAACGCGGTGGGATCCCCTCCGGGACCGCGATGCGGATGCCCGGTTCCGTCGGACTTGCCCCGACGGGTTCCGATCCGCCGCGACGATGTCCCACTGCCCGACCCTTCGGAACTTCCCCAGAGAATCCACCGTGCTCGCAATCATCGGCTCACTGATCGTCCTCGGCAGCGTGATCGGCGGGTTCCTCATGGGCGGCAGCAGCATCCTGCTGCTCTGGCACCCCCTCGAGGTCGTGATCATCATCGGCGCCGCGCTCGGCGCGTTCCTGATCAGCAACCCGATGAAGGTCGTGAAGGACTCGTTCCGCGGCGCGATCGGGCTCGTCAAGGGCAGTCGCTACGGTAGCGCGGAGTACGTCCAGCTCCTGAAGCTGCTGTACGACCTGCTCGTGTTCGCGCGGCGCGAAGGCCTGCTCGGCATCGAGCGGCACATCGAGAACCCAGACAAGAGCGACATCTTCACCAAGTACCCGACGGTGACTACCGACCATCACATGATGGAGTTCATCACCGACTGCCTGCGCCTGATCGCAGGCGGCAACCTCGACCCCCACGAACTCGAGAGCCTGCTCGAGTACGAGCTCGAGACCCACCACCACGAGGCGCTGGAGCCCACCCACGCCGTGCAGAAGGTCGCCGACGCGCTGCCCGGCTTCGGCATCGTCGCCGCCGTGCTCGGCATCGTCCAGACGATGTCGAGCATCGACGGCGCGAGCACCTCCGAGATCGGCCACCACGTCGGGGCTGCGCTGGTCGGCACGTTCCTCGGCATCCTCGTGGCGTATGGCTTCGTGGGCCCGATCGCGGCGGCGATGGAAGCGCGCGCAAACGAGGAAGCGAAGGCCTTCGAGGTGGTCAAGATGGCGCTCGTCGCCAACGTCCGCGGCTACCCGCCGCCGGTTGCAGTGGAGTTCGCGCGCAAGCTGCTGTTCAGCACCGTGCGACCGAACTTCAAGGATCTCGAGCAGGAACTGCGCGCCAAGAAGGCCGGGTAGCCCGGGATGTCGCAGACCGACAAGCGGCCGATCATCGTCGTCAAGCGCAAGCGCGGCGCGGCCGCGCACCATGGCGGTGCCTGGAAGGTCGCGTACGCCGACTTCGTCACCGCGATGATGGCCTTCTTCATGGTCATGTGGCTGGTCGCCTCGGTCTCGAAGGAGCAGCGTGCGGCGCTGTTCGAGTACTTCAAGAATCCAAGCATGGAGCAGGGCAAGAGCACGAAGGCGGCGCCGGGCCAGGCCGGCCCGGGTGGCGCCAGCACAGCCGTGATCAACCTGCACGGCGGGCTCGATGCACCGAAATCGGCGGATGCGAAGCAGAACGAGGGTCTCGGCAAGGCGAGCAGCGCCGACGAAGCGCGCAAGCTCGCCGAGGAAGACGAGAAGAAGCAGCTCGAGTCCCTGCAGCAGCAGCTGCGCGAGGCGATCGACAAGAGCCAGGCGCTGGCGCCGTACAAGGACCAGCTGCTGCTCGACATCACGCCCGAGGGCCTGCGCATCCAGATCGTCGACAAGCTCAACCGGACGATGTTCGAGAGCGGCAGCTCGTCGCTGAAGAACTACACGACGGAGATCCTCGTGGAGCTCGCCAAGTACATCAATTCGGTGCCGAACCGCATCAGCCTGACCGGCCACACGGACGACAAGCCGTACGCGGGCCGCAACGGCTACACGAATTGGGAACTGTCCAGCGAACGGGCGAACGCGGCCCGGCGCGCCCTCGTCAGCGGCGGGCTGACGGAAGCCAAGATCGCCCGCGTCGTCGGGCTCGCGGCAGCCGTGCCGTTCATGAAGGCGGATCCGCTCAACCCGATCAACCGCCGCATCAGCATCATCGTCATGACCAAGCATGCCGAAGAAGCCGCGCTCGCAACCGATTCTCCGCAGATCGCGCCGGGTGGCGCGGCGGACCCCGCGACGCCGGAGGCGTCAACGGGCGGCGCGCCCGCGGAATCGATCCCCAGATAGGCGAACTTCCCGGGGCGTCGCGCGTGGCGGCCCTGGCAAACCGACGGCCCCGTGGGGTCTGCAGCGCACGCGCGACTCGCGACGGCTAGCCCATGGTCGTGACGGATTCGGGTTCGATCCTGAAGAGCACGCGCTTCTCTCCGGCCTGGCGATACGGATATTTGGTGCCCAGGTACTTCTGCGCCAGGTGGTCGATGTGCGCGTCGGCGCCCACCTCGGTCCGCTCCGCCACCCGACCGCGCACCTCGATGTAGCGGTAGGGATTGTCGGGGTCGGTGATCGACAGCGCGACTCTGCCGTCGTGAACGAGGTTCTTGTCCTTCTGCCGGCCGATCGCCGTGTTGATCAGGACCTGGCGTCCGTCGTATTCACACCAGACCGGCGTGACCTGCGGTCGGCCATCGGGCATCAGCGTGGCGAGGCTCGCCAGGGCTTTCTTCTTGAACAGGTCGACGAACTTGTCCGGTATCACGTTGGCCATCGTCGTTCTCCACGGTCATGGGGCCGCCCGATCGCGTCCCGAATCTAGGTCCGCCCACTTGCCCTGCGGCACGGTGCGGACTCGTCGCCGGGCGTCAAGCGCAGATAGTGTCCGAAGAAGTCGGCCACGGCGGACGGGCACGCGGGCGGCACGAGCTCCGCGTGGTCGGCCGCAGCAACCGCAGCCGCACCAACGATCACACCCTAGCCCGCCGCACACCGTTCGGTGACAGACATTCGCGTCGCCGGACGCCGACAGTCGGCCGGCCGGCACAGCCGGGCATGCCGGGCGACGAGCCGCTGTGTTCTGCGCCGCACAGTGCGGCGCCACTGGCGCGTCATACTCGCCGCCTGATGGCCTCTCGTGCGCAGAACTGCCGTAGCGCGAACTCGCGATGATCAACGGCGTCGGCACGTTCGCCCGTTCGGCATCGGTCCTGGCAGCAGCGCTGCTCGTGTCCTGCGCCGGCTTGCCGCCGGGCGCCGCCTTCCCGCGCCGAGAGTCCGTGGCGCTCGAGGATCTCCAGGGCACCACGCTCGGCGCGCACTTCTCCAAGCTCTCGGACGATCACCCGGACCGCTCCGGGTTCCGCGTCCTGTCGGTTGGCGTCGACGGGTTCGTGGCCCGGATCCGGATGGTGGAGATGGCCGAGCGGGCGCTCGACCTGCAGTACTACATCTTTCGCGGCGACGAGACGGGTGTCCTGCTGATGACCGCCCTGGTCGGTGCTGCGGATCGTGGCGTGCGCGTGCGGATCCTCGTCGATGACGGCGACAAGGTCGACGGCGACGAGCGGCTCGCGCGCCTGGACGGCTACAAGGGAATCGAAGTCCGGATCTTCAATCCGTTCCGGTACCGTGGCAGCAGCCGGTTCTTTCGTGCGCTCGAATTCATCGGCAATTCCCGCCGCCTTGACTACCGCATGCACAACAAGCTGATCGTTGCAGACAACGCGGTGGCACTCATTGGTGGCCGCAATGTCGGCGACCAGTATTTCCAGACGCAGCCGGAGACCCAGTTCGCCGACGACGATGTCTTCGTCGCCGGCCCTGCCGTCCGCGCGCTGTCCACAACGTTCGACAGGTTCTGGAACGATGGCCTGTCCATTCCGGCAGCCGCATTGCGCGTCGCATCCGCACCGACCGCGGCAGCGGAACTGCTCGCGCCCGCGCCGCGGAGACACCGCCACGCTCCCGCGGCGGTCGCGAGCGGGATCGACTATGGAGAGCGAGTCGCAGCGGGAGCGCCCATTGCCGGCATCATGGACGGAACCCTCACGCTCGTCTGGGCGCCGGCCAGCGTCTACGCGGATCCCCCGGACAAGCGACGCGCCCTGGGCACGCGGACCGGTGGTCGGGTCGTCGCAGATGCAGTCGCCGTCGCCGCGGGCAGGACGCAGGCCGATCTCCTGATCGTCACCCCCTACCTCGTGCCGGCTGCGGAGGAACTCGAGACCCTGCATTCACTGCGTCGACGGAACGCCACCGTCCGCGTGCTGACGAACTCGCTCGCCTCCACGCGTGACGTGATCGCGTTCGCAGGCTACGCGCGGATCCGAGGCTCATTGGCAATGGACGGGATAGGACTTTTTGAAACCCGCGCGAACCTGGCGGATGCCCGCGGCAGCGGGCAGACGATGCACATGTCCCGCTATGGGAACTATGGGCTGCACGCGAAACTCTGGGTGTTCGATGACGAGCTAGTATTCATAGGATCGATGAACTTCGACCAGCGGTCGAAGCGCACCAACACCGAGGTCGGCCTCATCATCGACAGCCCGGAACTCGCCTCGCAGGTCACGGCGCGCTTCGAACGCATGATCGTGCCCGGGAACGCCTACGCCGTGACGATGCGGGACATGGGCCATGGCGTGCACCGCCTGTCCTGGGAGACATCCGAGGCAGGGACCCCAGCCAATTACAGCGTCGATCCCGCCACGTCAGTCTGGCGCCGGTGGGCCGTCCGGCTACTGTCGGTCGTTCCGCTCGATCGGGAACTCTAGGGGCATCCTGGGATCGATCCGTGGCCAGCTGCGACCGTCAAACGCAGACGGCAAGGCGCAAGGCGCAAGGCGCTGGGCGCTTGCGCTTGCCGGATCGCTGGTCGACTTGCGCCGCAGGCGTGTCAGTCGTCCTTCTTCACGCGAATGTCGTTGTGCACCTTGCGGACATGCTCGGTACCCTCCGCAATCGACACCGCCCTTTCGACGGCCTCGTTCGTGTGCGCAGTACCCGACAACCAGACGACGCCATCCTTGTCGGTATCGACGTGGATGTTGCCGAGGCTGCCCATATGTTCTGCCGCGAGCTTGGCCTTGATCTTCGTGGTGATCGCGGAATCCTGGACGAATTCCTTCGGGTGATCGCGATCGGTGTCGGTGCCTTCCGCAGCGAGGGCCATGCAGGGGCCGGCCAGGGCTGCTGACACGACCAGCGCGACGATATGTGATCTCTTCATGGGAAATGTCTCCGTGCTTGTATGCGGGCAAAGCGTACGAGATCCATCACGGCGGCTCGGTCTGGCAGCGCACCGACGGCGCCGCGCGGCACTGGCGGCAATGCTGTCGCCAGCACGTCGGCGGGGCTCAGCCGCGCGTGGCGACCATGGGCTTCACATCGTCACCGCTGCGTGCTCGTCCGCGAGGTTTCCGGCGAATGGCCACTCCGGGGCTTCGTCGATCTCGTCACGGGTCCAGCTCGTCGGTAGCGGCAACGGCTGGTCCGTCAATGCCGCCGCGAGGGCGGCATTCGTCAGCGCGATCGAGTCGAACGGCGTTCCGTGCCGGGACCCGCGCACGACCAGCAGCCGGGCCCCGATGCGAAGGGCAAGGGCCTGCTTTTCGGCGAGCGGCGTGTAGTCGTGTTCGGCGGCGATGATCAGGGTTCGGCACTGCAACAGATCGAGGCGCTCGGTGGCGCTCCAATGCTGCAGGCCCCGCCCCATGCCGAGGTATGCATCCGGGGGCACCGAGCCAAGCACCGAGATCGTGCGATCACGCAGGCGCTGTTGCCAGGGCTCGGGAAAGACCCGCGCGGCAGTGAGCCGCGCGGTGCGCTTCATTCCGAGCAACCGCACCAGCGCCACCGGGATCCGGGCTTCGAGCCACTTGCGCCAGTCATCGACGCGATACGTCGCGAGGCTGTTGATCAGCACGAGGCGCGGCACGCAGACGGGACGCTGCAGCGCCATCTCAAGCGCGACGGCACCGCCGAGCGAGAACCCGACGATATTGGCATGCGCCAATCCGAGCTCGTCGAGCAACGCCCAGAGCGTCTCGGCGAAACCGGCAACGGTATAGCGACCCGTGGGGGGATCGCTGTGGCCACTACCCGGCAGGTCCGGGACGATGACATGGAACCCGTGTTCGAGGACCGGCAGCTGGAAGGCCCAGTCCGCCCCACTCGAGCCGAGCCCGTGAATGAGCAGCAGCGGTTCGCCGGCGCCGCGAACCAGGTAATGGAGGGCATCGCCTCCGTTGCGAAAGACGGGCACGGCCGCGGTGCCGACTAACCGCGCCGGACCGCGACGTCGCGGGCCGGCCAGTGCCGAGCGAGGTTGCCACTCGGCGCGTGCTGCGCCGGCCGGATCATGTCAGCACGCCTGCGCCGCCGAACGGCGCGGCGTCCGGCGCAACTGCGACCGGCGCACGATGGGCCGGCGGGTCGATGTTGCAGCGGGCCAGCGCCGCGCGCGCCTTCGCGACTTCCTCTGCGCTGCCGTGCAGCACCAGCACGTAGCGGTCTGCCTTCAGGGCCGCCTCGTACTTGACGACCAGCTCGCGCGGCACGCCGATCGTCGTGAGCGCCGCGCCGAGGGCCGAAAGTCCACCCACGACCACCGCCCCTTCAAGCGCGCCGAACAGCGCCGAGACCACGGGGCCCGCCATCGCGACGAGCCCGAGCCCTGGCAGGACGAACGCCGCCGGCGCGAGCGGGAGGCCCCAGAACCCACCCCACAGGGCGCCAGTGCGCCCCCAGGACAGGATCCGGTCGCCGGCCGTGTACAGGCCGAGCACGTGCTCCTCGCTGTGGTAGCCATGACCGACCAGCGACAGCTTGGTCACGTCGATGCCACACCGGCTGAGCGCACCGATCACCCGGTCGGCGTCGGCGTGCGTCTTTGAGACGCACAGTAGCGAGTCATTGGTATCCATGCTGTTCCTCGGGCTGGTCTCATCGGCGCGGTGAGACGTGAAGAATCGGACCACGGCGGGCCGGGGACGGTGAGGCGCGATCGGCTGGGCTCGTCCGCGCCGGCCCGTGGTGCGCGCCTGCGCAGCCGCGACTGCCGGCTCTAGTTCGAGTGACACCACCCTCTGCATGCTCGTGTCCCCATTGCGTGACCACCTCGTACTGTGGCGGATGCGACTGGGCTCCGCCGTTCGCGACCGTACAGAGCGGGCGTTAAGTGGGTCATGGGGTCGCCGCTGACGCCGCTCCGGCATCGGTTACGGATCGACACCACGGGAGGTCGCGCGCTACTCGTGCCGGAGCGCCACGATCGGATCCATGCGTGCTGCGTTCCGCGCCGGGAAGAAGCCGAACACGACACCGATGAGCGCCGAGAACAGCATCGCGAGGACGTTGATCGACAGGTCGAAGGCGTAAGGCACGCCCATGAGTGTCGACAGCCAGTACGATGCGACGGTCGCGATGATGACGCCGACGATGCCACCGAACGCCGACAGCACGACGGCCTCGATCAGGAACTGCAGCAGCACCTCGCTTTCCAGTGCGCCGACCGCGAGGCGCAGCCCGATTTCGCGGGTCCGCTCGGTCACGCTGACCAGCATGATGTTCATGATGCCGATGCCTCCGACCAGCAGGCTTACCGCGGCGACGGCGCCGAGCAGGTCGGTGAGGACGCCCATCGTGCCGGAAAGCGTCTCGGCGAGCTGCTGCGTGTCGAAGATGTTGAAATTGTCGTCTTCGCCCTCGGCAAGCTTGCGCCGCTCGCGCAGCAGTTGCCTCAGGCTTGCCTTCAGCGGGCCGCTGTCGCTGCCCTCCTGCATCGACACCATGAGCATGCTGACCTTGCGGCTGCCCGTGACCCGCCGCTGCAGCGTATGCAGCGGCAGCAGCACGGTATCGTCCTGGTCGCCCATCCCGCCCTGGCCCTTGGAGGCGAGGATGCCGACGACGCTGCACGAGAACTGCTTGACGCGCAGCCACTCGCCGAGACCCGTGCGCCCCGCCGTCCCGCCATAGAGCTCGCGCCGGACGGTCTCGCCGACGACGCAGACAGCTGCGCCGGCGCGCTGCTCGTCGAGGTCGAATTCGCGCCCGCCCGCCAATTTCCAGTTGCCGGCCTCGAACCACTCGTTGGTGCTGCCAACGACGGTCGTCGCCCAGTTGCGGCCGTTCGCGACCACGGTCACGGACGCGCGACCCTGCGGCGCGACCGCCGCGACGCCGCCGATCTGCGACTGGATCGCGAGGCCATCCGCCTCCGTGAACTGCGGCACGCCACCCCCGCCGCCGCCACCGCCGGGCTGGCGCTGGCCGGGCATCACCATCAGGAGGTTGGAGCCGAGACTCGAGATCTGCGTCTGGATCGCCTGCGTCGCTCCGTTGCCGAGCGTGACCATGGTGATCACGGCACTGACGCCGATCACGATGCCGAGGATCGTCAGGAACGAGCGCAGCAGGTTCCGCCGGACCGACTGCAGCGCCAGGATCAGCACGCTGAGCAGCATCAGACGGTCTCGGTACTGCCGACCGCGGCCGGCATCGACAGCGTCGGGTTCGGGTTCGGCGCGTCCTTCGCGATCTGGCCGTCCACGAAATGCACCATGCGTCGGGCATAGGCGGCCATGTCCGGCTCGTGGGTCACCATCAGCACCGTGATCCCGTGGTCGCGGTTGAGCGCGACCAGCAGTTGCATGATTTCGTGGCTGCGCTGGGTGTCGAGATTGCCGGTGGGCTCGTCGGCGAGCACGACCGCAGGCGCCGTGACGATCGCGCGCGCGATCGCGACGCGCTGCTGCTGCCCACCCGACAGCTCCGCTGGCGTGTGATGTTCCCAGCCGTGCAGGCCCACCGAGTCGAGGGCCTGGCGCGCTGCGGCACGCCTGACCGCGGGCCGGTCGCCGCGATAGAGCAGCGGCAGCTCCACGTTCTCCTCGGCCGACGTCCGTGCGAGCAGGTTGAACCCCTGGAAGACGAAGCCGAGGAATCGCCGCCGCAGGCGCGCGCGCTGGTCGCGCGTCAGCGCCTCGACGTGGGCGCCCTTGAACAGGTACTGGCCCGCTGTCGGCGTGTCGAGGCAGCCGAGGATGTTCATCGCGGTGGACTTCCCGGAGCCGCTTGGGCCCATGATCGCGATGAACTCGCCGGCGGTAATGTCGAGGTTGATGCCCTTGAGCGCGAGGAGCTCCGCGGCCCCGGCGCCGTACCGCTTGGTGACGCCCCGAAGCTGGATGAGCGGGACGGTCACGGCTTCGCGGCGGACTTCTGGTCGGTGATCACCAGCATGCCGGCCTCGAGTTCGCCGCTGGTGATCTCGGTCATGTGACCGTCGCTGATCCCGGGCGTCACGGCAACCACCTGCGCAGTTCCGTCGCGGAGTACCCAGACCTGCTTGGCCATCGAGGTGCTCGCGCCGGAGGCCGCTGACTTACGGACGACGCTGCTCGGCATCCGCGGCAGCAGGCTCGAGGCGACGCTCTTGCCCTTGGCGGGCGAGGCGTCGGCCGCAGTCGGCGTGAACCGCAGCGCCGTGTTCGGCACCAGCAGGACGTTGGTCCTCTGGGTTGCAGTGATCGTGGCGGTCGCCGTCATGCCCGGGCGCAGGCTGAGGTCCGAGTTGTCGACGTCGAGGTAGGTGAGGTAGGTCACGACGTTGTCCGTGATCGTCGACCCGAATCCGACGCGCGTGATGCGCGCTGGGAACTTGCGGCTCAGGTAGGCGCTGACGGTGAACGTCGCGTCCTGCCCGACCTGCACCGCACCGACATCCGCCTCATCGACGTAGACCCACAGTCGCAGCTGGTGCAGGTCCTCAGCGATCGTGAACAGCGTGACGGCCTGGAGGGAGGCCGCGACGGTGTTGCCCGGATCGACCGTGCGGGTCAACACGATGCCGTCCGCCGGCGCCGAGATCGAGGCCTTCGACAGGTTGATCTGGTCCGTCGACAGCGCCGCCTTGGCGTCGCTGACGCCGGCATGCGCCGAGGCATCGTCCGCGTTCGCCCGCGCAAGCGTCGCGCGCCCCGCATCGAGTTCGGACTTGGACGGGACCTTTCCACCGGACAGCGTTGCGACCTCCTTGAGGCGACCATACGCGGCCTGCGCCTCGAGTACCGTCGCCTGGGTCTGCGCGACCTTCCCCTGGGCTGCGGCGAGCGTCGCCTGCGATCGCAGGATCTGGTCTTGCAGCTTGGCGGTGTCGAGCACGACGAGGACCTCGCCCTTCGTCACCTGGTCGTTGACGTCGACCTTGACCTCGCGCACGGTCCCCGAGAGTTCACTGCCGATGCTGATCGAGAGGGTCGGCTGGATGGTGCCGTTCGCCGTGATGAGCAGCGTGAGGTTGCCACGCGCCACGGCGACCGTGTTGTAGACCGGTGCGGCGTTCGCATTGCGGTGCACCCACCACCAGCCGCCGCCGATGACCAGCACGACGGCGAGCGCTGTCAGTGCCCAGACCGACCGTCGCCGGTACCACGCCTGCGTTGCGGGCTCGCCGAGGAGCGCGCCGATGCCGGCCTCGGCCTCCCCCGCGACGGGGACGGCCGGTGCCTGCCCCGCTGCCGGTGCAGCTGCAGTTGCAGTTGCGGGTGCCGCAGCCGATGCCGGTGCGGTGGGTGCGACCGGTTCCGGCGCCGCCGCCGGCACGGGCACCTCGACTGCGGAGTTGGGCTCCTTGCTCATGGCGTCGCGCGGCGCGCGGCATCGTCGGTGAGGAGGGCCGATACGTCGCGATCCCGCCAGCCGCCGCCCAGTGCGGTGTACAGGTGCACCTGATCGGTGCTCACGTCCGCGAACGCCCCGGCGAGGCCGTCCTGCGTCCCGAGCTGCACCCGCTGCGTGTCGAGGACGGTCTGGAAATCGACGAGGCCACTCCGGAAGCGCTGGCCTGCGAGCGTGGCCGCATCGGTCGCCGCCGTCGCGGCATGGTCGAGGCTCACGAGCCGCTGGCGGTCACCCGCCAGCGCCGCCAGCGTGTCCTCGACGTCGGCCAGCGCCGCAAGCACGATCGCGACGTAGGTCACCCGGGCCTGCTCGAGCGCGGCCTCCTGCAGGCGGACCTGGGCCCGTCGTGCGCCGCCGTCAAGGAGCGGCAGCGTCACGCCGGCGAGCAGGCTGGCGATCGACGCGGCGCGATGCGACAGGTCGGCGACGTGGGCGCCGCTGGCGCCGATCGAGCCGCTGAGCGTGAACCCGGGCCAACGCGCCGCCTTCGCCTGCGACACGCGGGCGAGCGCGCTCCTGACCTGGCTTTCGGCCGCGCGGACATCCGCACGCTGGCGTAGGGTCTCGGTCGGGATGCTCGCGACAAGTGCGTCATCCGCCTTCGGCACCGGCGCCACGACCTCGAGCGTACCGGCCAGCGCCGCGGGGCTCCGCCCCGTCAGCACCGCGAGCGCATGGCTGGACCGTGAGATGCTCGTCTGCAGAACCGGAATCGCCGCAGCCGTCTGGTCGGCGAGCGCCTGGGCCTGGGCCACCTCGAGTTCGGTGACGAGCCCGGCCTGCCGGCGCCACGTCGTGATCTGCAGCGTTTCCTGCTGGCTCGCCAGGTTGCCTGCGGCGATCGCCAGACGTGCCTGGGCGCTGCGCAGGAGGATGTACGTCGTGGCCGCTTCACCGGCGATCGACACCTGCGCATCGCCGAGCGTCGCGCCGCTCGCCTCGAGCGCCGCCGCCGCCGCGGCAAGCCCGCTGCGATTCCCACCGAACACGTCGGGGACCCAGCTGGCGTCGAGCCCGGCCTGCACGACCCTCCCGGTCCGGATGCCGGCCGCCGTTCCGTCCGACACCGAGGCGGACGCCCCGAGCACCGGCCACAACGTGGCGGCGGCAATGTCACGCTCGGCACGGGCACTCTTCAGGGAGGCGACCGCGCCGCCGAGCGTCGTGTTGTGCGCGAGCGCGTCGCCGAGCAGCTTCGTCAGCGTCGGATCGTTGAAGCGCAACCACCACTCGACCAGCGAGGTGCCCTGCTGCGCCGTCGCGATCCCGGGAATCGACCACTGGTCCGGAATTGAGACCGGATCCGCGAGCGGCCGCGGCGTCGTGGTCGAGCAGCCACTCAGCGTGAGCACGAGCGCCGCGGCGACGACCCGACGGCATCGCGCCGCGGGATGCGGGGCTCGGCGGGAATCGGTCTGCATCATGGCGTCCGGTGAATGATCGGGGTCTACCCAGCGCGACGATCGGCCTGGCACGCGGTGGGCCCCGGTCTGTCCGGGGAGGCGAGGATGGACGGCCAGTTCGCGATGCGATCCGGCGCATTCGCCGAGGTACAGCCCGGCGGACGCTACTCCTGGGCGCGAGTGCGGGCGGTGCGCTTGCGCACCAAGGCTCGCCCGGGCCGCCGTGCCTCGACGACGGCCACGTCGCGCTCAGGCGCAACCGTGGGTCACTGACCTTCGCCGACGCGCAGCCAGATCTCGTTGCGGCGCATGAACCACGGCGTGAACGGCGGGTTGTAGCGCGAGTACACGGGCTCCCCGGATGGGGTCAGCGATGCGGCCTTGAGCGCGTCACGCAGGGTCGCGAGGTGCTCCTCGTAGTTCGCCTCGGACCAGAATCCCGAAAACCGGATGACCGCCACGCGGCTTGGCGGGACGCCACGCAACTGCACGCGGGCATCGAGCGGCTCCGGCGCATCGGCGACCGACACGCCCTTGGGGAGCACGAACTGCACCCGGAAGCCACCGGGTGCCTCGACCTGGGTGACCGGCGCAGTCATCGGAAACTTGACCGGTGCGGCCTCCTGCGTGACCGGCGCGGTCATGGCGAATTTTCGCGCGCCCTTGTTCTTGCCGAAGATGTAGCCCGCGAGGATCGGGAACGCCTGGTTGCCCGCATCGCCCGCAGGACCGGGGACGACGATCTCGGCCACCGTGTACCCCGGGTACAGGCGCACCTCGAACTTCCCGTACCTATGGACCACCTGGTACACGGGTTCCTCCGTTGCCTCCAGGAGGGTCGGTATGCCGACGAGCGCGAGTGTCGACAGCACGGCGGCGCCGGTCGCGACGATCGCGCCGGTTCGCTTCTGGGTGACGGGTCGGTTCATGCGATTCCCTCCAATTGAGCACGCGGTCCAGGCACGCCTCGCGCGCACGGATCAGGCCGGGACACGGCCCGAAAATTCCTCGACCGGGATCCCGAGACCGGCGGCGACGCGCGCGCCGTACTCGGGATCCGCCTTGTAGAAGTGCCCCAGCTGGCGCACCTGGATTGCCCGCGGCACGGTCCGCAGCGGCGTGAGGAGATTGCCGATCAGCTGTGCCCGCTGCTCCTCGCTCATCAGGCGATAGAGATCGCCCGCCTGGGAGTAGTCATCGCAGCCGCCCGGTTCGTCGCGCGGGGCATAGTGGCCCGCGTCCCCGTCCAGCCGCCACGGCGGCTCGCGCGCGCCCGGATCCTGGACGGGACCGCCGAAGCTGTTGGGCTCGTAGTTGACGGCGCCGCCTCCGTTCGAGTCGAAGCGACCCTGTCCGTCCCGATGGTAGGTGTGAACGGGGGACAGCGGGCGGTTGATCGGGAGCGCGGCATAGTTCACGCCAATACGGTACCGATGCGCATCGGGATAGGACAACAGCCGCGCCTGCAGCACTTTGTCCGGCGAGGCGCCGATGCCGGGCGGCATGTTGCCGGGCTCGAACGCGGCCTGCTCGACCTCGGCGTAGTAATTCTCCGGATTGCGGTTGAGCACGAACTCTCCCACCTCGACCACCGGGTAGTCGCGGTGCGGCCAGACCTTGGTGAGGTCGAACGGGTGGATCCGGTAGGTGTCGGCATCACGCTCGGGCATCAGCTGCACCTGTACCCGCCAGCGCGGGAAGTCTCCCCGCCGAATTGCCTCGTGCAGGTCCCGTCGGTGGAAATCGAGGTCCAGGCCGGCAATGTTCGCCGCGCCCTCGTTGGTCAGCGTCTTGATGCCCTGCATCGTCTTGAAGTGCCATTTCACCCAATGGCGCTCGCCGGCGGCGTTCCAGAGGCTGTAGGTGTGGCTTGAGTAGCCGTTCATGTGGCGCAGGGTCGCCGGGATGCCGCGATCCGAGAACAACGTCGTGACCTGGTGCAGGGACTCCGGCGACAGGCTCCAGTAATCCCACTGCATGCGGTTGTCACGCAGGCCAGTGGCGGGGTCGCGCTTCTGGGAATGGATGAAGTCCGAGAATTTCAACGCGTCGCGCACGAAGAAGACCGGCGTGTTGTTCCCCACCAGGTCCCAGTTGCCCTCCTCCGTGTAGAACTTGAGCGAGAAGCCCCGCGGGTCGCGCGCCGTGTCGGCGGAGCCGGATTCGCCCGCGACGGTCGAGAAGCGCGCGAACATCGGACAGGTGTTGCCGGACCGGGCGAAGAGCTTCGCCCGGGTGTAGCGGGCGAGATCCTTCCGGATCGTCAGCACTCCGTGGGCCCCCGCTCCCTTGGCGTGCACGACCCGTTCCGGCGCCCGCTCGCGGTTGAACTGGGCCATTTTCTCCATCAGCTGGTAGTCGTGCATCAGCACCGGGCCGCGTGGGCCTGCGGTGAGCGAATTCTGGTTGTCGGCCACCGGTGTTCCGGCCGCCGTGGTCATGACGGGGCATTTTTTCACGAACGTCTCCCACGATGATCAACTGCCGGCCCGATGCGCATCGAGCGCACTGTGCGCGGCTGCAGGCGAATGGTCCGTGCGCTGTGGTACCGATCGGCCCCACTCTCAGGCGGTGCGCGTTCGAACGCGTACAGACGGCGGCGGGTCGTCGGTGGAACATGGGCGGCTGCATCCATCGATCCGAGCGGGAACCTCCCCGCGTATCCGCGAGTACTCCGACCATGCCCCGCTCAGTCAATTCGTTCGACGGCTCGCCGCCGAGCCGCGACGGACGCCGCCCTTGATAGGCTGGACCACGCTCTGGATCCTCGCGAGCGCCCTCGTCCTGCTGCTGGCGGGATTCATCGTGCGCCTGCGACTGTACCGCTCCGTGCTGTGGGGATCCTCGGCGCTGCTACTGATCTCTTCACTACGCCCGCGTCCGGGCAATGATCTCGGTCAATACCTGCTGGGCGGCGCGGCGGAATCGGCACGACTCCCGTCCGAGCTCTTCGGCATCGCGTGGTGGGTTCTCGGCGCGTGGATCATCAATGGCGTCCTCGAGCTGGTCATGCGCCGGACACTGTTCCCGAACGACAACCAGCCCCATGCGCGGCGGCTGTTCGTCGACCTCGCCTCGGGCCTGATCTACATCGTCGCGTTCGTCGGCATCATGGAAACGGTGATCAAGCAGCCCATCGGCGGCGTGCTCGCGACCTCCGGCATCCTCGCGATCGTGCTCGGGTTTGCACTGCAGAACACGCTTTCGGACCTGCTGTCCGGGCTCGCCCTGAACATTGACCGGCCGTTCGGCGCCGGCGACTGGATCCTGCTGTCCGGCGATGTCGAGGGCCAGGTCATGCAGATCAACTGGCGCAGCACCCGGATCCAGACCTGGCTGCACGACATCGTGGTGGTTCCGAACAGCATCGTCGCGAAGGCGGTCGTGACCAATCACTCGCATGGACGGATCGACCACGCAGCGGTCCACAGGCTGACCGTCGACAGCTCGATCCCTCCCGAGCGGGTGATCGCGACGATCGAGGCCGCCCTCGAGGAAGCCGTGGATCCGAGGGTCGTCGCGACTCGGGCCTATGCGCGCGCCACCGGCGAAGCCGTGATCACCTATGAGGTGAAGTACGGGATCTCGGACTTCGGCCAGCTGCCCGGCATTCGGTCGAGCGTGATCGCGCGAATCGCGGCGGCATTCGCGGCGCAGTCGATTCCATTCGGGGCGATCGCGACGACCGTGCGCATCGTGGCGCTGCCTCCCGATTCCGCGCGCGCGGAGGCGCCCCCCGCCCATTGAGGGTTATCCCGTGGCAAGCCCCGGTGGCACCCATCGGCCGCGCCAGATCCATCATGGCCGGACCCTTCGCGCCGGGATTGGTCGCATCCCAGCACATCCAAGCGAGCGACGTCGCCGGCCGCGCCGGGACGGATCAGCTAGTCCGGGGCGCGCCCGCGTGGCAAGGCGTCGCCGAAGTGAGCGCGTACCTTCGCGACGACCTGGCCTTCGGTGAGCGCCCCCGCGCTCTCGATGGCGGAGATCCGAGGCCCCTGCCGATGCTTCAACAGCCTCGCTTGGAGCTCGCCCTTGGCCTCGCCCGGCCCGAACACGAGCAGCCGTCCATAGGCCTGCAATTCGTCGATGACGAGGTCGTAGTAGCCATCGAGCTCGCCCGTCAGCGCGCGCTGGCGACTGTCGTCCGCCGGCACCTGGCGAGCCTCGTAGGGTCCCTTCAGCGGCGAATCGCCGCCTCGATTGAGGTGCTTCTCGACGTTGGACTCGATCGTCTTCGTCACAGGCCCGTCCGCCGTCAGGCCGACGATCTGGGCGCGTCGGTGGTCGATCCAGACGCCCGCGTCGGGATGGATCCTAGGGGCGGTCTTCGTCGTCACGTTCGAACTCCTCGGGCGCCTCGGTGCGATCACTCGACGCGCGCTCCGCAGCCTCGTTCTCGCCTTCGTGCTCGTCTTCGGGCTCGTCGTCGTCGTCCACCGTTCCCGTGGAACGGAGCGGCTCGGTGTATTCCCGTGGAACCGCGACGGGAAGTTCCGCGGCGATGTCGCCCGGTGCGCGCGGATGCGCGCCACGGGCCCGTCGGTGGGCAGTGCTTCGTTGTTTCATGGGCACGATGTTACCGGCTCTGTTGAGTTCGTCCGTACGCCAGCCCACGGCTTCGCGGACCAGGATGTCGATTCGACTCTGCCGGCCGCCGGACTGGAATCTCGGGGTTGGTGCCCGGGTGATCATGGTGCGATCTCCACGAAGTTCATCTTCCGCTCGCTTCCGAGCACGGACCATTCGCAGCGAAGGCGGTAGCCATCCTTGGCATGCACTTCGGACCAGCCGGCGGCTCCGTGAAACCGATCTCCCTCATGCTCCTGGTCCCGCGCGGCACCGCCGTGGCGCGCCAGGAATCCACGCACTCGCTCCTCGCCGTCAATCGTCACCACGGTCGGTATGGGCGACGAGAAGTTGACGCGTTCATCGGTCATGTCCGGCCGCTCCTGTCGCAACGTTCAGGCCACGACTCTATTGGAAACATGCGCTTCGTTCGGTTGGGTGAAGCACCCACGCGTTGCACGAACTATGTACGGGATCGCACCGAGCATGTGTCCGGCGAGGGGGTAGCTTGGACGCAGATCGCTTTCGTCACGAGGAGCCCGGGTGCGCAACACGACAGCCGAAATCGGGTACCGCGCGGGTGCCGCCCGGCACGATCTACACGCGGCCGTGACGGTCGAGGATCACCGTCGTGGCGCGATGCGGCCCCGGGTGACGGTCGTCGAGTACGGCGACTTCGCATCGCCCGCGTGTCGCGCCGCCGAACCTGCGGTCCGCCTGCTGCTGGCGAGCTACCCGGACACCGTGCAACTCGTCTTCCGCCACTTCCCGGTCGAGTACGCCAACCCGCTCGCGATGACGGCCGCAGAGGCGACCGAGGCGGCCGCCGCACAAGGGAAATTCTGGGAGATGCACGACCTGCTTCTCGAGGAGGGCGCGTCGCTGGCCCGCACGTCTCTCGAACTCGCGGCGCGCAGGATCGGCCTGGACGTCGTCCGGTTCAATGCGTCGATGGGGGGCGAAAGCGCCCGGCAACGCGTTCTTGAACATCGCGTGGAGGCGATCCGGAGCCACATTCGGGCCTCGCCAGAATTCTTCGTGAATGGCGCCGTGTGCGACGTGACGTTCGGGCTCGCGCAGCTGGAGTGCGCCGTCCGCGCCGCCCTGCAGGGCGATTGAGGACACCATCGCCCCGATTCGGCAGTCCGGACTCGGCATCGCACGATCCGGATGTCGAGGGGCCGTCGCCTCGAGTTCCACAGTCCACGCGGGCCCGCATCGCCCAGTCCGGCCCGATCTCGAAAGCGGCAGGATCCGGCCAATCCGTTGAGCGTGCGCTGACCGCGCACGTGCGTGGAGGCCGCTGAGCCCGGATTTCCGCGCAGCCACGCGCCACCCCGACCCGCGGCCCGTGCCGACCCTGTCGTACAGGACAGGCTTTGCAAATCATAACAATCTATATCGTCTCGTTCGTTATGATTCCCGGTCTGCGTGGCCTGCTTGCAAGGACCCGATCCGTGACCCGCCTGCGAACCTTCGGGTTCCTGCTCAAGGACATCAGCCGCCGCTATGTCCACCGCTTCGAGGAACGCGCCCGCTCGCTCGGCCTGACGCTGCCGCAGTGCCGCGTGCTCGTGCAGCTCTCGAAGCAGGAGGGCATCAGCCAGGCCGAGCTCGCAGGACTCGTGGACCTGGAACCCATGACGCTGGTGCGCGTGCTCGACCGCATGGAGGCCGACGGATGGCTCGAGCGGCGCAGCGATCCGGCGGATCGGCGCGCCCGCTGCCTCTACCTGACTGCGGCGGGCCGACCCCTCGTGGCGGACGTCTGGACTCTCGTGGACCTGACGCGCTCGGAAAGCGTCGCGGGCCTCTCGCCGGCAGAAACCGAGCAGTTCATCGGCTTCATGGAAGCCATCCACGCCAACCTCACGGCGGTCGAGCCGATCCGCGTACCGGAGCCGGCCGACCAGGATGGCGCGCCTGTCCGTCCACCCACCGTGGCGCGACCCCCGCGTCGCGGGACCCGGACCTGAGCCGTGACTGTCGCCCCGCGCACCTAGAGCACACCCGCCATGTGGATCGTCCGAATCGCACTGCAGCGCCCCTACACGTTCATCGTGATGGCGATCATGATCCTGCTGATGGGGGCGTTCTCGATCGCGCGCACCGCGGTCGACATCTTCCCGAACATCAACATCCCGATCGTGGCCGCGATCTGGAGCTACGGCGGCCTGCAGCCGGACGAGATGTCGACCCGCATCGTGCTGCAGGCCGAGCGGTCGGCGCAGACGACAGTCAACGACATCGAACACAGCGAATCCCAGTCGCTGACCGGCATCTCGATCATCAAGTTCTTCTTCCAGCCGACCGCAAAGGAAGAGCTGTCGTACTCGCAGGTGACTGGCGTGAGCCAGTCGATGCTGCGCTTCATGCCACCGGGCACGACGCCGCCGTTCATCCTCGCGTTCAACGCCTCGACCGTGCCGATCATGCAGCTCGCGCTGTCGAGCGACGAGCTATCCGAGGCGGAGCTCTTCGACCTGTCGCAGTCTGTGGTCCGCCCCGCACTGTCGACCGTCGCCGGCGCGGCGACGCCGTGGCCCTACGGCGGCAAGCAGCGCCAGGTGCAGGTGGACCTCGATCCCGCGGCGCTCCGGGCGCACAATCTGTCCGGCAACGACGTCGTCAGCGCGATCGGCGCCGAGAACCTGATCCTGCCGGCCGGCACGCAGAAGATCGGCGACACCGAGTTCTTCGTCGGGATCAACGCCAGCCCGCTGCGCATCGACGACCTCAACAACATCCCCGTCGTCAACCGCAATGGCAACCTCATCTACGTACGAGACGTCGCGCACGTCCGCGACGGCTCCCCGCCGCAGACCAACATCGCACGACGCGAAGGCCGCCGCGCGGTGGTCATGAGCGTCATGAAGACCGGCGCTGCCTCGACGCTCGAAGTCATCAACGGCATCAAGCAGCGACTGCCGCAGGTCCGCGCAGCGGCGCCCCCGAGCATGAAGATCGAGCCGCTCGGCGACCAGTCGCTGTTCGTGCGCGCCGCCGTCGATGGCGTCGTGCGCGAGGCGGTGATCGCCGCGGCGCTGACCGGACTCATGATCCTGCTGTTCCTCGGCAGCTGGCGCAGCACGCTGATCATCTCGGTATCGATCCCGCTATCCATCCTCGCCTCGATCGGCGCGCTGTCCGCGCTGGGCGAGACGATCAACATCATGACCCTCGGCGGGCTCGCGCTCGCGGTCGGCATCCTCGTCGACGACGCGACCGTCACGATCGAGAACATCAACTGGCATCTCGAGCACGGCGCGACCGTCGAGCAGGCGATCCTCGATGGCGCCGAGCAGATCGCACTCCCGGCGCTCGTCTCGACGCTCGCGATCTGCATCGTGTTCATCCCGATGTTCCTGCTGGGCGGGATCGCCAAGTACCTGTTCGTGCCGCTCGCCGAGGCGGTCGTGTTCGCGATGCTCGCCTCGTACGTGCTGTCGCGGACGCTCGTACCGACCCTCGCCAAATATTGGCTCGAGCCGCACCACAGCCACGCTGACGTGCCCTCGCCCCGCCCCCTCAAGCGCCTGCAGCTGCGCTTCGAGGCGCGCTTCCTGCGCATCCGGGCTGGCTACGAGGCACTCTTGACCCAGTCGCTCGCGCACGGCCGGCCGGTGGTCGTCGGCTTCTTCGCGGCAGCGGCCGCATCCGCCCTGCTCGCGTTCCCGCTCGGCCGCTGGCTGCCGGGGCTCGGGCAGGACTTCTTCCCGAACGTGGACTCCGGGCAGATCAAGCTGCACCTGAGGGCACGCACCGGACTTCGGATCGAGGACACGGCCGCCCTGACGGACCAGGTCGAGGACGCGGTGCGCCAGGTGATCCCGGCCGACGAAATCGCCAGCATCGTCGACAATGTCGGCCTCCCGTACAGCGGCATCAACCTCGCCTACAGCATCTCGGCGCCAGTCGGCCCTGGGGATGCGGACGTGTTCGTCACGCTGAAGGCCGATCATCGGCCGACCGCGAACTACGTGCGCGACCTGCGCCGCAGGTTGCCCGCAGCCTTCCCGTCGACGACGTTCATGTTCCTGCCGGCGGACATCGTCAGCCAGACCCTGAACTTCGGCCTGCCGAGCCCGATCGACGTGCAGGTGATCGGTTCGAACGTCGAGGCCAACCACGCGTTCACCAATGCATTGTTCCAGAAGCTCCGCGCCATCCCGGGTCTCGTCGACCTGCGGGTCCAGCAGGCCCGCGACTATCCGAAGATCGAGGTCGAGGTCGACCGCAACAAGGCCCAGCTAGTCGGCCTCACGGAGCACGACGTCGCCGCCAACATGCTCGTGTCGCTCTCCGGCAGCGTGCAGACCGCACCCTCCTTCTGGATCGATCCGAAGACCGGCACCCAGTACAGCGTCGGCACGCAGACGCCGCAGTACCGGCTCGACACGCCCAATGCACTCGCACTGACGCCGATCACGAACGGGATGGGCGGCCAGGCGCAGGTCCTCGCGAACCTGGCGACGTTCCGGCACGCCGTCGGACCGGCGGTCGTGAGCCACTACGACGCGTCCAATGTGTTCGACATCTACGGCTCGGTGCAGGACACGGACCTTGGCTTCGTCGCACGCGAGGTCGATCGAGTCGTCGACGCGGCGCGGGCCGACCTGCCCCGCGGCACGCGCCTCGCTGTGCGCGGCCAGGTGCAGACGATGAAGAGTTCGTTCAATGGACTGCTGTTCGGCCTGCTCGCCGCGGTCGTGCTCGTCTACCTGCTGATCGTCGTCAACTTCCAGTCGTGGACCGATCCCCTGATCGTCATCACCGCACTGCCCGTCGCGCTCGCCGGCATCGTCTGGATGCTGTTCCTGACGCACACGACGGTCAGCGTGCCGGCACTCACGGGCGCGATCATGTGCATGGGCGTCGCGACCGCCAACAGCGTGCTCGTCATCAGCTTCGCGCGGGAGCGTCTCAACGCCGGCATCGCGGCGGCCGGCGCCGCGCTCGAGGCCGGCGTGACGCGCTTCCGGCCGGTGCTGATGACCGCGCTGGCGATGATCATCGGAATGGTGCCGATGGCACTGGGGCTCGGCGACGGCGGCGAGCAGAACGCGCCGCTCGGCCGCGCCGTGATCGGCGGATTGCTGCTCGCGACGGTCGCGACGCTGTTCCTCGTGCCGACGATGTTCGCGCTGATTCACGGCTGGCGGGCCCGCCAAGCCAGCCACGGGCAGGGAGATCGAGATGAATGACCCGACGGGACCTGAGACCGGCGCCTTGCCGCGCCCGGTGCGACGCTGGCCGTACGCGGGCGTCGTGCTCATCGCGCTGCTCGCACTCTGGGGGATCGCGAGCCGCGTGCTCGACCACCGCGCGCTCGCTCGCGAGGCGGACATCGCTGCCGTACCGTCCGTCGCAGTCCGGGTGCCGGACCATGCGGAGGCCGCCGAGAGCCTAGTGCTGCCGGCGACGGTGATGCCCTACGTCGAGGCCCCGATCTACGCGCGGACCAGCGGCTACCTGCGCGCCTGGCATGCCGATCTCGGGTCACGGGTGAAGAAGGGCCAGCTGCTCGCGGAGATCGACGCCCCTGAGATCGACCAGCAGCTCCGCCAGGCGACCGCGGACCTCGCACTGGCCGAGGCCAATGCCGAGCTCGCCCGCACCACCAACGAGCGCTGGAAGGACCTGCTGCGCACCAGTTCCGTGTCCCAGCAGGACGCGGACGCCAAGGCCGGCGATGCCTTGGCGAAGCGTGCGGCCGTCGACTCGGCACGTGCGAACCTCGCCCGGCTGC
The DNA here is from genome assembly GCA_903884235.1 of uncultured Pseudomonadota bacterium. Taxonomy (GTDB): domain Bacteria; phylum Pseudomonadota; class Gammaproteobacteria; order Steroidobacterales; family Steroidobacteraceae; genus CAIKZZ01. Next base: position 41,411 of record CAISEB010000049.1, read on the forward strand.
GCGAGCTGGAATCGTTCAAGCGGGTCGTTGCCCCGTTCGATGGGGTCGTGATCCAGCGCAGCACGGATGTCGGGGCCCTCATCAATGCCGGCCAGAGTGCCGGCTCCGCACTGTTCCAGCTCGCGGACACCCGGCGACTGCGGGTGTACGTGCAGGTGCCGGAGCCGTACGCGCCCCTCGTGAAGGCCGGGCTCGAGGCCGATGTCGTCGTCGCCGGCGGCAGTGCGGCCGGGTTCCCTGCGAAGGTCGTCCGCACCGCCGATGCGCTCGATGCGGGCCTGCGCACGCTGCAGGTGGAACTCGAGATCGCCCGCGGCGCGGACCTGCCGCTGTCCGGCGCGTACGCGGAGGCGCATTTCCACCTGAGGCCGGACGCGCAGGGGCTGCGCGTCCCGATCAATGCGCTGCTCTTCCACGGCGCCGGCCTGCAGGTGGCCACGGTCGTGGCGGGCGACAAGGTGCACCTGAAGTCGTTCGTCGCCGGACGCGACTTCGGCACCGCGATCGAAGCGGTGTCCGGTCTCGAGGCCAGCGATCGCATCATCATCAATCCGCCGGATTCCATCGCCGAGGGCATGGCGGTGCGCGTGGTCGCACCCGCCGCCAAGGCGCCGAAGGCAACGCCGTGACGATCCGGCACGCGTTCCTCGTCGGCCTCGCGACGGCGGCGACGGGCTGCACGCTCGCCCCTGCCTACCGTCCACCGTCGGTCGCACCGACCCCCACGGCATTCCACGAGGCGGGCGATTGGATCGAGGCGCATCCCGCGGATGACCAGAGCCGCCGGGACTGGTGGCTCGCATTCGAGGATCCGGGCCTCGACGCGCTCGAGCAGCGGGCCGCCGCGGCGAACCAGGACCTGAAGTCGGCGTACGCGCGACTCGAGCAGGCGCGCGCGGCGACCCGGGTTGCCCGCGCGAGCCTCCTGCCGACCATCACAGTCGTGCCGTCCGCGACCCGCTACCGAACCTCGGCGAATTCCCCGGCCTACTCGAGTGCGAGGCCGGCGGTCGCCAACGACTTCGTGCTGGACGCCGACGTCTCCTACGAGCTCGACCTGTGGGGCCGCGTGCGCAGCCTCGCGACCGCCGCGCGCGCGAACGAGCGCGCGTCCGCCGGTGACTACGCATCGTTCCGACTCGGCGTGCAGGCGGAGGTCGCAATCGACTACTTCGCGCTGCGCAGTGCCGACACCCGTCAGGCGCTGCTCGAGCGGACCGTCGCCGACTATGGTCGTGCGGCAAAGCTGACGCGCAACCTGTACGAGGGCGGTGCCGCGGCACTCGGCGACGCCGAGCAGGCGGAGGCGCAACTGCGCACGGCGGAGACCGAATCCGCCGACAACCAGCTGCGCCGCGCGCAACTCGAGCACGCGCTCGCGACCCTCGTCGGGGAGTCCGCCTCGACGTTTCACATGGATCCCGCGCCGCTCGCGGTCGGCGCGGCGCCGCCGCGCACGGAGCCCGGGCTGCCCTCGACGCTGCTCGAGCGACGTCCCGACGTCGCGGCGGCAGAGCGGCGCGTCGCGGCCGCCAACGCCAACATCGGCGCGGCACGCGCGGCGTACTTCCCGATGTTCAGTCTGGGCGGAGCGGTGGGCCGCGAGAGCACCTCGTCCTCGACCTGGATGACGGCCCCGAGCCGCCTCTGGTCAGCGGGCGCCTCGGCGGCATTCACGGTGTTCGACGCCGGACGACACCGGGCGCAGTCGACCGCGAGCCACGCGGCGTTCGACGATGCGGTCGCCAGCTACCGCGCAACCGTGCTGCGGGCGTACCAGGAAGTCGAGGACGAACTGGCCGCGCTGCGCCAGCTCGCGCTCGAGGCGCAGCGCGAGGAGCAGGTCGTGCGTGCGACCGACGGCGTGCTGCGCCAGGCGCAGGCTCGCTACGAGGCCGGGGCCGTGACGTACCTCGAGGTGGTGTCCGCCGAGCAGGCGGCCCTGGTCGCGAAGACCGCGGCCGACGACATCCAGCTGCGCCGCCTGACCGCCGCCGTCGCGCTGATCAAGGCGCTCGGCGGCGGCTGGACTCCGGCTGCCTGACGTCGCGGCCGTGACGCAGGTCCCGGGCGCGGCTGCGCCCACCTGCCCGGCCGTTCCGAGGGCCGTCGCCGCCTCGACTACCGACCGTGTCCCGCGTGCAGTCGCGTCGGTTCCCGGGACCAGTACCCGGTGCGTCCGTAGTAGTCGAACATGCCGATCTCCTCCTCGCGGCTCACCATGACGGCCGGATCATAGGCCGGTGCGTCCCGGATCTGCTCGCGCGTGAGGCCGACGTAGACCTTGGACTCGTCCCAGCTCACGTCGTCGATCCAGGTCGGCGCGACGAGGACGGAGTGCCCGAGCCACCAGTTGCTGGTGCTGACGATCAGGTAGCGGATCGCCCATGATTCCTCGTCGACGAGCATCCCCTTCACGTGGCCGATGTCGCCGTCCGTGGCATGGACGTGATAGTCGATCACGGCCTTGCACGAGCGCAGATGGACGTCGTCCTTGGCGTGGCGGGCAGCGGCAGCGCGGGCATAGCCCCGATCGGCGGCCGGCAGGTTCGACTCGAGTCCGGACGAGAATCCGCCGAGGTCCGGTTGCATCATGTAGGGATACAACCCGCCGCCCCACAGGCCGGCACCCTCCCAGTAGTACGGATACCCGTAGTACCCAAGCCACTGGATCTCGTGCTGGCGCGAAACCGGGCGCTGGGTATCGACGTCGGGACTGTCGCGCACCTGCGCCATCGTCAACGACACCGGCAGCAGCTTTTCGTCCCAGCGGGGAATGCCAAGCGACAGCGGCGAGATCAGCACCCGTCGATCCAACAACCAGCTTCCCGTGTCGACGACGAGATAGCGAACGACCCACGAATCGTCGTCGAAGTAGAAGTCCGACACCTCGCCGATCTCGCCGTCGGTGGCGCGAATGGCGAAGCCATTCATGTCCTTGGTAGTGCGTAGCACAGCAGCATCTCCTGAACTTGGGAATTGGGTAGGAGTCGGTCTCTGGCGGAACGAAGCCGTCTGCTCAGAAGCTGACGTTGAGGTTGTTGACCACGTGGTGGACGCCCGGCGTTCCCCAGGCCGACTGCCGGGCGAGCTCGCGCGCCCAGAGGCTGTGGACGGTGCCAGTCAACGTCACATCGCCATCCTCGACCGACACTGAAATGTCCTGGCCGTCGTATTCGGCGTGGCGCTTCATCGCGGCCTGGATGTCGGCCTTGACGCCCGTCGCGGAGGCGCGTGACTTCAGTTCCACTTCATTGCTGACGCCCTTGACGCCCATCAGGTAGCGGACCGCGCTCACGGCAGTCTGGCGCTGGTAGTCCCACTCCACGGATCCCGACAAGGTGACCCAGCCCTTCTCGACCATGACCTTGACGGCATCCGTCGGCATGTACGACACCCAATGCAGCGCCTGCTCCGCCGCGAGCGCGATGTCCGCGTCGGTCCTCACGGACGAGCCCGGGATCTTCACGTCGATTTCGACGGCAAGGGCCTTCACGCCCGCGACGCGCTGGGTCGCGCGTTCCGCATGCCACTTCTCGCCGAAGCTCGCGACATGGCCGGCGAGCGTCACGATGCCGCCGCTGACCTCCACGCCCACCTTCGAGGCATCGACCGACGGCTCCCACTTCAGTTCGGCGAGGACGTCACTCTTGAGTTGTGCATCTGTCTTCATGATCGGTACTCTGGTTTGGTGACGGCGGCCAGACTGCCCGATGGAGAGGCCCGGCGCGGTACGCGAACGCACAAAACGCCGCCTGTCTGATCGGTCACCGCGAATCGCAAGAATCGCAACCGCGGGTCGTTGGGGAGTGCAGCGTCACGAGTGAGGGCGGAAGGCTCGCTTCCCGCCCAGGACGGATCGCGCGCGACATCGTGGAAGGGCGCGGGCTGCGCAGGCGGGTGGCGGCGCTTGATCCGCGCGCACATCGATTGAGTTCGTAGCGGCGCGAGGAGCGAAAGGGCCCGACCACGCGGGTTCCGGGCCTGCAGGTGTCCTGCAGGCCCGGAACGCCATCCTCGGATTATCGGGTGGAGTCGCGATTACGCTAGGGCCTGTTCACACTAACGAAGTGCTTCGACCACGAGGGCGAAGCACAGGAATGCCATGAACATGGTATCGAGCTTGTCGAAGCGGCTGAAGATGCGGCGGAAGCCCTTGAGCCTGCGGAACAGCCGCTCGATTTCGTTTCTGCGGCGATACCAGGCCTTGCTGTACGTCCAGGGCTCGACCCGTGTCGAGAGCGGCGGAACGACCGGGGTGAGGCCGAGATCAAAGGCGAGCTGGCGGGTTTCATTGCCTTCATACGCTCTATCCATGATGACGCGGCAGCGCGCTGGCAGCTCGGGCAAGGTCCGCATCAGGTCGCGGCCGGCTGGAGCATCGCCAGCCTGCCCGCCCGTCAGGGAGAACGCGATGGCGGTCCGAGCATCCGCGGCAACCATATGAATTTTGGTGGTCCATCCGGCTCGGGACTTGCCGATGGCCTGGGGGCCGTTTTTTTTAGAGCGCCGGTGCCATCCGGGTGCACCTTGACGATCGTGCTGTCGAGGCTGACCGACTCGATCTTGATGCGGATGAGCTGCTGATGCTGCATTTCCTCGAACAAGCGATCGAGGACGCCGGCCTTGGCCCAGCGGTTCATGCGCGTATAGATCGTGTGCCAGTTGCCGAATCGCTTCGGCAGACTGCGCCACTTGCAGCCGTTCTCCGCGACGTACAGGATCGCGTTGATCACTTGGAGGTTGCTGAGCGAGACGTTGCCGCGCTGTACCGGCAGAAACGCCTCGATCCGACTGAACTGCTCTGCGCTGATTTCCATGTCGCATAGCATATCACATAGTGTTAACAGGCCCTAGGCCGACGCCAAGGAGGTCCTCCGGAACGGCGCCGACGCCATCCGGTCTGCTGGCGCCGGATGGCCGGGCGCCACTACTGCATCTGCAGGAACTTCGAGTACTCCGCGACGTCCCAGCCTTCGCTCGACAGGTCGATGACGATCTGCCGGACCTTCGTTTCCTCGCCCTTGACGACGGACTTCATCGTCGGGAAGGCGGCCTGGACGTCGGGCGAATTCGCCCAGCTCTCGATGTGCGCCGTCTTGACCGTGTAGTAGACGAACGCAGCCTGGTACTCGCCGAGCGCGATGGGGCCCTTCCACTTGACGATGCGATCCAGCTCCCCTCGGGCATAGCAGATCGAAGGACCCTGGGAGACCGCGAGGCCCTTCGCCGTGCGACGGTATGTCACGTTGCGCACGACCTTGCCGTTGACCTCCCGGGTTGACTCGATCCCCGAGACGAGGCCCGCGGCCTCGAGCGACTTGAGCTGGGACGTGGGGCTCGTGCCGACTCCTGCGCCGACGACCGGCCCCTCCGCGTCCGGATTCACCACCGTGGTGTCGTTCACGACATCCCCGTATCCGAACAGCGGCGGCAGACAGATATTCAGGCCCGGCATTGAAGCGATGAACTTCTGCAGCACCTGGGTGAAGATCGGACCGTACTCCGCCTTGGCGCGGGCGTCGTACCTGGCCGCGGGCGCGGCAGCGCCGGGCGTCACATAACACACGAGTCCTGCGAGCATCGCGATCAACCCGATCTTCCGGGCCATTGCAAGCTCAGGGGCATTCTTCATTGAAGGCACCTCTCGATCGGCACGCCGCCGCCCGGACGATCCTACTCCCGAACGTCGGCTCCGGCACCCGCGAGCGGGCCCAGATGTGTCAGCCGCTGCCGGCGGGCACAACGCTCACGACGAGGCACGGCGGCACTTGCGGGACTGCACCGTGCGACTCCGACTCCCGGGCCTGGTCCAGGACCGCGACCGGGCGCGGCCGTTCGCGCTCGGTCGCATCCGTCACGGGGAGAGATAGTGATCGAACCACTCCGGAACCCGGCGTCGCAGGTCCTTGACCTGCGCCGGGGCGTGCAGCCAGTGGCCGGCGCCCGGGTAGACGATGAGCTGCGTCGGAACGCCGAGCGCCGTGAGGGCGTGCCAGAACTCGAAGGACTGCGGCGCCGGGCACTCCACGTCGAGCTCGCCCACGTACATCAGCGTCGGCGTCCGCGCCTGCTTGATCGACTCGATCGGCGAGGCCGCCCGGTAGATCGCCGGATCATCGTAGGCCGACGCGCCGAAGAACGGGATCATCCACTGGTCGATGCCGTTCTCGCCGTAATAGCTGATCCAGTTGGCGATGCCGGCACCGGCCACCGCGGCCTTGAAGCGCTCTGTGTGGGTCACGGCCCACATCGTCATGAAGCCACCGTAGCTGTGACCGTAGACGCCGAGGCGCGCGTCGTCGACCGGCGCCACCTTGAGCACCGCGTCGACCCCGGCGAGGATGTCGCGCAGGTCCCCACCGCCGAAGTCGCGGATGTTGGCCCGGGTGAATGCCTCTCCCTGTCCGTAGCTGCCGCGGGGATTCGGCAGGAACACGTAGTACCCGCGTGCGACCCAGGCACGGACCGGTGTCTCGAAGTCGTTGTCCCGTCCGAAGCTCGGCGGCATGGCCCAGCTCGGACCGCCATGCACCTGGACGATCATGGGATAACGCTTGCCGGACACGGGCTCACGCGGGCCCACGAGCCAGCCCTGCACGGCGTTCCCGTCGCTCGTCCAGGTGAGGCTGCGGATGTCGAGCGGAACCTCGAGCGCGTCGTTGTCGTGGGTGATCGTGCGCATCGCCCCCGGCGGCCCGGCGATCACCGCGGGCGCGTGGCCGAAGTCCTCGACCACGGTCGCAGCACGTTCGGCGTTGGCACTCAGCACCACCACCGGCTCCACCTCGCCCGCCGCATCATCGCCCGTACTGGCCGAGACGGCCGACGACCACAGCACCTCGGGCTCGCGCACGTGCTCGTCGAATCGCAGCAGCGTGGCGCGATCCACCACCAGCGCCGTGCCGTAGAGGCGCCCGCCCCGCCAGGCGAGCGACATGAACGAGCCGCGGAATCCGGGCGTGAGGCTCGCCGGGGCGCCGCCCTCGAGCGACACCTGATAGACCTCGCCACCCACTGCGCCGAAATCACTCATCAGGCCGCCGATGAAGACGACGCTCCTGCCGTCGGGAGCCGCGCGCGGCATCGAGATCTGGAAGCCGGGCTGGGCGATCGTACGGCTGCGACCCTCCTCGAGTCCGATCGCGACGAGCTTGGCGACCCACCAGTTGCTGTCGCCGTTCCCCTTCGCCGCGGTCGCGACGAAGCCGCGACCATCCGGCAGCCAGTCATATTCATAGACGTAGGTGTCGGCCGCCGACACCAGCCGGACTGCGCCGCCCGAAGTCGGCACGACGGCGAGGCGCTGCTCGTCCGGCGCAGAGCCGATCTCGCCGGTCTGGGGCGCGCCGGCCTCGAGCGCACCGGCCTTCTTCCTCGCGCCGACGGTGACGAGGAGCGCAAGCGTCGACCCATCCGGCGACCAGCGGGGCGTGCTCGCCACGCCCCGGATCGTCGCGAGGGTGACGGTGGGTCCCGGCTTGCCGGCGGCAACGGGCACCGTCAGAAGCTCGACCCGAACGCGCCCGTTCCGCTCGTCGGTGGCGAGGAAGGCCAGTCGTGCGCTGTCCGGGGACCAGGCGAGGCCGGAGTAGCGGCACTGCGGGCACGGATCGAAGCGACCGAGAACCCGCCCGTCGTCCACGCCACGAACCACCACGGGCCCGCGCGGCTCGACGTCCTTCGGGCCTGCCGCAACGGGCTCGACCATCGCCAGTCGCCGCCCATCGGGCGCGAGGTCGAGTGAACTGTATTCCTGCAGGGGCCGGGCCTGGTCGTCGCGCGCGTGCGCGACCGGGATGGCGCCGAGGCAGCATCCAAGTACCGTGGCGGCGATCAGGGCGGGCTTCGCCATGGGAGCGCTCCTTGATGCGTGGCGGACTGCGACCGGGGTCGTGACCGGAGGGCGATGGACCCGCGGCGTCGGATGTGCATCAGCCCTTCGTGACCGCGTGCGATGCGAGCGTGCCGATCTGGTGGCGGCCACGCAGCGCGTACCAGATGAGCCCTGAACCCAGGATCACCGCGATGTAGACGAAGGCACCCCAGGTGTTATACCAGGGCAGGCCGTAGACGGCCTCGCGCGGCCAGGCGAGGTTGAGCGCGAAGCCCGCGCCCCACAGCACTGCGACGACGTTGACGAGCAGGCCCCAGCGACCCATCGTGAAGTAACCGCCGGCCGCGAGATCCGCCGGGGGCCATTGCCCCCGCAGCCGCTTCATCAGCAGCGGCGCGGTCACCATCAGGTAGGCGAGGTAGATCATGATGACCGCGATCGAGGTCAGCACCGTGAAGATCTTCGGCTGGCCGACGTTCACCACGAGGATCAGCGCCGCGATCAGTCCGATCAGCACGGCGGGCAGGATCGGCGTCTGCGTGTTGGGGTTCACCTCGGCAAGCTTTTCCGCAAAGGGCAGTGCGTTGTCGCGTGCCATCGCGAAACTCAGCCGGATGGCCGCCGTGTGCACCGCGAGGGCGCACACCGTGACGGCAACCACGATGCAGACGAGGAAGATCTTGCCGAGAGGGCCCCACATCACCTGCTCGACGATGTACTGCAGGCCGCCGCTGCTGCTGCCGATCATCGGATCGGCGAGGTTGGGGGCCGCCATCACCGCGAACACGAGGATCGCGCCGCCGATGACGAACGACGCCAGGATCGCCCGCAGGATGGCGCGCGGCGCCGTGCGACGCGGCTCCAGCGTCTCCTCGCCGAGCGAGCTCGCCGTGTCGAAGCCATACATCACGTAACCGGACGCCAGCGATGCGACCAGGAACGCGCCGAGATAGCCGCCGCCGCCACCATAGCCGGTGGTGGTGAAGAAGACCTCGGGCCCGCGGGTCGCATGCAGCCCGAGGATGATCGCGATGAGACACGCCGCGATCAGTTCGATGAAGACGCCCGCGCTGTTGATCATCGTCATCAGTCGCACACCGAGGGCGTTGATGAGCGTCGTGATCACGATCAACACCGTCCCGAGCACCACGGCATTGGTGGCGAAGTCGTAGGGGCCCGTGCCGTCACCGACCACCTGGAAGCCGCTCCAGAGGCGTGGCAGGTTCAGCTGCAGTGCGAGCACGACGGCCGACAGGCTCACGATCGACGCGGTGAGCATCAGCCAGCCCGAGCACCAGCCCACGACCTGGCTGCCGAGCAGCTTGGACCAGTTGTAGACGGATCCGGCGATCGGGTACTTCGCGGCGAGCTCCATGAAGCACAGCGCCACCGCCAGCTGGCCAACGAGCACCAGCGGCCACGACCACAGGTAGGCGGGCCCCGCGGTGCCGTAGCCGAAGTAGAACAGCTGGAACGTGCCGGTGAGGATCGAGATGTAGCTGACACCCGCCGCGAAGCTGCCGAATGCGCCGATGCTGCGGCTGAGCGACTCCTTGTAGCCGAAGTGCTCCATGCCGCTGTCAGTCCGCCCGGCCGCTTCGTCATGCGCCATGTCATCGTCCCCCTTGAAGTCACGTTCCGTCGCCAATGCTACTAGGTCTGGCCAGATCCCGCCCGGCGTGCCGGCCTTTGTGCGGCCGGAACGCGCCGCGGCGCCTGTCCGGCCTCCCGTCGGCATTGGACCGGGCACCGTGACTCGCACGGGTGCAGCGGACTTCGTGGAACGGGCATCGGGCGGGAGGGATGGCCGGCCTGTGACCGGGGTCGCCTTGCTGTGGACGTCGGTTAGGCTGTCGGCGTGCACGTCGCAAACGCCGCCGCCACCGGGCGGGCCGCGACTGGATCCACGTCAATGGCGCTCGCGACTGCGCTCGATGTGCTCCGGAACGTGACTCCAGGAACGGCCTGCAATCGCCACGGAGCTCCGGGACCCGAACGACCCGGGACCGGGCGCGCAGCGTGGCAGTGCAGCAGCTGATCGCCAGCGCGGATGTCGAGATCAGTTCGCGGCAACGCGGCGCACGGCGCGCCCGAACACGGGCAGCAGCAGGCCGGCCGCGGCGACGACGCCTGCGTGCAGCAGCCAAAAATTCGTGGCTGACCAGTGATCGTAGAATCCGCCCAGCCGGCCGCTGGCCAGTCCGCCGAAGAAGATGGCGAGGAAGTAGACGCCGATCATCATCGCCTTCATGGACGGTGGCGCCATCCGCGCGAACAGCGCGATCGCCACGGGCTGCACATGCAGGTAGGCGAAACTCTCGCCGAGCGTATTGAACACGACCCACGCCAGCGGAACCTGGTGCGGCGCTCGGAATACCAGCGTTGACAGCCCATCAAGCGCCGTGAAGGCACCCATGGCGAGGCACCCGAACGTCAGCTTGCCGATGTCGTCCGGCTCCCGCCCGATGGCTGCGAGCCCGCGCCAGAGCAGCAGCACGACCGGCACCAGCGCGAAGCAGGCGAGGCCGTTCACGGACTGCACCCAGGCGACGGGCATGTGCCAGCCCAGCACCGACAGGTCGACGTGATCGCGCACCCACAGGTTGTATGCGTTCCATTCCTGGGTGTTGACGACCCAGTACAGCGTCAGCAGCGGCATCAGCAGGAGAAGTGCCATGACGGCCTGGCGCTCGGGTCCCGCCAGCCGCGCGCCCGTGGCGGCGGCGCGGGTGGGTTGCCCGGCAGGAAGCCGTGCCGCACCGGTCGCGTAGAGGATGAGCCCGAGCAGCATGCCGAACCCGGCGAAGCCGAAGCCATAGTGCCAGCCGTAGCGCTGGCCGAGGGCCCCGGTGATCAGTGGCGCGACGAACATGCCGATGTTGACCATCGAATAGTAGATCTGGATCGCGTGCGAGCGGCGCGCATCGCCCTCGTCGTAGAGCGCGCCGACCTGCGCGATCAGGTTGCCGCGCAGGAACCCGGCCCCGAGGATCAACAGCAGCAGCGCGAGCAGGAACGACTGGTCGAAGGCCATGCAGAAATGACCGAGTGTCATCAGCCCGCAGCCGAGGACGACCGCGTTGCGTCGCCCGAGCACCCGATCGCCCACGAGTCCGCCGAGGACGGGCGTGAAGTAGATCAGGCCGATGTAGAGCCCGAAGGTCTGCGTCGCGAGGGCCTCGACCGACAGCGGCCCGGTGACCGACTCGAGCAGGTTCCGATAGGCCTCAAAGCCGACGATCCGTTCGATGTGGCCCGGCAACAGCAACTGTTCGGCCATGTAGAGCGTGAGCAGGGCCACCATGCCGTGGAACGAGATGCGCTCCCACAGCTCAGTGCCTGCAAGCGTCGCGAGCCCGCGGGGGTGGCCGAGGAAATCCCGGGGTGATGCGGCGGTGGCCGACGCCTGGGGCTGGACGGTCATGTGGTCTTTCTTCTGGGCCGCGTGAGCGAGAGACGCCCTGGGATGCGGGCGTCACGCGGATGACGTCGTCCGAACGGCAGCGCCCCCGACCCGCATCGCCGCGTGCCCGTTCGCTCGCGCGGCAAGGCAGGTGCGGGCGCCCGGCTCACGAATTCGGCTTTGCGCATGGGGTGCGTGTGAAACCCGTGCCGTGCGCAGTCAGGGCACGACCGGCAGGTCGACGTAGCTTGCGAATTTTCCGGAGCGATAGACCCGCTGGCGGGCGGCGACGTAGTCGGACGGCTTCGCGTAGAAGATGTTCTCGACGAAGGTCTGCGGATTGCGGTCATACAGCGGGAACCAGCTCGACTGGACCTGCACCATGATGCGGTGGCCCGGCAGGAACACGTGGTCCGCGTGCGGCAGCTTCAGGCTGTAGGCGATGACCTGGTTCGCAGGCACGGCTGATGGGCGCGAGGGATCATCGCGATAGCGGCCGCGCAGGATGTCCATCGCGACCGGCAGCTCATAGCCGCCGAGCTCCAGCTGGCCCGGCACGTCGTCGGGATAGACATCGATGAGTTTGACCACCCAGTCCGAATCGGTGCCGCTGGTCGCCGCATAGAGATGGGCAACCGGCTGCCCCGCGATGCGCACCGGGGCCTTCAGGACCTCGCTCGTATACGACAGGACATCGGTGCGATCGCCCGCGAATCGCTGGTCGTCCACCAACCAGCGATCCCACGTGGAATCATCGGAATAGGTCGGCCGGATCGGCCTCAGCCGATAGGTGACCGGCTTGCGGGGATCCGAGACGTACTCGTCGAATCCGACCGCCTCCGTGGGCGCCGAACCGAGCGAGAGCGTGCTTCGGGCCGCGAGATAGAGCTTGCGCGATTCATAGGGGCATCCCGTCGCGCAGGACTGCGGCCATCGATCGTAGCGACGCCACTGGTTGGATCCGGTCTCGAAGACGGTGACCGGGGCGATGTCCGCCTTCGCGCCGCCGTCCTTCAGGCGCGCATCGAGGAAGGGCCGCAGGACATTGAGCCGGAACCAGCGCCCCGTATCGCCATCGAACTTGAAGGGTCCGAGACTCGACCCGTCGCCACCCCCGCCGCCGTGGCGCCAGGGTCCGATGACGAGGAAGTTCGTGTCGTTGCGCGTGTCCTTCGGCTCCGTCGCCGCATAGGTGGCGACCGCGCCGTAGATGTCCTCCTGGTCCCACTGGCTGTGGACATACAGCGTCGGGACGATGAGCGGCTGATCGGCCAGGATCTTGTCGAGGGCCTGGCTCTGCCAGTAGTCGTCATAGGCCGGGTGGCTGACGAGGCGCTTCCAGAACGGCAGCTGGTCCATGCCGATCGAGGTGCCGAACGCGCCGGCGGATCCGGCCTCGAGCCAAGTCTCGTAGGCATCGTAGCGGGCCGGCTTCCAGTCCTGGTCGGAGCTCTTGGCCGCGGTCTGCCAGTAGATGTAGTCGGCGTAGGTCTGCCGGAATGCACCGTTGTGGAACCAGTCGTCACCCATCCATGGATCGACCATGGGATTGAACGGCACCGCCGCCTGCAGCGCGGGATGCGGATGCACGAGGCTCATCAGCACCGTGAAGCCGGCATAGCTCGTGCCCATGGTCGCGACCCGGCCATTCGACTCCGGCACGTTCTTCACGAGCCAGTCGATCGTGTCGTAGGCATCGGTGGCATGGTCCACGCCGCTGTCGTTCAGGGGCCCGGCCAACGGTCGGGTCATGACGTAGCTGCCCTCGGACTTGTACTTCCCGCGCACGTCCTGGGAAACGATGATATAGCCGGCGTCGGCGAGCTCGCCGTACGCGGTGGGCAGTGCCACGGCCGCGCGCGGACTCGGCGTCGACGCCACGAACTTGGCGGCGCTGTAGGGCGTGCGCTGCAGGATGATCGGCGCGTGGGTCGCGCCGTTCGGGATGACGATGACGGTGTACAGCTTCGTCCCGTCCCGCATCGGGATCATGACCTCCCGCTTCTCGAAGTCGGCCTGCGTGCGACTGGCTTCGAACTTGTCCGGGATGTCGCCGGTGACGCTCGCCGGCGCCGAGGGCGCTGATTGTCCAGCCGCGAATCCAACGGAAACCCAGGCAGTCATGAATCCCGCGGCGACCCGGCCGTACAGGCGAATGGAGCTCGGCATCACGTCCCTCCTGGCGTCATCCCCCGGATCTTCCCTGTCCGAGCCGCGGCAACCCGACGTCGGCGGCACCGCAACACGGCGCGTCGCCGGCCGCGCCGATCGGACATCCGATCTTAGTCGAGGTCGAATCGGAACGTACACCGGCTGCCGCCGCCGGCATCACCGCGGCGACGGACGGGTCGACTCCAGGACGGGGACGTGTCCACGAGCGCGGCCGCCCGCAACGCAGCCCGGCGCCGGGATGGCGGATTTGACGCTGCCCCAGATGGGCGTTACAGTACCCGTGAGACACGCTTCAACTTCGCACTGAAGCGCGGTGAGCCGATCATCGGGCAGGTCGTCCGTGCCGCGACCGGCGCCATCCTGCGCGGCGAATACCGGCCCGGGCAGCCCTTCCCGTCCGTCCGCGCCATCGCGGCAGGCCTCAAGATCCATCCCAACGCCGCGCTCAAGGCCGTCCAGATCCTGATCGAGGAGCGATGGCTCGAGTCACGCCCCGGCACCGGGACCCTCGTGTCCCACAGTCCACGGACTCCGGGCGCTGCGGCGCGCGCGGCGGTGCGCGACGAAATCGACCACCTCGTCGTGCTCGCCCGCGGACAGGGCATGGCGCTCGATGCGGTGGTCGGCGGCGTTCGAACGCGCTGGGCGGACTACGACCCAATCCACACGGAGTGACCGCGCGTGATCATCGAGACCCATGGACTGGGCAAGTCGTTCAAAGGCCACCGTGCACTCCAGGGAGTCTCGCTCGCGGTGCCCGAAGGCGGCATCTACGCGCTGATCGGCCCGAACGGCGCGGGCAAGACGACGATCATCAAGACGATCGTCAACATCGTGCGCCCGACGATCGGCTCCGCGACCGTGCTCGGCGTCGATTCCCGCACGCTCTCGCCGACCGAGCTAAGCCAGATCGGCTACGTCTCCGAGAACCAGCAACTGCCGGCGCGCCTGCGGGTGGATGCGTTCCTCGACTACCTGCGGCCGTTCTACCCGACGTGGGATCGCGGCTTGGAGCAGGCGATCCTGCGCGACTTTGGACTGAAGGGCGACGCCCGGATCGGCGAGCTCTCGCACGGCACGCGCGTCAAGGTCGCCCTGACCTGCGCCCTCAGCTACCGGCCGCGACTCCTCGTGATGGACGAGCCGTTCGGCGGCCTCGATCCGCTCGTCCGGGACGAACTGCTTGAGAAGCTGCTCGACCAGGCCGGCGAGATGACGGTGTTCGTCTCCTCCCATGAGCTCGACGACATCGAGGCGAGCACGACCTACGTTGGCTACCTCGAGAACGGCGAACTCAAGCTGCAGGACGACCTCGCTGCCCTCAGTGCCCGCGTGCGGCGCGTCCGCGTGACGGTCCGCGGCACAGCCATGGCACCGGCGCATCCGCCGGCCCATTGGCTCGACATCACCCTGGAGCGCAGCGTGCTCGGCTTCGTCGACATCGCCTTCGCGGACGACAGGCTGCGGGCCGCGCTCGCCGGAGTCGCGGGCATCGAATCCGTCGACGTCGAGCCGGTTGCGCTGCGATCGATCTTTACGGCCCTCGCCCGCGCCGGCCGGCGCAATGCAGACGCCGCGTGATCCGCCACATCGTGCGCAAGGACCTGAAGCTGCTGTGGCCGCTCGCCGCCGCCGTGGCCGCGCTGCAGATCATCACGACCGTGCTCTTGATGGTCCCCGGACCGCTCCAGCGCGCGGCAAGCATCGATAGCGGCGAGTACGGCTGGGTCTCGAACGGGCTGATGCCGTTGGTGTGCCTGCTCGGACTCATCTTCCTGGTGCTCACCGTCATCCACCAGGACCGGTTCCCCGGCACCGACCAGGACTGGCTGGTCCGACCGATCGCACGCCGCACGCTCGTGCTCGCGAAAGTCGCCTTCATCTGCATCGCGGGCCTGATGCCGATCTTTGCCTGCGACGTGGCGACGGGCCTGCTCGAACGCCTGCCGCCGGGTGCCGTGATCGAGGCGAGCGCCGCGCGCAGCCTGCTTTTGTTCGGGATCGTGGTGCTGCCCACCGCCCTGCTCGGCGTCGTGACCCGCAACCTCGCTGACGCGCTCGTGCTCGCCGTGATCATCCTGGTCGTGGTCGTGCTCGGATCCATCGCTGCTTCCGAACTGAAGTTCACACCACAACTGCTGAGTACGAGCCACGGCTGGATCATCCAACTCGCGCTGGTTTTCGCCTATGTCATCGTCGTCCCGGCGCTCGTTGCCCTACAATTCATCTGGCGCAGCACGAATGTCGTGCGCTGGCTCGTCATCGCGGTGCTGGCGCTCTCGCCGCTCGTGCTGCTGCTGCCGTATCGGCTGGCGCTCGTTGCCCAACAGTTTGCAAGCCTCGGCAGCGGAACCCCGTTCCTGTCATTCACCGCGGATCCCAAGGACCCGGGCCAGCTGTCGTGGGACGACGAGAAAGGCGGACGTCACCTGCTTTCGGAGCCGATGGCAAGAATCGGGATCCCGATCCAGGCGACGCTCGAGGCGGGGCTCGATGGCTGGCGGATCGATCACCTGACCTATCGAATCGTGTCGCCTGACCGCGGCGTCCTCTACCAGGACGACGATCTGGCATTTGGCAGCTACCAGTTGCCGGTCGTTGACGGGCAGAACGACGCAGTCGCGAAGGCGCACGCGTTCCTGCCGGTCAGGATCGTCAAGGACGCCATCGCGCGGCACGGGACCCTGGAGTTCACGCTCTGGCTGACGGCGTTCCAGCGCAGTTACCGGGGGCCCACGGCGACGCTGGACGGCGCGGCGCTCGATGCCTCGAGCCGCTGCCGTCGCCTCAGCGACCGGAGCGACGCCGGAACGAAGTGCACGTCGACGCACCCCATCGCCGCGTGCACGTACGTCGCAGATGACCTGGGCCGCCACCTCGAAGCATCCTGGCGGGGCAACAACTGCCGCCAGTTCCTCTACGCGCCGATGCCGATGTCCCTGTGGCGGGACCCCTACTTCACCGCCGACTATCCGGGCGCCTCGAGCACCGCGCGTCCGGATGGAATGAGCGCAGAGCGACAGTGGCTGGTGGTCAACTTCGTGCCGCGGGCCCACGCCGTGCGCGCCCTGAAGGTGGCGCTCGACGGCATGATTCCGAAGATCAACCCGGTTGCTGTCCATTCGAAGGACGGACACGGATCCGAGGCGCGCTTCGGCAATCCGTCGGCACCGGTCGCGGACCGTCAGGGCATGATCTACGTCGTGGACCGGGCCGAGAACGTCCTGAGGCGCATCACGCCCGCAGGCGAGGTGACGACGCTGGCCGGCGTTGCCGGCGAATGCGGGCGTACGGACGGCCGCGGCGCACAGGCCCGGTTTTGCCATCCGCTCGGACTCACGATCGATGCGACGGGCACCCTGTACGTCGTCGACGCCGGCAACTTGCTCATTCGACAGGTGTCGCCGACCGGTGACGTCGCGACCGTGGTCAAGATCGCCAATCCATCGACGACCCCCTATCCGGAGGAATGGCTGCACGATGGCGAGGTCACCCGCGCGCCGGACGGCTCGACCTACATCGTCGCTCAACCTCATAGCCCGGGCGGCATCGTCGTGAGAATCGGGCCGGACGGCGCCGTCACCAAGGTAGCCGGCTACTACGACCCAAGACCCCCGCAACGACCCGGCGACTCATTTTGATCCCATAGAAGCCGCCCCGGGCCATTCACCCGCGCTTGCTCGACGGGCCGGAGACGCGCTCATGCCCGTCCGCGCCCGGACACCTCAGACCGCGGCAATCCCGCCCCCCATCTAGGACCCGGACCGACGGCAAGACACCCATCGGGAGCATCAGAGCCTCTGGCGGATCCGGTCAGGCAGCAGTGCCTTGTAGCGACGACTCAACGTCAGCACCTGGCCGTCACGCAGCACCAGCTCGTAGTCGCCATGGAACAGCGGCCGCAGCTCCACGATGAATCCCATCCTGACCACGTGCGAGCGATGCACGCGCAGGAACTCGCCCGCATCGAGCTGAGCGACGAAGTTGGCGAGGGTTTCGCGCACCAGGTGCACCTTACCGCCCGCCTGGACCTCGACATAGTTGCCGGCGGCCGAGACTTTCTCGATCGACTCCGAGTCGATGAAGAAGGCCCGGTCGCCATCGCGGACGAGGATGCGACTGGTCGCCGGCGGTCGCCCCGGCAACGCCGCCAGCAGCCGGCGAATCCGCTCATCCACGTCGCCGCGGTCGGGTTTCAGGAGCGCCGCACGCGTCCGCTCGATGCTGTGCCTGAAACGCTCCCGGTCGAAGGGCTTCAGAAGGTAGTCGATCGCCTGCACCTCGAACGCCCGGACGGCGTGCTCGGAATAGGCCGTCGTGAAGACGATCAGCGGCGACGCCTGGCCGCGCAGTCCATCGATCACCTCGAAGCCGCTGCGCGCACCGAGCTGCACGTCGAGGTAGAGCACGTCCGGCGTTGCCGTCGAGGCGAGCGCGATCGCCTCCTCGACCGAGGCCGCCTCCCCCACCAGCCGGAAGTCATCGATCTCGTCCAGGAAGCGCGCCAGCTTCGCGCGCGCCGGGGGCTCATCGTCCACGATGACGGCGGTATGGCTCATCCTGCGGCCGGGAAGCTCACCGTGACGATCGTGCCGCTCGGTTCGCGGCGTGCGAAGGCCAGGGTGTGATTGCCGGGGAACAGCAATTCGAGCCTGCGCGCGACATTCTGCAGTCCCGTGCCGGCCTTCGGCGGCAACTCCGCAAGACCGACGCCATCGTCGGAGATCGCGTAGCAGATCCGCTGTCCCGCGCGCCGGATCTCGACGTGAAGGCGGCCACGACCGTCGCCGAGACCGTGCTTGAGCGCGTTCTCCGCGAGCGGCTGCAGCAGCAGCCGCGGCACGAGCGCACTCCCGAGCCCGTCCTCGACCTCGACTTCGAAGGACAGTTGACCGCGGAAGCGCTCCCCCATCATCGCGGCATAGTCCCGCAGCCAGCCGAGTTCCCGGTCGAGCGGAACGAGCATGTGCTGGTCCGTGTCGTAGGCGGCCCGCAGCAGGTCGCTGAGCTGGCTGATCATCCGGTCGGCCGCATCCACGTCCTCGTGCATGCGATTCGATATCGCATTCAGCGAATTGAAGAGGAAGTGCGGCTCGATCTGCGTGGTCAGGAAGCGAAGTCTCGCCTCGGCGAGTTCCGCGCCGAGCTCCGCAGCACGCAGCTCGCCGGCGCGGCGGACCCTGAACTCCCGTAGCGCGAAGATGGCGGTCAGGATCACGACGTAGGTGATGACGTCCTTCTGCAGCTCGTAGAATCCGCCGATCAGGGCGTTGCCGTAGTCGTACGTCTGGCCAACGAGGGCATACGCGGCCTTGCGCAGCAGCACCATGCCGGTCGTGTGGACGGTCGAGAAGGCGACTGCGGCCGCGAGGTGTGCCCCGATGATTCGCTGGCGTGGGCGGCTGTCGAGGCGAAACCGCCGCTCGAATCGGACGACGGCGGGAATCAGCAATCCGATGACGAGGACGGAGCTCCACTCCCACACGAACGGCTTCCACGCGGCGAAATCGGCGCGCACCGCACGCAGTCCGATCAGCGCGTTGAGCCCCATGTAGGCGCCGAACAGCACCGCGAACACGAGGTAGAGGGGCCATCCCAGGCGCAGCCACGACCTCGGGGTGCGCTCCGGGTGCACCTGCGCAGGCGCACTCGGCACCGCGGATGGGTCAGAGGGCATCGTCACTGCCGCCCCTTGCGTGGCTCTGGTACGCCCATGAATCGTACCCTAGTTGGTGTCCTGCGGTTGCGGCAGCGCCGCAGCCGCCAGGGCCGGCCGCGCCGCGCGTTCCCGGGCCAGGCCGAACAGCGGGCGCAGCAGTGCCACGCGACGGACGCCTTCGTAGCACAGGAAGCACACCGCGAAGGTCACGAGCGCCAGCAACAGCGCCTCGACGCCGGGATTCAGGTGCGCGGGCTTCAGGGCATGGGCGAGGACGACGATGACCGTCTGGTGGAGGATATAGACTGGGAAGATGGCGGTGGTGAGGTATCGTCGTGCAGCGCTGTCCCGGGCAAGGTGGCGACGCGCGAAGCCGAGGATGGCGACGATCGCCAGCCACTGCTCCGCCCCATAGACGACGCGCTGGAAGGTCATGATGGCCTCGGGAGGCGGACTCGCGTCGTCGCTGTAGATGCCGAAATAGGCGCACAGGAACGCCCAGCCGACGATCGCGAACCCAAGCGCCGGCCATCGAGCGCGCTCGATCGCGTTCCACGGCGCCTCGGTGCCCGCCATCGCGAAGCCGGCGAGGAAGACAGGCAGGTAGAGCGCGTGGTTGTACCAGTCATCGACGAGCGCGTGGGTGGCCTCGAAGCGCCCGACCAGCGCGACCCGCACGATCGCGAGAAAGAGGATCGGCCAGAGCACGGCGCCCGCGCCCGCCAGGTGCCGTTCGGCGATCCGACGCGACCAGGGGATGGCCGCCGGCATGACTCGCACCACGACGTACAGCAGCAGCGTGTACACCCAGAGGTAGGCCACGAACCACAGGTGGTTCCAGGTCGGGACCAGCAGGCAATTCGTCCTGCGGCAGAAGCCGTGGTACCCGGTGATGTACAGGCGCCAGAACTCGGCGTAGCCGCCGGGATAGGCGATCTTCTCGACGACCTCCAGGTACGACTGCGGCGGGACGATCACGGCCATGCCGAAGACGAGGGGCAGGAGCAGCCGCGTCGAGCGCTGGCCCAGGAATCCGCGGACACCCTGCCGCGACAGCAGGTAACCCGTCGCGACACCGGAGACGAGAAACAGCAGCGACAGTCGCCACGGCGAGGTGAGCATCATCAGCGGCTCGAACGCGGACGAGGCGGACGGGCTCTTCACATGCCAGTCCCAGGTCACGTAGTACATGCCGACGTGGTAGAAGATCAGCAGTCCGAACGCCAGGATCCGGACCCAGTCGAGGTCGAAGCGCCGGTCTCCCAGCCGGCCACGCACCGACGTCTGGCTGCTCATGTCGCCCCCTTGAGGATTGAATGGGGCCAGCTTTGCGCGAGGCCCGGCGCCCCGCCATGACTTTGGGTCGAGCGGGACTCGCTGCGGGACCAGCGGCTTGGGCGCCTCTGCGAGACATCGGGATCCCTGATTGCGGCGCCCTGCGATGCGCGCACGGACCGGGTATCACCGGGCGTCGCGGGAGGTCACCGACGCCAGATGTTCGTCGATGGGGCGGGTCGATGGCACCCGGCCCCGCCGGCTCGGCTGCGACACGGGCCTATCGGACCGTCACGACCACCTGGTCCATTTCGCGTCCGCTCTCGTCGTGGAGCGAGAACCGCTGGCGTCCACGCTGTGGAGTCCACAGGATCGGCTGCCCAGCGCTGCCGATGACCGCGTCATTCAGCTGGACCACCCACTTCCCCGCCCCGCCATCCACGACGATAGGCACGCGCTGGCGGGCGTCGGGGATGTCCGGGTCGATCGCGATCACCATGCCATCGACTGGGCTTGCGATTCGTGCGGCGCGCGCGCTTGGGGGCACGGGCTCGATCACGCGGCCAGGCGCAGTCCCCACGAGGAACCATTCCCTGCGCGGGCTCTCGATCGCCGTCGAGAACTGCACCGTCGCCGCCGCCACGCCCGGCGGCGGTCGGGGCGCGGGCACCGCGCCCGCGCCCTGCAGGCCGTCCATGATGTCGCGCCACACGGGCGCCGCGCCGGTCACGCCACTCACGTTCTGCATGGCGTCGCCTTCGAAATTGCCGACCCACACGGCCACCGTGACGCGCGGCGTGAAGCCGATGCACCAGTTGTCGCGCATGTCCTTGCTGGTGCCGGTCTTCACGGCGCTCCAGTACCGGGTACCGAGCGAGCTGTCGAGCCCGAATGTCGCGACGCGCGCCGCGCGGTCGCTGAGCATGTCGCTCACGACGAAACTCGCCTCGGACGTCGCCACGCGATGCCGTTCGCCGCGCGGCTCGTCGGCGCGCAACCGCAACGGCGTGGTCTCGCCACCGAGCGCGAGGGCGCGGTAGCTCTGCGCCTGCTCCCAGAGCGTGACTTCCGCCGAACCGAGCGCGAGCGCATATCCGTAGTATTCACCGCTCATGGCGATGCCGGCATAGCCGAGCGTGTGCAGCCGCTCGCGCAGCGCATCGACCCCGACCAGCATCGCCGTGCGGACGGCCGGCACATTCAGCGAGGCGGCGAGCGCGGTGCGCACGCTGACCGCGCCCTTGTAGTCGTGGTCGTAGTCCTGCGGCAGGTAGATGCCGTTCACCGTCTCGATGTTGACGGGGGAGTCGTCGAGCAGCGACGCCGCAGTGAGGTAGCGCCGCTCGATCGCAAGCTCGTACAGGAATGGCTTCAGCGTCGAGCCCGCCTGGCGTGGCGCACGCACGCCATCCACCGCCCGGGCCCGCGAGCGAGGGCCGGCGGAGCCGACGTAGGCGAGCACATCGCCGGTCGCGTTGTCGATGACCAGCGCGGCGCCGTCGCGGACGTTCCTCGCGACCAGACCGCTCAGCTGGCGGGTCAGGGCATCGAGCGCGAGGCGTTGCACCCGGGCGTCGAGTGTCGTCGAGACGCGCTCGCCTGCGGTCCTGAGGAGTGCGTGGGCGACGTGCGGCGCCAGGTGGGTGACCGACTCCGCTTCGCTGGCTCGTCCAAGGAGCGCGACGGCGGCATCGGCGATCTCGCCACAGGTGATCTGCGCGTGCACCGCGTTCGCGCGCGCACAACCCCGCCCGGCGACGTCCGCGGCGCTCGCTCCGGGATTCGGGAGCAGCGCCGCGAGCACGCGGCTCTCGGTCGCCGACAGGCCGGAGGGAGCCTTGTGCGCCAGCACCTCGGAGACGGCGCCAACGCCCTGCAGCTCGCCACGGAAGTGGACCAGGTTCAGGTAGGCCTCGAGGATCTCCCGCTTGCTCCAGTGCCGCTCGAGCGCGAGCGCATAGCGCGCCTGACGGCGCTTCTCCTCAAGGTCGCGCGGCCCGCCGTGTACGCGCCCGGGCGCCTCGAGCAGCGAGGCAAGCTGCATGGTGATCGTGCTCGCGCCGCGCGGCGGGCGATGCCGGATCCGGTCGCGGAGGGCGCCGGCGACACCCAGCCAGTCGACGCCCCGGTGGCTCCAGAAGCGACGGTCCTCGCCCTCGACGACCGCCGCGAGGAGCGCGGGCGACACGTCCTCGAGGCTCGTCCAGGCAAGGCGTCGGGACTTGAATTCCATTCGCTCGGTGTCGAGCACCTCCCCGTTGCGGTCCAGCAGGTAGGCCTCGGAGGGCCGGTAGCCACTGCGGACCTCGCCAAAGGTCGGAACGGCGACGGGCGTGAAAAGTGCCAACGCCCCCGCGAGCAGGATCACGCCGATCGCACCGGCCCATGCGTACCGCCGGAACCGACGCGTCGACATTCCTATCGCTCGACCGTCACGGCGGCGTTCGGCGTCTCGCTGAACATTTCCGGCGCGTACATCGCCTCGACGCGGGTCGCGGGCTTCAGGAACGTCCCGGCGTTGTTGAGCCTGAGCGTGTACTCAACCGTCCAGCTGCCCTTCGGGACGTACCGGTAGTAGGCGCGGAACGCATCGAAGCGCCGTTCCTGGAACGCCGGCCATGCCCAGCCCTCCTTGCGCTCGCCGCGGGTCAGCAGCTCGGACTGCCCGCCGAGCCCGCTGCCGAGGATGGTGGCTCCGGCCGGGATCGGGTCGTCCACAACGACCCAGGTCATGTCCGACTGCGCCTCGAGCTCGAGGCGGACCCGCACGACGTCGCCGCGCGTCCAGTGCCCCGGCTGCTTCTGCTCCAGTGGCGTCTCCGTGCGCGTGACCTTGAAGCCCGTCGACAGCGGCCGGTCGAGCGGCAGTGCCGCCGTCGCCCGCACCATCAGCCACGGGGCACCGGTTCCCGCGTGCGTCACCTCGAGCTGCCCCGGGCCGTCGTGCCAGGGCAGTGTCGCCTCGCCCGCTGCGCCCTTGGCGGTCCAGGGCACGGATCGCGCGTCCGCACCGTAGCGCAGCGTCGTGGTGCCGGCGACGGGCACCGACTCGAACGCGGCCGAGAACTTCTCCATCGCGAGCACGCCCCAGGCATTGGCGACCGTCGTGTTCCAGTGTCCGTGCTGCTGGCGCATCAATGCGCCGCGCACGAGCCGGGGGACGTCCTCGCGCCACTCCGGACGTCCCAGCACGGCGAGCAGCATCCGGTTCGCGTTGGAGTCCGTCGAGATCATCAGCCACCACAGCGCGTCGGTGCGCTCGGTCGAGAAGCCCATCACCGTGCCCTGGAAGTTCATGCGCGCCCGCAGGAGTTCGAGCGTCGTCGCACGTTGCGCGGCCGCGTTCGGAATGCCGGGCACGCGCTCGAGGATCCCGACCCAGTCGAGCAACGCCGAGGTCGGCCAGAGGGTGGGCTCGATCGTGATGCTGCCCAGCATGGCGCGGTCCGCCTTGCCGTAACGCCCGAGCGCATCGATCGCGGCGAGCTTGCGGACCGTGAGGTCCGCGGTGGGGAGTGCCGAACCCCGCACGATCCGTCCGGTGACGAATTTCGTGAGCGCCTCGAGCATGCGCTCACGTACCGTCTCCGGGATCTCCCAGCCCGCCTCGCTCGCGATCGCAAGCACGTAGGAGGTCAACGCGTCGTCGCCCGACAGCCAGTCGGTCGGGAAATACTTCACGAGCCCCTCGGCGTCGAGGTAGGCCGGCAGGCGCGCGACTACCCGCTCCCACGCCGCCTTGTCCCGCAGCGCGATGGTGCGGGACAGCTGCTGCTCGATGCAATTGTACGGATAGAGGCTGACGAACTCGCGTACGCCGTCGAGCCCGTCGCCGAGGCGCGCACGCAGCGTGATGTCGAGCCCACCTCGTCCGGCAATGGCTCCTACGGGCCTCGCCACGGGTTCGGTGTAGGCGCGATTGAGCTGCGAGATGGTGGCCTGGTAGGTGCGCGTCGGGTACGCCGGAATCACGGCCTGGGTCAGTCGCACCCGGTCGCCGGCCTCGCCCCCGACCTCCCGCGCCGTGACGTCCCATCGCGTCGTCGCCTGACCGAGTGGCGCCGTGATGCGCCACGAGAGGTCCCGGCTCTGGCCGGCCGCAAGCTCGATGCGTTGCGGCGTGAGCGGCTGCACGAGCACGCCGGTCATCGATCCCGTGACGTCGAGCGCCATCGGGCGGGTCGAGGCGTTTCGAAGCGTGAAGACGGCGGAATACTGGTCGCCCTCGCGCACGAGCGGCGGCAGGCCGGAGAGCAGCACCACGTCCTGCGTCGTCGTGACGGTGGCACTGCCGGTGCCGAACAAGCCCGTGCCCCCGGACGCCACTGCCACGATCTTGAATTCCGACAGCGAGTCGTTCAGCGGCACGCTGACCGTCGCGTCACCGTGCGCATCGAGCGTGACCCGCGCCTTCCAGTAGAGCAGCGTGTCGAACAGGTCCCGTGCCCGGTCCCGCCCGCCTCCGCCGCCGGCGGGCACGGCCTTGCGCCCGTAGTGGCGCTTGCCGACGACCTGCGACTGCGCCGTCGCGGTCGAGACCTCGAGGCCGCGCTCGTCCATCATCGCCGCGAGCAGGTTCCAGCTGCGATTCGGCGCGAGCTCAAGCAGCGCCGCGTCAACCGCCGCGACCGCGACCTCGGATCCTGCGGGCAACGCACCACCGTCCGCGCGAGCGACATGGATCGTCGCCGTCGCGTGCTCGCGCACCTTGTAGGTCGGATGGTCGGTGGAAACGGTCACGTCGAGGCGATGCGGCTTCCAGCCCACCTTGATGGTCGCGATCCCGAGCCGGAAGGCCGGCTTGTTCAGGTCGACGAGCGCGGAGATCTCCTCGCCCTTCATCGATGCCGGCACCTTGCCTTCGGCATGCGCTACTCGGCCGCGCACGGCGAGCACCGACACGTACACGTTCGGCGAGTAGTGGCCGAGGATCGGCACGTCGATGACCGGGTTCCTGCCACTCAGGTGGGTGACGAATTCCGAGATCACGCCCTCACGCTCCACCGTGACGAGGGCCGTGGCCTCGCGGAACGGCATGCGCACCTGCAGGTGCGCCGTCTCGCCGGCCTCGTAGGACTTCCGTTCCGGGAGGACGTCCATGCGATCGCCGCTCGTGCCGCCGAACCACCAGCTGTCCTGGTCGACGACCCAGATCGATGTGTTCGCACCCACAGCATGACCGGCCGCGTCGACCGTCTCGGCGCGCACGAGGATCTCGCCGGCGACGCCCGGCGCGACATCGCAGATCAGGAGCCCCTGCGCGTCCGTCTCGCCCTGGCAGGCGGCCGGAAGTCGCTTCGTCTCGCGGGTCGTCTCGTACGCGTAGAAGCCACCGATCAGGCGCTTGCGATAGGAGAAGGACTGCACCTGGTAGAGCGCGGCCTTCACCGCCTGGTGAGCCTGCGGCTTGCCGTCGAGGTCGACGACGACCACCCGAAAGCGGACCTGTTCGCTGCTGCCCACCCAGCCTTCGCGACGCACGCCGACGGCGAGCGCCGCCGGCACGAGATGGATGCGCCCGGTACTCGTCAGGATCTCGCCGTTGGCATCGGCGTATTCGAGCTCGGCGGTCAGCACCGCCGGCTCGTCGAGGACCGGCAGGTCCGGCACGGTGACGCGGGCCGAGCCGTTCGCGTCGAGCGTCAGCGGCAGGACCTGGGTCTTGGCGAGCTTCGCCGGAGGACCGGTTTCGCCGTCAGAGGACTCCTCGCCATCCTCGCCCTCGCCGCCCTCGCGTGCGCTGCCCGTGACGAGCCCCTCGACGATGGGCTTGCCGCCGAACTGGAAGTCGTCGTATGCCGCGAAGCGGGCCGGTTGCGGCTCGACGACGGTGCGCAGCTTGACGGCGAGGCCCGGGGCGCTGCCGCCGGACATGTAGGCCACGTGCAGATCGACATCCGCGGCGGTCGCGCGCACGAGCGGGGTCGCCGGGCCGGTGACGCTGGCGCGCATCGACGGCAGCCGGTATTCCTCGACCTTGAACTCGCCGCCCGTATGCCGCGTCGTCCCGTCAGCCCACCACACCACGTAGCGCCCAAGCTTCGCCTCGGCGGGGATCTTCCACTGGCTTTCGGCGATTCCGTCCGCGCCAAAGCGGATCTCGGTCTTGTAGGACTGCCCGCTTTCCGGGTGCTCGATCATCAGCGTCACCGGCTCCCTGCTCATTTCGGGCACGGCGAAGCCGCGCATCACGTGCAGCCGCAGGATGTGCTTCATCGACACTGTCTCGCCGGCGCGGAAGAGCGGGCGATCGAACACCGTATGGAAGCGCTGCGCGTCGTAGACGGAGCCTTCCGGCAGGCTGAACTGCGACGGCGCGAGTCCCTGGCTCCAGCTGCTCAGCGCGAAGCTGAAATCACCCTCCTTGCGGGCGGAGGCGATGACCGGCGAGCCATACTCGCAGCTGTACCCCCATCGCGAGCCGGATGCGCCCCCGAAGGTCGCGGTACCGTCCTTACCCGTCTCGCCGTGCCACAGCACGGCGCCGGTGCAGTAGTTCGCGACCACCACCTCGGCACCAGGAACCGGCGTGCCATCGTCGAGGTGGGTCACCCAGACGAGCGACGACTCACGACCCAGCTTCATGTGCACGGTGAGGTTCGTGACCAGCGCCGCGGTCGAGACGTAGCGAACCTGGTCGCGACCGAGGAGCGACTGCCCGAGCAGGCGGCTCTCGAGCTCGACGACGTAGAAGCCCTTCTCCTTGAGCGGAATGCCAATCACCTCGAAGGCCTTGCCGCCCTCGGGCTTGGTCACGTGGAACTTCGTCGTCGGCTCGTTGCCTTCGAAGACGGACTTCGCACCGGTGGCTTCGACCCATCTATGGGTGGGATCGCCCGGGATTGAACCCTCGTCCTCGTCCCCGTCAGACTCGTCCGTCGCCATCTTCGGCTTCGCGGCTGACGGATCGGCCTTGGCGTTCCGGTCGACTTCGATCTTCTCCGTCTTCGGCTCCCCCGCCTCCTCGACGCGCTGCAGCCAGCGGCGGATGGACGACGGGTCGTCGAGCTTCAGCATGCGCGCCGGCATCGAGGCCTGGTACACCGGCAGTGTCCCTTCGAGATTGCGCAGCGTGACCGGCAGCACGCCCCCTTCGCTCGCCTCGAGGACGCCGAAGGTGCCAGAGAACTTCGCGAGCGGCGGCAGTTCATCGACGTGGAGCTCGAGCGGGAAGCTCCCCGCGTTCTCGAGCACGCGGCCGGCGTCATCGACGAACTTCGCCGGCAGCGTGACGGTCACGTCCTTGAGCTCGGGGAAGGGGCCGGGGAAGCTGACTCGGTCGATCGTCGCGCCCTCGGCTCGCGATGGCGCCACGGGTTGCAGGATCTTGCCGCCGGGCAGCTTCAGCCGGACACCGAACGCGACACCGCGGGGAACCGGGGCACTGAAGTTGACCGTGATCGGCAGCATGGGCAGGCAGCCGGCGCGGGCGTTGACGCGCGTGCATTCGACGCGCGCGACGAAGGCATCGCGCACTCGGAATTCCAGCCGCTGTTCGTGGCCCGTCGCGATCCCGGATTCGGTGCGGATGCCCTCGCCCCAGTGGAGCGACACCTTCGAGCCGGGGGGCAGGCTGCGCTGGCAACGCACCAGGGAGAGCTTCGCCTCGGACCTGCGCAGGGTCTCGTCCATGACCGCGACATGACTGACCTTGCCATCCTTCCACAGCAGCTCGAAGTACTGGTATCCAAACTCCGCGCTGTTCTTCAGCACTGCGGCGCGCGCGGCCCCGGTCAGCACCTCGACCGGGATCTTCTCGCCGACGCCATCGACGGAGCAGTACGCCTTCGCCCTGATCGATTCCACGGTCGCAGGGGCATCGAGCTTCAGCACGAACACCTGGTGCTCGTCGACGACCTCCCAGCCTTCGCGGGGATACGAGATGTCGATCGCGGGGCCGCCGGTCGAGAACTCGAAGCTGCGCCGTCCGCCGACGGGCACGCCGCGCGAGGTCTTCAATCCCTCGCGCAGCGTGAACGCGCACTTCAGGCCCGCAGGCAGGTCGTCATCGAAGTCGTAGACCCAGTTGCGCGTGTCGGCCCAGCGACCCTTGCCCGGCGCCTGGCAACGCGCGATGAACGGATCGGGCAGGCGCGGGTCGCCGAGCGCCACCATCGCTTCGCTGAACCGCGCTGTGACCTGCCGGACTTGCTTGGCGTCGCCGTCGGGACTGAAGATCTCGACGGTCGCCGCCCGGGCGGCGGGATCATCCGCCCAGGCGCCTGGCGTCGGGGCGAGGAACAGGGAGCAGAGGATTATCGCGATCGACCGGGCGGTGCGTCCGTACACGTCAACTCTCCGAATGGCGACTCATCCCTGGAGGGTGCATTGTCGCGGAACCGGGAGCCGAGCGCTGCCGTTCCGCGACGATTCGGGACTCCACCGCAGGGCGTGCCCACTGCGACGGGCGGGATGATCCATAGGGTGTGCGTGCCAGGGCGGCCTACGGACCAGACCGGCCCGATCCTCGCGGTAGCCGCTGCGACGCAGCATTGGCAATACGGCGCGCGGGCTCGCTAGTCGCGCTTCGGCTCGAATGTTCGCGGGAAATAGATCGGTTCTGAACGACTCGCGAGGCGGTACAGCTGCGCCGGGCGCTTCCCGGTCTGGCGCTGGCGATCGATCGGCTCGACGACGCCCGCCGCGAGCACCCGGGTGCGGAACGCGCTCTTCTCGACCGGCCGCCCGAGCACGATCTCATACGCTCGCTGCAGGTCTGGGAGCGTGAATTCCCTCGGCAGCAGGAATGCCGGGAGCGAGGTGTACTCCACCTTCGCGCGCAGTCGCTCGACCGCGGCGGCGAGTAGCTTCGCATGGTCGAACGCCAGTCGCCCCCGGACGCCCGCTCCCGCGACCGGCCACCAGCGAACATCGGCCGCGTTGGCGCCCGGCACCAGCTGGATCGAGTCCGCCGGCAGGAGTGCGAAATACAGATGAGTCGTCGACCAGCCGCGTGGATCGCGCGCCTTCGACCCCCAGCTCCCGACCTGCTCGAGGTATGGCGCCACCGCGCCGGTCTTCACCGCGAGCTTGCGCCGCGCGCAGGCCTCGAGCGAATCGTCGGCCGACACGTCGATGAATCCGCCGGGTAGCGCCCAGAGGCCCGGGTATGGTTCGGTCGCGAGCGACGGTCGCTGGACCAGGAGCACCTGCAGCTCGTCCTGCAGCACGCCGAAGATCGCGACATCCACCGTCACGAAGGGACGTTGGGTCGGAAGTCCTGGCAGATCCTGACCGTCGGTCGGTGACATAGCCCCTCATCCAGCCTGTGTTGACAGCTTAATTCTTATAGTGGTACTGTGCAACTTAACAAGTGGGACAGACCCACTTGTCTCGACCCGGATCATCAAGGAGACCGCCATGTTCGGACTCGGCTTCGTCAAGGTGCCGCCCACCACCTACGTCATGCAGTACCGCGCGGGCACCATCCGGCGCGAAGGCGCCGGCCTCTCGTTCTTCTACTTCAAGCCCACCAGCTCGCTGGTCGCCGTCCCGGTCGGCAGCCGCGACCAGGGGTTCATGTTCGGATTCGCGACGTCGGACTTCCAGCAGGTCACCGTGCAGGGCCAGGTGACGTTCCGGGTCAGCGAGGCGCGCAAGACGGCCGCCCTCCTCGACTACACGCTGCGGCCGGACGGCTCCGGGTATGGGAGCGAGGATCCCGAGAAGCTGCCCCAGCGGGTGGTGCGCACGGTCGAGGTGCTCTGCCAGCAGCTGGTCAACGGCATGCCGCTGAAGCAGGCGCTGCAGTCCCCGGCCCAGCTCGCGCTGCAGGTCGCGAGGGGCCTGCGCAGCCACCTGGAGTTCCAGTCACTCGGGCTCGAGCTCCTCGACCTGTCGATCGTCGCGGTCAAGCCGATGCCCGAGACCGCGAAGGCGCTCGAGGCGGAGGCCCGGGAATTGATCCTGCGCGGCGCCGACGACGCGATCTTCGAGCGGCGCAATGCAGCGGTTGCGAACGAGCGGGCGATCAAGGAAAGCGAGCTCGACACCGAAGTCGCCGTCGAGCAGAAGAAGCGCACGATCAAGGAGACCCAGCTCGAGGCCGAGGCCAGCCTGCGCAAGCGCCGCCAGGAACTGCGGGCGGCCGACATGCAGGCCGACATCGAGATCGAGGAGAGCCGCAAGGCCTTCGTGGCGCGCAACGCCGAAAACACGCGCACGCTGGCGGAGGCGGAAGCCCATCGCGTCGCGGCGGTGATGGACGCCCTGAAGGACAGCGACCCCCGGGTCGTGCAGGCCCTCGCGTCCACCGGCATGCAGCCCAGCCAGCTGATCGCGCAGGCCTTCGGCGGGATCGCCGAGAGGGCCGAGCGGATCGGGCAGCTGAACATGTCGCCGGAACTGCTGCAGGCCCTGATGCAGCCAACGGCACCCCCCACGTCGCGGGAACCGAAGCCGCGATAGGAGGCCCATCGTGCTCACGGCCAGCGACAGGAAGGTGATCGTCGTCACGCGTCGCACGCGCCTCGAGGAGCTGGTGGCGCGGTTCCACACGCGCGACCAGGCGAAGTTCTACGTCGAGCACCTCGGCGCCGACTTCCACGACTACGAGCTCGAGCACCAGCGCTACCAGGACGCCCGCCGCGTCGTCGCGGACGCCCTGGAAGGCCACCACCGGCACCAGTTCCTCGACCGGGCGTACCTGCCCAACTTCGTGTTCGGGGCGCAAGAGGTCGTCGTGGCGCTGGGCCAGGACGGCCTCGTCGCGAACACGATGAAGTACCTGGACGGCCAGCCACTGGTGGGCGTCAACCCGGATCCCGACCGCTACGATGGCGTGCTGCTGCCGTTCCGGCCGGCGGACCTCCCGACCCTGATCCCGGGCGTGATCCGGGAGCAGCAGCGCACCCGCGCCGTGACGATGGCCGTGGCGCGCCTCACGGACGGCCAGCAGCTCCATGCGGTGAACGACCTGTTCATCGGTCCGCGCAGCCATACGTCGCTACGCTACGAGATCGCACTCGGTGAACATCGCGAGCTGCAGTCCTCGAGCGGCATGATCGTCGCGACCGGACTCGGCTCGACAGGCTGGATGAAGAGCGTGGTGGCCGGTGCCGCCGGAATTGCCGCGGGGCTGTCCGGCGCTCGCGGCCTGAAACCCTACGCGGCGACGCCCTGGGATACGGACCACCTCGTCTTCGCCGTGCGCGAGCCGTTCCCGAGCCACACGACCCGCGCATCACTCGTGTGCGGATCGATCCCACGGGCGCGGTCGCTGGTGGTCACGTCACTCACACCGGACCAGGGCGTGATCTTCAGCGACGGCATCGAGTCGGACTTCCTCGCCTTCGGTGCCGGGACGCGCGCAGAGATCCGGGTCGCGGATCGCCAGGGACGCCTCGTGATCGACTAGCGGCGACTCAAGGCGGGTCCCGACCGGTCGCGATCGGACCGTCACTCCCGCTCCGGCTGCTCCACGCCGACCTGCCTGAGTCGCTCCCGGACGTAGGCCGAGGTCGGATCCAGGTGGTATGCCGCCAACCAGTATCGTCGGGCAGCCGGCTCGTCCTTGCGCCGCAGCGCGACGTCGCCGAGCGTCAGGTAGCCATTGATGTTCGGCCGCAGGGCGTTCGACGCCGTTGCGTCCTCGATCGCACCGTCAAGGTCCCCGGAATGCAGGCGCGTGGCCGCGCGACCTGCATATGGGGCGAACCCCTTTTGGATCGAAAGCGATCGATCGAAGGCCGTACGGGCCTCGTCGTCCCGCCCCCGCAGGAGGAGTGCATAGCCGTAGTTGCTCTGCACGTCGGCATTGCCCGGATCCAGCACGGACGCAAGCAGGGCGTCATCGAGCGCGTCCGGGCCCGGCCGCGACTTCTGCCGGCGGATCCAGCCGATCGACCGGTTGGTGAGCGCGGCGGCCTTCTCTGGCCCCGTCGTCGCGCGGAAGAACTCGGCCGTGCAGTCGCCGACGAGCGTCGGCGAAGCATCATCGAGCGGGCGCGCGGCTCTGCGGCAGTTCGCACCGGGATCCGGACCGGGCGCGTGGTCCGACCAGGCCCGAACGCGCGCCTGCACCTGCTCGACCGCTTCCGTCGTTGCATCGCTGCGATCCGTCCCGGCCCGCTTCGCCGCCTGCTGGACGTCGAGGCGGGCCTGGTCGAGCTCACCGACCCACAGGTGGGCCTCGGCCTGCCCGAGCAGGGCATCCGCGGACCAGGGCAGCAGCTCGACGACATGACGCCGATCCTGCAACGAGCCCTCCATGTCGCCGAGCGCATGTCGCGACAAGGCTCGCTCCTTGTAGGCGGAAGGCTCAGCAGGCTGCAGGCGAGCCTGCGCATCGAGGTCGGCGAGCGCCGCAGCATAGGCGCCGATGGCGTTCTCAGCGTACGCGCGTTCATGCAGGTACACGGGATCGTCATGGACCAGCGCACAGGCGGCATCGAGGTCGCGCAGCGCTTCGGCGTAATGCTCGCGTCCGTTGTGCACGTAGCCGCGCCGATACAGCAGCGTCGCCTTCTGCTTGGGGTCCGTCGCTCGGCCGATTGCCGACGCGCAGTCCGCGTCCCAGCTGGCCGCTTCCGTGTCACCGTGCATCGGGCAGCCCCGGGGATCGACCGGATGCGCGGACACGGGCGCAGGTGCAGGTGCAGGCGCCACCGGGCCCTTGGCGTCCGTCTGCATCGGCTTCACGTAGCGGATCCGGCCCTCCGCGACGGACCAGAGCGCTGTCCGGGTGCCGACGTACAGCGGCCGATGCTCGCGCAGCGACAGGTAGACGTGGAATTCCGTCGGCGTGAGCGTCAGCAGGTGTGTCACGAACATCGCGCTTTCCCGAGCGCTGGCCGGAGGCGGGACCAGCGTCAGGCAGGTGACGGTCGAGTCGAGCACGCGATCGCCGTCGACGCGGAAGTGGCGACCGACAGCGACCCCGCGACTCTTGGCGTCACTGCCAATGAAATAGAGCCGCGTCGTCCCGTCCTCGGTGACGGGTATCGACTTGTAGGTGAGGTCGCACCAGTTGTGGATGAGGCTTCGGGCCGAGGCCACCGCCGAATCCGCGGCGACGGCACCAGCCAGGTCGGCGTCATGGAGCGCCCGACCCTCCCGTTCGGCCATCGCCGTGGCATCGGCGAACTCGGCGGGAATCGCCGAGCTGGTGTCCTTGGCGTTTGCGACCCCGGCGTGCAGGCAGACCAGGGCACCAACGATCAGTGTGGTCGCGACCCGGGCGGCGAGGCGGCCCGACGCGCGAGGCGGGTTGCGGCCACCGGCGCGCCTGCAATGCATTGCCTCGATCAGCATCGCTCCGGTCCGCATCTGGGACATCCCTGTCGCCGTCATGGTCCCGATCAACGCTACTCCGCTCGGTCGGCACCGGCAACCTGGACGCGCGCCCGGCACAGCCACATGCTTACGTCTGCAGAACCCTTCGTGGACGATGTCGTGTGCGATGTCACTTTCGTGCTGGCGCGTCACGCAGGCAGTCGGCGGATCGTTGGCAAAGAGCACGCGATCGGCACGTGCGCCCGGTATCGAGGACGCATTTCGGGTCCCGGCCCCACCGAGACCAGTTCAGAAGACCATGTTCAGTGCGATCGCGCCGGTCCGATCGGCCGTCGCGTTGCGCCCGGCGAGCGTCGCCTTGTAGCCTGCAATCAGTCCGAACCTGGCGTTGAAGTTGTACTCGACGGCCGGCGCCACCGCCCATGCGCGACTCGTGCCGTCGGTCGTCCGGATGCGATCCGAGCCCGTCCCGACCTGTCCCTCGACGATCGTGGATGCCTGGCCCTGGTAGACGAGGTCAAGCGCCAGCACCCACTGCCGCGAGACACTGAATTCGAACGCCGTGTCCACGGACACCCATCGCCCCGGGCGCGCGTGCCCCCGGAATCCCTGCGGCGTGCCATAGACGCTGAGGTCAACGACATCGGGATGGTCGGACCAGCCCACCGTCGCGTTGAGACGGGCCCGCAGCGGATGG
Source organism: uncultured Pseudomonadota bacterium (assembly GCA_903884235.1). Lineage (GTDB taxonomy): Bacteria > Pseudomonadota > Gammaproteobacteria > Steroidobacterales > Steroidobacteraceae > CAIKZZ01. The sequence goes on from CAISEB010000049.1 coordinate 75,687, forward strand.
CTGCCGAGCACGTCACCGACCGACTGCGCATAGAAGCCGAGATCGGTGCGATGCGCGCCGGCTCCACTCGCACTGACCGCGCTCGCGCCGAGTCGGTCGTACCGGCCGGTCGGCAACGTCTCCGAGAGCACGATGGACGTGGCGGGCCGCCAGCTGCCGGGACTGGACCGCGACAGTCGAACCTGCAGCATCAGCGTCAGATCGCCCACGGCAGCGCTGGACGAGGGGTCCCCCGAATTCCGGGCGCCGAGTAGCGCTCGCGGCTGCACCCCGATCGACACGCCGTCGGCGAGTCCATACATCACGTAGGCCGCGGTGAAGTCCCGGACCACGGACGACACCTCGTGCCGGTGGCCGTCGGCGTCGAAGGCCGCGTCGACGTGCGAGTCGACGACGTACGGCTCGACGAGCCAGTGACCGACCGGCATCGTGCCGGCCGAGGCCGATAGCAGGGAGCCGGTCCACCAGGCCTCTCGCGACAAGGGCTTCGTCGCGGACGCCGGGGGCGCTGGCAGATCGGTCGCAGCAGCCGGTTGGCCGTCCTCCGCGCCGCGGACGTCGCCCACGCCGCACGCCAGCAGCGCCACGAGGAGTACGACGCGCATCAGCGGCGTCCGGCGACGCTCGACTGGCTGAGCGCGACGCCACCGAGGATCATCGCCGCAGCCAGCGCCATCGTCAGCGTCGGTGCCTCGCCGAGAAACAACCACGCCCAGACGAGCCCGAACAGCGGTACGAGGTAGGTCACGGACGCCGCCCGCGTCCCGCCGATCCGATGGATCAGCCGGTAGTAGAGCGTGAAGGCGATCCCGGTGCAGACCGCGCCCAACAGGATGGCACTGAGCCAGACCGTGGGGGCGATCGCCTGCGTGGGCCAGGTCAACACCGCGAACGGCAGCAGCAGCACCGTGCCGCACACGAGCGTCGCGGCTGCCAGTGCACTCGCCGGGATGCCGACGAGGTAGCGGCGGATCAGGTTGACGCCGATCCCGTAGAGGCATGCGGCGATCGTCCCGGCGAGCGCGGCAAGTCCGACGCTCGCCCCGGCCATCCGCCCGCTCGCGAGCACCACGACGCCGATGAAGCCGGCGACGAGCCCGAGCGCCCGGCGCGGCGCGATCGGGTCGCGGTACATGAGGTAGGCGACGAGCGCGGTGAACAGCACCGCCATCGAGTTGGTGATCGCGCCGATGCCCGCCGGCGCGCGCTGCGCGGCCCAGGCGAACAGCGAGAACGGGATCGCGGAATTGATGGCCGCGATGCCGGCGAGGCGGAGCCAGAGCGCCGGCGTGAACTTCGCCCTCGCCTGCCACAGGAACGGCAGGAGGATCAGTGCCCCGAGCGCGAGCCGGACCTCGACGAGCGCGAACACGCCGAAGGCCGGCGCCGCGACGCGCATGAACAGGAACGACCCGCCCCAGATCGCGCCGAGTAGGCCGATCTCCAGCGAAGTGATCCAACCGGCCACCGAATCCACCGGGGTCGCGGGCTCGGGAAGGCGGACGGCGGCGGCATTGGGCTGGCTCATGACGGTCCTTGGTGTCGAGTCCGGGCGGCACCCGTGACCGGCGCCCGCCGTGCGCCTTGCCCGGGACGGATTTGCGTCTCGTGGCAGTCGCCCGGCAGTGGCAACGGCAGGGTCGCGAAGCTGGGAACCGGTGGCTGGATTGGAGCGCCGATTCCTGCTTTCGTGGCGCCATTGTCGCTTTTCCGGACGGGTCGAGAAGCGCATACTTTTCCGCCCAGACACAAATCCTGCTTGTGGCTCAGTCATGACCTTCCGACCCCAGTCCCTGCCCTCCCTTGGCGTGTTCGCGGTCGCAGCCCGCCACCAGAACTTCGCGCATGCCGCCGATGAGCTGCACCTGACCGCGAGCGCGGTCAGCCACCACGTCCGCCAGCTCGAGCGGACCCTCGGCGTCTCCCTGTTCCAGCGCCATGCGCGGGGCGTCATCCTCACGCCGAGCGGACGGGCGCTCGCCGATGCCGCGAGCTCCGCGATCTCCGACATCGAGGCCGTGGCGAGCACGTTCCGTGCGCCGACACGGGGTATGACGACGCTGACGGTCGCCACGCTGCATTCGCTGACGTACTGCTGGCTGCTGCCGCGCCTCGCGCGCTTCACGTCCGGGCACCCGAAGATCCGCTTCCGGTTCGAGACGAGCATCGCGTTGTCCCGCTTCGATGAGTCGGGACCGGACGTTGCGATCCGCTACGGCGTCGGTCACTGGCCCGGACTCACGTCCCATTTCCTGATGGACGAACACCTGCTGCCGGTGGCGGCACCCGCGCTGCCCGGGTTCGCGTCCGTCAGGACGCCCGCTGACATCCTGCGCCTGCCGCTCGTGCACGACATGGGCCTGCAGGGGTGGCCCGACTGGTTCCGGGCCGCGGGCGTGCGCGCCACCGGGATACCGCCGATGCACATCTTCACGGAATCGACCGATTCGATCCGCGCCGTCGTGGAGGGGCTCGGCGCGACACTGATCCGGTCCCGCATCGGCGCGGAGTACCTGCGCGACGGACGGGTTGCCCGGCTTCCGGGGCCAGCGTTGAAGGCGCGATTTGCGTACTACGCGCTGCACCCGTCGCACAAGCGGCCGAGTCCCGCGCTCGCCTCATTCATCGAATGGCTTCAGGCCGAGGCCCAGGCGGACGTACCGCCAACCTGAATGCGGGCGCGCGCCCGGGCACGGCGTGGCCCGTCAGCCGTGCTCGTCCTTCATCTGCCACGCGTCCCGCAGCTTCGGCTGCTGGATGTTCCAGTCGACGACCCCGACCGAATCCGCCCAGCGCTGGTAGTCCGCCACGAGGCGACCGAGCTTGCGTCCGTTGCCATGGCTGAGGTCGTGGAGCTCGGTGCGGTCGACCTCCATGTCGTAGAGCTCCCAGGGCTCGTTGAACTTGCGCACGAGCTTCAGGTTGCCGTGGCGGACCGCCGCATTCCCCTCGTGCTCCCAGAAGATCGGCTGGGAGCGGGTCCACCGATGGCCCTCCATCAGCGGCACCAGGCTCTCGCCGTCGAGCGGCTGCAGCGCATGGCCGCCGAGCTCGGCGGGATACTTCACGCCCGCGACCTCGAGGATCGTCGGCAGGACGTCGACGACGTGGCACGGCTGGTGCGCGACGCCGCCGGCGCTGAACCGAGCCGGCCACTGCACCAGCAGCGGCGTCGAGATGCCGCCCTCGTGCACCCAGTGCTTGAACAGCCGGAACGGCGTGTTCGACACATTGGCCCACGGCAGGTCGTAGCTCATGTAGGTCTGGGCGCTGCCCGGCATGATGTCCGGGCGATTCCCGAGCGTGATCTTCTTGCCGTCATTCGTGATGTCCGGATAGAACTTCGCCCAGCCGTCCTCGCGCATCAGCTCCGCGCAGCCGCCGTTGTCCGACAGGAACAGCACGAGCGTGTCGTCGAACTGCCCGAGCCGGCGCAGTGTGTCGAGCACGCGGCCGATCTGCTGGTCCATCCGGTCGACCATCGCCGCGTAGACCGCCATCCGCCGCGCTTCCCAGTCGTGGTTCCCGGCGCGCGCCCAGGGTGGTGCATCGGCGTCGCGGGGCGAGATCGCCCAGCGATGCTGCAGGACATCGCGTGACAGCATCTCCTCGTGCCGCGCGGTGCGCGTGGCATCCCAGCCCCGGGCATAGGTACTTTCGTAGCGCGCGATGTCCTCCGGATGCGCCTGAAGAGGCCAGTGCGGGGCGCAATGGGCGAGGTACATGAAGAACGGCTTGTCGTCCCGGACGCTCTCTTCGATCATCCCGATCGCCTTGTCGGTGATCGCATCGGTGAAGTAGAAATCCGACGGCGGCACTTCGACCTTCCGGTCGTTCTCCATGATGTACCACGGGGAAAAGTAGTTGATCGTGCCGTCGATGATCCCGTAGAAGCGGTCGAAGCCACGCTGGCGCGGCGTCGGATGATCGACGTCGCCGACCTTCCAGGTGTCGACGAGCCGGGCCCAAAAGTCTCCGGCGACGTGCCACTTCCCGGCCATCAGCGTGCGGTATCCCGAGGGACGCAGCAGTTCCGCGATCGTCCCGGCATCGTTGCGCAGGTGCCCCTGGTAGGCGGGGGTCCCGAGGTTCGCGCCCATGTGGCCGACACCAGCCTTGTGGGGGTAGAGGCCGGTCAGCAGCGAGGCCCGCGTCGGGCAGCAGCGTCCACAGTTGTAGAGCGAGGAGAACAGCTTGCCGCGGCGGGCGATGCCGTCAATGTGCGGCGTGCGGATCTCGGACCCCGTGGCCCCGAGGTCGGCAAAGCCCATGTCGTCGGCGAGGATCAGCAGGATATTGGGGCGGCGTCCGGTCGCCCGCTGGCGTGCGTCCCCCGATGCGAGCGCATCGGCGCCGACGCCGGCCATCGAGGCGGCCACTGCCGAGGAGACGCCGAGGCCCGCGGCCATGCGCATGAACTCTCGGCGGTCCACCCGTCCGGCGAGCAGTTGCTCGAAGGCCTGTCGAAGCGTCGGCTCGTTGCGTTCCACTGGAGTCACGTCCCGCCTCGGCGCGCCCCGACCGATGTGCGCCTGTGCAGCTTAGCGCAAGACGAACCGGGGCACGCCGGTTCGCGGCGACTGCGGCAACGGGGACCCGGTGGAGGCGGCGCCCAGCACTTCCACGCGCTGGACCCACACCGGCGTCAGTCGCGCCGCATCCAGCGCGTACCCCATGCCCTCGTTCTCGAGCACGCCGAAGGGCAGGTACCGGACGCGAGCGTGTTCCGCCGTGAGCGCGGCGTCCGCCGCGACCCAGCGTCCGTCCACCAGGACCTCGGCCCACGCGTGCCCATATGCACCGTACCGAGTGTCGAACCGCAGCAACACGATTCCGAACACGACGCGCGCGGGCACGCCTGCTGCGCGCGCCAGCGCAACGGTGAGCACGGCGTAGTTCTTGCAGTCTCCGAGGCGAATCGCCGCGATCTCGGACGCCACGTCCAATCCGCGGTCGCGGGAGCCCCTGATCACGCCATGGACGAACCGCACGAGGTCGCCCGGCGTCGGCGGGCCCACTGCCCCCGATTCAGCACGGGCCGTCGCGAATTCGCGGCCCAGTGCCGTGACCGACGGGTCCAGGTAATCCACGACGAACGACGGTTCGCTCCAGGCACGCTTCGTCCCGGGGCTGATCGCCGGATAGTCCTGCATCACGTATCGAAGCACGTCCGCCCCGGCCACCGGCGCCGGGACGTCGAGGACTTTCGCGAGTGCGGCGGGTTCGCGCAGGTGCAGCGACACGAGCAGCGGCTGCTCGTCCGCGACGCCCGGCCCCGTCGGGGAGTCCGTCGGGATGACGAAGAGGCTCTGCCCGGAGGCCGCGTGGCCGAACGCCACGCAGAACACCAGCAGCAGTGCCCGCAAGTGGACGACTGCGCGACGGGTGACGATGGACATGGACCCTACGGCGATCCCCGCACGAACACCCGCGTCGCCGTGACCTTCACCGGACCCATCTCCATCGTGCCCCGAAACGACTGGCCGGACTTGCGATCGACGGCGAGGTCCATCGACGCTGGTCCGAACGTCTCCCTCACGAGGTAGCTGTTCGCATCGATCGCGGCCAGCACCTTCACGGTCGTCGTCGTGAACTCGCCGGGGTTCGCCGACAACCAATCCGTGCGGACCGCTTCGGCCCCAATCGGCGATTCCCGCGCAAGCAGCTCCCGCCGGAGATTCGTCTGCGTCACCCACGTGCTCGGCGCCGCCGCGGGCAACGCCGCCTGCACGTCCTTGGACTTGAATTTCCCTGACAAGACCCATCCCGTGTCCTGCGCGTGTTGCAGGTCGAGGTTGATCTCGACCTCGCCGTTGTTGACAGACACCTTCTTCAGGTTGATCAGCGCCCCCGCCGGCGTGACCCAGGCCGTGGTCACCGAATCGAATGTCTGCGGCTCGCCCGCGCCACCCGGCACGATCATCGCCTCGTTTTCGACGCTCTTCGTGTCGCCGTCGGCGTCGCGATGCATCTCGATGGAACCGAAGCCGACCCGGGCATCTCCGATGCTGACGACGCTGATCTCCTCGAAGTACGGCGCAGGCGGGTCGTCGCTGGCCTTGAGCGACCCGATCACGGCCAGTGCCACCTTCGCGAACGTCTCTGCGTAGCCAATGTCGTTCAGGGCGCAATAGGTCGAGTGACCGGCATGGCGCCCCACGTACTGCCGCAATCCCCCGATCCGGGCACCCGTCCCGTCGTTGGCCCGATAGATCCAGCTGGCGCTGAGGTAGGGCGTCGGTCCCGCCATGCCCGCATCGACGTGCTCGACGGCGCGCATCTCGATCTTGCCGTGCACCTTCTCGATCGTGTCGGTGAAGGTGATGCGCGCCGTGGCCCGCAGGAATGCCGCGGGGTCGACGTCGGTCTTGAGGATCACGCATTCGCCCGTGATGCCGGGTGCGAGCGTCAGAACCGCGGTGTACGCATCCTTGTCCTCGGCCAGCGCCCCGGTCATCGGCGCCGGAACCGAAAAGCTGATCGACTTGTCGGCGCTCGTGACGAGGTGCGGCGCGACCAGCACGCCCTCCTTCGCCCGGGCGTCGACCAGCCACTGCGGTTCCGGCGCGGCCGCGTGCGCGGCACCCGCCACCAGGGCCAATCCGAGCGGAACCACGGCGAGGAGGCGCTCGCCCCGCGGCCGCGCCTCGGCACGATCCAGGCCGGATTGGCACGGCAATTTCCAGAACACCCGGAGGGCCACGGTCGTTCGGCACATGAAGGATCCTCGGTCATGCCCAGTCATTGACTCACCTCGGTCGCATTCTGCGTCGCTGCGGGCTGCCCTGATCGAGCCTCGCTCAGGCTTCGGCGTCGCTCGGCACGGACGTGACGACCCGCGTGCCGCCGCCCGGAACCGGTTCGAAGCGCACGCTGCCCCCCAGCAGTCGCGCCCGGTAGGCCATCATCCTGACGCCCAACCCGCCCGCGAGCCCCGCCGGGCCGACGAAGCCGTCGCCATCGTCCGTCACCGACAGGCAGAGCGTGCCGCCCTCGCGTCGCAGGTCGATGTTCACCTCGCCGCATCCGCTGTGTCGCGCCGCGTTGGTGACCGCCTCGTAGGCGATTCGATACAGATGATCGGCGACGAGGTCCGACGCCCGGATCTCCGCCGGCATCGACGCGCTCGTCACGCGGATCCGGAGCCGGCCCTGGGCTTCCATCGCCAGCCGCTCGAGCGCCACGGATAGCGAGCCACCTTCGATCTGGACTGGAGAGAACCCCCGCGCCAGGTCGCGCGTCGCCGCGACGGCCCGATCGACCTGGGCCATGCCCTCGTTCATCAGCTCGAGGACGTCCGGGCGCCCGCGCTGCGCGGCCGTGAACGCCGTCCGAAGCAGCAGCGCGATCCCGGTCAGTTCCTGGCCGAGCCCCTCGTGGAGCGCGCTGCTGAGCCGCTGGCGCTCCTGGCTCACGGCATCGAGCACCCGGCGTTCCATCATTCGCAGCTCGGTGACATCGCTTGCCCGCAGCGTGCCGCCGAGCAGGTGGCCGTCCTCGACGATCGGGACCCCGCACACTTCGAACTCACGGATCTCGGCGCTGGCCGGCAAGCTGACGGCGATCGAGACCCGGCGCCGCTCTTCGACCAGCTCCCTGACCGCCCCCGCGATGGCCAGGCGGACCTCGGGGGGCACGCAGTCCACGAGCGGCTGGCCGACTTCCGGCGTCGAGCCCACGCCGAAGAGGCTGCGGTTGGCGAAGCGGACCCGGCCCACGGCGTCGAGCAGCACGAGGGCGTCCGGTGCGTTGTCCGACGTCTCCCGCAGGATCGTCTCCCTGCGACGCAGCTCCCTGGCGTGGCGGCGCGAGGCCACGAGCAGGTAGCCGACCAGCACGCTGAGCAGGACCGCCGCGACCGCCAGCCCGATCGCGAGGCGACGGCTCAATTCCCGGCTTGCGTTGCGCTCCCGCTCAGCCGCGATCTCGCGGCTGAGCGCCTGGCGCTCCCGATCATGGAACTCCGATTGCTGCTGCGCATTCAGAACGGCCGCGCCTACGCTCTGCCGCCGCTGGTCCGCGGCTTCCGTGAGCTGCGAATACCGTTGCAGTGCCGCGAGCGCATCTGCCGCGCGCCCGCTCCGCGCCAACGCGTCGGAAAGGGTCCGGTACGTCGCGGGGAGGAACGTGGGCGGGATGTCCTTCCCGCCATCCTTCAGCACCTCCTGCAGCCGGGCCACGGCGATCTGGGGGTGGCCGCGGATCAGGTCGATCCGGGCGAGTTGGGTCTGGGATGCGGCGACCTGGTCCAGGCGTCCGGCCGCCCTGAAGGCCCGTTCGGTGTCCTGGCACGCAACGACGGCTTCCTCGATTTTCTTCAACGCGAGCAGGTCGGTGCAGCGCTCGTGGTCCGTGAACGCGATGCTGACGTCGTCCTTCAGCTGGACCGAGAGCCGCCTGGATTCCTCCAACAGGGGTAGCGCACCTTTCGCGTCGCCCATCTCGCCGAGGATCACGCCCTTTTCCCAGAGCGCGTTTGCAAGCGCCGCGGACTGCTTGCGCTCCCGCGTGTATGCGATCACCTCGTCCGCCCAGCGCCGCGCGTCATCGAACAGGCCGGCGCGGCGAAACGTCATGCTGAGTTGATACGCTGCTTCGGCAATGGCGTCGCCCGAGCCTGCGTTCACGGCCGTCTGGTATGCGAGCAGTCCGTCCTTGGCCGCCAGCTCGTGCTGGGTCAGGCGACCGCGCACCCGGCTGCGGACCAGCAGCAGGCAGGCGTGACTCAAGGATCGGGGCGCAAGGCGCGGTTCCCAGTCGTTGAGCGCTTGCAGGGACTCCGTCAGGCTATCCGTGCTCTCCGAGGCATCGGCAGCCACGAGCGCGAGCCGCAGTGCCAGCGCCTGCCCGGCTGCGCTCGGTGGCAGCGGCGCGAGGTTCCGCTGGCCGGCCGCGACGGCGGCACGCGCCTCGGTGTCGTTGCCCGTCGTATCGTTGGCATCGGCGATGATGGCGTAGAGTTCGGCGTTCCGGAATCCGTTCGCTGGCCCTTCCGGCGCGAGTCGTGCCCGGGCCCCCGCAATGGCCTTCCCCGAATCGACGTCGGCGCTGGCGTCGAGATCCCGCAGGTCTGCGTCGGGTAGGAGCGTCTTGCAGGATGCCCGCGCAGCATCCCCGGTTGCGAGCAGCAGGCCCATGGCGACCAGGCAGGCCACGGGACCGACGAACCGACGGCGTACCCGGCATCGGGGGATCGTGAGCGCTGTCGCTCCCGGTCGCGCGGTCAGGTGGGCTCGGGCTCCGACACGATTGGCTGCGGCCTCCCGTCGATGTTGATCGTTCGGCTTCGAGTCGACTTCAAGGGGCAATTGCAACGTCTCCGAGATGAAAGTGGCGCAGGTCCGGGCCTGCCGTGTGAATTGGCCGCGAGTCGCACCCGGATCGTGGCCGAATGCGATCCCATGATTTCAGGCGCCGCGACTCAAGGTCATCGATCCATCCACGATTCCGGTCTGCATCGTCCAGCGCATCGCGACCCACGCGGGCACTCGGCGCTCGCCTCAGGGCACCAGGATCTCGAACACGTTCCCGGCGTCCGCGCCGCCGGTCACTCCAGCGCCCTGGCTGCTGTAGGTCGTACCGTACAGGTTTCCGTGGGCATCCCTGACCAGCGTGCTCATCGGCGCAGCACCGAGGCTGCCCCCGGGGAAGGGATACAGCACGGATTCGGTGTAGCCGAGCGGGCTCGGAGCGAGCTTGAACACGGTGCCGCATCCGTTGTTGCAGTTGGGATTGCCGCCTGCGCTCGTCGTGCCGTAGATGTTCCCCGCACTGTCCAGCGTCACGCCACCGAGCGGCGCTGCGCCGTCGCTGCCACCGGTGAAGCTGTAGAGGATCGAGGTCACGTAGGCGCCGCCGGTGGACGGCGCGAGCTTGAACACGGTGCCGATGCCATTGCCGCCCATGCCACTGCCGAGCCGGGTCGTGCCGTACAGATTCCCCGCGCCGTCCATCGTCAGTCCCGCGGACGGCACCGCGCCATCGAGGGCCGCGGTGAAGGTGTGCAGCGTGACTTCCGAGTATCCGCCGCCCGCGGTGGGCGTCAGCTCGTACACGGCGCCAAACCAGCTCGTCAGGTAGCTGCCGCTCGTCGTACCGAACAGGTTGCCGGCGCCGTCCATGATCAGGCCGGCCAGGGGCGTACCGCCGTCGGTGCCACCCGTGAAGCTGTACACGATGGACAGCGAGTAGGCCCCGCCCGCGGCCGGCGAGAGTTCGAATACGCAGCCGTACCCATGGCCGGCGCCGACCTGGTTCACCCCAAGGATGTTGCCCGCGCCGTCGAGCACCAGTCCGCCGACCAGTTCGCCGCCGTCGTACGTGCTCCCGTCGAAGGCGTACAGCACGGATTCTGCGTATCCGCCGCCCGGTGCCGGAGAGAGCTTGTAGACGATGCCGAAGCTGTTCACGCCGCCGTTGAGCGTCGTGCCGTAGAGATTGCCTGCAGCATCGAGGACGACGTTGCCGTAGGGGTAGAGGCCGCCCGCGAGGCCATTGCCGCCCCCGAAGTCGTACACGATCGTTTCGGCGTAACCCCCGCCTGGCGAGGGCGTGAGCCTGTAGATGACACCGGCGCCGCCGGTACCGCCGTTCATCGTCGTGCCGTAGAAGTTCCCGGCGCTGTCCGCGGTCAGGCCGCTGACCGGATACAGCCCGCCGGCACTATCGGCCGTCGCGAATCCGCGCAGGACCACTTCCGTGTTGCAGCTGACGTTCACGTTCGTGACCGGGCCGGACAGCATTCCGTGGCCGTTGGCGACGTTGCAGAATTGCTGGCTCGACGCGCCCGGTTGCGCGGTGATGGTCACGCTGTACGTGCTTCCGAACACCATCGATGTCGGGAATGCGAATGCGCCGTCGGCGGCCAGGACCTGTGGATCCGTCGCGTTGTCCTGGAGCGTGAGCTGCTGGCCGCTGCCGAGGCCTGTGAGCGTGCCGCCCACCGCGTAGGAGTGTGGCGTGCAACTGACCGTCACGTTGGTCACGTTGGCATGGAGGCCCGTACCGGCACCGTTGGTGACCGTGCAGGTTCCACCGCTCGGCTGGACGTCGACGGTGACGCCATAGCCACCGCCGCCCGACACGGGCTCCGAAAACGTGAACGAACCATCGGCAACGACCACCAGCGGATCCAGGCCGTTGTTGCGCAGGGTGACCTGCTGGCCGCCGACGAGCCCGGTCAGGGTGCCGCCGACGCTGAAGGTGGCGACAGGCTGGCCCGGCGAACCTCCGCCGCCGCCGCAGGCGGACAGCACGAGGGTCGCCAGCGTCGCGAGGACGAATCGGCCGCACCCCGGCGATGCGTCCCGGCGGCCGTGGATCAATGCCATCGTGAAGCTCCGATCATTCCCTGAATCCTCCGCCAGACCTCGTCGTCCGACACACCGGAACCCGACACGCGGCCGGTTCTCCTCCCAGCCGGGACGCGCCCCCTGGCCCGACACAGGGCTCTCCGGGCTCGACCCACCTCGCAGTGAAGATGCCGTCGGCGGCTGTCCGAAACCATATCACTGGGGTTTCGCCCGGACGTGGAAATCACGGGCGGAGACGGGACCTGCGGCGCCGGGGCCAGGACCCCGGATTGACCGCGGCACGGCCGGCACCCGAATTTGGTCGTTGCGGCGCCGCATCATTGGATCCGTCCGCCGCGGCGCCAGGGGCGAGACCGCGTGCGAGGTCCGCGGCAGGTTGCGCCGGACACCGCGCGCAGGCGCCAGTACACGGCGCGGGACCCGCGCGAGCGCTACTTCAGGAACTGCACGACGACGACGCGGTACTCCGCCTTGCCGTCATTGCGCACGCGGTGCGTCATCGGCTTGGTCGCATGGGCTGAATAGGACACCCCGCCCGGTGCGATGACCTCGGCTTTACTCCACGGCTGTCCTTCCACCTGGCCGGACACCAGCCCGCCGGACGCATAGATGACGACCTGGTCGTACGCATGGCGATGGAACGTCGTCGTCTCCCCCGGCGGGATGCGCACGTCGTAGACGCGCACGTACTGGTTCTCGAGCGCCCACCGGTGCAGCGGGTCGCTGAGGTAATCGGTCGGCGGAACCGTCGGCGGTGCCGCGACCGGCATCCCAGGCTGGTCCGCCTGCTTCAGCTCGACGACGATGTTCTCGAGCGGACCACCGAGGTTCAGCACGCTGCGCACGGTCGGCTCGCTCCACGCGACGTTGCCGGCCTCGGTGCGGGTCTCGCTCACCGTCCCGTCGGCACGGGTCAGCTTCACGTCGTTGGCCGTCAGTGAAACCACGACTCGCCGGGGACGGTCGTGCATGGCCACGGTGGCGTGCTCCGGGATGTGCAGCCGCGTGACCCGCACGCGCGCATCCTCGTATTCGACCTTCGCCAGCGCCGGCGCCACGGACACCAGGTCCTGTGCCAGTGCGGCGGACATTTGCCCCACCGCGAGCAGTGCGAGCAGAACCTTCGATCGCCGCTGTCCTACTGAACGCATTGAACCGACCTCTTGGATCTGCGAATTCGATCCTATCGAGTCAGCCCGCTGGAGCTGGCCCGAGGGATCACCGGCAAGGTTCGAGGACGGCAACGTCCCTCGCCAGGAAGCCGGATGCGACAGGACTCGAAGCGTGGCGCGCGGCCGCATGCGCGGTTCGACGCTATACTTCACCCGACGACTCGCCGACCGCATGGCGCTCGTCGCCGGCTTACTCTACACGGGATGCAGAGGGAAACCCGCCGCCCATGAAACCTGCACGCAGCGCCCCTCCCCTGCCTTCGTTCCTGCTCCTGCTGCTCATCGCGCTCACGCCCGCCCTGGCGGTGAGCACCGACGTGCTGGTGGTGGGTGGGGCGATCATCACCGTCGATCCGCACGTGCCGCAGGCACAGGCGATGCTGGTCCAGAACGACCGGATCATCGCTGTCGGCGCGCGGGCTGACCTTGAACGCGCCTACCCCAACGCCCGCCGTCACGACCTGCACGGACGCACCGTGATGCCGGGCGTCATCGATTCGCACGCGCACAGCTACCAGCTCGGCCAGGATCGCCGCAAGGCCGTCCTGAATGGCACGCGGACGGTGGACGAGATGGTGGCGAGGCTCAAGTCCTTCTATCCGCATCCCGCGCCAGGCGAGTGGCTCGTCGGCGCCGGATGGGACGAAGGCATGTGGGCCTCGCTTGGGTATCCAGACCGTGCGGCGCTGGATCGGGCCTTTCCACGCAACCCGGTGCGGTTGGATTCCCTGCACGGGTTTGCCGGGTTCTACAACGGGCGTGCGCTCGAAATTGCCGGCATCGACGCCGAAACCCCGAATCCCGTCGTGGGGCAGATCCTGCGCAGACCGGACGGCAAGCCCACGGGCGTGCTGCTCACCCTCGCGCAGCAGCTCGTCAACTCCCGTGTCCCCGTCGAATCCGTCGCGGAGATGAAGAAGAACATCATTGCAGGGCTGACCGCGCTGGCAAAGGTGGGCGTGACGTCGGTCCACGAGGCCGGAATCCCGCGCGAGCGGGTCGTGGCCTTCCGTGAGCTGGCAGCGGCAGGACAGTTGCCGGTTCGCGTCTACGGCATGCTGGACGGCAACGATGCGGAACTCATGACGGAGTGGTTCGCACGCGGGCCGCTGATCGACCCGCAGGCCTGGCTGACGATCCGCGCAATCAAGATCTACTACGACGGGTCGCTCGGCTCCCGCACGGCACTGCTGGCCGAGCCGTATGCGGACCATCCCGAGGCGGCCCACATGACCGAGCGCATTGCGCCGGAGCTCGTGGCCTCGCTCGCTGAGCGCGGACTCGCGCGCGGGTTCCAGCTGGCCACCCATGCCATCGGCGACGAAGGCAACAATCGCATCCTCAACCTGTACGGCACTGCACTGGCTGCACGCCCGACGACCGACCATCGCTGGCGGATCGAACATGCACAGGTGGTGTTGCCGGACTACTACGCGCGGGCCGCGACGCTCGGCGTGATCTCCAGCATGCAGTCCAGCCATGCGGTGGGCGACAGCCGGTGGGCGGAAGATCGCCTCGGCCCGACGCGGATCCGGTACGCCTACGCATGGCGGCGGGTACTCGACGCCGGTGGACGCCTGCTCATCAATTCCGACCTCCCGGGAGAGCCGTGGGAGCCGATGCAAACGCTCTATTTCGCAGTGACCCGCAAGCCGCTGGCGGGCGGCACGGCCGTCGGCTGGTACGCCGACCAGGCTCTCCGCGTCGATGAGGCCCTCGGCGCGATGACGCTGGCGGGCGCCCATGCCGCGTTCCAGGAACAGCAGCTCGGATCGCTGACCCCGGGGAAATTCGCAGACTTCATCGAACTGGATCGTGATCCTCGCACGATCCCGTCGGATGACCTGAAGTCGATCCGGGTGCTGCGCACGTGGGTCGCAGGCAAGATCGTCCACCGAAACCTTTAGGCGAAGGCTGTCGCCGTTCGCGAAGACCGACCCAGCGGGTGGCTCATCGAGGGTTCCAGTGGCTTTGCACAGGTGAATCGCAAGATGAACCAGGGCCCGCGCCCGAGGCCGCGCGCCGTGCGCAATTCAATCGCGGGCGGAATCCCGGGCCGCCGCGTCGCCCCTCCGGATCATGGATCCGGACACAGCGGTGGCGCGATGCAGCGCGCCCGGCATCAGTCATCGAGGCCAAGCGAGTCGAGGATCCTGGCCACGTGCTTCTCGACGCGCGCGGACCGGGTGGCGGACTGCTTCGCGCTACCGAAGTACAACAGGTACGCCCTCTGCCGCCCGGGTGTCAGGGACTTGAATGCCTTGGCGAGTCGCGGGGAGCGATCGAGGCGAGACTTGAACTCGGCCGGCATGTCGAATTCCGCGACGGTCTTCATCCGGACCGTGGCGCCGGACTTCTGGATTGCGATGGCCTGCCGAAGGTACGTCCGGATCATCGACCGACGACGCTGGATGTCCGTGAGCGAAGCGAATCGGAGCTGCCTCGCGGCCTGGACGTGGGGCGTCTGCTGCACCAGCACGCCGGCGCTGTCCTCGAGCAGCGCGCCCTTCATGAACAGGAGTGCGCAGTACGCCTTGAAGCCCTGGATCAGCACGACATTGCTGCTGTCCAGGTCGTAGCACGCCTTGCCCCACTTCAGCGACTCATTGAGGCCCGATCCCAGGCACAGCGTGCGCAGTGCCGCGAACTCGGGCACCCAGGCTTTCGCCTGGCCATGGACCTTCGTCACCTGCGGATTGCCGGGGGTCGCCGCATCGACTTTGCTGCGCGTGGACATGATGGGTTGCTCCAGTCGGCGGCGTTGATCGGTCGAGGATGGGCCGTGTGGATGGACCGCGAAGGAGTCCGCTCCAGGCGTCGTGCAGGCACGGTGGGACTCGATTCATGCATCCGATTCGACCCGCGAATTCTGGCACACGAGCGTCGTGGGTGAACCGCGATCGTGCTGATCGGGCCTTCAGCACGACATCCAGCCGCGAACCACGTGATGCCCAGTACGCCGCAGGGTATCGCGCGGCATTCAGGCGCGGAACCTGCAAAGCACGCAAGAACCAGGTGATCCTCGTCGCGTCCCGACCAGACACACGCCCTAGATCGCCCGCTCCCCGGGGCCTCGGAAGCACGCCCCGGCTGGATCCATCGTGATCCGTCGACCCGGAGCCCGTCTGCGATCACGGTTCCGATTGCCACACGCTCTGTGCTCGGCGCCATAATGGCCGCACGCTGCATCCGGTCACGGGAGAACATCGATGTGCGACGAGGACTCCATGGCGGACATGGTTGAGTACAACGTCAGATCGCGCAGTCTGTCGCGCCGGCAATTCGGCGGGATGACCCTTGGAGCGACCCTGTTGGCGGCGTTGTCGCCCGTGGCCAACGCGGCCGAGACGACGGAGTCCGAGGTCGAGATCCGGACGCCGGATGGCATTGCGGATGCCTACCTTGTCCACCCGAGCGCCGGCAAGCACCCGGGCGTGCTGGTCTGGCCGGACATCTTCGGCCTGCGTCCGGCATTTCGCGTGATGGGGAAGAGGCTCGCGGAATCCGGCTATTCGGTCCTCGTGGTGAATCCGTTCTATCGCGTCAAGAGGGCGCCGACCGCCCCGGAGCATCCCGACTTCAATGACCCGCCAACCCGGCAGACCCTGCTGGGCCTGATGAACTCATTGACCCCGGACTCCACCAGCACCGACGCGAAGGCCTTCATCGACTACCTGGACAGCCGGGATGCGACCGATCGCAAGCGGAGGATCGGCACCACGGGCTACTGCATGGGGGGTCCGCTCGTGTTCAGGACCGCTGCGGCCATTGCCGACCGCGTGGGAGCCGGCGCGACATTCCATGGGGGCGGGCTCGTGACCGACAAGCCCGACAGCCCGCACCTGTTGATTCCGAAGATGACGGCGCAACTCCTGATTGCGATCGCCGAGAACGACGACCAGAAGCAGCCGGATGCGAAGAGCGTGCTGCGCGATGCGTTCGCCAAGGCCCGCCTGCGCGCCGAGATCGACGTCTACAAGGGCGCGCTGCACGGCTGGTGCCCGCCGGACTCCCAGGTCTACAACCAGGATCAGGCGGAGAGAGCCTGGAGCGAGCTGCTCATGCTGTTCAAGGCCGCTCTGGTCTAGGCAGCCCTCTCCGTCCCAGCGGAATCTCGGTCAAGGGTGGAATCGGGCAGCGCACGCACGCGGGGCCCGAGCACCATCGTCGGGCACCTGAACGCGACCTCGAACGAGAGATCATTCCGTGCTCGATCCCGCGGGCGCGATCGATACCGGCGCGATGGCGCACACGACCCCGCCGGCCTCGTGTGCGCGTGCACCTCCGGGCACACCTCATCGCGCTGGTCCTCGGGATCA
Organism: uncultured Pseudomonadota bacterium; assembly: GCA_903884235.1. Classification (GTDB taxonomy): domain Bacteria; phylum Pseudomonadota; class Gammaproteobacteria; order Steroidobacterales; family Steroidobacteraceae; genus CAIKZZ01. Next base: position 92,490 of record CAISEB010000049.1, read on the forward strand.
GAACCGGTACGACAGCCCGGCGACGTAGCTGCGGCCGTAGGCGCTGTAGCCGTAACCGGTGCCGCTCGTGGACTGGCCGACCAGCTGGCCGGGGGCCCACGGCAGCAGCGGATTCCCGTTGAGGTAAGTCCTCGCGACGGAGTTCGACAGGTTCTTGCCCTCGAGGTACGCCTCGAATCCGCGGCGGAACTTCCAGTGCACGCTCGCCGTCAGCCAGTTGAACGGATCGCTGACCGCCGGCCAGCCGGGGACCTCAGTGCACTCCGAGCAGTACGCGGTATAGCCGGCGGCGTGGTCCCAGTTGATGTCCGCGCTCAGCGGCCCCTTGTCGTAGATGAGCCCGATCGAGATCGTGGTGCCCGGCACGGCGTTGATCGCGCCGACGAAGCTGCCAAACTGGTCGTAGCCCTTGCTGCGCGTCTTGGTGAACTGCACGTGGGTGCCGAACCCGTTGGTGAGCATGTGCTGCCAGGTCACCTCGAGGCCCGTGAAGATGCTTTTGGCGCCGTTCGCCGGCGCCTGCACCGTCCACAGGAAGGGCGTGCCGGGCACGGTCCCCGGAGGCCCGCCGACATACTGCATCGTGCCGAGATCGACGTTGGTCTGCGTCGCCGTGTAGATGTCATCGACGATGCGCTTGCCGAACAGGGCGAGGGTCAGGGCCGAATGCGGGGCGTAGTACCACTCGACGGAGAAGTCGGCCTGGTACGCCTTGATCGGCCGCAGGCCCGCCGTGCCACCGTAGTAGAGCTCAGGCGTGCCGTTGATGGCGTTGTTGCTCGAGGTCGGCGCGAGCTGGTTGAGGTCGGGGCGCGACATCGTCTCGCCCGCCGCGAAGCGCAGCTGCAGCGCCTGGGGGATCGCCCACCAACTCAGGTTCGCGGATGGCAGGAACAGCGTGTAGCGGCCATCGGAGCCGATCGGCTGCGAGGTCCCGTACTGCACGTTCCAGGTCTGCGTGGCGCCGACGACCGTCGGTGTCCAGAGCGAAGTCGGCACCGCCACGGCGGTCCCGGCCGAGGTCTGGGTGTGGACCACGCGCAGGCCGACGTTGCCGGACCAGTCGTTGCCCGCGAAATCCGCCTGGACGTAGAAGCTCAGCGTCTTCTCGGTCACCTCATAGGAGTTGTAGGCGTTGGGCTGCGGCAGCGTGTCCGCGAAGTTGAACGTCGTGTAGGGCGCCTGGCAGACGGTCGGATAGGTCTGGCAGTAGTAGGGATTCGGCTTGCTGTTGAGGCTCGCGAGGAATGCCAGCAGCTGGTTCGTGTTGAGCTGCGGTAGTGTCGTCGGGTACGAACCACCGGCTCCCTGCATGAAGTTCGGGGGCGAGGTGAACGTGACGACGTTGAACCCCTGCGAGGCGAACGAGTACGGGCTGCACTGGATCGGGCAGCCGGCCGTCTGGTAGAGCGTGCCGTACTGGCCCGAGCCGTTGGTCCAGTCATTGCTGATGTCCTCGCGCGACTTGTCGCGCTTGGTGCCACCGAGGCCGAAGCGCAGCAGCCCGAACGCCCCCTTGTCAACCTTGAACGACCCGTCGAGGCTGAAGCCCGTCACCGAATCGTGCACGGAGTAGCCGTTCAATCCAACGTAGTGTGTCGACCAGTACTTGTTGTCATTGAGGAAGCCCGAGTTCATCAGCGCCGTGTACGAGCAGTAGCCGGCGTTGGTCGAGCTGGCCGTGCCGGTCGGGCATGCGCCGAGTCCGAGCTGGCTCGGCGGGATCGCGACATTGAGGATCGGCAGGCTGTTCGGGACGTCCGTGATCGTGAGCAGGCCCTGGGCATACGGCTGGTCGGTGACAAGCCCCGCAGTGACGAACGTGTCCTGACCGCCCTCCGGCCGCTTCGCCACGGAGTGGTACAGGTCCGCGGCGATCGTCAGGCGCTCGTTCGGCGTCCAGCTCGCGTTGAGCCCGAACATCGAGGTGTCGACGTTGCGGTCCATGGTGTTGTTCACCATCTCGGGCTGGAAGTTGTTGACCATCACCGAGGTGACGATGCCGTCCTTGACGACCGCATTCGACCACGCGGGGTTGCCGTTCTGGTCGGTCCCGTACGGGAAGTAGTACGACTCGTTGTAGCCGAGCTGGGGGTCCCTGAGGCGCGTGAACAGCCCGTCCGCGACGAGCTTGAAGCTCTCGTTCGGGCGCCACTCGAGGCTGCCCGAGATCGCATCGCGCTTCTTGTTGTCGAAGATCGAGCCGAAGGTGATGCAGCACGGCGTCGCAGCGAGCGGGATGGCGCCATCCCCGCCCTCGAACGGATAAGTCGTCGGGCCGTAGATGTTCTGGCTGTATGCGTTCAGCGAATCCGTGCGGATGTGGTTGTCCGAATGCACGAGACCGACGAGGAAGCCCAGTGTCCGGTCAACGTTGGTGTCGGACAGGAAGGCGGAATACTTCGTGCCGTGCAGCTTGGACATCGAGTTGTAGCCGCCCTCGGCGTGGGCCCCGGCATGCAGGCCTGGGTTGTCGAACGGGCTCGCAGTACGCAGGTTCACGGTGCCGCCGATGCTGCCCTCGAGCGCGGAGGCCTGCGTTGACTTCAACACGTCCGCACCGGAGATCACTTCCGAGGGCAGCACGTCGAACGCGAGGTCGCGACCGTCGTCGTCGGTCGCGAGCACACGGTTGTTCAGCGTCACGATGTTGTACTGGGGGCCGAGGCCGCGCACGTTGACCTTCTGGCCCTCGCCGCCCGTGGTGCGGGTCAGCGTGATGCCTGGCAGATGGCTCAGCGAATCCGCGACGTCATCGTCGGGGAATCGCCCGAGCTCGGTCGCATTGATGGAATCGAGCACGATCGCGGACTCCCGCTTGATGTCGAGCGACCGCTCGAGGCTCGCGCGGATGCCGGTCACCACCACCTCATCGAGCGTCGCCTGCGGCTGCGGGGAAGGTCCCGCGGATCCGGGTTCGGCCGCCACGGCGATGCCCGCGCCGAGTGCCCACGACACCGGGAGCAGCCAGCTGCCGCGCCGCGCCCAGGATCCCCTGCCATTGTTCTTGTTCATGGTGCCTGTCCTTGCCAGTCGGCCGGTCCGGGCGACGCCGGGTCCGGGTGGAGGTTGAGGGAGGAATTCCGAGTCATGTGCCCGCGCCATCGCGGGCGTCCCGCTCGAGCCGCGCGAGCGAGTCCGCCGGGAATCGGACGCCCGCGAGCCGTGCGGCGTAGAGGGCGGCGCCCATCACGGGGCTGAAGCGGGGTGCCTGCAAACGCCACGCCGTGCCGGCCGTGGCCAGTGCAGCGCCGAAGGGCTCGACCAGCAGCGCACCGGTCGAAAACACGCCCCCGGAATACGACACGGCCAGCGGCACCGAGTCGGGGACCGAGAGTTGCGCTCGCGTCGCACGCACGAGGCTCGCAAGCTCCAGACCCGCCCGTCCGTAGAGATCGAGGCAGGCGGCATCGCCCGCGGCGGCGGCGGCGGCAATCAACCGGGACAGCTGCGCGAGCGCCGTCCGTGCGGCGGAGGCCGGATCGTTGATCAGCCCCGCGAGGTCGAGGTCCTGCCTGAGATCGTAGTGAAGCCGGACCAGATCGAGGAGCGGGCCCGGCGCACAGCGCCCGTCGCTCATCCGGGAAAATAGCCCCAGGCCCTCCCGCGCGATCCAGTAGGCGGACCCCTCGTCCCCGAACACCTCGCCCCAGCCACCGGCGCGCGCAGTCCGTCCCTCGTACTCGCCATACGCGATCGAGCCGGTACCGGCGATCACGCTGATCCCATCCTCGCATCCGAGCCCACCGGCCCAGCTGCACACCATGTCGTTGCCGCAGCGGAACCGCTCCTGCGGCAGTGCCACGCGCGGCGTGGTTGCAAGCAGCGGATCGACGTTCGGGTCTTCGCCGTACGCCGGCAGGCCGACGAACCCGTAGGTGACCGCCGACACGGGCACGCCCGCCCGTGCGAGGACCTCCCGGATGCCGGCCTCGAGCACGGCCCGCACCCCATCGAGGCCCACCTGCGGGTGGTAGCTGCTCCCGCCTTCGGCCGAGGCCCGTTCGCGCCCTTCGCCGTCGAGCAGCAGGAACGCCGTCTTGGTGCCGCCACCGTCGATGCCGAGGAACATCGGCTCAGCCCTCCGCAGCGTAGATCGTCACGCCCTGCACGACCCGATTCACGACGCCCGCCGCACTCGGGCTGTCTGGCCGGCATCCGAGCGCGAGCGAGCAGTGGAATGCATAGAGCTGGGCCCACGCGACATACGGCAACGCAAGTTCGGCGTCGGTTGCGGCCTCGAGGCCGGGCACGTTGACCACGTCGCACCCTGCGATCGCGACCGGCTGCGCACTCAGGACGAGGACGCGCGCGGCGATGCCGTCGCTGCACAGCTCACGCACGAGATCGAGGTCATAGCGGCGCGCGAGGGGGTCGTTGGAGGCGAACTGGACCACGAGCGTGCCCGGCGTGACGAAGGTCTTGGGACCGTGCCGGAAGCCGAGCGAGGTGTTGGCGAGCGCCGCGATGGCGCCGTCGGAGAGTTCCAGCAGCTTGAGGGCCGCCTCGTTGGCGAGACCACCGAGACCACCGCTGCCGAGGTAGACCGTGCGAGCGTGGCGCCTCTGCGCGATGGCTTCGATGCGCGAAACTTCGCGCTCGAGCAGCAGCGAGGTGGCCCGGCCGAGGCGCGACGCCGCGTCCGCCGCCACTCCGGGCACGAGCAGCACCCGCGCGGCGTGCAGCATCGAGCTGAAGCTCGAGGTCATCGCGAAGCCACGGTCGTGGGTCGCGGGCGGGAGCAGCACGACGAAGCCGTTCGGCCGGCCTTCCAGGCGGCGGCGCAGCTCGCCGTCGGCATTGCAGGTCACGACGAGGTGATGGCAGTCAGCGACGAAGCGATCGGCGAGGTCGACGGCAGCAAGGCTCTCGGGGCTGCTGCCGGAGCGGGCGAACGAGACGAGCAGCGTCGGGACGTCGCGCTGGAAGTACTGCGCGGGCGAGGCGACGAGATCGGTCGTCGCGAGAGTCTCGACGCGCCGGCCGAGCGCCCCCAGGAACTCCGGGAGCAGGCACTGGCCGATGTACGCCGATGATCCGGCGCCGGTCAGGATGATGCGCAGGTCCGGGCGCACCAGCAGCGGCGCGAGGAAGCCCCGGGCAGCCTGCGAGAGCGCGACGACGCTCGCCTGGGTCTCGGCCCAGACTGCGGGCTGCTGGGCAATTTCCCGGGCAGTCCACTCCCCTCCCTTCGAGGCGTAGTCGGCGAGCAGGGCGGTGTGCTGTGGCATGGGATCAGGATTCCGGGAATCGGCAGGCAGAGGAGTAGTCGTCGAGGACGCGACGGACGTGGTGGATCACGAGGTCGCGTGCGCGCGGCTGGAGGCGACCCGTGCGCAGCGCGTCGACCGTCGAGGGCAGGTACTGGGAGACCAGTGCGAGCGGTGCCGGGGCAGCGTCGAACGTCGCGAACAGGCGCTCGACCGCATCCCGAACCGTCGGGACGGTCCAGTAGTAGCGAATGCGATCGCTCAGCGAATACTGCAGCTGCAGGTCGAGAGCCGTGCCGGACGACTCGTAGTACGCGCGCCAGTGGCTCGGGTCTGCGTGCAGCGCCGCGAGCAGCGTCGCGCGCAGGTTGCGCGCCGTGCCCGCCGGATGCAGTTCGGCGACGATCGCATCGAGGGCCCACAGCGCCTCGCGCAGCGAGAAGGTCGTCGCGGGACCCACCTTCAGGATCGCGTAGTGGTCGCGGACCAGATCCGCAAGCGCGCGGGGAGACTGGTAGTCCGTCGAGTGGGCCTCGTAGACCAGATTCGGCACGGCCCGGATCGCGGCGCTGAGCGCCGCGGCCCGCTCGGGCCGGTATTCGACGACGCTGTCGTGCCCGAACTCGACGCCCGGCTGCACGACCAGCGCGACGACCCGCTCCCACGCGTCCTCAAGTCCCGCGGTGGCGAACGCGACGCGGTGCGCCGCGACAGTCGCGAGGGCCGCCTCCGGCCGGGTCACCTCGAGATGATCGAGCGCCTCGCGCGCGCCACCGGGCACCGGCACTTCCGAGCCGATCACGTAGACGGGCGGCTCCCCGCCGCTCGCCTGCCAAGCCGACTCCGCGTGCGCCGCGAGCCGCGCGGTCCGTGCCGCGATCAGCTCGTCGCCGAGCGCCGCGGGCTCGCCCGCGCAGGCCATCGAGCAGTCGAGGTGGATCTTGCGAAAGCCCGCGTGCACGTAGTCCGCGATCAGCCGGTCCGCCTTCGCCATCGCGACGTCGGCAGGTCCGGACTGCCAGCAGTTCGGGCCGAGGTGATCGCCACCCAGCAGCACGCGGGGCCCCTCGAGTCCCACCGCGCGCGCGATCCCGAGGACGAGGTCGCGGAATTCCGCGGGACGCAGCCCCGTGTAGCCGCCGTCCTGGTTCACCTGGTTCGACGTCGCCTCGATCAGCGCGACATCCCCAGTCTCGCGTGCCTGCACGAGCGCCGCCTCGATGACCAGCGGATGCGCGCTGCAGACCGAATAGATCCCCGCGTGCTGCCCGGCGCGATGGCGTGCGAGCCGCTCGCGGATGACGTTCACGCCGTCTCCTCCGGTTCGATCGCGAGGAGCGCCGCGGCTGCGAAGGCGAGTGCGATGCCGGTGGCCTTCAACGGCTGCGGCATGATGCCGAGCAGGACCAGCGAGATCACCGCCGTGATCAGCGGCGCGCCGGCATTCGTGAGCGGCGCCACGACGATCGCCTTGCCGAACCGGAACGCGTACACGAGCGTCAGCGCGCCGATCGAATTCAGAACCTGAGTGATGGCGGCGAGACCGGGGCCGTCGAGGCCGTAGTTGATCGGCAGCGAGAAATCCGTCATCCACAGCGCAAGCGGCGCGAGGGCGAGCCCCGAGACCGCCATGTAGAAGAAGATCGTCTCCGCGTCCATCGTGCGGTTGGCGACCTTCATGAAGAACGCCTGCAGCCCCCACGCGACGAGGATCACGAGCGACCACACGAACCACGCCACGCCAGTCCCGCCGCCGCTGCCGGCTGGGTCGTAGTCGAAGAGCGGCAGCGCCGCGAGCGCGAGCACGACGCCGACCGCGCCGAGGCGCGTGACGCGCTCCTTGAGCAGCAGCGCCGACAGTGCGATCGTCACGGCCGGCGACAGCGCGATCAGCGGGAAGATCAGATAGGTCGGCCCGACATGGACCGCGTGGAACAGCAGCATCTGCCCGCCGGCCCCGAGCAGGCCGATCAGGAGGCCAAGCACGATGGAGCGCCCATCCGCCTGGATCCGCCAGCCGACCCGGGCGAGCGCGTACACCGCGGGGGGCACCATCGTCAGGGCCCACACCACATAGACAAGAGTGTCCGGAAATCCGTTCTCCGTGGGCTTGCCGGCAAAGGCACCCCACACGCCCCAGAACAGCGTCGTGACAATCGCGTAGCCGAGCCAGGGCCGGGCCTTCATCGCCACCCCGCCTGGCGTCGGTCAGGGCCAAGAGCGCGGTGAGTTGCGATTTCGTTGTTCATTATGTTGCGATTTATATCTTTTGAAGCCATTCTTGTCCAGAGGCCCTCACACGAAAGGTCTGGATCGTGGGATTTCGTCCCATCCGCGGTCCGGTCCTTTGGCATCTTTCGGGACGTGGGCGACAATGCCGGCCGGCGCCCGCAGCGGGCGTGGAGGTTCGACTAGCGATGAGCACGGGCAGCCGTTCAGCGAAGCGCGACACGAGCGAGCGGCGCAGCCAGATCACGGCGCTGGTGCGCGAGCGCGGCAGCGTGCAGGTGACCGCGCTCTCGCGCCAGTTCCGGGTGTCGATGCAGACGATCCGCAAGGACCTGCACTACCTGACCGAACTCGGCGTCACGGCGCGGGCCTACGGCGGCGCGATCGCGACCGAGGTCATCAGCCCCGCCCTCGAGCCTGCGATCGCGACCAAGCTCGCGCTGCACAGCGCCGAGAAGGAACGCATTGGCCGGTTCGCCGCGGGCCTGGTGCAGCCGGGGGACTCGGTCGTCATCGACTCCGGCACGACGACGCTGCAGATCGCCCGGCACCTCCCGGACCTCGAGGGGATCACGGTCGTCACCAACGACTTCGGCGTGCTGGCGGCGCTGGCGCAGAAGACCCAGATCAAGATCATGATGATCGGCGGCGAACTGCGTCGCAAGAACATGGCGTTCTACGGCGCGCAGAGTGTCAGCGCGCTCGACAACCTGCTGGTCGACAAGCTGTTCCTCGGCGTCGACGGCTTCGACCTCGAGCGCGGCATCACGACGCACCACGAAGCCGAGGCGATGCTGAACCGCAAGATGGCCGAGGTCGCACGCGAGGTCATCGCGGTCACCGACAGCTCGAAGTTCGGCCGCGTCTGCCTGCACCGGATCATCGGCCTGAACGAGCTGACGGCGCTCGTCACCGACGTCGCCGCGAGCGACTACATCTCGAGGGCCGAGAGCGACCTCGGCTTCGACGTTCACCTCGTCTGACGGCGACCCGTCAGCGGCGGCGCAGGAACACGCGCTCGGCGTTTTCGTAGTAGATCTTGCGGACGACCGCACGCGGCAGCGCAAGTCCCGCGACGCGGGCGCGGATCGCCGGAACCCATTGGGTTTCCTGGGTCGCGAGGTACTGCCAGTCCGAGCTCCAGAACGCATGCGCCTCGCGCCGCGTGTCCGCGGCGACGGCGCCCGGATCCTCGGTGAGGTCGGTCCCGTAGAGGACCCGGTCCTGGTAGCGCAACAGGAAGCGCCGCACGCGCGCGCGGTCCCGCACCGACTGGGACTGCAGCTGCGTCATCCGGGCCGCCATGTCCACGACGGCGTTCGGGTGCGCGTCGAGGAAGGCCGCCAGCCGGTCGACGTTCCACTCCAGGCTCGCGAGATGGGCCCCCACGAACGGTAGGTCGGCGTGCCGGTCGACGAAGCGGTCGCGCGCGGCCATCAGCGACTCGTAGCCGGGCAGCTCCGGGTGCAGGTACATGTGGTACTGCGGATGCTCGGCGAAGTAGCTGCGGTCGTTCTCGGTCGACATCTTCGCGAGCGGCAGCCAGCAGTTGTAGGGCTCGCCCTGGTGCGCGATCAGTGGCACGCCGAGGTCGCGGACGTGGGCGATCACCGGATCGAAGGCCGGATCCTCGATCGACAGGTAGCGCCCGGCGGCGTCCTGCTCGACCATGCCGACGTTCTTCCAGATCTTAACGGCGAGCGCACCGTCGGCGACGGCCTTCGTGAGGCCCGCGTTGACGGCGTCTGCCCAGCCCGGTTCGATCCAGCCCTTCACCAGGAAAGTTGTCGCGAAGTGGAAGCGAGCTCGATCCACGGCGGCGAGTGCCTTCGCGATACGCGCCTGCTCCGGGACGGGCGGGAAGTCGGGGTAGTCGACGTTGATCGAAAGGAGCACGAACCCGTCGACGCGGGCCTCGGCAAGCAGAGCCGAGTCTTCGACGTTCGCGTGGACGTGGGCGTCGAACTTGCGCACCCGGCCGAAGTCGGCCATGGAATAGGCGGGCTCTCCTGCCCTCGCCGCGACCGCGAACAGCAGTCCGGTGAGCAGCGCACCCGCCGACGCCCGGCCGACGGCCCAACTCCATCGATGCATTGCGTCCCCTCGAGAAAGGATTATTAACGAAACCTGTAAAGCTCGTTTTAGCGCGATTCGGGTTGCCACGCAAGGCGACGATCGGCCACACTGTAGCCCTGCGCCCCGCCTTTTCGATGCGGGACCGAGGACTGCGACATGACCGCCGCTCCCCGCCTTCCGCGCCGTCGAGTGCTGCAGCTGCTGGCCGGCGGCCTCGCCGCAGGCAGCGGCCTGTCGCTCGCGACCACCCCGCCCGCACGAACCCCGCACCTGCAGTTCGGAGACGCGCGCCTGCAGCTGGGCATCGACGGCGAGCTGCAGACTCGCGTGCTCATCGCCCAGGGTGCCGTCCACCGGTCACTGACGTCGTTCTCGGCGAGCGAGGTCCTGCGCCTCGCGAGCGGGCGGACCATCGGGCGGTTCCGGTACGCCAGCCACGACGTCGTGCAGGTCGCGGGCGTGCATGGACCTGCGACCGAGTACCGGATCCGCGGCACGTCGGCAGACGGCATCGAGAAGACGCTGCTGCTGACATTCCCCGACCGTTACCCGGGCGCCGCCCTCCTCCGCGCTCGCTTCCGCAACGCCGGCCAGGAGCTGTGCCAGGTCGCCGGCTGGACCGCGGCCGCGCACGCGCTGCCGGCGACGGGCGGGCCCGGGACGGCGGAGTTCTGGTCGTTCTCGGGCGCGTCCTACGAGAATCGCCGCGACTGGGTGCAGCCGGTGAAGCCCGGCTTCCAGCAGCGCAACTACATGGGCATGAACGCCTCCGACTACGGCGGTGGAACGCCCGTCGTCGATGTCTGGCGTCGCGACGCGGGACTCGCGGTAGGACACCTCGAGGCGCACCCGCGGCTCGTCGCGCTGCCGATCACCGCGACGAAGGCCGGCGCGCGGATCGCGGTCGAGGCGGACGACGCCCGCACGCTTGGCGTGGGCGAGGAATTCGAGACCCCGCAGTGCTTCCTCTACGCGCACGTGGGCGACTATTTCGCGAGCCTGGAACTCTATCGCCAGCTGATGGCGGAACGCGGCCTTTCGGCCCCGCCGGCCCCGGAATCGGCGTTCGCGCCGATCTGGTGCGCGTGGGGCTACGAGCGGAACTTCACCACCGCGGAAGTCGAAGGCACGCTCGAGAAGGCGCGCTCGCTCGGCTTCGAGTGGGCGGTGCTCGATGACGGATGGCAGACCTCCGAAGGAGACTGGTACGTCGATCGCGGCAAGTTCCCGCGCGGCGAGGCCGACATGATTGCATTCGCCTCGCGCGTCAAGGCAGCTGGGATGCGCCCGCGCCTGTGGCTGTCTCCGCTCGCGGTCAATCCCGGCACGGATCTCCTGCATGACCACGTGGACATGCTGCTCCTCGACAAGAATGGGGCGACGCAGAACGTCAGCTGGTGGAATGCCTTCTACCTCTGCCCGGCGTACGCGCCGACGGTCGAGTACTACACGCACCTCGTCGAGCGGATCATCGGCGAGTGGGGCTACGAGGGGCTCAAGCTCGACGGCCAGCACCTGAATGGCGTCGCGCCGTGCTACAACCCGGCCCATCGCCACGCGCGACCCGAAGAATCGGTCGAGAAGCTGCAGGACTTCTGGCAGGCGCTCTACAGCGCCGCGCTCAAGCGGAATCCCGAGGCCGTGGTCGAGCTGTGCCCGTGCGGCACGTCGTTCGCGTTCCACAACGTCCCGTCCATGAACCAGACCCCCGCGTCCGATCCGGAGTCGTCCTGGCAGGTGCGCCTCAAGGGCAAGACGCTACACGCCCTGCTCGGGCGCGGTGGCTCCTACGCGGGCGACCATGTCGAGCTCAGCGACCACGGTGAGGACTTCGCGTCCTCCATCGGCGTGGGCGCCGTGATCTCGACCAAGTTCACGTGGCCGGCGGACACGCCGCATCCCACCGCGCCCCAGCCGCCCGGCGGCTACCACCTGACCCCCGAGAAGGAGGCGACTTGGGCGCGCTGGGTGCAGATCTACCGCGACAAGATGCTGCCGAAGGGCCGCTATCGGGGCACCCTCTACGACATCGGCTTCGATCGGCCGGAGGGCCATGCGATCGAGCGGGAGGGACGCATGTACTACGCCTTCTTCGCCCCTCGCTGGCGTGGGCCTGTCGAACTGCGGGGCCTCGCAGCCGGGCGCCATACGGTCACGGATTACGCGACCGGGCGGACGGTCGGAACGGTCGAGGGTCCGGCCGCGAAACTTTGGCTCGAGTTTGAACGACATGCCCTTCTTGAGGTATCACCCCTGGCAACGCCGAGCTGACGGCATCCAGGCTGACCCTATCGAAGCGCCCACGTCCACGTGACAATTTGCCAGGCATCCAGGGGTTGACCGCCGACCCGCCCTGGAGGGATGTCTGCCTGCGACAGGACCTGTGCCGTCGCTGCACCCAACTTGGGGAGCCCGGCCGACGTCTCCACCCGAATTTCGCCGATGTGCCCATCGGCACGGACGAGTACCAGCAGGACGATCGTTCGCGACCCGCTGTGTTCGCCGAGGTTGGCCGGATACGCTGCGTGCGCGGCTTTCTCGATGGCCGAGCGATTGCGCACATAGCCGCGGATCACCGGACCGTCCGGCGATGTAGTGCGGGACGCTGCATCGATCTCGTCCGGCGACATGCCAGCGCGGATCGAGTCGCGCAGTGAAGCGTATGCAGCACGCACGGGGTCGGCACTTGGCGACCCCACGGACCCCATGGCCGCTTCTATCCACAGCAGCGCCATGGAAGCGTTGCGCTCTACACCCAGGCCGCTTTGGTACAGGACCGCGAGATTGAACGCGGCATCGGCGTGCCGCTGGTGGGCCGCCTTTCGAAACCACATCGCAGCGGCGGCATAGTCCTTGGGCCCACCGATGCCCTCCTGGTTGAAGACGCCGTAGTCGTATTCCGCGACCGTGGAGCCCTGCTCCGCGGCCTTTCGCATCCAGGTGGCGGCCGCGCCTGCGTCCAGGGCCACTCCCATCCCGTGCAGGTACATGCGGGCGAGCATGATCTGGGCGTCGACGGCGCCATCCCGGGCATACGGTAGAAGAAGCTTTACCAGTCGGGCGTAGTCACCTTTCTTGTAGGCGGACAGGAGGCTGTCCGCGGCATCCGACCGCTCAGGACTATCAAGACGCCACGTGAACTTCATGCGCTGCCACGTCCCCACGGGCACGCCGTCGACGGTCTGCGGAACAAAGCGACCCTCCACCGTGATGCAGCGCTCCGCGGCCTCATCCAGCGCAATGTATCCTGAGCCGGTCTCGGTGCGTGTTTCCTTGACGCGGCCATCCACGTCGATATAGACGATCAGCGTCGTCGCGCCATATTCATGGGCCATTCGCGAGCTGAGTGGATAGTAGCCTTCACACGTGGCGCCGAGATTTTGGCCTGACGCGACCCGCGCCTGAGTGATGACTACCTTCGAGGTCGGCGTGGCGGGACTTGCAGCATCATCACTGCCCAACGCCGTGCCCGCGCACACGACGAGCAGGCATGCTGCGCGCGCTAGTACGCGAGCGGGAAGCCGGCGCTTCAGATGCCAGCCCCGGGAGAGATCAGGACCGGCGGAACCGCCGGCGGACAACCGACGAGCGACTTCTTCACAGACAACAGGATGCGTCATGTGGACCCTTCCCTGGGCAAAAACACGGTTCCGTATTGGCCGAACTCGTGTCCGTTGCGGCCTCGATTGCAAAGCCCGGGGCCAGCGGCCCGCGGCGGGTCGCCATCGCGCCGCAATTTGCCGTGGCTCCCCGAGAATACAGGACGAGCACTTGTTGAGTCCTCCAGCCGGAATTGCGAATTCCCGCGGCGTCGGAAGCCCCCTCCTACACCAGGCAGTCGATGGCACCCACCTGCACTACCGAACGGTATTGTGCGCGTCCCGTCTGGGGAAGCAACGGCGCCGGGCCGAGCGGATGTGCTGCATCGACGATTGGTCCGCTCATTTCTTTGGCATACTTCCTCGGACCTTACTGGCGAGGCATCTCGGCAAGTATCCAGCGATTCGAACAGGACCTAGTGAGTCTGGAGTTCCAAGATGACAAAGATTTCGGATCTGGTCATGCATGCCGTGAGGGCGTCGACTCCGTGGCCGAGGTCCCGACGGGTGACCGACATTTTGCGCCGTCGAGCTGTCTTAAGGTCCGCATGCAGATCCATTTTCCTTGGCAGCGCACTCCTGTATCTGGCCGGCATGCAGGTCGGCGTCGCCGCGGACATCAGCAAGGCAAATCCGCTCATTGGAACGTGGCTCCTCGTGAAATACGTAGACACGCCGGAAAATGGCGAACCTGAATTCGCATTTGGAAAGGAGCCGGTCGGCTATTTTATTTTTACGGCCGGTGGGCACGTTGCGTTCAGCATGATGCGCAACCCACCGAACATCAACGACCCCACTTCCGAACTAGATCCGGACGCCTGTATCCCAGGTTGGTACTGCGCCTATTTCGGCACCTATGACGTAGATGCCCGAAGCGGTATCTGGGTGACTCATGTACAGGGCGGCAACATACCGGCGTACCTGAATACTGACCAGCCACGCCATTTCAAGGTTTCCGGGGATACTCTCGTGGTTGCCGAGACCTATATGAGCGGCGGCACCCGAGTCAATGCCGAGCGCGTCTTTGTTCGCGAGTCGGCCCCCAGCAGGCGTAGCCGTCGAATTCCGAATGGAGGATGACGTGCCGGGGATCAATCGAGCAGCTGCTCCCAACCGAGCGCGCACATCCACCGGCGCATGGGTGCGTCCAGGCCTGACCTGACCAGTACCGGAGTATTTGACGTTGATGACATCGGATCACCGTCCGCAGCCAATCACTGACTGTTCCCCACGGCACTCGGAGAGAGCGATGCCTGACCCCTTGCTTCGCGTCGGCCCGGAGGGACGGGCGCGAGGATTCAACTCGATCTCGGAAATCATCGATCTCGATCGATATCCGCTCCAGGATGTCGGCAGCGCATCCGTTGACGCCCTGATCCGAGAAGGCCAGGACGCATTGAAGCGCGACGCCCTTTTTTCGCTACGCGGATTCGTCCGGCCTGATGCGGCTGCCTTCATGGCAGGCGAGATCGAGGCGCGTGTCGGGATGTCGTGCCGCTATGAAGCAGACAGGACCAGCTACAACAGCGATGGGAACAGCTGGCCAGCCGGCCACCCGCGTACCGTGAGCCATCTGTCCCGATACAACCAGGTGCTGAACTACCAGATCCCTAACAATTCCCCGCTGCGCCGGCTCTACTGCTGGGAGCCGTTGCGGGAGTACATGCGCCAGGTGCTGGGATATGGCTCATTCCACCGAAGTGAATGTCCGCATCTGGCGTTGACATCGAAGGTGGCGAAAGAGGGCGATACCGACGGCTGGCACTTCGACGGCAATGACGTCGTGTTCTCGATTCTCCTGAAAGCGCCAGAAGAAGGAGGCCTGTTCGAATACGTCCCCCACATTCGCTCCGCGACCGAGGAAAACTATGATGCCGTCGCTGCGATTTTTCAGGGCGATCGGGACAAGGTGCGATGCCCGACATTGTCGGTCGGCGATCTCAATATCTTCCAGGGCGACTACACGCTCCACCGGGTGACGCCGGTGAAGGGCGCGCGCAATCGCGTGGTCGGGCTGCTGTGCTACGACCGGGCGCCGGGAACCAATTTCGGCGAGACCTATATAGAGGAGCTGCGTCGGCAGCTTCCCGGGGTGCCGGCATAGCGCATCACTGCCAGGAGGGCCTGGCCCGTCGACGGATTCTGCGGCGCCGGAGCCTCACCGCAACTGGCATCGGCGAAAATTGGCGCTGTCGGAACGCTGGGATCGACCTCTACGGACGGATGAGCGCTCCCTCAAAGACATCGCACCGATTCTCGTTCGGCAAAAGAGAGAAGCGCCCCGTTCTACCGCGAGTTACCAGGGTCCGCTGGGTCCTTGGGCATCAAACGGGGCGTCGGCAACGGCACTCAATTGGCGGCAGGCGACTCTACATAAATCGCTACGCCGTTTCCGGCCTTATGCATCACGTTACCGGAAATTCCAATGCCGGTTCCGAACGCATGATTGCCGGACACCGACGCTTGCCCGAAACCCGTGCTGACGGAGCCACCCGACACGTCTTCCACACCCTGCAATATCACGGCGTTCGCGCCGAGCTTCGCAGCTTCCTCCTTCAATCGCCGAATGACGACGTCGGTCTTGCCTTGAGCGGTAATCCCAAAGCCACCTTTGCTTGACGTGTCGATCAGAGCCACTTCCTCGTACTTAATCTGCGGCGGATGAAAGTAGACTGTTACCTGGTCCGGTGAAATCGGTGGTCGGGTGTGGCCGATCATCACGTGTGACGTGGCACACGCACTCAGCGCAATGGCAGCGAAGCTACCGAGCAATGCGGTTCGACGGAATGGCATGGTGTTCGTTCTCCTCGATCTGCTCGCGAGTAGGACTGAACCTACGCGCTCTGGAACACGAAGGGGACGTGAAGGTGCAATCTGCGGTTGGACCCGCGCGCCGATAGCCGGCAGCGCTGAATCGCGCCTCCATCGGCGCTGCTCCGACACCTGACCGCCCGATCCGGTCCGGTATTCGCGACTGTCCGGATGAAGGCACCCGGAAGACGCAGGTCCCATACTACAGAGCCGGCATCACTCAATCGTAAATAGGCGAAGTACACAACGCGCGGCGGCTCAGACGACTCGCGAGCAGCGGCTCGAAAGTCCGCCGGACGGATTCCTTGTCGCGAGCGTTCGAATTCCGGCCGGACATGACGCCATGTGTCTTCGCGCTGCAGCCTGGGATCCGGGACAGGAATTCCGGCCCTCTTGGCCGACCCACGCGGAAGTTCAAAACCCTCCCGTCAAACGCGAACCGCTGGCCAAGGGTCCAGGCAGCGCTCACCCCGCTGCCTTCGCCGCTGGTGACCCCGGCGTTGCTGCGCCACAGCAAATCCCCTCCTCTCTTCGAAGGGAACAGGATTTAACCCCGTTCCATGCACCGGACCGTTTCACCTACGGCGACCCCCTCATTTCCAAGGTGCACCATGAAGATCCTGCCGACCTGTCTCCTGCTGGCCGCCGTGCTCGGCGCGCCCCCCGCGCTCGCGATCGGCGGCCTCGCCGAACTGCGGGTCATCGACCGCACGACCGGGGAAACGCTCCCCGTCTACCATGGCCGCGGGAGCTGGTGGATCGCCGGCACGCCCGGCCATCGCTACTCGATCGACATCGAGAACCGCGACGGCGGCCGACTGCTGGCGATCACCTCCGTCGACGGGCTCAACGTGCTCACTGGCCAGACGGCGGCCTTCGGCCAGACCGGCTACGTGTTCGATCGCGGCTCTCACTACGAGATCACCGGCTGGCGCAAGAGCGACGCGGAGGTCGCTGCGTTCGAGTTCACGGCCCTGTCGAATGCCTATGCGACCCGTACGGGGCGTCCGGCCAACGTCGGGGTCCTCGGCGTCGCGCTGTTCCGCGAGCGACTGCCGCCGCCGGATCCGGTGGAGTTTCCCGAGGACCGGATGAAGTCGCGCGGCGCGGCGGCCGCCTCCGACACGGCGGCCCAGCGCTCGGCCGGGCTCGCGAGCCCGCGGGCAGAGAGCGTTCCCGCAGCAGCGCCGAGTCTCGGAACGGCCCACGGGGCGCGCGAATACTCCGAAGTCACCCGCACCACGTTCGAGCGCGCGCGGTCGACGCCGGACGAGGTGCTGGCGCTACGCTACGACAGCTTCGAGCACCTGGTGGAGCTCGGCGTGATTCCGCGCCGAACGCCGACGCCCCGGACGTTCCCGGGATCGGACGGCTACGGCTATGTACCGGATCCGCCACGCTGATCCCCATCGCCGGCCAGGGTCGGCGGCTCCATCGGGGACAGCAACGAGGAACCGACGCGCCGCTTCGCCACGCCCGAGGCGGCTGCGTTCGGGGCGCCCGTAGAGCGGCCCGAACGCAGCATCTGGGCGACGCCCGCAAAGGAATCGAAGCCCATTTCGGATCAGTTCACCAGCTTCAGCTTCCGCCTGAACGCCTCGTAGCGGGGACCCGTTGCGATGCTGCGCAGCAGCGGCTCGCCGTCGAACCACACGAGTCCGGCATCGTGCTGGGCAAATGCGCGCTCGAGCCAACGGAAAGCGGCGTCGGCGTCCTTCCGGTTGGCATGCACCAGCGCGAATTGCCACGCAAGCGACGATCCGAAGCTCGCATGCAGTGACGAGGCCGTTGGATTGAGATCGAGCGCGGGCCGCAGCGGGTCCCCTGCCTCCTTCAGGCGGCCGGCAAGGATTCCGACGCGCGCGCCTATGCGAAGGCCACGCTGCAGACGCTGAAGACCCACCTCAAGAAGATCGAGGTGATCGCGACGAGTCAGGGCATCCGCGCGGAATGAATGACCGGGTGTTGGCCATCAGCGCCCCAACCTCCTGGGCACTGCTCGACGGGATCGTTCACACGATCCCATCGAACAGCGCCGCAGGCTGGCACCAACCGGCGGAGGTGTCCGCCGGTCGGGCCCGATTCGGTATTGGCCGGTCCCGCCAACACCCGAGCGGATGTGATTCAAGCAACAGTAGGCTCAGGTTGCTCGGTCGAACCCGTGCTAAGGGCAGCGGCCGATCGTATCTCCGTGCGAGAGGTGCTGGTCGAATTCCTGCGGGAAGTCGACGGAGACCGTCTCGCCCCGGCTCTTGCCGCGGACTCCCGAATGGCAGACGAACACCGTGTCGATCTTCAACACCCAGCCGGCTGGACCCAGGAATCCCGCGCCCCAGCCCGCGATGGTCTTGCCGTCGTCCGACATGGACGTCGGCTCCCAGAGGCTGTACCACTGCTCCATCGCCGTGCCCTGTGCCCTGACGAAGTCATCGAGGTTCACGGTGCCCATGTGGGGAGTCCAAAGGAACGGCCCCGGGTTGAAGCTGAGGAACGGATTGCCACTGAAGCCGGCCATCACGAACCCATCGCGGGACATCGTGAAGGGCATTGCGGGCGAGGCATCGCCCGGGAGCGGTGACACGTACCGCATCGGCCCGCCGCGGGCCCGACGTCGGTAGCCGTCCACGGTCCCCTGCCCGCTGTCGAGGAGCGCCCCGGCGATCAGCGAGCCATCGCCACTCACCGCCGTCACCTCGTCGACCAGCTGGCCGGTGGCGTTATCGACCACGAGGCTCGGGACGTCGCGATTCCACACCACGCCCTCCCAGAGGCCCTGCACCGGATCCTCCTGCCATCCCACCAGCGTCTCACCGTCGGCCGAGACCTGGTTGATCCGGGTGTTGACCGGCGAGCCGTCGAGCTTGAACCCGGGACTCGGGAGGACGCGGGTGCCCGTGCGCGGGTTCCAGCGCATCGCGTAGTACGCGTTGCAGTTGCTGTAGACCAGCCCGTAGACCGAACCATGGTTGTCGACAGCCATCGGGAAGCTCGTGTCCGTTCCGCAGGCGCCGATCGGCGTGACGGGCAGCCAGCCGTTCACGGCGTCCCAGCGAAAGGCGTTCATCGACATGTCCGTGTTGATGTCGAGGAGGCTCGAGGCGATGTACTTGCCGTTCTTCGACATGACCGTCGCCTCGCCCGTGCTCACGACATCCGGCATCAGCTGGACGCCCGTCGCCACGGTCCACCGGAAGATCGGTCCCCCGCGGCCGTAGTTGCCGACCGCGACGGATCCGTCTCCACTCAGTCCGTTGACGCCGGTGCCGTACCCCAGCTGGTAGAGGAGCGGCGCGCCGGGTCGCAGCCGGAACCTGATCGGTGCCTGCCTCGTCTCCCCCGCACGCGCGGTGATCACGCTGTACCGGCAGGGATCGAAGCTGGTGGCCAGCGAGTCGCCATCGTCGCTGCGGACGTAGTACCGCTCCGCACCCGGCAGGAACCACATGGGCGGGGTCGGGAAGCCGCCGGCCATGATCGCGTCCACATAGAGGACGTAGCGCTGGCCCGGCACCAGGCCGTGAATGACAAAGCTACCGTCCGGGCCGAGCAGACCTTGCGTCAGCTGCCCGGAGACGGCCGAATTGGCCCCGACGAAGGGGTCGGCCAGGTTGCGGGCGATGACGTTGACGCCGGTGAGCTCGGTCCTGCCGTCGATGTCGTAGACCCTTCCAGCGATCGTCCCCGATGCGGAAGGCCAGCCGCGGCCGGGATAGAGGTCGGAAATGCCGGCCATCGAATCCAGCGTGTGGACATTGCCCTGGCCCTCGCCCGTCCCGGTGCCCGGCGTCGGGTCGATGTAGGGGTACATCGTTTCGATGTCACCGCGGCCCGGGACCCCGGCGTAGGGAAATGCCGAGCAGCTGTTCGGGCCGATGTTGTCGCCGTAGAACACGGCGGCCCCGTTTACCTGCGCGTGCGCGAGACCCAGCGAGTGCCCGAACTCGTGCGTGGCGACGCCCTGGAATGCGGCTGCGTCCACATCCTGCGGACTCACGGCCGCGCCGTTCAGGATCGTCCAGCTTTCGGTGATGATGGTCGTGCCGTCGATCGCGTACTGCGGCGACGAGACCCCGAGCACGCCATCGGGCGCACCGAGGTAGTTGGTCATGATGCTGCCGTCGGGATCGAAGATCACGTAGATGCCGCGCCCGTTCGACGTCCCGATGATGAGGCCTACGTTGGTGTCGTCGATCGGTGGCAGGCCCTTGGCGGAGAAGTCGCCGACGACGTTGACCTTGAGCGAGGTGGTGGGCACCGAGGCCCAGCTCGCGTAGCCCTTGCGCACGAGGTTGGCGCCAACGGCATTGTCGAGGATGACCTCAGTCGGGGTCGCCGTCGAGTAGTCCCAGACGTCCGCGAAGCGGCCGAGGTCGTAGTACACCGGCACGGGCTCCGGCCCGAAGTGATAGCCGGTCTTGGTATTGGGGTCGACGATCAGCGGGCCGTCGGCGTGGACGGATGCAGCGAACAGCGAGACCAGCACCAGTGCCGTCCCGATCAGGCGGGCCTTAGTGCTCATTGCGCATGCTCCCGTGCTCGATCCAGCGGCCCTCGACGATCTTGTGCACGAGGGCGACAAAGGACTTGGCGTTGACGGGGCCCTTCTCCGTGTCCATGACCCGCCGGTCCGAATCCGCCAGGAGTCCCGGAGTGACGCTCACGTGGGCAAACAGCCCGGCGTTGCTCACGCGGTTGGCGGCGCCTGCAGCCGCCACATTGAACTTGCCGTGCCCGAGCCCGACGGTCGTCTGCAGGCCGGTGTACTTGGCGTGCTTGTAGAGGAAGAGGATCGTCTCCTCCCCCTGCGCATAGGTGGACCAGCCAGCCGGCGTCACGGTCACGTTGGTCAGGCCATTGCCCATGCGGCGCGGCTTCAGGAGCCCGAACTGGCGGAAGGTGTATCGGCTTCCCACCTGGCCACGAATGGCGTCGTGCACCCGCAGCTGAACTTCCGTGTAGGGGAACCCGCGCGCGTCGATACCGTCGCTGACGGACTCCACCCTGCCATGCAGGATCAGCTCTGACTTCCCGACGAGCTCGACGATGTTGGTCTCGCGCTCCTGCACCGTCGCGTGGGCGGCGGCACACGCGAGCAGACAGCACAGGGCCGCAGCCCATCTGCGCACTGGGTTGGGTCGCATGATCTGGAATCCCCTTTGAACGTTCTTATTAGATCGACGATCAATTGTTCTATCGAGCCGGACCTCATCCCGCACGGCGCTCGAGGACTCCGGGCTTCCGAAGGTCGCGGCGGATCGCGTTCATAAATCTTAGCACCGGACCCATTGCGACGCCGGTCGGCCCTTCACCGGGCGCCTCGCGTCGGATTGCAGGACGCGTCGTTGCGCCAAGGGCCCGCATTCGCAGCCCGATCTTCAGCGGCTCGCTCCACATCGCACGATCGCCGTCGCTGGCGACGTGCCAGGGATCCTGGCCGAAGGCAGTCGAAATACATGACATATTCCGGGAAGTCCGCTGCAGTGCAGCGGAAGGTGCGCCATGGCGATGGAACGCTCAGGTTGTGTGCAAGGCTCGCAGGCACCCGCAGGCGCTTCCAGCGTGTTCTCGTTTCCTGCGGGCGCGCGCTGCCATCGCCGACGTCCAGACGCGGTTCATGACGGACGCGACTGTGCGAATCGTGGGCCGTCGACCTAAGACCGAACGATCGTAAGAGACCCTCGGTGATCCATCGTCGCCTCGATTGCGAGGAACCTCCGGATCACCATGACCTCGGCACACGGTCACGATGATCTCGCCCCCGCCGCGCGGGCAGCACGGTGGTCGTTCGCTGCGGTATCGCGGATGCGAGCGCTGGATGAGTTCGATCTGCGCGTCCGGGTGTGCGAGGACACCATTGAACCGGTCCGGACTCTAGCGCCTCAAGGTCGCACGCAAACCCCGCTTCAGATTGGCGATGTCCGGGACCCGCAGGCTGGCCCGTGACGTGCCTCGACGATGGCACTATGATCGGGTCAGATTTCCGTTGCGTGGCGCGGGCCCGGGTCCGTGCAGGGGGCACCGTGACCGACAGGATTACCCGCCGCGAGTTCATCGACGGCGTTGCACGGACCGTCCTGCTCAGCACGTCGCTGCCTGCATTCGCGCAGGGTGCACCGGGCGGCGGCGGCTTCTATCCGCCAGGGGCCGAGGGGCTGCGCGGCAGCCGTCCCCAGGATCTCGCGGCCGCGCATGCGGTGCGTGACGGGTTGCGCTACGAGATGGGTCGGTACCCCGTTTCCGAATCCGTCGACGTCGTCGTCGTCGGAGCCGGACTCGGCGGCCTCGCGGCCGCCCACTGCATCCATCGCGAGCGACCCCGCGCCAGCGTCCTGATCCTCGACAACCACGATGACTTCGGGGGTCATGCCCGTCGCAACGAGTTCCACGTCGACGGGCGCCTGCTGATCGGCTACGGCGGCAGCGAATCGATCCAGTCGCCCTCCTCGGAGTGGCCCGGCGACGCCACGCGCATCCTGCACGAGGTGGGGATTTCGGTGGATCGCCTGGCGGCGGCGATGGACGTCAACCTGTACTCGGGTCTCGGCCTGTCCTCCGGCGTGCTGTTCCAGCGCGAGACGTTCGGCGAGGACCGGCTCGTGACCGGCGACCCGCAGCGATCGCTGCCGACCGACGTGCCGGCGGGTCGCCAGAATGCACGCCGGATCGCTGACTTCGTTGCGGACATCCCGGTCTCGGCCGAGCAGAAGGAACGACTGATCGCGCTGTACGCATCGGAGCGGGACGTGCTGCCCGGGATGACGCGTGCACAGAAGCTGCACCTGCTCGCCCACATGTCCTACCTCGAGTACCTGCGCAAGTACTGGGGTCTCGACGAGACGACGCTCAGGATCTTCCACGGCCGCACCTGCGACCTCTTCGCGCTGCCGGCGGATTCGATCCCGGCCCGGGACTGCGCGGACTGCGAGTACCCGGGTTTCGCCGGCCTCGACCTCGGGCCTCCGGGTGAGTACGCCTACGAACGCGAGCCGTACATCTACCACTTCCCCGATGGCAATGCGGGCATCGCGCGCTCGTTCGTGCGCGAGCTGATTCCCGGCGTCGCGCCAGGTCACACGATGGACGACATCGTCACCGCCCCGTTCGACTACGGTCGCCTCGACGTCGCCCACAATCCGGTGCGCCTGCGCCTGTCGAGCACGGTCGTGCAGCTGCACCATGCCGGCAAGGAGGCGGTCGACGTCCTCTACGTCAACGGCATCGACGTGCGCCGGGTCCGTGCGCGGCACGTGGTCTACAGCGGCTACGAGACGATGCTGCCGCACATCTGCCCCGACCTCGGCACCCACCAGCGCGCCGCGGTGGCCGCCTGCGTGAAGGCGCCGCTCGTCTACGTCAATGTCGCGCTGCGCAACTGGTCGTCGTGGGTGCGGCGCGGCGTCCACAACATCAACAACCCGGCCGGGTTCTATCCGATCTTTAAGCTGGACTACCCGGTCAGCCTCGGCGACTACCGCTGCGCCACGCGGCCGGACGAGCCGATCCTGGTCCACTTCGTCTACATCCCGCGCGCGCCCGCCGGGTTCACCGACCGTCGCCTCATGCTGCGCGCCGAACGCGGGCTGCTGTATGGCATGGAGTTCGCGGAGTTCGAGGCCGCGGCCCGTGAGGAGCTGACGCGCGCGCTAGGGCCCGGCGGCTTCGTCGCCGACCGGGATATCGCGGCGATCACCGTCAATCGGTGGGGCCACGGCTACGCGTACGATTCGAATACGCTGTTCGACACGCCGACTGACCGGGCGATGCAGAAGCTCGGGCGCCAGCCCGTCGGCCGGATCAGCATCGGCGGTTCCGATGCGGCGTGGTCCGCGTACGCACATGATGCAATCGAGCAGGGTTACCTGGCCGCTCGCCACGCCCTGTCAGGGGCCTGACGGGCGGCGACAACGGCTCGCTATTTCGGACGGCCAGGGTCGACGGGTGGACCCGCTGGCGCGGGATGGTGTCTGTGACATGAACGGCCAGTGCCAGGATGTCCGCGATCGGTTCATCACCGATGGCGGCCAGTTCACCCGCAGCGCGGCCGAAGATCCCACGTTGACGATCGTCGGGCCCGCACTTGCGCTGGCGCGCTACCAGCCGACCACGCCACCGTCCTTGCGGTGGTCGGATCCGCCCCGATAGATCCTCCGTCGCGGGTGACCTTTGGCGGCGGCCGACGCCGGCTCCAGCATCACCGACTGGAAGCCACCCATCGCCTGGCCGTCGACCGGGCGCACGTCGTGCCCCAGGTCGGACAGTGCCTTGCCGACGAGATCGTAGAGCGGGGACTCGAGCATCAGCACGTTTTCCACCTGCAGGTGGTGGAACCGGGCCAGGTCGCTTGCGGCCTGCAGGTTTGCGCCGAGATCGATGGTGTTGACCAGGACCTGGGCGTGGCCCTGCGCCTGCATGTCGCCGCCCATCAACGTCACGGTCATGAATGGCGCGCCGTCATGCATGACAAACCCCGCGGACAACGTATTGAATGGCCGCTTGTGGGGCGCGATCGCATTCGGGCTCTGCGGGTCGAGCGAGAACAGCGCACCCCGATCATGCAGCAGGAACCCGTAACCCGGCACCGTCAGGCCCGACCCGAAGTGTTCGTAGTTGCTGCTGACCCAGGACACCATGTTGCCCTCGCGGTCGGCCACCGCGATCACGATCGTGTCGCCCTTGCCGCCCGGCACGCCCGCCGGAACCGTCGGCGCCGCGTGGAGCGGGTCGACTTTCGGGCACAGCGATTCCGCGTGTTCCGCGGAGACGAGGCGTGCAACCGGGACGCTGACGAAGTCGGGATCCGCGTTGTAGGCGAACAGGTCCGCGTACGCGAGCTTCTTGGCCTCCGTCAGGAAGTGCCAGTAGCGCGGCGAGGTGGGTCCGAGTGTCGCGAGTGTCTCGCCGGGGGCCCAGTGCGGGACGCAGGCTTCCAGGATGCTGAGCATTTCCTGCGCGGCCCAATCCTGCGACGGCGGCGGTAGTTCGTAGACGTCGTAGCCGTGGTAGCGACTCGCCGTGGGTTCCGACCACGTGCCGCGGTAGGCGGCGAGGTCCTCGAGCGTCATCGTGCCGCCCTGGGCGTCCGACTTGGCCACGATCGCGCGCGCGATCTCCCCACGGTAGAAGGCCGCGGCCCCGGACTTCTGCAGGATCCGAAAGGCACGTGCGAGATCGGGGTTGCGGAATAGTTCGCCCGCCACGGGCGGGTGGCCGTCGACATACCAGGCCCGCACCGAGTCGGGGTCGGGGACGAGTTTGCCGTCTGAACCGCGCACGGCGTCCGGCAGGATCCAGTCGCTGGCGATGCGCTCGCTGACGGGGAAGCCGTTCTCGGCATAATCGACGGCGGGCTGCAGGACTTCGCGAAGGCTGCGGGTTCCAAACCGCGTCAGCAGTTCCTGCCAGCCCCAGACCGCGCCGGGGACCGTGACCGGCAGGATGCCGTAGGTTGGCATCCCTGAGCCCGGGCCGGGGTTCGCCGGGTCGAAATCATGGCCGAGGGCATGCATGTGCGCGATCGTGGCGCCCGTCGGCGCCATGCCGCTGGCGTTGAGTGCATGCAGCTTCCCGTCCTTGGCGCTGTAGACGATGGCAAATAGATCGCCACCCATGCCCGTCATCATCGGCTCGACGACATTGAGCGCAGCGGCGACCGCGACGGCCGCGTCGATCGCATTGCCGCCGCGCTCTAGGATCCTGAGCCCAGCCTGCGCTGCGAGCGGTTGGCTCGTGGCCACGATCCCGTGCTCGGCAATGACTTCGGAACGCGTCTGGGGTTTCCAGCCTTCGGCACGATCACCGCGCACACCGCGGCAGAAAGGCGCAGCGCAGTCGGCGGCGGCCATCGTCGGAGCGGCGGAGACGAACAGCAGGACGACGGCCAGCAGGACGGCCAGGAGCGCACGCGAGATACCGGCACATTGACGCAGACTGTGATGGCAAGGCGGATGCACGGCGTACCTCCCGGCGTGAAGGATCTGGCGACGAGCGGAGGGTCCCCGACCCCTCCCTGATTGAACCCGGACTAAATGCTCGTTCAAAGTGTGTTCCATTCAACCCATGAGCGACCGTCTCGGGTTCCGTGAAATTACGTTCGGCAGCTGGAACTTCGCCATCCCGGAAACCCGTGACGAGCTCCGGACTCCGGAAACGGGGTGTTAAGCCGTAAGCCAGCACCCAGAACCGGACACCAGAGCTTAGCGAGATCTGGACATGGGCGCTTGGCGCCAAAGGGAACATCTGCATACAGCCATGGCAGGCGTACTGCGCATGACAGACATCGAGTCTTCGCTGGCGAAACCAGCGCCATGGACTTTCGCCAGGCGAATGAATGTTCGATTTGACTCAAATTTCAATCGTGCGAAGGCTGCACTGCGACGCAGTATTTGCCCGGTCGAGCGGGCGCGGCAATGCCTATGACTCGCCCGATAGGTAGCGGCCGCTTAACTCCCGGACGGTTCGGCGGCGGATGGCATCGGGACTGGATCGCGCAGGACGAGCCACGCGATCACGCCGCCCATTGCATCCACGACGGCGTGCAGGACGATGGCTGGCCACAGCGATCGGGTCAGCAGCACGATCGCCGTGAAGACGAGGCCCAGCACGCTCGTGCGGATGACGCCTGCCATACCCTGATAGGCATGAGCGGCGCCGAAAAGCAGTGCCGACAGCAACGCCGCGAACCACAGGTCGACCAGTGGCTGCAGCGCCCAGATCAGGAAGCCCCGGAATACCAGCTCCTCGCAGAAGCCCGCAGTCAGCGACACGCCGAAGAATGCCGGCAATTCCGACGCTGCGCGCGGACTGATGGCAGCCACGCCCCCGAGTTGCATACGCAGCTTCTCGCTCGGCACCGGAAGACGCGCGACCCTGATTGCACTGGAGCCCTGCAGCGCGGCGAATGCAATCGTGGCGGCGAGCGGCACCCAGAGGCGCCAGCCTTCTGGAAGGCCGAAACCGACCGATGACATGGGCACACCAGTGGCGATCCACAGCCACAGCACCAATATCGACGCGGCCCACATCAGCAGTGCTCCCCGCAGCCATAACGCGTGCCGGGCCTTGGCGGCGTCCACTTGCGACTGCCTGATGAAAGCTTGCCACACGATGAAGTGATCGGCGGCGATAAGCAGAAGCACCGACCCGAGGACAATCCACTGCGGAATCATGTGCGACCTTCAAGTTTAAGGACGCGACTAGTCTACAAGTTCTGTCTGCGTCGGAGGTCGAGGTCTGCAGATTCGCTGGCGTCGCCCACAGGAAGGCTGTAGCGACTGGCTCAACGGCCCAGCTTCCGTTCATGCTGGCGGCACGTCGCGGCGCTAGGACGCTCGAAGCCGGGTTCGTCCTTTGCGCAATTCCGATGCTAACGGCACGGCGCGCCGGGGCATCGTGGCGCTGCAACGAAGCTCAAAGTCAGAGCTTCCGTAGTTCCCGCAGCGAAGCCCCCGAGCATTGCGGTTCGACGGAATGGCTTGGTGTTCAGTCTCCTTAATCTGCTCGCTAGTAAAACTGAACCTACGCGTTCTGAACCCGGGTTAGGACGGGAAACTGCAATTTTGCGGTTGGACCCAAATACCAATCGCCGGCTGCGCTGAATCTCGCCTTCACCAGGGCGGCTCCGACTGCTATTC
This sequence comes from uncultured Pseudomonadota bacterium, assembly GCA_903884235.1. Lineage (GTDB taxonomy): Bacteria > Pseudomonadota > Gammaproteobacteria > Steroidobacterales > Steroidobacteraceae > CAIKZZ01. Next base: position 120,045 of record CAISEB010000049.1, read on the forward strand.
GCCCGATCCAGTTCATTCTTCGCAATTGTCTGGATAAAGACACCTGGTTGAGCTAGGTCCAAACTACGTAGCCGACATCACTCATTCACCTATTGTGCGAAGTTCGCTGCGACGCACCAAGCGCGCTCGGTCTTCTATGCAGGAGGCGCCAGTCCAGTTGACGGCATTTGACCCGAGGCTCCCAGTGGCGAATGACTGCATCCGGCGCGTTCGCCGCCCCTCTAGTCCACTTTGTCGCAGGCCGTACTACCCGTGCACGCCAATGTCACGAATGCCTCCGACTTCAGGTGCCAGGTTCCCGCCGCGGGGACCCACATCGCGAGATAGATGCCAGTCTTTCGCATCGTCCCATCGGGCTTTGTCCATCGGCCCTCAAATTGTCCGGTCTCCGCAATCCGCTTCCCGGACGCGGCGGCGACAATGGATGTTGGAGTCCGTCGGTACGTGACGAATGTCGGGTCCTTGAACTCCTCGTCGGCGTAGCTGCGAGTTGCGGCATCTCCGCCATTATCGAGGTTGCCAGACGATCCAGAAATGAGGTGATAGTCATCAACCAAGAACGTACGAAGGCGTGCGGCATCGTGGGCTGCAATCGCGGCGTTGTACTCCGCGCGCTGTGCTCGGACGATGGACGTCGGGGTTACCGGCGTCGCTGCGCAGCAAGTTCCGATGCAACCAACGATCAAAAGCAGCGTGGAGAATCGCGCATTCATGGGATTTTCTTCTCGGTGGCTTGTGCTTTGTAATCAAAGGCAAGCGGCAGACTCGGCTCATTACCGATTATCGAAAGCCGCGTAGCGATGCCGTCGCCTCCTTCCGTTAGCTGGTCCGTCGTCCTGAATGGACGCCTGTGACTTTAGCCGCTTCTGACCCGGAGCGGCCTCTCGCCAGAGCCCGGATCCGGATCTCCGGATTGATCGCGAGAGACTGCGACGTTCGTTAATTCGTCGATTCAGAATGAACAGAATCCAAGAAAACGTAGAGACGATGAAGGCGCTGGTCATCGGTAATGGCCTGCTGAAACCCTTGCTCAAGTCGATCGATTTGAGCGGGCGACAAGCGCGTAAGGTCAGGGTTTCCGCTGAGTGTCGACTGAATGTCATCGATCGGGAACCCGGCCTTGAGACCGGCAAAATCGTCTCTTGCGTCCGCAGCTTCAATCTCGCGTTGGAGACGGTCGTCCTCCGATAGATTCGGATTCGGCTGCTCTGTATTCAATACCGAGGTGGCCTTCAGCAAGTCGACATAAACGGCTGATGCCGCCTCGTTGATACCCTGCTGCGCGTCGTAAATCACCCCGTACCGTTTCATCACATTGGAAGGAATGTAGGAAGCCGCACCCGACTCATGCACAACTTTCCACGCCGACGAGCGAAAGGCATTGTACGTGCGTATGAAAACGAGGTGATCGTCCAAACGTAGAGCTCCCGCGCGCAAGCGATGCAGGACCGCGAGCGCTTTACGGTGGTTGAGCTCCATTCGATCACCTTCGGCCATATCGGCTTTGAGTACTTTGCGGTTCTGATCGAGCTCTTGCCTGAGTAGCTCAAGCGCCTGTTGGGCCTGGTGCCGGTGATGAAGCCATTCAACCGTCGATTCGAGGCCCAGTGCCATTAGCAATCCGATCGTGATCGCGGCAATGTGAATCAGAAAGTCCTTCCAAGTGTGGACAGTCTGATGGGGGGCGTGAACATCGAGCATAGGCGTTGATACCTCTGGCATTGCCTGTGTTTCCGCGGCGCCCGGCACTTTCGCGGTAGTGCCGACTGGGGGCTCCTGCGGCGTACCTGGATTTGGGTGATTCGTCATGCGGAAGGGTCTTATCCAGCGATCTGTAGCGTATCCCAGGTTACCGACAACCGCCTTCTTGCTATGACTTTCCCCGTCCGAATGACCCTTCGGGGCCGGTGAGCACTCAGGCCGTCCCGGCTTGCCGATCGACCCGTCCGAGTCGGGCGGACCCGCTAGAATTCACGCCTTGACCTCGCGCTGTAGGTCACTAACCGCAGCCATTGGGAAGCTTGGTCAGGTCTTCTGCTTTGCCACTGCGTCCCGCGCTTCGTGAAGCTGCTTCCAGTTAGGGGCGTACTTCAGCGCCTCGTAGTACTTCGCGAGCGCATCGTTGGGCTTGCCCAGCTTCACGAGCACATCACCCCACGATTTGAGCGGATCGGCCCAGTGCGGGCCC
>CAISEB010000050.1 GCA_903884235.1 uncultured Pseudomonadota bacterium
CAGGGGGCCGGCACGGCGGCGCAGGGCGCCCCGGCGACGCCCGGCAGCAACCCCGGCGCAAGCCCGCTCGCGCGGCTCGCGGCGGCCCTGAAGGGCTTCTGGCAGCGCCTGCGCGGCTAGAGCAGGTCAGCGACCGAGTCGACACCGGCAAACCGGCCGGTGTCGCGCGGCGGCCGGCCCGAATCCGGCCTGCGGATGGCGCGCAGCCAGCCGATCCCGTAGGCACACGCCGCCTCGAGCACCGGCAGGCTGTCGTCCACGAACAGCGTCCGTGCCGGATCGAAGGACGCCGCGACGTGCAGCCGGGGCCAGAACGCCGGATCTTCCTTCGGCGCACCGAACGGGTGCGTCGAATACACCGCGTCGAGGTGGCCGGTGAGGTCGACGTGGCTGTCCTTGATGGCGAGCGTCTCGGGGTGGGCGTTGGTGACGAGCACCAGCCGCTTGCCGAGCGCGCGCAGGCGGCCGAGGAAGGCCTCCGCGCCGGGGATCCAGGCGACCTGTTCGCGCACGCCGTGCTTGATCCGGCGCACGTCGAGCCCGAGCTCGCGGCTCCAGTGATCGATGCAGTACCACTCGAGCCGGCCGCGCGTGGCGTTGAAGCGCGGTGCGAGCGCCTCGCACGCGGCGGCGAACGAAAGGCCGTGCGCGGCGCCCCAGACGGCCGGGACGTGTTCCTGCCAGAACCAGTTGTCGAAGCGCAGGTCGAGCAGCGTGCCGTCCATGTCCAGCAGCACCGTGTCGATGCGATCCCAGGGCAGTGGCAGGGCGGGGGGTGTCACCCCGCTATGATATAACGCCCACGCGGATCCCCCCCCCGATGCCACCGCTCCCCCCACAGCTGCTGCCCGACGTCGTCGCCCTCGCCCACCGTGCCGGTGAGGCGATCCTCGAGGTCTATGCGGGCGAATTCGACGTCACGCTGAAGGGCGACGACTCGCCACTCACGATCGCCGACCTGCGCTCGCACCGGATCATCGCGGCGGGCCTCGACCGTCTGACGCCGGCCGTGCCGGTCATCTCCGAGGAGGCCGCGACCGTCCCGCTCGCGGAGCGCGCCGCGTGGGAGTGGGTCTGGCTGGTCGACCCGCTCGACGGCACCAAGGAATTCGTCAGCCGCAATGGCGAGTTCACGGTCAACATCGCGCTGATCCACCGCCACGCGCCGGTGCTCGGCGTGCTGCACGTGCCGCTGACCGGCACCACCTGGCAGGCGGCGGCCGGGCTCGGCGCGTTCCGCCTCGACCGCGACGGCACGACCACCGAGGTGCGCGTGCGCGAGGCGGTCGTCGGTCCCGCGCGGGTCGTCGGCAGCCGCTCGCACCGCGGCGGCGGGCTCGACGACCTGCTCGCACGCCTCGGCCCGCATGATTTCCGCCCGCTCGGCAGCGCCTCGAAGTTCGGCCTCGTCGCCGAGGGCAGCGCCGACGTGTACCCGCGGCTCGGCCCGACCTCCGAATGGGACACGGCCGCCGGCCAGGCGATCGTCGAGATCGCCGGCGGTCACGTGGTCGGCCGCGACGGGCGGCCGCTGCGCTACAACGCACGCGAGACGCTGCTCAATCCCGACTTCATCTGCTACGGCGACGCCTCGCGCGCCTGGCACGAGCTGCTCTGAGCGCGCCGTGGACGGCCTCCTGTGGATCGCGATCGCCGGGGGCGTCCTCGCGCTCATCTGGCGCACCAACGTCGAGGCACGGACCGTCGCCAACGACGCGGCGCACCGCGCCTGCGGCGAATCGCACCTGCAGCTCCTCGACGGCACGGTCGCGTTCCGCCGCGCCAAGCTCGCGCGCGGCGCCGAGGGACGCCTCACCCTGCTGCGCACCTACGTGTTCGACTACAGCGACGACGGCGCGGCGCGGCGCCAGGGCTTCGTGATCCTGCGCGGCCGCGACGTCGAGATCGTCGGCCTCGGCCCGACGCTGGTCTACGAGCGCGCCTCGTGAGCGACGGCATCGACCTGCACCTGCACTCGGACCATTCCGACGGCGTGCTGGATCCGGAGAGCCTCGTCGCGCTGCTGGCGCAGAGCGGCGTGCACACCTTCGCGCTGACCGACCATGACACGACCGCCGGTCTCGACCGCGCCGCCACGGCGGCGCTGGCGGCCGGCCTGAGGGCGATCGCGGGGATCGAACTGTCGGCGAGCTGGCTCGGCAGGACGATCCACGTGGTGGGCCTCGGCGTCGACCCGGGGGCCGCCGCGATGCAGGCCGCGGTCGCGACCCGCCACGCGATGCGCCGCGCACGGGCCGCGAACATCGCGCTCAGGCTCGACCGCGCCGGCGCGCCGGGATCGGCTGCGCTCGCCTGGCTCGCCGGCGTCGCGGTGCCGACCCGCACCCACTTCGCGCGCGCGCTGGCCGAGCTCGGCGCCGCGCGCGATGCCGCGGCGGCGTTCGACCGCTGGCTCGGCCACGGCAAGCCCGGCCACGTGCCGTCGGAGTGGCCGGCCCTGGAGGCGACCGTGGCGGAAATCCGCGCCGCCGGGGGCACCGCCGTGCTCGCGCACCCGCTGCGCTACCGGCTGTCCGCAGGCCAGCGCCGCACGCTGGTCAAGACCTTCGCCGCGGCCGGTGGCGAGGCGCTCGAAGTCGTCACCGGCGGCCTCGCCCCGCACCAGCTCGAAACGGCCACCGGGCTCGCGCTCAGGGCGGGCCTGGCCGGCTCGGTGGGCTCGGACTGCCACGATCCGGCGCTGCCGTGGCATCGACCGGGACGATTGGCTAAGCTGCCCGAGGCAGTGGTGCCGGTCTGGGATCGGTGGGCCCCGGCGCCCGCCGGAGCGCGCTAGCGATGACGGACGACGACAAGGTCAATACCGAACTCCTGCAGCGCCTCGAGCGCCTGCGCGGCCTGCGTATCGAACATCGCGACCTCGACGACGTGATCGCACGGCTGCAGATGGACCTGCGCATCGACGAGCTGCGCCTGAAGCGCCTGAAGAAGCGCAAGCTGATGCTCAAGGACCAGATCACGCGCCTCGAGAGCGAGCTGATCCCGGACCTCAACGCCTGACCTGACCCCGGACCGAAGCGGCATGGACAACCTGAGCGACGCGCTGATCCAACACGCCCGGGACTGGCTCACGGCCGGCTCCCTGGCGGGCCTCGCGCTCGCTGGCCTCGCCTGGGTGTGCGCCTGGGTGGCCGGACGCCTCGTCTCGCGGGCCCGCCCGGAAACCTTCGGCAACGACTCGGGCCTGGTGCGCGAGGCGACCCTGATCGCGACGCCGTACCTGACGGCCCTCGTGGTCGTCGGCGTCGGCCGCGCCGCGCTCGCGATGACCGCGCTCGACTCGCGCTTGCCGAACCTGCTGCTCGAACTGGCCGGCGCACTGGTCGCGATCCGCGGCGCGGCCTTCCTGCTGCGGCTGTCGGTCGGCCGCAACGGCCGGCTGCGCGCCTGGGAAGTGCGCGCGACCGTCGTCGTGTTCTTCTTCGTCGCGATGCACATCGTCGGCTGGCTCGAGGCTTTCATCGGCTTCCTCGACTCGGTGTCGGTCACCAGCAACAAGCACGGCGAGGCCGCGCTGACGCTGTGGTCCATCATCCGCTCGCTGTTCACGGTCACCGCGTTCGTGATCATCAGCGCCTGGATCGGCCGCTCCCTCGAGCGCCACATCGCCGAGATCAAGGGACTGGCGCCGAACACGCGCATCGCGGCCGCGAAGTTCGCGTACGCGTTCCTGATCGGCTTCGGCGGCCTGCTCGGGCTGTCGGCCTCGGGGCTCAACCTCGGCGCGCTGAGCATCTTCGGCGGCGCACTCGGCCTCGGCCTCGGCTTCGGCCTGCAGGCGATCGCCGCCAACTTCGTCAGCGGCTTCGTGCTGCTGATGGACAAGTCGATCAAGCCGGGCGACGTCATCAGCTTCACCGGCAGCATCGGCACCAGCACCGAGGGCTTCGGCTGGGTACAGGAGCTGCGCGGCCGCTACGTCGTGGTTCGGGACCGCGACGGCGTCGAGACGCTGGTCCCGAACCAGAACCTGATCACCAACCAGGTGATCAACTGGAGCTACAGCGACAAGCGGGTGCGGCTGAAGCTGCCGGTGCGCATCAGCTACGACAACGATCCGGAGCAGGCGATGGCGGTGCTGCTCGAGGCCGCGAAGTGCTCGCCGCGCATCCTGCGCGAGCCGGCGCCGGTGGCGCGCCTGATGGGCTTCCACGACTACGGTCCGGACCTCGAGCTGCGCTTCTGGATCGCCGATCCTGAGGCCGGCGTCAACAACGTGCGCTCGGACGTGAATCGCGCGATCTGGCGGCTGTTCAAGCAGAACGGCATCGTGATCCCGCGCGCCCAGCTCGACGTGCGCATGTACGATGCGGACGGACGGATCGTCGGCGTCGGCGCGCTACCGGCCCGTGCGCTCGGTGCCGCCGCACCCGCCGCGGCGCCCACGGGCCCGGGCAGCGGGATCGGCAATCCGCACCCGGCGGCGCCGCCACCGCCCACCCTGATCGGACCCTGACGGTGGGCGTCGAGATCGCCCCGGGCCTCGTCGTCCCCGACGACGAGCTCGTCTACGACTACATCCGTGCGCCCGGGCCCGGCGGCCAGAACGTCAACAAGGTCGCGACCGCCGTGCAGCTGCGCTTCAATGCCGGCGGCTCGGTGCTCCTCGACGACTGGACGCGCTCGCGCATCGCGACGCTCGCCGGGCGCCGCATGACCAAGGACGGCTGGATCGTGCTCACGGCACACCGGCTGCGCACCCAGGAGGGCAACCGTCGCGACGCCGAGGGACGGCTCGCCGAGCTCATCGTCGGCGCACGCGAACGCCCGAAGCCACGACGCGCGACCAAGCCGACGCGCGGCTCGCGCGAGCGCAGGCTCGAGGGCAAGAAGCAGCGCACGGTGGTCAAGGACCTGCGCCGCAGGCCCGGCGTCGACTGAGGCGCTAGGAGCGTGCTGGCGGCGGTGGCGAGCGCGGCGCCGGCGGCGCGGGCATGGGCCCGCCGCGCGCATGGTCCTTCAGCCACAGGTCCCACTGATGCGCGACCGCGAGCACGTCCTCGGGGCAGCGCGCGATGCGCTCGGGTGCGATCAGGGCGCGCGCCTGGGCGTGGGTCGCCGGCGAGTTGCCGTACAGGATGCACGCGACATCCTCCAGCCGTGCGCGATCGAAGCCATGCAGCTCGAGGAACTCGAGCCCGGCGTCGGGATCCTTGAGCGCGATGTCGAAGAACTCGAGCGCCGCGGCCGCGCTCGGATCGCCGCTCTGCTCGGCCGCGGCGAGCGTGATCGCGGCGAACTCGTCGGCAGCCCGGTCCGCGCCCTGCGGCACCGGCAGCGCATACAGCGCGACGAGCGCGCGGCCGATCTCGCTGAACAGCGCGAACGTCACGCCGCCCGAGAACATCTGCTCCGAGCGCTCGGGCGCGACGCCGTTCTCGCCGGCGATCACGAGCAGGGCATCGAGGTATTCGTAGCACACCGTGACGGTGTGCGAGTCCGCCACCCAGCTGGTCGTGCTGTGACCGCACTCGGCGGTCCTGAGCGTGACGGTCGCCGGCAGGTCGAGGACGCGGTTGAGCTCCTCGGCGACCGACTCGAGGAAGCGCTCGCGACGCAGCTCGTCGTAGTAGACGATGTAGTCGCTGGTGCCAGGACGCTGGTAGCTCGTGACGAAGTCATGCCGGTCGGCCGCTGCGGCCACGGAGGCGAGCGCACCGGCGCACGCCGCGAGCGCGAGGACGACGCGCCGCGGCACGCTCACGTCGCGGCCCGCGGCCGGACGAACCAGGCGGCGAGCGCCGGCAGCAGCAGCATGGCCGCCAGCATGTTGACGCCGAACATGAACGTCAGCATGAGCCCTACGTCGGCCTGGAACTTCAGTGGCGAGAACACCCACGTCGCGACGCCGATGGCGAGGGTGACGCCCGTGAAGAAGATGCTCGCGCCGGTCACCCTCAGCGTCTGCAGGTATGCCTCGCTCACCGTGCAGCCCTCGGCGAGGAAGCCCTGCATGCGGCTGAACAGGTAGATGCCGTAGTCGACGCCGATGCCGGCGCCGAGCGCCACCATCGGCAGGGTCGTGACCTTGAGCCCGATCCCGACCAGCGCCATCACCGCGTACACGAGCACCGACACGAGCGCGAGTGGGATCATCACGAGGACCGTGCCGGTCAGCGACCGGAAGGTGAGGAAGCACATCACGCCGATCGCCACGAACAGGTAGACGAGGATCGGGATCTCCTTGGCGCGCACCTCCTCGTTCTGGGCGGCCATCACGCCGACGTTGCCGGTGGCGAGGCGGAAATGCACGGTCTCGGAAGGATGGGCGCTGCGGTAGGCCTTCACCTCGGCGACCACGCGCTCGATGGTCCCGGCGCGATGGTCGGCGAGGAACAGCATGACCGGCATCACGCTGCAGTCCTTGTTGAGCAGCCCGGTGCTGGTGTCGATGTAGCCCTGCGCCTGCACGAGCGCGTGCTCGTTGCGCGGCAGGTTGCGCCACTTGAGGGAGCCCTCGCTCCAGCCGGCGCTGACGATCTTGGAGACGCCCGGCAGGCTCATCACGTCGCGCACGCCCTCGACGTTCGCCATGTGCCACGCGAAGTCGTCGATGCGATGCATGACCTCGTAGCTGACACAGGCGTTGGGCGGCGCCTCGACGATCACGTTGATGATGTCGGTGCCGATCGAGAACTTGTGCGTGATTGCCTCGGTGTCGCGGTTGTAGCGCGAATCCCGGCGCAGTTCCGGCACGCCCGCCGCGGTGTCGCCGATCGGGGTCTGGCGGCCCTTGATGAAGCCGACGACGCCGAACAGCAGCGCGATGGCGATGACGACCGCGGCGATCGGCCGTTCGCCGATGCGCGAGAGCCCCTGCCACAGCGGCGCGAGGTGGGCCTGCCGGGCGCGCACCCGTGCCGCATAGCCCCGGTCGAACGGCGTGTACGACACCAGCACCGGCAATAGGATCAGGTCCGTCAGGATGACGACGCCGACGCCGAGGCTCGCGGTGATCGCCATCTCGCGGATCACCTCGACCGGGATCGCGAGGATCGTCACGAAGCCGACGAGGTCGGCGAGCAGCGCCACGATCGCCGGCATGAACAGCAGCCGGAACGTGCGTCGTGCCGCCTCGTTCGAGTCGGCACCGTCGAGTGCCGCATCGCTGACCGCGCTGATCTTCTGCACGCCGTGCGAGACCCCGATCGCGAAGATGACGAACGGCACGAGGATGCCGAGCGGATCGACACCGTAGCCGAGCACGACCAGCAGGCCCAGCTGCCAGACGACGGCCACGATCGAGCAGATGACCGGCACCAGCGCGATGCGCAGCGACTGGATGTAGATCCACACCAGCAGCGCCGTCAGCAGCACCGTCGCGACGGCGAAGATCGCGACGGCCAGGGCCCCGTGGGAGATGTCGTCGACGACCTTGGCGAAGCCGATGACATGCACGTCGATGTGGTGCGGCGCGATGCCGAGCGCCGGGTCGCCGCGCTCGATGTGCGCGCGGACGCTCTCCAGCTCGCCACCGATGCGAATCAGGTCGACCGGCTTGCCGGTCGCCGGATCCTGCTCGAGCAGCTGCGCCGAGACGATCGCGCCGGAAAAGTCGTTGGCGACGAGCCGGCCGACGATGCCCGCCTTGAGCACGTTCTCGCGCACGCGCGCGAGCCCCTCCGGCGTCGGCGCGAATCCCGGCGGGATCACGTCGCCGGCCTGGATGCCGCCTTCGATGACCTCCGTGTAGCGGGTGTTCGGCGTCCACAGCGACTGGACACGCGCGCGGTCGACGCCGGGGATGAAGAACACCTCGTCCGTCGCCGTCTTCAGCGCCTGCATGAATTCCGGCGTGAACATGTTGCCGTCGCGCGCGACCAGCGCGATCAGCACGCGGTTGGCGCCGCCGAACTCCTCCTGGCGCTCGAGGTACGTGCGCATGTACTCGTGCTGCAGCGGCAGCTGCTTCGTGAAGCGCGTGTCGATGTGCAGCCCGCGCACCGCCACGGCTCCGAACGCGAGTGTCAGGATCGCGAACGACGCCAGCAGCAGCAGGCGGCGCCCGAACACCAGGCGCTCGAGCGTGCGGACGAAGGCGGGTTCGCGGCCGGAGTGCATCGTGTCAGCCGCCCGGCCCGCGCGGCGCAAGCGCGATCGCCTTCACGCCGCCGTCGCCGGCGACGACGATGCCGGTCGGCACGGCGGCCACCGCGGCGAGGCCCTTGCGGTTCGACTGCTGCAACAGCTGGAACGAGCGGCCGCCGTCGTGGCTCGCGAGCACGACGCCGGCGAGCCCGACGAGGACGATCGTGCCGTCGGCGCGCCGCGCGCCGCCGGCGAGCAGCGCCTCGGTGCCCGTGGCGACCTGCGTCCAGCTGCCCCCGGCGTCCTCGGAGCGGTACAGGTGGCCACGCAGCCCGTAGGCGAGCAGCACGTCGCCCTCGAGCGGCAGCAGGCCGAAGAACGAGCCGGCGTACGGCGAGGGCAGCGCGTACCAGTGCGCGCCACCATCGTCGGTCCGGTACAGGTGGCCCGCCTCGCCGGCGACGTAGACGTGGCCGCGGCCGTCGCCGGCGATCGCGTTCAGGTGTGGCTGGGCAATGCCCTCGTCATCCGCCATCGGATCGGCCGTGCGGGGCTTCGACGGCGGCTTCGTGCCCGGCAGCGGCGCGGGCTCGAACGGCGCGCTCGCCCAGGTGCGGCCGCCATCCTCCGAGCGGTACACCGCGGCGAACGCACCGACCGCGATGCCGTGGCCGGCCGCGTCGAACCAGACGCCGAGCAGCGGCGCCTGGTGCTCCGGCGCCCAGTGGCTGAGCTGCCAGCTGCGCCCGCCATCCTCGGTGCGCAGGATCGTCTCGTCATGCCCGACCGCCCAGCCGTGCGTGGCGTCGGCGAAGTAGACCGCAGTTAGCGTCGAGGATACCGGGGCAGGCGACTGGCGCCAGGTCTGGCCGGCGTCGGTGCTGACGAGCACGTGGCCGCGCTCGCCGACGGCGATCACGTGGCCGTCGGGCAGGGTCGCGACGCCGAGCAGCAGCGAGCGGACGGCGAGCCGCGCGATCACTGCGGGTTCCGGCGCCTCACCGAGCGCCGCATGGACGGACGGCGCCGCGAGCGCGAGCGCAACGGCCAGCGCGACCGCCCGCGTCGGGAGCCGCCCGGCACGGGCCGGACCACCCGAGGTGGCCGGCCCGTCTATGCGCGGATCCCGGGGCAGGGGTCTACCGGGTGCCGCGGGACTGCAGGACGGCCGGCGTGTAGTCCGACAGCGAGCGCTTGATGCCGAAATCGTACGAGCGATCCGCGCGGTCCTCGAAGCCGAGCGCGAGGTAGCGCCGCTCCTGCAGGTCGTAGCTCAGTTCGAGCGTCGTCCAGAACGTCGGCACGTTGTAGTAGTTGATGCCGTGGCCTTCCTGGACGCGCCACAGCTGGTCGCGGTTGTCGTAGAGGTCGGCCGCGACGATCTGCCAGGAGTCCTCGTCGAAGTACAGCGTCCGGCGCTTGTAGAGGTGGCGCTGGCCGGGCTTGGTCGTCGCCTCGACCACCCACACGCGATGCAGCTCGTAGCGCGCGAGGTCCTGGTTGATGTGCAGCGGCCGGATCACCTCGTCAGGCTTGGTCTTCGCCCAGTGCAGCTTGTACGCGTTGTACGGGACGAACAGCTCCTTCTTGCCGATGAGCTTGAAATCGTAGCGCTCGGGGCTGCCGTTGAACATGTCGAACTGATCCGCGGTGCGCAGGCCGTCGGAGCCGGTGCCGGGGTTGTCGAAGGCGACGTCAGGCGCACGACGCACGCGGCGCTGGCCGGGGTTGTACACCCAGGCACGGCGTTTCTCCTTCGACTGGTCGAGCGTCTCGTGCACGAGCAGGATCTCGCCGGCGACGCGCGCCGGGGCGACCGTCTCCTGGATGAAGTACAGGATGACGTTCTTGAGGTCCTCTTCCTTCGCGTTCGGCATCGAGTACGCGACGTAGAACTCGTCGTGGAACTTCACCATGTTGTAGGAGCCCGACTGCAGCACGGCGGCCTGGCCGATCTCGCGCGCCGCGGTGTCCGCGCGGTAGCGCAGCACGTGGTTCCAGAACGCCTCGACGCCGACCTTCGGGATCGGGAACGGGATGCCCTCGGCCGCGCCCAGCACGCCGTTGTCGCCCGGCGCCAGGTGCGCGGTGATGGCGATGCGCTTGGTCGCGTCGTAGATGCGCTGCGGCGACGCCGCCGTGCGCCGCGTCGGGTACACGTTCATGAAGTACGTGCCCTTGTACTGGCGCAGCATCGCCTTCTGGCCCTCGGTCAGGCGGTCGGCGTACTGGGTCATGTTCTCGGCGGTGATCTTGAACAGCGGCTTGTCGCCGGGGAACGGATCGGGGGCGCGACCGGGCGAGGCGAAGTTGGGGAAACCGGCCTTCGCCGGCGACGACAGCCCGCCGTCCCACGCCGGGATCGTCCCGGCGGCGTTGCCGGCCTTCTCGCCGCCGAGCGGCGTGAGGTCGGCACCGAGGTGGGCCGCCTCCTGGGCGGAGACCGCGGCCTCGGCGGCGAGCGGCGACAGCAGCGTTGCCGCGGCGATGAGCGCGTACTTTGCAAATTGCATGTGCATCCCCCTCAGAACGAGTACTTGACCGTCGCGGCCACGAAGTCGCGGTCGATCAGTTCGTTGTAGCGGCCCGCGCCACCGTACTGCGTGTAGTTGATGTCGAGTTCCCAGCGATTCTGGAGGTTGGCGTTCAGGCCGAGACCGAGCGCGTGGCGGCCGGCGACGAAGTTGCCGCCGGGTCCCGGCGTCGTGCCCGACACGTCGTGCTGCCAGGTCAGGCGCGGGCTGATGTTCCACGGACCGACGAGGTTCGGATAGTCGAGGCGCGTGGCGAGCCGGTAGCCCCACGAGAAGGCATCGGCAAAGCGGTTCTGCGGCTCCACTTCACCGAACTGGAAGCTGGCCAGGGCCGCGTTGCCGGAGATCGGCGTACCCGGGCCGTTGAAGCGCAACCCCTGCCCGTTCGGTCCGCCGGTCGTCTTGCTCGGCAGGTTCGGGATGTCGGTCGCGCCGACTTCGGCGACCAGCACCACCTGCTGCGCGCCGAGCATCGGCGGGAACGCCTTGGTCGCGGTCGTCTGCAGCTGCCAGACGTCGTAGCGGCCCCAGCCCTGCACGACCTGGCCGGGCCCGAACGCGCCGAGCTGGTTGCAGCGCGTCAGCGTCGGGGCCGCCGGCAGGCACGTGGTCGGGAACGACGCCCCAGGGTTGGTGAGCCCGAACAGCGCCTGCTCGAGCGGCGACAGCGCCGCGAACAGCAGCTCGACGTCGTCGAACTGCAGCGGCGTCTGGCGCCGATACTCGAGCTCGCCCTGCAGCGCGACGCCGCTGGTGCCGAGCTGCGTGTTGAACGACACCGCGAAGGTCTGCAGGTTGTCCGGGTACTCGACGAAGTAGTTCGCGGTCTGCGCGAACTCGTGCGTCGCGAACGCGTTCGCCTGCGCCGCGACGCTGCCGCCACCGAGGTAGGTGTTGGCGGCGACCGTCGCATAGCTCGCCAGCGTACCCGCCGAGATGTTGCCCCCGGCCGAATGCGCCGCGGCGGCGCCGGCGGCGGTGCCGACACCGATCGCGCTGGCGGCCGGCAGGCCGGCGACCAGTGCCTGGGCAGTCGCTTCCATCGCGGTCGCGGCGCCGGCCGCGTTGCCGATGCCGACCTGCGTGCCGGCAGTGCCGCTGATCAGCGGCAGGCGGCTCGTGTAGTTGGTGAAGTAGAAACCGAGTTCGGTGCCGCTGCCGAGGTTCGGGAGCGACCAGCGGAATGCGAGGCCGAAGTTGCCGTTCTTGTTCGCCTGCACGTCCGGGCCGCGCGGGACGCCCTGGAAATTGGCGATGAACGGGCCGCCGAGCGAGCGGAAGTCCGTGCCCTGGTCCGAGTACGCGCCGAAGCCGAGGAACACGTTCTGGCCGCCGGCCGAGACGTAGTCGTTGGTCGAGAAGTAGGTGCCTTCGGGCTCGGGCTCCGTGCGCTTCCATTCGAGCAGGTAGAACGCCTCGAGCGAGGTGTGCTCGGTGGTGCCGAGGTTGACCTTGATCATGGACTGCGGCAGGAAGCCTTCCTTGATCTCGGAGCCCGGCACGCGCAGCGCCGCGACGTCGACCGGGTTGACCTGCGTGAGGCCGCCCTGGATGAACGTGCTCTCGCCCCAGTTGACGATCTGCTTGCCGGCGCGGATCTCGAACGGATGGCTCTCGCCGAGCTTGAACTTGCCGTAGGCGAACGCGTCGAGGAGCCGCACGTAGGCGCCGGCGAGGTCCTTCGCCTGCGGGGACAGCGGCGTGCGCTGCGTCGCGGTGTCCTCGACGATGCGGTCGTACAGCGCCGAGGCACGCGTGAACACGCCGAAGTTCTGGTACTTGAGCGAGAACTCGGTGGTCAGCTTCAGCGCCTGGCTGAACGGCTGGCCCTTCTTGTAGTTGAGGTCACCGTTGTCGGTGTTCGGGCCGCGTCCGGTGCCGCCGTCGGCGGTGGCGATCAGCGCCGGATCCGGATTCTGGAGCCGCCAGGCCTCGCCGAACGAAATCGTCGTGTCCCAGTTGCCCGTCACCGATCCCGACTCGTTCTGGAAGTCGAACGCGAACGCGGAGGTGGCCGCACCCATCGCGGCGATCGCCAGGGTTGCCCTGACGACGTGACGAAGGTACTGATGCGGGCTCGCCGATTGAGTTTTCATTCTCGCTCCCCGTGGCTTGCCAAGGCCGTCTCGCGGCCGCGTCCTCGGCGGGCCGCGCGCCGTACTCGAGATACGGCTGGGCGCGGTGCGCGGTAGACGCCTGTTGCGTTATTACCGAGTCTGCGACCCCCCTCGGCGGTCGCGGGCGGAAAGTATAGCCGGGACTTGGGTCGCGAGCGCATCGTGAAACCGAGGCCTTGTTGCTTCTTGCACTGCAACAGGAGCGCACGCTCAGTAGTGCGTGACCTGCAGGATGCTGTGGCGGATCTGCTCGGAGAGCACGAGCTGGGCGTCCGCCGCGACCGCCAGCAGCTCCTCGTCATACGCGAGGCAGCCGCCCGGCTCGACCCGGATCACGTCCCGCGCCCGCAGCAGGTCGAGGAACTGCCGGAACAGGGTCCGATCGAAGAACTCCGGCGAGCGCAGCTCGTAGAGCAGCGACATCCGGCTCGCCATCTGCTGGCACTGGCTCTCGAGGGCGTCCTGCGTGATCAGGCCGGGCCCGGCCCGCAGCAGCAGGGCGATCGCGAGGTAGTAGCGCTCGATGACCTCGAGCGTGCCATGCGCCAGCACCGACAGCTGCACGGCCTGCGTCGTCCCCGTCGCCGGCCGCCGCCAGACACCGCGGTCGGCGCTGGGTTCGAGCAGCCCGAGTGCCCCGAACGTCGCCAGCACCTCGTCCACGACCGCCGGCAGCGCCGCTTCCGGCCAGTGCAGGAACAGCTCTTGGGCGATGTACGGGTAGATCCGCCAGGCCAGCCGCTGGATGTCCGCGGTCGGGATCGCGGGATTGTTCAGGAACGCGCAGGCGATCAGCGACGGCAGCGCGTACAGGTGCAGGATGTTGTTGCGGTAGTAGGCCGACAGCACCGCGCTGTCGCCGGTGAAGCGCACGATCGGGCCGAGCGCGTGCGGGATGGTCTCGATCATGCCGAGCGCGCGGCCATGGGCGATGATCGCCTCGGCGTCCAGCGGCGTGCACCAGACGTCCCGCGCATACGGGGCGAGCTCGGCGAGGCGCCGGTAGAGGCCGAGCTGGCGGACGAGGTCGGCCTCCGGCATGGCCTGGCGCGGGGTCGACAGCAGCGCGATGCTGAGCAGCGCGATCGGCGTGATGGCGGCCGCCGCGTTGGTCCTGCGCTGGATCGCGAGCGCGAGGTCGTCGACCGCGTGCGGCAGCCATCCGGGCCTTGCCTCGCCGGCGCTCTCCCGCCACCCCGGCGCGTTGGCATCGAGGTGTGCCGCGAGCGGCAGCGGCTCGCCGAAGCTGACGTAGACCCGCCCGAAGCGCTTCTTGAACACCCCAAGGCCGCGCAGCAGGCCGAGCACGGACTCCTTCTGCTTGGGCCGGCCGGACAGCTCGCCCACGTAGGTGCGCTCCTCGACGAGCCGCTCGTAGCCGAAGTACACCGGCACGAACACGACCGGGCGCGCGGGGTCGGCGAGGAAGCTGCGCAGCGTCATCGCCAGCATGCCGGTCTTCGGCTGCAGCAGCCGGCCGGTGCGGCTGCGGCCGCCCTCGATGAAGTACTCGATCGGATGCCCGCGCTGCATCATGACGCCGAGGTAGGTCATGAACACGATCGGGTACAGCGGATTGCCCTTGAAGCTGCGCCTGAGGAAGAACGCGCCGCCCTTGCGCAGGTAGCGACCGATCACCGGCAGGTTGAGGTTGATGCCGGCGGCGATGTGCGGGGCGGCGAAGCCGCGCTCGTAGATCACGTAGGACAGCAGCAGGTAGTCCATGTGGCTGCGGTGGCAGGGCACGTACACGACCTGCGCCCCGCCGGAGGCGAGGTCGAGCCGCTCGCCGTGCAGCACCTCGACGCCGTCGTAGAGGCGATTCCAGACACGGGCGAGCACCGCCGCGCCGAACGCGACGAAGCGCGGCGAATAGTCGGCGGCGATCTCGTACGCGTAGCGCTTCGCGACGAGCAGTGCCTCGCGCCGGCTGAGGTTGCGATCCCGCGTCTCGAGCGCGATCGCGGCGCGCACCGCGCGCCTGCCGACCACCTCGGCGATCACCGTGCGGCGGTGCGAGAGGTCCGGACCCAGCACCGCGGCACGCGAGGTGCGGAACTCGGCACGCATCGTGCGCACGGCGCGGCGCGCGGCGCGCGCGGGTTCCACGTCCGGCGCCAGGAACTCCGCGAGCGCGATCGGGTCCCCGAATCGCACCAGCGCGCGGCGGCCGTTGACCAGCGTCGAGAGCAGGCGCCGCGACTTGCCGACGAGCGCCCAGTCCTCGCTGAACATCAGCCGGAACCAGGAGTGCTCGATGCGCGGCGAACGCCCCCAGAACACCGCCACCGGCACGAGGTCGACATGGGCGTCGCCCGCGGCGAGCGCGGTGCCGAACAGGCGCACGAGGCGCGCCGGGACGCGCCGGTCCGGCCGCTTGCGGATCCAGCCCCGGGTGCGCTCGAGGAACAGCGCCGCGCGCGGCTCGCGCACCGCGCCGAGCATGAAGCGACGCGCCGGTGACGGCAGGCCGAGGCTGCGGCAGACGATCGCCACCGCGACGAGGTCTGCGAGCGAGGTGCGCTCGAACACGAACAGCACGCGCCGGCCGCGGCCGCGCAGTGACTCGGCCTGGTCGACCGGCAGCGCCTTCGGACGGACCCACAGCGACATCAGCTGCACCAGCAGCCAGAGGACCGTGCGGTCGAGCCCGAACAGCCGCATCAGCCCACCGCCGCGCCGGCTCCGGCGATCAGCGCGAGCTTCGCCCGCCGGTCGAGGCGCTTGATCGCCGCCTCGCGGCGCAGCGCACAGCCGCGATCGGGGGCGCTTTCGGAATAGACCAGCCGGCGCGGGGCGGTGAAGCGGAAGTAGCGCGCGCCACGCCCGCCCTGGCCGCCATGCTCGCCGAGGCGCCGCTCGAGGGAGGTCGTGATGCCGGTGTAGAGCGTGCCGCGCTCGCTCTCGACGATGTAGACGGTCCAGTCCGGCATGCTCAGCGCGACTCGGCGTCCGCTGGCGGATCCGTGGCCTCGCGATCGGCGCGCTTCAGCGCGTCGGCGTGCGCGGCCTGTGCCTGGTCGAGCTTGGCGCGCACCTCCGCGGGCTTCGCCGCGAGGTCGTCGAGGGGCGTCGTCACCGGCTTCGGCGGCCCGCCGCACGCGGCGAGCAGCGCCAACGAGAGCACCGGCAGGAAACTGGATCTGGGCATGCAACACCTCCCGGCGAGCGGGACGCTAGCCGCCGAATTTGTCGAGGGTGATCAGGAAGTACTCGAACAGGTTGCCGATCTCGGACACGCGGTCCTGCATGCGGTGGTCGGTGTCGAGCACGTGCAAGGCGGCGTTGTACTGGCGCGCGAAGCGGATGCTGTTGTCCACCGGCACGACGTCGTCGCGCCAGCCGTGCACGATGCTGATCGGGCAGCTCGGCGGCACCGGCGTCAGCTCCTCGTAGCCCGGCATGTAGAACGCCGGCGCCATCAGGAACAGGCCCGCGGCGCGCAGCAGGCGCGAGCCGGCGGTGCAGACGTGCCCGCCCATGCTCGAGCCGACCAGCACGAGGCGGCCCTGGAATTCGCGGGTGTACGCCAGCAGCCGGGTGACGCGCTCGTGCGGATCGTCGATGCCCCGGTAGTCGACGGACTCCGGCTGCCAGCCCTCGGCACGGGCGATCTCGGCCAGTGCGGAGATCTTCGTCCCCCAGGGGCCGGATTCCTTGCCGTGCGAGAAGACGACGTAACGACTCATGGAGTGCCCTGCTCTGCCCGCTCGGATCTTATCAGCCGCCGCCCCACAGCAGCGCATCGAGGTCATCGGCGCGCGGGATCCGCACGCGAGCGCCGACCACCTCCACGCCCTCGGCCCGCAGCCGCCGGCGCTGCTCCCGGAACGCGGCGGAGCCCGCCGGGACGGCGATGCGCCCGCCAGCGCCGACGATGCGGTGCCACGGCAGCGCCAGGGTGTTCGGCGCGACCTTGAGCGCATGGCCGACGAGCCGCGCGCGCCCCGGGAAACCGGCGCGGGCGGCGATCGCGCCGTAGGTCGAGACCTGCCCGGCGGGCACCGAGGCGACAGTGCGCCAGATCGCCTCGAGGCGGGCGTCGTCGCCAGCCACGACGGCAGGACGGGGGGTACGGGCCACGGACGAATCCTCCAGATCGCGAGTCGGGCGCGAGTCCGCTACTGTAGGCGAGCCGTGTGGGGGTGGGAATGCAAGGCGAGTTCGGCGAAACGCTGGCGCTGCGAAACCCGGTCGCCCTGCTGGAGTCGTCACCGATCTTCAGCGGGCTGGATCGCGAGACGCTCGTGGCGATCGGCGCGGCCCTGGACTGGATCGCGGTCCCGGGCGGCGCGACGCTGTTCGAGGCCGGCGAGACCTCGGATGCGCTCTACCTGGTCATCAGCGGCTGCCTTGGCGCCTATGCCGGCGACACGCTCCTCGCCAGGATCCCCGCCGGCGAGACCGTCGGCGAGATGGGCATGCTCTCCGGCCGCGCGCGCTCGGCCACGGTGCGCGCGATCCGCGATTCGGACGTCGCGCGCCTGCCGCGCGAAGTCTTCGACCGCACCATCGCCTCGAACCCGGTGGCACTGCTGCGCCTCGCGCAGCTCCTGGTCGGCCGGCTGGACGGGCGCGAGCGGCTCGACGAGCGCGTCGTGCCGCGCACCTACACGCTGATCCCGCGCGACGCGGCCACCGGGATCGACGAATTCGCGGCCGGCTTCGCCGCCGAGCTCGCCAAGCGCGGCAGCGTCGAGCTGGTGCGCTCCGAGCACGGCGCCGAGCACACGAGCGCCTGGTTCCACCGCGTCGAGAGCGCGAACCGCTTCGTCGTCTACGTCGGCGACCCGGGCCCGAGCACGTGGACGAAGCTGTGCCTGCGCCAGGC
This sequence comes from uncultured Pseudomonadota bacterium, assembly GCA_903884235.1. GTDB lineage: Bacteria > Pseudomonadota > Gammaproteobacteria > Steroidobacterales > Steroidobacteraceae > CAIKZZ01. The sequence goes on from CAISEB010000050.1 coordinate 17,532, forward strand.
GGACGCCGTGCTGCTGGTCGCGCGCGCCGCCGCGCCACCGGGGCCATTCGCGCTGCGCGCGGCCACGAATGCACCGCACGAACTCGCCGCGCGCGCCGAACTCGTGCTGCTGCACGAGGCCCGCATCGAGCCGGGCACCGGCGCGCGCTGGCGCACGCAGCTCCCCGGCGCGCCACACCACCATGTCCGCGGCCAGGACGACATCGCCCGCCTCGCGCGCCTGCTGACCGGGCACTCGGTCGGCCTCGTGATGTCCGGCGGCGGCGCGCGCGGCTTCGCGCACATCGGCGTCGTGCGGGCATTCCGCGAGGCCGGCGTGCCGATCGACCTGATCGGCGGCACCAGCATCGGCGCGATCATGGGCGCGGGCGTCGCCGCCGGCTGGTCGACCGCCGAGATGATCGAGCGGTTCCGCCGCACGTTCGTCAGCACCAATCCGCTGAACGACTACACGCTGCCATTCGTGTCGCTGGTCGCCGGCCAGAAGGTGAGCCGCCTGCTCCGCCAGGAGTTCGGTGACATCTCGATCGAGGACCTGGTGCTGCCGTTCTACGCGGTGTCGGCGAACCTCACGACCGGCCACGGCAGCGTGCACCGCCAGGGCGAATTGTGGCGCTGGCTGCGCGCCTCGGTCGCGATCCCCGGCGTGCTGCCACCCGTGTTCCACGGCGGCGACGTGCACGTCGATGGCGGCGCCATCAACAACCTGCCCGTCGACGTCATGCGCCGGTCGAACACCGGCGTGATCGTCGGCATCGACGTCGGCGCCGACGAGACGTTCACGACGGACGCCGCGGAGCCCGAGGTGCCCTCGCTATGGAACCTGCCGGCGTGGATCCGCCACCAGCGTCGGCGGCCCGGCATCCTCAGGATCCTGTGGCGCGCGGGCATGATCAACAGCGACGCGGCCACCGCCGCCGGGCGCCAGCAGGCCGACCTCGTGATGCATCCGCCGCTCGCGCACATCGACCTGCTGGCGTGGAAGTCGTTCGACCAGGCGATCGAGATCGGCTACCGACATGCGAACGAGCAGCTCGCGCAGCTCGACGCGGTCACGCTCGCCAGGCTGGGAATCGGCTAGCCAGTCGCAGCGGCGCCGTCCGCTGGTGGCAGGTCTGCGCAATGGATCGGCGCGCTGAGCCCGGCGCGGACGCACACCGACGCTCCCTGCGCTTGATTGCGTCCCAAGCGTACGGCATAGGGCACACGCGCGAGGTACACCCGGACATCGACCGGCGCCGCACCGCTTCCACCGGCAATGGCAATCGCGGCAAGCGCACGCTCCAGAGAGGTGAGCTCTTCGATGAACAACCTGATCCGGAGCCTGGGACGCAACCGCCGCTCGAGGGCCAACCGCTCGGCGAGTTTGCGCAGGTCGACCTGCCCTCCCTCGGCCGCGCCGACCTCGGGCGCAAGCGCGCGGTCGCCCCGCCTCCATCGGGTATCGGAATCCCGCGGGCCCACGTGGACGACCAGATCGGTCGCGCCGAGCCTGGAGGGGTCCCAGTCATCGAAGCGCTCGAATTGGATCCGGAAGGTGCCAAAACGGGACGCCGGGATCCCGTCCCGGTCCCGAGGCGCCCGGACGATCAAATCCGCGGAGGGCGACTCCGCATCGCGCAGGCGTGCGAACAACGCACCGACGTCATGCCAAGTGCTTCGCCTGTCTGCGACCACCCATGTGTGTCTGCGGTCGGCGTTCTTGAGTCGAAACAGGTTGTCGAGATCGTGTGTCGAGTCGGTTGCCGACATCGGCTGCACGGTACCGTCCACGGCGACCCGACTCGCGGCATCGAGCGCGACGAGCATCCTGTCGAAATGGCCGGGCAACGCGCCGAGCGGCGTGGCCGGTCCCGCCGGCGGCTCGATTTCGCTGCCGCCCGTGTCATGCAGGGACGCCGTGATGTAGCTTTCCACCGTGCGCGGACGATGGCCGAACCAGTAGGCTGCCGCCGTCGCGCACAGCATCAGCGGGATGATCATGACCAGCCTGGATCGCATGGGTCGCCCTCGCGCCTGGGGTGCGTGGATCCGGTCAAGCACGTGCGACCGTAGCGCAACCTCCGCCTGTTCCGTAACTGCCTGTTTGTAAATGACAAAAGACATCGGCTGGGAATTCTGGGTCGATCGCGGCGGCACCTTCACCGACGTCGTCGGTCGCCGCCCCGACGGCACGCTCGAGGCCCTGAAGCTCCTCTCGTCCGTGCCCGGGCGCTACGACGACGCGACCGTGCCCGGGATCCGCCGCCTGCTCGAGCAGCACGGCGCGACCGGCGCTGCCATCTCGCGCGTGCGCGTCGGCACGACCGTCGCGACCAACGCGCTGCTCGAGCGTCGCGGTGCGCGCACGCTGCTCGTCACCAATCGGGGCTTCGGCGATGCACTCGCGATCGGCACGCAGGAACGCCCGCACCTGTTCCGGCGCCGGATCGACCTGCCGGCGCCCCTCTACACGGACGTCATCGAGGTGAGCGGCCGCATCGATCCGGCAGGCACGCTGCTCGAGCCGCTCGACGAGCACGACCTCGCGCAGCGGCTCGCCGCGGCGCGTGCGGAGGGCTTCGAGAGCGTCGCGATCGTGTTCATGCACGGCTGGGCGCACCCGGCACACGAACGGCGCGCGGCGGAACTCGCCCGCGCGGCGGGCTTCACCGCGATCGCGGCCTCGCACGAGGTCACGCCGATCGAGGGCTACGTCGCGCGCGGCCACACGGCGGTCGCCGAGGCGTACCTCGCCGTGCTCGTGACGCGCTACGTGGCGACGCTCGAGGCGGACCTCGCGACGCTCGGCACGGGCATCCGCGTCGAGATGATGCAGAGCCACGGCGGCCTCGCGCCGGCCGCGTCCTTCCGCGGCACGAACGGCGTGCTCTCCGGGCCGGCGGGTGGCGTCGTCGGCATGGTGCAGACCGGCCTGCGCGAGGGCTGCGAGCGCCTGATCGGCTTCGACATGGGCGGCACCTCGACCGACGTGTCGCTCTACGACGGCAGCTACGCGCGCCGCCACGAGCTGCGCGTCGCCGGCGTGCGGCTCGCGGTGCCGGCCCTCGACATCCACACGGTCGCCGCGGGCGGTGGTTCGGTGCTGCGCTACGCCGACGGGCGCTATGCGGTCGGCCCGGACTCGGCGGGCGCCGTGCCGGGACCGGCGAGCTACGGCCGCGGCGGCCCGCTCGCGGTGACCGACTGCCACGTGCTGCTCGGCCGCCTCGTTCCTGCCGACCTGCCTGCGACGTTCGGGCCTGACGGCGACCGGCCCCTCGACGTCGCGATCGTGCGCGAGCGCTTCGCGACGCTCGCGACCGAGGTCGCATGCACGACCGGCCAACCGACGACCGCGGAAGCGGTTGCCGAGGGGTTCCTGACCGTCGCCGTCGACACGATGGCAAACGCGATCAAGCACGTGAGTCTGCGGGTCGGGCACGACCCCGCGCGCTTCGCGCTCGCCTGCTTCGGCGGCGCGGGCGGTCAGGCCGCATGCCGCGTCGCCGACGCACTCGACATCCGCCGCATCGTGATCCACCCGCTCGCGGGCGTGCTCTCGGCGGTCGGCATCGGCCTCGCCGAGCCCCGCGCGCTCAGGCGCGGCACGCTCGGCGTCACCCTCGACGCGGCGGGCGTCACCGGCGCGCGGCACCTCGCGCGGGCGCTCGCGGACAGCGCGCGCAGCGCGCTCGAGGGCGCGGCCCTGGGCGAGCCGCGTCTCGTCGCGGAGATCCGCGTCGCCGACTCGGAGGTCGCGATCGGCACGCCGCTCGCCGACGCCCCCACGATGGCACGCTTGTTCCGGGACGAGCATGCGCGCCGCTTCGGGTACCGGCCCGCCGAGGAGCTTGCGCTCGTGATCGCGGCGGTGAGCGCCGAACTCACCGGCGCCGGCACCGACACGCGGCTCGCGACGCCCTGCGGCGCGGCGCGCCCGCCACGGCACGGCCGCGCGTGCTTCGAGGGCATCTGGCGCGACATCCCGGTCCTCGAGCGCGCGGCGCTCGCGCCGGGCACGACGATCGCGGGCCCCGCGCTCCTCGTCGAGGCGACGGCGACGACGGTGCTCGAGCCGGGCTGGGCCGCAGTGCATTGCCCGGGCGGGGCCCTCCTGCTGGAGCGGATCGCCCCGCGCCGGCGCCAGGCGACCGACCCGTCGCGCCCCGATCCCGTGCTGCTGGAGGTCTTCAACGGCCTCTACACCCATGTCGCCGAGCAGATGGGCGCCGTGCTGCTGCAGACCGCGAGCTCGGTGAACATCCGCGAGCGGCTCGACTATTCCTGCGCGCTGTTCGACGGCGCGGGCCGGCTGGTCGCGAACGCGCCGCACATGCCGGTACACCTGGGCTCGATGGGCGCGAGCGTGCGCGCCGTCCTCGAGGCGCACGCGACGGACGTCGCACCGGGCGATGCATTCCTCGTCAACTCGCCCTACGCCGGCGGCACGCACCTGCCGGACCTGACGGTGGTGAGTCCCGTGCACCGGCCCGGGCAGGGCGCGCCCGCGTTCTGGGTCGCCTCGCGCGCGCACCACGCCGACATCGGCGGCATCACGCCCGGGTCCATGCCGCCGTTCAGCCACTCGATCGACGAGGAGGGCGCGCTGTTCACCGGCGAGCGCATCGTCGCGGCCGGCCGCTTCGACGAGCCCCTCGTGCGGGCGCTGCTCGGCCGCGGGCCATGGCCGGCCCGCAACGTCGCCCGCAACCTCGCCGACCTCGCCGCCCAGCTCGCGGCCAACGCGCGCGGCGCGGCGGAGCTCGCGCGGCTCGCCGCCGACCACGGCGCGGACGTCGTCGATGCCTACCTCGGCCACGTCCAGCGCCATGCCGAGCAGCGCGTCCGCGCGGCGCTGCGCGCGCTGCCGATCGCAGGCCAGGGGCCGATCCGCCGCGAGCGCGAGATCGACGGCGGCGAGCGCATCGTGGTCACGCTCGAGGTCGACGCCCTCACCGGCACCGCACGCGTCGATTTCACCGGAACCTCCGCGCAGTCCTCGAGCAACTTCAACGCGCCGCGTGCCGTGTGCACCGCGGCGGTGCTGTACGTGCTGCGCACGCTCGTCGAGGACGACATCCCGCTCAACGAGGGCTGCCTCGCGCCGCTCGAGCTCGTCATACCGGCGGGGTCCCTGCTCGACCCGGCGCCGCCGGCGGCCGTCGTCGCGGGCAACGTCGAGACCTCGCAGTGCATCGTCGACCTGCTGTACGGCGCGCTCGGTGTGCTCGCCGATTCGCAGGGCACGATGAACAACTTCACCTTCGGCGACGCCGACTGCCAGTACTACGAGACCATCGCCGGTGGCGCGGGGGCGGGGCCGGGCTTCGACGGCGCGAGCGGCGTGCAGACGCACATGACCAACTCGCGGCTCACCGACCCGGAAGTGCTCGAGTCGCGCCTGCCGGTGCTGCTGCGCGAGTTCCGCTACCGGCCGGGATCCGGCGGCGCGGGCCGGCAGCGCGGCGGGGACGGCCTCGTCAGGCGGATCGCGTTCCGCCGGCCGCTCGAGGCCGCGATCCTGTCGAACCACCGCCGGCTCGCGCCGCGCGGGCTTGCCGGCGGCGCGGACGGCGCGCGTGGCACGACGACGGTGCTGCGGGCCGACGGGCGGCGGGAGTCGCTCGGCGCGACAGCGGCGGTCGCCGTAGCGGCGGGGGACGAGATCGTGATCGAGACGCCGGGCGGTGGCGGCTTTGGCGCGCCGACCGGCGACTAGTCGCGCAGGTGCTCGTGCAGCATCGTCGCGACGTCGAAGTCCGGATCGAGCGGCGGGCGACCGCCCGCGGAATGCAGCCGGTTGAGGCTGACCGGCTGGACGCGGCTGCCCTGTGCGCCGTGGCTGAGCAGCCAGCAGTGCCACTCGCCCTCGCGCCCGGCCGCGTAGCCGAACAGCACCTGCACGCCAGCCACTTGCCGCTCGGGGTTGACGCGCTCGTCGCTGATCGCGAACCAGGCCTGGTCGGGCAGCGCGCCGGGGAACGCGCCCTGGCGCTCCAGGCCGGCGAGGAAGTCGCCGACCTGCGCCTCGAGGCGACGCCAGGTGTCGGGGCCCGGGGGCTCGAACAGCACCCAGCGGGTGCCGCGCAGGACGCTTTCCACGACGAACAGCGCGAGCCGGCGCTGGCCGAGGAAGCGCCAGCCCGGGTTCGAGGCGCGGGGACCCGCGAGCGTGCGCGAGCGGATCGCGCGCCGCGCGCGCACCGCCTGCAGCGTGTTGACGCCCGCCTCGGCGAGGCGCACGCGCCACTCCTCCGGGACGGCGCAGCCCGGGCGCAGCCCCGGGCGCAGCGGGCCGTCCTCGCTCTCGGGACCTGACCACAGCGGGCGTGCCGCCTCGAGCCGCGCGAGCATGCCCGCCGCGGCGGCACCGGGCGGGAACGTCTCGAAGCGTCCGCGCAGCCGGTCGTAGGCCTGGATCCACGGGAAGTACATCAGCGCGTCGTCGCTGGCGAAGTGGAAGTGCCTGAGACCCGCGAGCGCCGCGGCAGGCGAAGTCCAGTCGGATGGCGGGTCCACCATCAGCAGCGCACGCCGCTCGCGGCACAGGCGCTTGGCGACCAGCAGCACGCTCGCGCCGATCGGCGTGTCGCGCCCGAGCGGCGGCAGGCACAGGAAGTTGAACACATCGTCCTCGCCGAACGCGAACACGCCGGTGCGGGCCGTCGCCGATCCGATGATGTCGTAGTCGGTCAGCGGGCCGCCGTCGTCGCCGTCGGGATTGGAGTTCACGTACGAGGCGAATGCGCGCGAATCGCCACGGCAGGTCGGCGTCGGCCGCTCGAGCGGCACTGCGCCGCGCAGGCTCACGAGCGCCGAGTCGGCGAGCAGGAGGCTGACGTGGCGCGGCGAATCCGGCGCCACCGACAGGCGCTCGTAGATCTCCTGGTCCTCGACATGCTCGGAGCCGGGGGCCCGCACGCGATGGACGACGAGGTTGAACGAGTCGACGTCGGCGCCCGCGATGTTGTCGTAGTCGACCGCGGCGCGCAGGAACTCGCGAGTGCCCGGGCAGCAGGCCTCGAGCGTGAGCGGCGGGCCATGCGGCACCGGCAGGGTCAGCGTCGCGGGCCGGCCGCCGTTGACGACGCGCACGACGCGTGCCTCGCGGCCGCCGTTCTCGAAGTACTGCTCGACCGCGTAGGACAGCGCGCTCGGCTGCCACAGGCCACCGAACACGGCCTGGAAGTCGGCGAAGCTGTGGATCAGGACGGGGCGGTTGACCGGGCCGCGAAGCGCGCGACCCACGAACGCCGCGGTCGCGGTGGCGACGCGGGCGATCGACTGATCGGCACCGACTTCAACCGCGACATGTATGCCGGGCGTGAGTCTTTCGCGCAACCCGGAGGTCCCCTGACTAATTCCGCGCAGCGTACCACGACCCGCGCGCCGTCAGCAGGGCCGCCCTAGGCGCGGCGCGCGCCCGTGCGGGCTGGCGTCGATGCCGACGTCGCGGCGGCCTGCCTGCGTTCGGCCTCGGCACGCGCGGCCATCGCCTCGCGGCGCTTGCGTTCGACCTCGTCCATCATCACCCGGAGCCACTCGGTCGCCATGCGTGCTATGCCCTTGCCGTTGCAGGACCGGAACTATAGCCGCTCGCGCGCGCCGTGGCGGCAAGCTCCGCATACAGCGCCGCGAGGCGCGTCGCCATGGCGCCCGCCGACCAGGCGGCGGCATCCGCGGGCGCCGCGGCCGCGAGCCCGGCGCGAAGCCCCGCATCGCCGAGCACGCGCACGATCGATCGCGCGTAGCCGTCGAGCTCGTCCGGCGCGACCAGGGCCCCCCGGACGTTCGCCAGTACGTCGGCCGTGCCCATGACCGCGGTCGACACCACCGGCACGCCGAGCGCGAGCGCCTCGAGCAGCACGAGGCCCTGGGTCTCGGTGCGCGAGGCGAACACGAACGCGTCCCCCGCCCGGTAGCAGTCGAGCAGCGTCGTCGCCCGGTCGAGGTAGCCGACGAACAGCACGCTGGACTCGAGCCCGAGGCGCGACACGAGCGCGCGCAGGTGACCGAGCGCCGGCCCCTCGCCCGCGATCACGAGCAGCACGTCGGGCACCTCGCGGCGCACCCGCACGAGCGCCTCGAGCACGAAATCGATGTTCTTCTCGTGGGCCACGCGCGAGATGTGCACCAGCACCGGGCGCGTCGCGCCGATGCCGTGCCGGGCGCGGAACGCCGCGCCGTCGCCGCCGCGGAAGCGGGCGAGGTCGACGCCCGTCGGCAGGACCTCGGCGCGGGTGGTGACGCCGTATTCCTGGAGCCGCGCGAGCATCTGCCGCGACGGCACGACGAGGGCGTCGACGGCGCGGCACTGCGAGGCGCTCGCCGTGCGCGCGATGCGCCGGGTCAGGGCCCGCGGCAGCAGCGGCACGTAGTGGTGCAGGTACTCCTCGAAGAACGTGTGGTAGGTCTCGACGACCGGCACGCCGAGGCGGCGCGCCAGCGCGACGCCGGCGTAGTGCGCCACGAAGGGCGTGTGCACGTGGACGATGTCGTAGCCGCGTCGGGCGAGCGAGGGCGCGAGCCGGTCGATCGCGCGACGGCTCATGAAGCGGTCCTCCGGGTCGCGCGGCACGCGGCGCGATGGCACCCGGATCAGGCCCGGCTCGTCGGCCGTCGCCCCCGGGTACGCCGGTGCGATCAGGGTGGTTTCGTGTCCCTGCTCGTGCAGGCTGTCGCGAAACGTCGCGATCGACGTCGACACGCCGTTCACGCGGGGAAAGCTGACGTCGGACACCATCAGGATGCGCAAGGCGATCGCCTCCAGCCCGGGAGGGGCGGGCGGGACGATATGACGGCAGCGTGACGACCGTGTGACGGTGTCAGCGGATGGCGGGCGGCGCCTCTGCAGGCGTGGCCACGACCGGCGCGGTCGGCGTGGCCGGTGCGACCGCCGCGGGCTCGCGGGCGCCGATCATCTCGCGGTACTGCGCCTCGTCGACGAGCAGCCCGGTCTGGCCGTCCCAGGTGGCGCCCGTGGGCAGCGCGTTGGCGACCCGGCGTGCCCCGGCGACGAGGCTGGCGAGCGCCACCGTCTCGCGCTTCATGACCGGCACCGGGATGCCGCGCGGATGCGCGGCGACGTCGCGCACGCGGTCCCAGTCGATGTCCGCCTGGTGCGCCCGGATGCGCTGCCAGAGCGCGCCGATGGTCTTGCCCTTCGGCATGTGCGGCACCGCGTGCTCGCCGCGCGCGTCATCCTCGAGCACGCCGTAGGACTCGGCGTACAGCGTATCGCCGACCCAGCCGAGCACGACCGGCTGGTTGACCACGCGCACGGGCGTGCCGAGCGGCACGCTGTCGTAGAGGATCGCGATGTCCTCTGGATAGAGGCGCACGCAGCCGTGGCTCGAGCGCATGCCGACGCCGTAGGGCTTGTTGGTGCCGTGGATCAGGTAGCTCGGCCAGCCCAGCCGAAACATGTACGCGCCGAGCGGATTGTCGGGCCCCGCCGCGACCTTCGGTGGCAGCACGTCGCCGCTCTCGAGGTGTTCCTTGCGCACCGACACCGGCGGCACCCAGACCGGATCCTTGACCCGCGAGACGACCTTGGTCGTGCCCTCCGGCGTCTGCCAGCCGACCTTGCCGATGCCGATCGGGTGCGTGATCACGCGCTGCGGTTCACCGGGGCGCGGCTTCGGATAGTAGTAGAGGCGCATCGCCGCGACGTTGATCACGACGCCCTCGTGCGGGGCATCCGGCAGCACGAAGCGCGTCGGCACCAGCACGTCGCGACCGACGCCCGGCACCCACGGGTCGACGCCCGGGTTCGCGCGCACGATCTCCTCGTAGCCGATGTTGAAGCGCCGCGCGATGTCCGGCAGCGTGTCCTCGCCGGCGACCGTGGTGACGAGCAGGGTGCCGACGACGTCGTTGGGCCCGGCGGCGAGCGCGAAGTCATGGCTCGCCGTGGCGCGCTCCAGCACGGGCGCCGGCGGCGGGGCCGGCACCGGCGGCGGCGCGGGAGGAGGTGGTGGCGAGCGCAGCAGGCCGCAGCCCGCGACGGCCGCGAGCAGCGCGAGCGCGGCGGCTCGGCTACAACAGGACCGGGCGATCTGGGAGTTCATTGCCGTTCGACTGCGAGCCGGGAAAGTGCCGTGCCAGCAGCGCCGCGGCGCCCTCGACACCGGCGATCGCACCGTGGCGCCAGCGCCCGGCCCGGAACTCCCCTTCCATCGCGCGGCAGACCGCGCCCCATTCCGAATCCGCGACCAGGGCATTGAAGCCGCGGTCCGCGACGATCTCGACGGCGCGGTCCGCGCACAGCACGTAGATGAGCACGCCGTTGTTGAGTTCGGTATCCCAGACGCGCAGGCCCGCGAACACCTCGAGCGCGCGCTGCCGCGCGGTCTTGCCGCCGACGATCGAGGCGGCGTCGAGGTCGGTCTCGACGACGACGCGGATCTCGCCCGCATGCGTCTGCTCGGCCGCGCGAACCGCCGCTTCGATGGCGTCGAGGACCTCCGCCGGGAAGCGCCGGCGCGTCAGGTAGCGGGTTTCGACCAGGTGGCGGATGAGTCGTTGCAGTCGGGTCATGTCACCAGCTCCCCGATGAGCCGCCGCCACTGAAGCCGCCGCCACCACCGCTGAAGCCGCCACCGCCCCCGCCGCCGCCGAAGCCGCCACCGCCGAAGCCACCCCCGAAGCCGCCGCGACCGCTGGTCCAGCCGCCACCGCCCAGGCCACCGAGCAGCGCGACGATGAACGCGCCGACACCGGCCAGCAGGGCGAATGGCAGCGCATGCGCGAGCGCCCAGCCGAGCAGGCCTGCAATCCCGCCGGTGGCGACGGCGCCGACCGGCCGGCCGAACAGCCCGCGCAGCATCGGGCCGCCGATCAGGCCGATGACGAGGAAGATGGGCAGGATGTTGCCGAGCCCGCCATTGCCGCTGCGATGTTCGCGGCGCGCCGGCGGCGGCGGCAGCGGCTCGCCGTTGACCAGCCCGATCACGCGATCGAGCGAGCGGTCGATGCCGCCGTAGAAGTCCCCGCTGCGAAACGCCGGCTGCAGCACCTCTTCGATGATGCGGTGGCTGTAGAGGTCCGGCACCGGCCCTTCGAGGCCCTTGCCGACCTCGAAGCGCATGCGCCGATCCTGGGTCGCGACCAGCAGGATCAGGCCGTCGTCGACGCCGGCGCGTCCGAGCTTCCAGGCGTCGGCAACGCGAATGCCATACTCGGCGATGTCCTCCGGCTGCGTCGTCGGCAGCACCAGCACCGCGATCTGGCTGCCCTTCGCGTCCTCGAAGCGCTTCAGCTTCGCCGTCAGCGACGACACCTGGTCCGGCGTCAGGACGCCGGCCAGGTCCGTGACCCGCGCGACCGGCGGGACCGCGACGGCGTCCGCTGGCGCACCGGCGGATGCCGCCGCGACCCACGCGAGCGCGAGGGCCGCGACCCGCACCAGCAAGGACGCGCCGGCGCGCACCGTCACCTCAGTTGGTCGGCTTGGCAGGCGCGCCGAAATCGACCGTCGGCGGCTTCGCGATCGCCGCCTCGTTCTCGACCGTGAAGTTCGGCTTCACCTGCGCACCGAACATCTTCGCGGTGAGGTTCACCGGGAACTGCCGGATCGCCGTGTTGTACGCGCGCACCGACTCGATGTAGCGGTTGCGGGCGACCGTGATCCGGTTCTCCGTGCTCTCGAGCTGGGCCTGCAGGTCGCGGAAGTTCTGGTCGGATTTCAGCTGTGGGTAGTTCTCGGTGACCGCGAGCAGCCGCGACAGCGCGCCCGTCAGCTGGCCCTGCGCCTCCTGGAAGCGCTTCAGGCCCGCCTCGTCGCCGGCATCGACCTTGATCGACGTCGCCTTCGCGCGCGCCTCGGTGACGCCAATGAGCACGGTCTGCTCCTGCTGCGCGAAGCCCTTCACCGTGTTCACGAGGTTCGGCACGAGGTCGGCACGCCGCTGGTACTGGTTGAGCACCTCGGACCACGCCGACTTGGTCTGTTCGTCGAGGGTCTGGATGTTGTTGTAGCCGCAGCCCGACAGCAGGGCGCCGGCGGCCACGACCGCCAGCAGCCAGGACGCACGCAGGATCGATCGCATGGGTTCTCCTCGCGGCCCCGACGGCCGCCACGCGCACTATATGGGAACGGCTTGCCCGATAAGCAAGTGAAGCGGCCAACGGACGGTCCGGTGCGACGCGCCCCGCCAGACCGGGAGCAGGTCCCGCGCCAGCTCCGGCAGCGGGTCCACCCCCTCCAGCTGTCTGCAGCGGGCGACGGCCGACCAGGTCCCGACGTAGTCGACCAGCTCCTCCAGGGTGTACTCGGCGGCGAGCTCGAAGGTCGGCGCGGACAGCGCAGCGAATGGGAACGGCAGTGTCCTGTAGCCCTCTTCGACGTATCGGCGCTGCGGCGGCCAGTGGCGACCGACGCGCGCGCGGTAGAAGTTCCGCAGCACCCGGTCGCAGGCCGGATCGACGGCGAGCATGCCATAGGTCCACAGCGCGACGACCCCGCCCGGGCGCAGTACCCGGCGCACCTCGGCGTAGAACCGATCCAGCTCGAACCAGTGGGCCGCCTGGGCTGCCGTGACGAGATCCGCCACGGCACGGCCGATGGGCAGGGATTCAGCTCGAAGGCAGACGTACTGGACCCGGGGATGGGTGACTGCCGCCGCCAGCTGGGTCGCGCTCGCGTCGCCCGCCAGGACCTGGTCAAAATGGCGGGCGAGCCCGACTGCCGCCTGGCCGTTGCCCGTGGCGACGTCGATCGCCAGATCGCGCGCCGGCGCGAGCCGCGCCAGGTGCGCGAGCAGTTCGTCCGGGTAGTGCGGCCGGGCGCGACCGTAGGCGGGGGCCTGCGCCGAAAAGTGATCGTGGAACGTCATGGCGCAACGCCGGTCCGCGGGAGGCCGGCCCGGGTCCGGCTATCGACTCGCGGCCAGCGCCGGCGCGCACCGCCCGCCGGGGCACCTGGATCGGCTCGCCATCGTCGCCCCCGGATGCTGCACCACGATGCGAAAAGCATAGCCCACGGCACTGGCGAATGCGCAGGCCGGCTCGCGCGGGTCACGGTCAAAAAAAACCCCGGGGGAAACCCAGGGTCTGGAAGGCGGCTGCCGTTACGGGAAAACGTAGCAGTCCGCTAGGGGATTCAGTGCAGTCGTGACCATTGCAGGACCCGGACCTCCTCGGCCTCGAGGTCGAGGTCGCGGGCGATCAGGAACGCCACCCGGCGCGGATCGGTCGGCAGGCGGTCCTGGCCACCCAGCTCGACGATGCCGGTGTACTCGCTCGGGCCCCGCGCTCCGAGGTCGGCGACGAACCGGGTGTAGAACTTCACGCTCATGTGGGGAAGCTTAGGACCGGACACCCGTAGAATCCGTGACTTCAGTCGCAATCCCGCCCTCCGGCGGGGCTCGGGGAATGCGTAGATGGGACGCTGGCGGGCACCGCAGCAGCCGGGATCGAAATACATCACCCGCCCGGGCGCCGAGCGCCTGCGCGCGGAACTCGACGAGCTGTGGCGCGTCGAACGCCCCGCGGTCACGCAGGCGGTGTCCGAGGCCGCGGCGCAGGGCGACCGCTCGGAGAACGCCGAATACACCTACGGCAAGAAGCGATTGCGCGAGATCGACCGGCGCGTGCGCTTCCTGCGCAAGCGGCTCGACGGCATGGTCATCGTAGAACAGCCGCCGACCGATCCCGGGCGCGTCTTCTTCGGGGCCTGGGTCGAACTGGAGGACGAGGCCGGAACCGCGCGCGAGCACCGCATCGTGGGGCCGGACGAATTCGACATGGACGCCCGCTACGTCAGCATGGACGCGCCGCTCGGACGCGCACTGCTCGGCAAGCGACTCGACGACGAGGTGAAGGTGGCGCTGCCGGGCGGCGAGCAGCGCCTCGTCATCACCGCGGTGCGCTATGCGCCCGCCGCCGGATGAACCTCAGACGCGGACGTTCTTGAACTGCCAGGGATCCGACGTGTCGAGGTCCTCGGCGAACAGCCGCGAGCGGTCGTGCAGCGGGTTCCACTCGGTGTACTCGCCGACCACCGGGCCGAGGTAGGGCATGCAGATCTCGAGGTTGCGGCGGAAGTCCATCTCGTCGGGCTCCACGACGCCGAGGCTCGGATTCTCAATCGCCCAGACCATGCCCGACAGCACCGCGACCGTGACCTGCAGGCTGGTCGCGTTGTTGTGCGGGGCAAGACCGCGCGCCTCGTCCACCGACAGCTGCGAACCGAACCAGTAGGCATTCTTCTTGTGGCCTGCGAGCAGCACGCCGAGCTCGTCGATGCCACCGGATTCGATCTCGTCCATCAGGATCCGCTTGTGGTCCTGCAGGCGCCAGTTGCGGCCGGCGAACTCGTGCACCGACAGCACCGCCGAGTCGCTCGGGTGGTAGGCGTAGTGGCACGTCGGGCGATAGACGAGCTGATCGCCGTCCTTGACGGTGTAGTAGTCGGCAACCGAGATCGCCTCGCCGTGGGTGATCAGGAAGCCGTGGATGTGGCCTGCCTTCGGCGTCCAGGTGCGCACGCGCGTCGCCGCGCCGGGCTGCATCAGGTAGATCGCGCAGCCGGGCCCGAAATCGTGCTTGCGGCCGTCGCGCGGGAAGTTGCGTTCGTGCGATCCCCAGCCGAGTTCGGCCGGCTGGCAGCCTTCGCTGACGAAGCCCTCGACCGACCAGGTGTTCACGAACTCGCCGATGCGCTTGGCGACGCTCGGCACCTGCGTGTCGCGCTCGGCGATGTGGATCACCTTCACGCCGACCGTCTTGGCGAGCGCCGCCCACTCCTCGCGGGTCTTCGGATCGCCGGCCTCGACCTTGAGATCGGTGGCGATGTTCAGCAGCGCCTGCTTGATGAAGTGCTGCACGAGGCCCGGGTTCGCCCCGTGCGTGAGCACCGCGGTCGGCTTCGGGGTCTTGTCCTTGTCCTTGAGCTTGCGCAGCGCGAGGGCCTCCTCGCGCAGGGCGTAGTTGGTGCGCCGGCCCGGCGACACCGACGGATCCGTGTAGCCGCCCGGCCACGGCTCGATGCAGGTGTCGAGGTAGAGCGCACCGCGCTCCCAGCAGTACTTGATCAGCGCGATCGACGAGACGTCCACCGACAGGTTCAGCACGAAGTCGCCGCGACCGACGAGCGACTCGAGCACCTGGCGGAAGTTCTCGCGCGTCAGCGGCTGCACGAGATGTGCGATACCGTATTCCTGGGCAGTCTTGAGACCGAGCTCGTCCGCCGTGACGATCGTGATGCGGTCGCGGGACAGCCCGCCGATGTGCCGCAGGATCAGCGGCAGGACGCCCTGACCGATGCTGCCGAAGCCGATAAAGATCAGCCTCCCCGGAAACGTCACGTGGATCTTGTGTTCGGTGCTCATGATTCCCTGTCTGCCAAATGGAGCCGTCGCGTTCCGGCAAGTCCGGGCAGCGATTCCAGCCGCGCGAGCCAGCGCGCGAGCGCCGGATACTGTACCTCAACAGGCAGGAAGCGGGCGCGCAGCTCGCCGCCTGCGGGGCCTTCGAGCAGGTCGAGCAACAGCGTGATCCACGGATAGATCACGAAGTCCGCGGCCGCGGGCGCGGCGCCGACGACCCACTCCGAACTGGCGAGCCGTCCCTCGATGACGCGGGCTTCTCCGGCCGCCGCGAGCAGGTGGCCCAGGATCCGCTCGTGCACCACCGGATCGCGCGCCGCGGAGATGCCGGCGAAGATCGCCGCGAGGTGCGGCTCGATGTAGGACTGGAACTCCTCGATCACCCGGACGATCACGCCACCCTCCTGCGGCGACGCGCCGAACAGCGGCCGCTGCGGATACTGGCGATCGAGGTAGTAGAGCACCGCGACCGACTCGAACACGACGTAGTCGCCATCGCGCAGTACCGGCACCCGCCCACGCGGCGTGAGGCGCCGCAGGGCCGGCGATTTCTGCTGCTGGCGGGCGATGTCGACCGGGTGCGCCTCGTGAGCCAGGCCCTTGTAGGCGAGCGCCAGCTGGACCCGCCAGCAGTACGGGCTGCGTGCAGCCCACCAGAGTTCGATTGCCATGGTCGCTCCCCAGAAACGCGCCGGATTCTAGCCGCATGCCGTGACCTTGGCGCTACACTGGTCGCACGGGACGGAGCCGAGCGATGAGCCACGAGACGCTGATCGACGTGACGATGCTGAAGGGACGCCTCGCGGATCCCTCGTTGCGGATCGTCGACTGCCGCTTCGAGCTCGGCAATCCCGACGCCGGCCGCGCGCTCTACACGGGTGGCCACATCCCCGGCGCGATCTACGCGCACCTCGACGAGGACCTGTCGGGCCCGCGCACGCCGTGGAGCGGTCGCCATCCCCTGCCCGACCCGGAGGACCTCGCCGAGACGCTCGGTCGCTTCGGCATCGACGGGACGACCCAGGTCGTCGCCTACGACGACTCCAACGGCGCCTACGCCGCGCGCCTGTGGTGGCTGCTCCGCTGGCTCGGCCACCGGCACGTCGCGGTGCTCGACGGCGGGCTTGCCGCGTGGCGGTCCGCGGGCCTGCCGCTCTCGGTGCCGCCCGTCTCGGTCGCGCGACGCACGTTCACCGCACGCCCGGATCCGTCGATGTACGTCTCCGGCGACGATGTCGCGTTGCTGCTCGGGCGCAGCGAGTGCGTCGTGCTCGACGCCCGCGCACCGGAACGCTACGAGGGCCGGCTCGAGCCGCTCGACCCGCGCGCCGGCCATGTGCCGGGCGCGCACAACCACCATTTCGCGCGCAACCTCGGCGCGGACGGCCTCTTCCTCGCGCCGGATGCGCTCTCGGCGCTGCTCTCGCGCCAGCTGCGAGGCCAGCCGGCCACGGCCGCGATCAGCATGTGCGGCTCCGGGGTGACGGCGTGCCACACGCTGCTCGCGCTGGAAATCGCGGGACTTCCGGGCGCGCGCCTATATCCGGGGTCGTGGAGCGAGTGGAGCCGCGACGAAGGACGCCCGGTCGCCGTCGGACCCTGAGGGACTGGGGCATTTACATGTCACGTCGTTTTGCTATGGTGCGCGCGTTCGCCAGCCCGCGGCGAGGACGCCCGTGAACAATCCCGCGCCCAAGTTCGCCGCCCCGCTCGGCTGGAAAGTCGACGACTCCGCGCAGCTGTACCAGGTCGATTCCTGGGGCAGTGGCTATTTCGGCGTCAACGAGGCCGGCCACGTCGTCGTGCGCCCGGACCAGCAGGTCGGTCGCGAGATCGACCTGCACGACGTCGTCGAGGGCCTGAAGGCGCGCGACCTGACCGCGCCGGTCGTCATCCGCTTCTCGGACATCATCGCGCACCGCCTGAAGAGCCTGAACGACGCCTTCGCGCAGGCGATCGCCGAGAACGACTACCGGAACCGCTACTCCGCGGTGTTCCCGATCAAGGTCAACCAGCAGCGCCTCGTCGTCGAGGAGGTCTACCGCAGTGGAGCCGCCTTCGGCTTCGGCCTCGAGGTCGGCTCCAAGCCCGAGCTGCTCGTCGTGATGGCGATGACCGAGGAGAACCAGGACCGGCTGATCATCTGCAACGGCTTCAAGGACGACAGCTACATCGAGACCGTGACGCTGGCCGCGAAGCTCGGCCGCAAGATCGTCCCGGTGGTCGAGAACTTCGTCGAGCTCGGGCTGATCCTCAAGCACGCGCAGAAGTACGGCATCCGGCCCAACATCGGCGTGCGCGTCAAGCTCGCGGCCGAGGGGGCCGGCCGCTGGCGCGAGTCGGCGGGCGAGAAATCGAAATTCGGCCTGTTCATCACCGAGATCCTCGAGGTGGTCGAGGTGCTGCGCAAGGCGGACATGCTCGACTGCCTGAAACTCGTGCACTGCCACATCGGCTCGCAGCTGCAGGACATCCGCCGGGTCAAGGACGCGGTCACCGAGCTTGCGCACGTCTACGCGGAGCTGCGGCTGCTCGGCGCCGGCATCGAGTACCTCGACATCGGTGGCGGCCTCGGCGTCGACTACGACGGCAGCCGCACGAACTACGAATCCTCGATGAACTACACGCTCAACGAGTACGCGGGCGACGTCGTCTACCGGATCGCCAGCGTCTGCAACGCGCGCGGCCTGCCGCACCCGCAGATCGTCAGCGAGTCCGGCCGCGCGATCGCCGCTCACCACTCGGTGCTGGTGTTCAACGTGCTCGGCGCGAGCCAGCTCGACCAGTTCCGGGTCGCCAACCGGCTCGAGGACGTCGGCCACGCGGCGCACGAGATCCCGCAGCCCGTGCGCGACCTGTTCGATGCGTATCGCTCGGTCAGCGAGCGGCGGCTGGTCGAGTGCTGGCACGACGCGCTGCAGGCGCGCGAGCAGGCGCTGCAGATGTTCAACCTCGGCTACCTCAGCCTCGAGTTCCGCGGCCTCGCGGAGCGCCTGTACTGGGCGACCTGCGCGCGCATCCGCGACCTGTGCCGCAAGCTCGAGTCCATCCCCGAGGAGCTCGAGGGCCTGGAGACGATTCTCTCGGACATCTACTTCTGCAATTTCTCCGTGTTCCAGTCGCTGCCGGACTCGTGGGCGATCGGCCAGGTGTTTCCGATCATGCCGATCCACCGCCTCAACGAGCGTCCGGCGCGCAACGCCGTGCTCGCGGACATCACCTGCGACTCGGACGGCAAGATCGACAACTTCACCTCGATGCGCGAGACCAAGCGCACGCTCGAGGTGCACGACCTGCGCGAGGCCGAGGACTACTACCTCGCCGCGTTCCTGGTCGGCGCGTACCAGGAGACGCTCGGCGACCTGCACAACCTCTTCGGCGACACGCACGTCGTCCACATCCGCCTGCTCGAGGAAGGGGGCTGGTGGATCGAGGAGACGGTCAAGGGCGACACGGCGCTGCAGGTGCTCGGCTACATGGAGTACGACACCGACGAGTTGTATCCGCGCCTCGCCCGAGACTGCGAACGGGCGGTGCGGGAGAACCGCCTGACCGTCGCCGAGAGCCAGCGGCTGAAGCGCTTCTACGAGGCCGAACTGCAGGGTTACGCGTACCTCGAGCCCGACAACGAGTCCTGACACCGGCCGCTGTCATGGCGTGAGCCGGGCGTCGACCCTGACTGTTGTGTAGACGCAACAAAACTCGTTTTTGTGCAGTGCACGACGAAAGTCCTTGATCTATAACGCGGAAAATTGCGCCTTTTCGGAGGACCGCGTACGATCGATCGTGGTTGTATTCGCGACATCTGCTTTGCCGGGCGATCGACTTGGTTGATCCGACAGTGTGTCTTTTCCTCCGTCGTCATCATTCGCATCACCCGCACGAGTTGATCAGCGCACGACCTACGGTCCGGGCTAAGGATGGCTGCACCGCTACGGCAAGTACGATTGCAGGCACTCCGAGTCCGTGTTGAGGGACGCGATGCAACCGGGCCCGGCCCGCGAGCACGCCTGAGCGAGTGAGATGATTCGATGACGACCATTTACGTTGGCAATCTCCCCTTCTCTGCGACTGAAGACGAAGTGCGCTCGCTGTTCGAGAAGCACGGCAAGGTCGAGTCGGTGAAGCTCATCATGGATCGCGAGACCGGGCGCCCGCGTGGCTTCGCGTTCGTGGACATGTCGGGCTCCGACGCACAGACCGCCATTGCGCAGATGAATGGCTTCAACATGGGCGGACGCCCACTGCGCGTGAACGAAGCACAGGAACGCCCCCGCGGCCCGCGTCCGGGTGGCGGTGGCGGTGGTGGTGGCTACGGCGGCCCGCGTGGCGGCGGCGGTGGCGGCGGCTACGGTGGTGGTGGCGGCTACGGTGGTGGTGGCGGCTACGGCGGTGGCGGTGGCGGTGGTGGTGGTGGCGGCGGCGGCTACGGCGGCCGGAACTACTGACCCTCGCATCGCCTTTCACGCGACTGCACTTACGACCCCGCCTTCTGGCGGGGTTTTTGCGTTCAGGGGGCCGTGTCCGCGCGGACTGCGGCGCCGTTCGACGTTCGCTACGGACGGCACGCGCGCCGGCGTGACCGACACGCGCGGATCCCTGCTCTACGGGCGCACGCGCCTGTTGTAACGTAGCGACCTGGACACGGTGCCACGAACGGGGTGTCGGGGATGAACGCAACTCGAAGTCCCCGCCGACGGCTGCGTTCAGCCTGCGTGGCGATTACGGCACTGCTGACGGCGGCGCTCGAGACGTCGCCCGCCCGTGCACAGGCGGCGGCGGCCACCACGGACGTGGACTGGCCCACCTACGGTGGATCTTCCGAAGCCTCGAACTATTCGCCGCTGAGCGACATCAACAAGGCGAACGTCACGCAGCTCGGCCTCGCCTGGCAGTGGCGCACCGGCGAGACCGCGCTGTCGGAATTCGGCACCTCCCCGGGCATGTTCGAGACGACGCCCGTCGTCGTCGCGGGCGTGATGTACCTGAGCACGCCGTACAACCGCATCGTCGCCCTCGACCCACCCACCGGGAAGGAGCTTTGGAGCTACGATCCACGCGCGTATGTGGAGGGCCAGGTTCCCAACGGAACCGGCTTCGTGCACCGCGGCGTCGCCACCTGGCGCGATCCCCGGACGCGCGCGTTGAGAATCGTGTTCGCATCGCGCAGCCGCCTGATCGAGCTGGATGCGCGCACCGGCCAGCCGGTGAAGGGCTTTGGGCGGGACGGCATCGTGAACCTGCTCGCCGGCCTGCGCTGGCCGGTGAATCCCAAGCACTACACCAACACGTCCCCGCCGATCGTCTACCGCAATCTCATCATCGTCGGCAACGGGGTCGCCGATCGGCTGATCTACCGGCGCGACCCGCCAGGAGACGTGCGCGCATACGACGCGCGCACCGGGCGTCGCATGTGGAGCTTCCACACCGTCCCGGACGACGGCGAGTTCGGCGCCGACACCTGGGGTCGGCATTCGAACCGGGTCACCGGCCACACCAACGTCTGGGCGCCGATGAGCATCGACGTTCGCCGCGGCCTGCTCTACCTCCCGGTGAGCACACCGAGCAACGACTTCTACGGCGGAAATCGCCCGGGCGCCAACCTGTTCGCGGATTCGATCGTCTGCCTGGACGCGAACACCGGCAAACGTCGCTGGCATCACCAGCTGGTGCACCACGGACTGTGGGACTACGACATGCCGGCCGCGCCGTCGCTCGTCAGGATCCGGCGCAACGGCAAATGGGTCGACGGCGTCGTGCAGCTCACCAAGCAGGGCTTCCTGTACGGATTCGACCGCGTGAGCGGCGCGCCACTGTGGCCGATCGTGGAACGCGCCGTTCCCGCGAGCGACGTACCGGGCGAACGGGCCTCCCCCACGCAGCCGATACCGGTCGGCCCGCCCGCGCTGGTCCCGCAGGGCGTGACGCTCGACGACGCCACGGATCTGACGCCGGAGCTCCATGACGAGGCCGTCGCCGCATTGAAGCGGCTGCGCATCGGCCCGCTGTTCACGCCGCCGAGCGTCCAGGGGACGATCGTGCGGCCTGGACTGCTGGGCGGCGCGGACTGGGGCGGCGGTGCATTCGACCCCGGCACGGGCGTCCTCTACGTCAAGGTGAACGACGATCCGACGCTGGTCTATCCGGACCTTACCGATGCGCAGGGCAACGTGCCGGAGGTGGGCCCGAACGACAGCGGAGACGCTTCATTGTTTCTGCAACACCGCATCCCCCTCCTCAAACCCCCGTACGCCTATCTGGACGCCGTGGACTTGGCCGCCGATCGCATGCTCTGGCAGGTCCCCTTCGGCGACAACGAGGCCGTCCGCGGCCATCCGGCGCTGCGCGCCGCGACGCTGCCGCCTGCCTTGGGCGCCGTCGGCACCGCCGGCGCGATCGTCACGCGCGGCGGAATCGTCTTCGTGGGGGGCGGCGACGCAGCCTTCCATGCCGTCGATGCCGCCACCGGCGCGGACCTGTGGCGCTACCCCACCGGCGGTGCCAGGACGACCGGCACGCCGCTCACCTATCGCAGCAACGGTCGCCAGTTCGTCGTCATCGCGGTCGGCGGTCCCGGGCCCGGCGCAACGCTGCTGGCATTCGCCCTCGGGTCACACGCGGACGCAGGAATGACAGCCACCTTCACGCCGCCGCAAGGTCATGGCGCGACACTCGTCGAACAGGCCTGCTCGCAATGCCATTCGCTCGCCTCGGTGATCGGCAAGCATTTGGATCGCAAGCAGTGGGAGGGGCAGATCGACGCGATGATCGCGCGCGGCGCCAAGCTGACCGACGCCCAGTACGAGGAAGTCGCCACTTATCTCGCCGAGCATTTCGGCACGTCGCCGGCCGAGCAATGAGGCTACTTCCTCGCGCCTGCCCACTTGTAGACGACACCGCCGCGCATGACGAACACCACGCGGCGCACGGCCGAAAGATCGGTGAGTGGATCACCGTCGAGGGCGATGATGTCCGCTTCGTAGCCGGGGGCGATGCTGCCGATGCGATCTGCCATGCCCAACGCTTCGGCAGCGACGGAGTTCGCTGAAACGAGGGCCGCCATCGGCGACTGGCCGCAGTGCTGCACGCGGCCGAGAAACTCCTCGGCGTTCCGTCCATGCGCACCGGCGGTCGCGTCGGTGGAAAAGACGACCTTCGCGTTCGGCGTGTGCACGGCCATCGTGCACGCCTCGAAGTCGAAATGAAGGTCGCGCTCCATCGCGGCCATGCCCTCTTCCGTATAGTTTCCGACGCCGAGATAACGAGCCTTGTTCTGCAGGTAGTTCTGAACGACCAGCCCGACCTGCGGGCTAATGAATGCGCCGGCGGCGACCGCGGCGTCGATATCAGCCCGGGTCGCATAGGTCGCGTGCTCGATCTCGCGACATCCCGCGCGTGCAGCCGCGGAGACCTGCGACCGATAGGCGTGCACCATCGACCGCAGCCCTACCGCGCGCGCCTCGTCGCACAGAATGTGCAATTGCTCCTCGGTGAACGTGGGTCTCGCGCCGACGCGCTGGCTCGTGGAGGCGAATATCTTGATCAGGTCCGCTCCCTGCGCCTTGCGCAGGTGGACCGCGGCGATAAGTTCCTCGCGCGAGGTACTGGCGTCGCCGTCGATCCACGCCAGCGAGGTCAGGACCCGCGGACCGGGAAAGCCACGATCACGGATCGCGTCGCGAAGCGGCCCTTCGCTTGGGTCGCCGACGCTTTGTACCGTCGTAAAGCCGCCCATCAACGTATCCCATGCTGCACCGGCAATGCCCAATGCGGCCTCGAGCGGTGGCTCGGTCGCGGTCGCGATGCGGCCATTGCGGTCGAAATGCATCTCGAGGTGCACGTGCGTATCGATCCAGCCCGGCAATACGGTGTAACCGCGCAAGTCGATGACGGCACCCTTCTGAGCGGCGCTCAACGACGTGATGCGCCCATCGGCGATACCGATTCGGACATCGTGCAGCGTGCCGCCGCGGCCGTCGAGCACGGTGCTCGCCAGGATCACGACGGGCGCGGATCGCGGCGGCACCACGACCGGCGCGACCTGCGCCGCCAACCGGCTGCCAGCGAGCAGCGCCGCGACCAACACAAAGGAGCGCAATTTCAGCACGAGGTCACCCTGTCGATTGCAACGAACGAATGGCTCTACGATTCCGGGGATTCGCGAGGCCGCTGGGGCAGAGAGTCGGCGATGTGATCCGCCGAGCGCAGCGTCAGGGCGGCGAAGGTCAGCGTGCCGTTGGTGCAACCGCCGGTGGGCAGCGTCGGGGATCCCACGACATAGAGGTTTTCATGATCGTGGGTGCGGCCGAAGCTGTCGGTCACGCTCGCCGCCGGATCGATGCCCATGCGGCAACCCCCACCGGGGTGATCCCAAAAGCCGCCAATCTCGAGCGGAGCCATTTCGCCACTGTTGTTGCGGGCCATCCTCGTGAAAATGCCGTTGATGTGCGCCAGGGTCGCGTCACGGCGGGCGAGCGAGGCGGCGTCGGGGCGATGCTCGATCTTCGGTAGGGGATCGCCGAACCGGTTCGTAGTCGACCGGTCTAGAGTCAGCTCGCTGGACCTGTCCGGGTGCACGTCGTAGTACGCACGCACGCGGGCTGTCGCGCGTCGTGTCCGTGCACGCCAGTCGGCGAGAAGCGCGTCCCCGAGCAGCATGGTCCCGGAGGGTTCGCGCAATCTTGGCTCGCGGTTGACCGTGCTCTCCCACACCCGCAGATCATGGCGTATGTACGGCCCGGCCCGGCCCGCGCGGAAGAACTCGCGCGCGATGAGGCTATGCTCCTCGTTCATCCCCGGGTAGATCTCGGCGTCCAGTGCAATCTGTGTCTGCACGGAAGCATGTCCGGTCATGTACTTGCCGACCAGGCCGGAAGAATTCGCGAGACCCTCTGGAAACCGCGACGATGCAGACAGCAGCAGCAGGTGCGAGCTCCAGGCATACCCAGACGCGACGACGAATGTCCGGGCGCGATACTCCACCGGCGTGTCCGGCCGGTCCCGGTGCACGGCCTGGGCCGTTTCGATTCGGGCGGTGCCGCCCGTGCCGGCAGTCGTGAGCCTGCGCACCAGGGTTCGATCGTGCAGCGCGATCGCCTTGCCAGCCAGCAGGCGCTTGAAAGTGTGATCGGGCGAGTAGCGTGCCTGCGTCGGACACACCGCACAGGTGTTGCAGCGCTGGCACTTGCCGCGCCCGTCGTAGGGCGCGGTATTCTTCGCCTGCGGCGTGCCCCAGAACGCGATGCCGCTCTTCTGCGCCCAGTCCTGCAGTTGCAGCAGATTCCACGACAGCGGCATCCCCGCCATGGGCGGCGCGGACCTCGCGTCCCCGGGCAGCGGACTTGGATCCCCCGACACGCCGATGCGTCGTTCTGCCTCGCAGTAGTAGCGCTCCAGGTCCGTCCAGGCGAGGGGCCAGTCGACTGCCAGCCCGAACATCGATTTCAGGCGCGTGTCTTCCTCGGAGAATCGGTTGGTGACTCCGCCCCAGTGCATCGCGGATCCGCCGACGACCATCGAGCGTGAAATGATGCCGTCGGCGGACTGGTCGGCGATGAAATCGCCGGGCCACGGATTCTCGCCATAGTCGAGCATGCGCTGTCGGTTGGCCCAGCGCCGACTGGCGTCGAACATCCGGTCACCCGCCTCGACGACGACGATCGAGATGCCCGGCCGGCGCTCCGACAGCTTCCACGCGAGCATCGCCGCCGAGATGCCGCCGCCGACGATGCAGACGTCCGCGTCGTGACGTTCGATCACGGCTTGGCCATGGAAGTCGGGCGGCGTTCGGACTGCTCGAGGCCGCGGCAATCGAAGCGACCTATGCTGCGCCGATGGGCCAGATCGTTCGCCGTGGACCCGTTGAAGAAATGCGCCATCAGATCCGCCGCAACGTGCCCGCCGTCGGGACGGGCCGGAAGGTCCTGCACGCCCGCATCCACCAGCGCAGCGGTGATCGCGAATTGCTGCACGGTCAGGGACGCCGCCGCAAAATCACCGCCGCTGCGGCGGTCCAGGTCGTCGAGATGTGCAGCATATTTTCGCGCGGGCGAGGGCGGCGTGCGGCTCAGCTTCGAACTGCCGTATTCGTGGTCAAGCTCCGCGTCGGGGCGATAATCGCGCAGCCAGCGCAGGAATTGCTCGACTGCCTGCTCGCGGCCCGCGCGTCCGATTTCCGAAGGCAATACCGCACCGGCGACGGCCAGCATCCTCGTGTCGTCCGCGAGCATGGCTGCGGACGCCCTGCGTGCGATTGGCCCCCACGCGACGAGCGAGACCAGGAGGCGAATGACGACGCGCCGCTGAATCATCGGTGACCTTCCGCGGATGCCGCACGGATCGGGATCATCGAACGGCCGCTCGGGCGGTCGAACGCAGCACGCGGCGAATGCGCTCGCGCCCGCCGCACGAGCCTGCCGCGCGGGTACCCGGGCGCCGCCGCCCCAAACCCCTGAGGGCTGCCGAGCCGTCCGCCCGCCATGCCGACCTCCCGTGCGCGACTGGAGCCATGTTCCGCGATGGAAGGCGGCATTGGCAAGCGAACCGACCAGGCGCTTCCACTCGAACGCCACCGCCGGGCGGGACAGCGCGGGCACGAATGGACTAGAGTCTCCGAACACCCTGGCCCGGAGCACGGTATGTCCATCTCGCGCACGATCGCAACCGCGTTCGCTGTGGCCACCCTCAGCGTGGCGGGCTGCGCCACGCCGCCTCAGCCGGCACCCGCCCCCACCCCTGCGCCCGCACTCTCGACGTCGACCGCGCCATCCAAGGCGCGTCCGGCCTCGCTGCCCAGCAGCGACGCCGGCACGCTGGCGGCCCTCGACGCCGTGCTCGCCGGCCCGCAGCGCTCGGAGGCGAATCGCGCCCGCGACGGCTACCGTCATCCGAGGCAGACGCTCGAGTTCTTCGGCATTCGTGACACGCAGACCGTTCTCGAGGTCTGGCCGGGCAGCGGCGGCTGGTACAGCGAGATCCTGGCGCCCCTGCTCCGCGACCACGGCCGCTACATTGCGGCAGGCTACGATCCGGCGAACGACAGCAAGTTCGCGCAGGACACGATCCACGCCTATCGCGCCAAGCTCGATGCCGCGCCGGCAACCTACGATCGCGTCACGGTGGTCGCGCTACAGAACCCGGGCGCGCTCGCCCCGGTACCGCCGGAATCGGTCGACCTCGTGGTCACGTTCCGCAACCTGCACAACTGGCTGGCCAAGGACGGCGCCGCGCCGGCGATGCTGTCGGCGATGTACGCGGCGTTGAAGCCGGGCGGCGTGCTCGGCCTGGTCGACCATCGCGCGGACCCGGCGGCACCGGTCGACGCGCGGGCCAAGCTCGGCTACGTGAACGAGCAGTACGCGATCGACCTGATCGAGCAGGCGGGCTTCGAGTTCATCGGCTCGTCCGAGGTCAACGCCAACCCGAAAGACACGCACGACTGGGACCAGGGCGTGTGGACGCTGCCACCGACCTACCGGCTCGGCGACAAGGACCGCGAGCGCTACGCCGCGATCGGCGAGAGCGACCGCTTCACGCTGCGCTTCCGCAAGCCGCGCCGCTGACCGGCACGCTCAGTCCCACAGTGCGCGGACGCCTGCCGCGACGTCCACACGCGGCGCACCGGCGCCGCCCGGCGCGAGCGCGGGCTCCGGCGGCAGCGTCGAGGCCGGCTCGAGTGTCGCGAGCACATTCGGCGTCAGGAACCGGCTCTGCGCCCCGTAGACGTGCGCGTCGCCGTAGCGCGGCTGCTGGGTGACGTAGTACTTGAGCGGCACCATGAGGTGCAGGGCGTCGCGCGCACGGGTCATCGCCACGTAGAGCAGCCGCCGCTCCTCCTCCATCTGCGCCGGATCGCCCGCCGCGAACTCGGACGGGAAGTTGCCGTCGTTCACGTTCAGCAGGTAGACGGACTGCCACTCCTGGCCCTTGGCCGAGTGCACCGTCGACAGCACGAGGTAGTCCTCGTCCAGGAGCGGCGGACCCGACTGGTCGCCACTCGCCTGCGGCGGATCGAGCGCGAGTTCGGTCAGGAACTTCTCGCGGTCGAGGAACCCACCGGAGAGGCGCACGAGCTGCTCGAGGTCGCCGGCCCGCACGTGCGCAGCGTCGTACAGGCGCTCGAGGTGCGGCCGGTACCAGTCGCGCACGCGTTCGGCCTGCCCGGCCCAGGGCATGGCCGGGTCGACGAGCGCCGCAAGCAGCGCGGCGAGGGCCGGCCAGTCGGCACGGGCGCCCGGCGGCGGGTCGAACGCCGCGAGGCCGGCCGTGAACGACGGTGCCGCCGCGAGCGTCGCGAGGCAGCGCTCGCTGTGTGCCGGCCCCATGCCGGGCAGCAGTTGCAACGCGCGGAACGCGGCGATGCGGTGGCGCGGATTGTCGGCCCAGCGCAGCACGGCGAGGAAGTCCTTCACGTGCGCAGCCTCGAGGAACTTGAGCCCCCCGTACTTCACGAATGGGATGTTGCGCCGCGTGAGCTCGACCTCGAGAAAATCGCTGTGGTGGCTCGAGCGGAACAGCACGGCCTGGCGGCGCAACGGAACGCCCGCCTCGCGCGCCCTGAGCACCTCGTCGATGACGTAGTCGGCCTGTGCGCGATCGTCGGCCACGCTGACGAGCCGCGGACGCGCGCCCTGGCCGCGCGTCGCGACGAGGTTCTTCGCATGGCGCCGCTCGGCCTCGGCGATCAGCGCGTTCGCGGCATCGAGGATTGGCTGCGTCGACCGGTAGTTCGCCGTCAGCGTGACGACGTGCGCCGGCGGCTGGTAGCGCGTCGGGAAGTCGAGGATGTTGTCGACCGTGGCCGCCCTGAACGAGTAGATCGACTGCGCGTCGTCGCCGACCACGGTGAGGCCGGCGCCATCCGGCTTCAGCGCATTCAGGATGCCGGCCTGCAGGCGGTTCGTATCCTGGTATTCATCGACGAGCACGTGGTCGAACATCGCGCCGATCTCGCGCGCGAGCGCGGGGTCGGTGACGAGGCCGTGCCACCACAGCAGCAGGTCGTCGTAGTCGAGCACCTGCTCGGCCTGCTTGCGCGCGACGTAGGCCCGGTACAGCCGCGTCAGGTCTTCCTCGTAACCGGCACACCAGGGCCATTGCGCCTCGATGGACCGGGCGAGCGGCTGCAATGTGTTCACGCGATGCGAATAGATCGCGAGGCACGTGTCCTTGCGCGGGAAACGCTTGTCGCGCGACGACAGGCCGAGGCCGTGACGCACGACGTCCATGAGGTCCGCGCTGTCGCCCCGGTCGAGCACGCTGAAGGCGGGATCGAGGCCGACCGCGCGGGCGTGCACGCGCAGCAGCCGGTTGCCGATCGAGTGGAACGTGCCTGCCCACGGCAGCCGCACCGCCGCACCGGCCGAGCCGTCGGGGCGGCGCAGTGCGCTCGCCACGATGCGTTCGGCACGCCGGGTCATCTCCTCCGCCGCGCGCCGCGAGAAGGTCAGCAGCAGGATGCGCGCCGGATCCACGCCCGCGAGCACCAGGTGCGCGACCCGGTGGGCGAGCGTCTGCGTCTTGCCGGTCCCGGCGCCGGCGATCACCAGCATCGGCCCGGCGGCGACTCGGCGCGGGCCGTCGGCACGGCCGTAGGTCGCCGCCGCGCGCTGCTCCGGGTTGAGGACGTCGAGCGGATCCGCTGCCATCGGCCGATTATCGACGCCAGCTGTACGTTTATCCAGCCCCGGATCGGCGAGCCCCGGAGGTACACTCTGGCGCCGCACGCGCCGCGGCCTCCCCCACGACCCCGGAGCGACCGATGCCCCAGCCCAAGCACCTCACCGGACTCGCGATCCCGACGCCCGGCCGCGCGGAACTCGACGCCGACACCCGGAAGTACTTTGCCAAGTGCGACGAGAAGCTCGGCTTCGTGCCGAACGTGCTCGCCGCGTACAGCTTCGACCCCGCGAAGCTGCGCGCCTTCACCGCGATGTACAACGACCTGATGCTGGCGGAATCCGGGCTCTCGAAGCTCGAGCGCGAGATGATCGCCGTCGTGGTGTCCTCGGCCAACCGCTGCTACTACTGCCTGACGGCGCACGGCGCCGCGGTGCGCCAGCTGAGCGGGGATCCCCAGCTCGGCGAGATGCTGGTGATGAACTGGCGCACCGCCCCGCTGCCGGCGCGCGAGCGCGCGCTGCTGGCCTTCGCCCACAAGCTGACGGCGACGCCGGCGGAGGTCGGCGAGGACGATCGGGCGGCGCTGCGCGCAAGCGGGTTCAGCGAGCGGGACATCTGGGACGCGGCGAGTGTCACGGGGTTCTTCAACTTCACGAACCGCGTCGCCACGGCGACCGACCTGATGCCAAACCCCGAATACCACCAGCAGGCGCGCTGAGCGCGGCCGGAGTCATCATGCCCGAGCAGCGCCGGCGGATCTACACGGGCGACATCGTCACGCTGGACGTGGCGGACGTGCTGCTGCCGAACGGCAACGTCGCCCGCTTCGAGATCGTCGGACACCCGGGTGGTGCCGTGATCGTCGCGCTGAACGCGGCCGGGGAGGTCTGCCTGCTGAACCAGTACCGGCCGGTCGCCGGCGGCTGGATGTGGGAACTGCCGGCCGGCAAGCTCGACGGCAAGTCGCCGGATGCCACCGCTCGCGCCGAGCTCGCCGAGGAGGCCGGCCTCGAGGCGGCGCGCTGGCAGTCGCTTGGGCAGGTCGTCATGTCCCCCGGCGTCTACACCGAAATCGTCCACCTGTACCTCGCCGAGGAGCTGGTCCCGGTCGCGGCGGCGCCGGAGCGGGACGAGATCTTCGAGGTGCACTGGCTGCCGCTGGACGAGGCGCTGCGCCGTGCGCTCGAGGGCGACCTCGTCGACGCCAAGACGATCATCGCGCTGCAACGCGCCGCCCATCGCAAGGGCGTGCAGGCCCGCTGATTTGACTTAATCGGCCTTGTGGCACCGCGGCAGTGGGGTGTCACCCGCGCGGCGGTGTGTGAACTGCGTCACAGAATGAACGCCGCCCTCGCCCTATCGTATCCGTGCACGAGAAGATGGTCGTGACATAAGCCATGACGGCTTTCACAGGAGGCAGGATCTTGGTCGACACCGTAAAAATGCAGCGTCCGCACTTCTTTGCCGACGGGCAGTCGCCGTCGGGCCACGTTGCGCACGACGATCGCGGCAATGCGATCTGGACGTGGAGCGAGGAAATCGACCACCAGGAGCCGCTGCGCTACGCGACCAACTTCGAGATCTCCGACCAGTCGAGCGACAGCCGCGTCGTGACGACCGGCAATGGCCAGCACGTGCAGGTTTCCGCCAAGGGCGGCTACAACCCCTACGAGAGTGGCTTCGTGAAGGGCGCCGACGCACCCCGCAAGCGCGACCTGAAGGCCCTCTCGAAGTGGATCGAGGAACGCCGCCAGCGCGGCGAGCCGACCAAGGTCTGATCCGGCTGCGCGACGCGCAGCTCAACCCGATGCCAGCAACCGGCGCACCAGCGCCACGAGTTCATCGAGGTCGGTGATCTCGTGATCCGGTGGCGCGAACGGCGCGACCCACGATGCGCCGGTCCGGTTCATCCACACGCTGACGAGTCCCGCGAGGCGCGCCCCTTCGACGTCCGCCTGCGGATCGTCGCCGACGTGCAGGATCGTCGCCGGCGGCACGCCAGCGACGCTGACGAGCTCGGCGAAGATGCGCGGATCGGGCTTCGCCGCCCCGGCACGCACCGGATCGATCGCAGCGGCGAAGTGCTCGCCGAGCCCGACCCGGGTCACGCAAGCGTTGCCGTTGGTCACCGCGTAGAGCGGCAGGCGCGCGGCGAGCCAGGCCAGCGCCGGACGCACCTCGCCGAACGGCTCGATGTCGTTGCGCGCCGCCAGGAACACCTCGAACGCGCGGTCCGCATGCCCGTCCGAGTAGCCGCTCGCGCGTGCGGCACGCCGCAGAGCCTCGGTGCGGATCCAGCTGAGGTCATGGCCTCGCGCGGGCGCGCCGGCCAGCACCTCGAGGCGCAGCGCCGTGAGCGCGGCCGGGTCGTAGCGCTCGGCGAGCGCCGGCAGCTCCGCCTCGAGCCATCGTCGCAGCACGGCCTCCGCGCGGACCAGTACGGGCGGCGTATCCCAGAGGGTGTTGTCGAGGTCGAGCGAGACGGCGCGTGGCGGTGGTGTCATGAACCCATTATCCTGCCCCGTCATGAACCCGTCACCGTCGAATTCCAGGCCGGCGCGCGCGCCGATCGTCATCGCCCATCGTGGCGCCAGCGGCTACCTGCCCGAACACACCTTTGCCGCGAAGGCGTACGCCCATGCGCTCGGCGCGGACTACCTCGAGCAGGACTGCGTGCTGACGCGCGACGACGTGCCCGTCGTGTTCCACGACCTCGTGCTCGAGGAAGTCACCGATGTCGCCCGGGTGTTCCCGGAGCGCCGCCGGGCCGACGGCCACTGGTACCTGATCGACCTCGACCTCGCGGAACTGCGGCAGCTCTCGGTCCACGACCGGGTCAACCCCGCCAACGGCGAGTCGACCTATCCGGAGCGTTTCGGCGAGGTCCTCCCGCTCAGGATCCGGTCGTTGGCCGAGGAGCTTTCGCTCGTGCGCGGCCTCAACCGGTCCACCCGGCGGCATGCCGGCGTCTACACCGAGGTGAAGAGCCCCGCCTGGCACCGGACGCAGGGCAAGGACCTCGCGCCGCGCGTCCTCGAGACCCTCGCCGACTTCGGCTACCGGACCGCGGACGACGATGTCTGGCTGCAGTGCTTCGACGACGCGGAACTGCTCAGGATCCGCGACGAGCTCGGCTGCCGGCTGCGCCTGGTGCAGCTCATCGGCGAGAACGAGTGGCAGGAGTCGGCGACCGACTACGACGCGCTGCGCACCGCGGCGGGACTCGCGCGCGTGGCGACCTATGCCGCGGGCATCGGACCTTGGATTCCGCAAATCGTCCAGTGGCCGGCAGCCGGCGCGGAGCCCGCCTATTCGACGCTGGTCCGCGATGCGCATGCCGTCGGGCTGGCCGTGCATCCGTATACGTTCCGCTCGGACCAGCTGCCCGCGCATGCGCCGGACGCGGCCGCGGTGCATCGCGCGCTCTTCGAGGTCGCCGGCGCCGATGGCCTGTTCACCGACTTCCCTGACGTGACGCTCGCCGCGCTCGGCCGGCGCGGGTGATGCCATGGATACGCTGACCCTCGTGATCGGAAATCGCAACTACAGCTCCTGGTCGCTGCGGCCGTGGGCGCTGCTGACGCACCTCGGCCTCGCGTTCGACGAGGTCCTGGTGCCGCTCGACACGCCGACATTCCCGCACGACGTGCGTCGCTATTCGCCGAGCGGGCGGGTCCCGGCACTGCTGCATTGCGGGCTGGTCGTGTACGAATCGCTCGCCATCCTCGAGTACGCGAGCGAGCTCGCCGGCGGGCGCGGCTGGCCCAGCGACCGCGCGCTGCGTGCCGAGGCGCGCGCGACGGCGACCGAAATGCACGGCGGCTTCGCCGCGCTGCGCGGCACCTGCCCGATGAACATCCGTGCCCGCGGCCGCGCAGTCGAGCGGAGCGCCGGGCTCGCCGCCGACATCGCGCGCATCGATGCGATCTGGAGCACGTGCCGTGCACGCCACGCGTCGCGCGGACCCTGGCTGTTCGGCGAATACTGCGCGGCCGACGCGATGTACCTGCCGGTCGCATTCCGTTGCCAGACCTACGGCACGGACGGGCTCGGGGCCGCGTCGCTCGACTACCTCGCGACCGCGCTCGGCGATCCCTTGATCGCACCGTGGGTGCGTGCGGCCGAGGCGGAGACCTGGCGACTCCCGGTCGAGGAAGCCGGCCGCACCTGAGCCCGGCTTGCTAGGCGACGTCGACCGGCATGCCGACCCCGAGCCGGGCGCCCGCCGGCCCGGTCGCGACGGCATTCACGCCGAAGGTGGCACCGCGCAAGGCCGCGTCCCAGCGGAACGCGCGCAGCGCCGGGAACGGATCGGTCGACGCCACGCCCGTGAGCTGGTCGATGCCCGGGACGGAGCAGCGCGTGCAGGGTTTCACGAGATCGAGCGTGACCGCGCCGATCGTCATGCGCCGGATCCCGTCCTCCGCGAACGGCGCGAGGCCGTCGATGACCAGGTTGGGCCGGAAGCGGTCCATCGGCACGGCAGCCGGGAGGCGCCGGTTCAGTTCGGCGAGCGAGGTGCTCGAGCAGACGAGTACGGGGAACCCGTCGGCGAACGCGACCGGCACGTCGCGCTCACCGACCCAATCCCGGCTCGCGCGGCGCGCGTGAACGGCGGCGACGCGCACGAGCCTCGCGGGTGCGTCGATCGCCCGTGCGAGCCAGGCGGCGGCGGCCTCGCCGGCATCGGTCGCAGCGAGGCGGTCATCCCACACGGCGACTTCGCACGGCGCGCCGCCCTGGGCTGCGCTCGCATCGACCTCGAGCGGGTCCGCGTCCCCGCACGCGAGGCGCAGGCCCGCGGCCGTGCCAGTCGCCTGGATTCGCGCCAGGGCCGGATGCGTGCGCTGGCTGAGGAACCGGCCATCGGGCCGCACCACCATCCATTCACGATCACCCGCGAGGCCGTGGGCGCCGAGCCCGACCTCGGCAAGCGGAGTCGCGCGGCATGCCTTGACCGGGTACACCGCGATCGACGCGAGCCGCGCTGTCACCGCGACCACGTTCAGTACGTCAGCACGCTGTGGATCGGGACGGCGCCGAGGCGACTGCGACCGTCGAGCGCGAGGAGTTCCGCGACGAACGCGCAACCGACGAGC
The DNA here is from genome assembly GCA_903884235.1 of uncultured Pseudomonadota bacterium. Lineage (GTDB taxonomy): Bacteria > Pseudomonadota > Gammaproteobacteria > Steroidobacterales > Steroidobacteraceae > CAIKZZ01. Next base: position 51,562 of record CAISEB010000050.1, read on the forward strand.
GTCGCACCGAGGCGCCGCACGAGTTCGATGCTGGCCGCGGCCGTGCCGCCCGTGGCCAGCACATCGTCCACCAGGAGGACCCGCTGTCCGGGCTTGAGCGCGTCGCGATGCACCTCGAGCGTCGCGACACCGTACTCGAGGTCGTAGCTCACGCTCTCGACCGAGGCCGGCAGCTTGCCTGGCTTGCGCAGTGGCACGAAGCCGGCGCCCAGCTGCCAGGCGGCGAGCGCCCCGAAGATGAAGCCGCGCGCTTCCATCCCGGCCACTACCTCGACCCCCGCCGTCTTGTACGGCTCGATCAGGTGCCCGATCGTCGTGCGCAGTGCGCAGGCGTCGCCGAGCAGCGGGCTCAGGTCGCGGAACAGGATGCCGGGCTTGGGGAAGTCGGGGATCGCGCGGATGAACTGATCCAGTTCCATCTCAACCCTCGTTCGAGCGCCACGCGGCCTGGTAGCCGATACCGAGCGACAGAATCCGTGTCAGCAGGTCGTCGTACCCGAACCCCGCGGCTTCCGCCGAGCGGGCCAAGTCCTCGCCCTCGGCGAGATTCGGATTGGCGTTGGCCTCGAGAACGAAAATCGTACCATCATTCCGCAGCCGGAAGTCCATCCGGGCGTATCCGGTCAGGTGCAGGGCGCGATAGATGCGCTTCGTCAGGCGGCCGAGCTCGGCAGTGACCGAGTCGGGCAGGTCGAGCGCCGGCCCCGTCGTGATGCCATGTCGCACCTGGTAGCGGCGGTCCCACTTCACCTTGCGCGTCGCGATCGGCGCGTGGCCCTCCGCCAGCGAGCCGAACTGCATCTCCCACACGGGCAGCGTCGACAGCCGGTCGTTGCCGAGCACGCCGACGTAGATCTCGCGTCCTTCGATGTATTCCTCCACGAGCGCGTCGCTCTGGGTCGTGTCGTGCACGAACGCGATGCGCTCCCGCAGGCTCTGCGCGTCCTGGCAGACCGAGGCCTGCGCGATGCCGAGCGAAGCGTCGTCGGTCGCGGACTTGACGAACAGCGGATAGCGCAGCTTCGAGGGCAACTGGACGCGCTTGCCGCGCCGGAACACGACGAACCGTGGCGTCGGGATGCGGTGGTAGGCGAGCAGCTGCTTCGACAGCACCTTGTCGCGCGACAGCATCAGGCCGCGCGGATTGCAGCCGGTGTAGGGCTGGTGCAGCAGCTCGAGGAACGCGACCACGTGCTGGTCGTGCTTGGCGATGCCGTCGAACTCCTCGAGCAGGTTGAACACGAGGTGCGGCTGCCATTCCTGGATCGTGGTACGCAACCCGGTGAGGCTGTCCAGCATGCCGATGCAGCGCACGTCGTGGCCGGCCTGCTTGAGGTGCGTGACGACGTCGTATTCGGTGCGCCACTCGTCGATCTGGCGCTGGTCATGCCCGGCGAGCGAATCCGGCGGGACGAGGCTCTCGTGAACGGCGACGAGGATGCGTTGCTTCTTCATAGGATCAACCTTCGACCAGCGCTGCGCTCGAAGGCGCGCACGAGGCGGGTCAGGATACGCTCGACATGGCGCGCCGAGCGCCGCTGCCCGCGCCCGACGTAGAGGCCGAGCTCCTGGGAGCGGTGGATGGCGGCCCGCATCACCTGATGGACGAGGTACTCGCCGCAGTGCTCGCGCGCGGCAATCGCGCGATGCAGCCTGGGGCGCAGCCGACGCAGGAACGTCGCGGCGCGCAGCGGCCTGCGACCGGGATCGCGGGTGAACACGCGCTCGAGCAGCTCGTCCTCGTCGCGACGCGTCGTCGGCACATGGCGGCTGAGCCGGGCCGCGTAGTACTCCCTGAGCGTGCGGGTGTCCTCGCCGAGGCGATCGACGTGAACGCGGGTGCGCACCGCGGCCGGCGTCTCGGCGACCTCGGCCATCAGGCCGTCGACGTACTCGAGCTTGGCGATCGCGGGCCAACCCTCGTACTCGCGCCGCCAGCGCGAGCCGGGTTTCAGCCACACCGCGAAGGTCTCGGCAAAGTCCTCGGTGGGATGGCTCTGTGCATACCAGCTGCCCAGGTGCTGCACGAAGCGCCGGCTGCCCGGGCGCGGCCGGTAGCTGTCGGGATATGGCAGGGACGCCGGCCCGAAGGTCTCGCGCCAGCCACGCCGGCGCCGCAGGCGGTAGGCGTTGTCGAGCGCATGCCCGGCCTCATGGCGCAGGATGCGCATGAACCAGTTGCGGTTGCCGCCCTCCACCTCGCCCATCATGCGCCGCTCGAGACTGCGCAGTCGCGGGTGCGCGAGGTAGAACGGCAGCGCGAAGCCGGGCACGCCGTCCGGCGAGAACCACTCCTCGCCGAGCCAGCAGTGCGGGCGGAAACCGAGTCCACGCCGTTCGAGCTCGACATACAGCCGTTCCACGTCGCCGGCGAGCGGCGAGCCGTCGAGCGTGACGCCGAGATCGCACAGGCGCACATCGAGCAGCGCCTCGTGCTTCAGGCGCACCCATGGATGGCGTCGGGTCTTGCGTGGTGTCGTGGCGCGCGACGGCACTGGCCCCTCCCTGCTGGCTACGTCCGGACGATCCGGCCGAGCGCCGCGGCGAGCAGCCGGTCCGCGACGGCACCGATCCGTGGCGCATCGGCGAGCACCGCGAGCCAGTGCGACGGCAGCGTCGACGCGCCGGCGAGCGCCCCGGTGAACTGGCCGACGAGCGCCCCATTGGCATCCGCGTCGAGGCCGAGATTCACGGTCGAGAGCACAGTATCGCGGTATGCGCCGCCGGAGGCCAGCGCCCCCATCAGCAGGCGCAGCGCCCCCGGCGCGTCGCCGGCAGCCGACGCCGCACCGCTGGCGGCCTCGCGCCAAGACCCGGCCGCGACCGCGGCGACCTGCGGGTGCAGAGGGTCCCGCTGCCAGAGCCCCGGCACCGGCGACCAGTCGGGCGCCAGCAGTTCCAGGCGTGGAACTCCGCAGAGCACGCCGACCGCGATCGCCGCAGCGTAGCGGCAGGCATCCACGACGACCGGTGCCGTATGGGTGAGGCGCGCCAGGTCCGCTGCGAGCGCCACGGCGCGCTCGGGCTGCGCAAGCTCGAAAGCCGCGGCGATCGCCGCGCGGGGCAGCGGTTCACGATCGACGCGGGTCGCGTCGACGAGCGCGTGGGGATCGGCGCCGCGCGCGGCGAGCGCCCGGGCGAGCGTCGCGCTGATGCCGAGGCACTGGCCGGTGGCCGAGCCGACGCCGTCGACCTGCCAGGCACCGAGGCGCCCGTCGATGTCGCGCCGGTCGAAGCCGTCCAGCTCGGCGAGGCTTTCGGCGATGATGAGCGGCACGGCCGCATCGTCGGTCCAGGCGCCACGCGGCAGCTCGAACGGGCCACCGCCGATCAGGTCGCCAATCCGCGTGAAGGTGCCCGGCCGGCGATGCTGGGCGGGTGCCGCGACCGCATCGCCGAGCGCGAGACCGAGCAGCATCCCGCGGTACCGGTCGCGCAACGCGTCGACCGCGGCATCGGCACCCGGCTCCGTCACGCAGTCCCCTCCACGGGCGGCGTGCGACGGCCGTCGAGCGCCGCGAAGTCGAACAGCGTCGGATCCGCAAGCTGCGAGGGTTGCACGTCCCGCATCGCGGCGAAGATCGACTCGATGCGCCCGGGATGCGTGCGCTCCCACTCCCGCAGCATGCGACCGACGACTTCACGCTGCAGGTTCGGCTGCGACCCGCACAGCGTGCACGGGATGATGGGGAACTTCCGCGCACGCGCGTAGCGCGCGATCTCGCGCTCGGCGACATAGGCGAGCGGCCGGATCACGATGTGGCGCCCGTCGTCCGACAGCAGCTTCGGCGGCATCGCCTTCAGCTTGCCGCCGTGGAACAGGTTCAGGAACAGGGTTTCCAGCAGGTCGTCACGGTGGTGGCCCAGCGCGATCTTCGTGACGCCGTTCTCGGCCGCGTACTTGTAGAGCGCACCGCGGCGCATCCGCGAACAGAGGCTGCACATCGTGCGGCCCTCGGGAATCAGGCGTTTCACGACGGAGTACGTGTCCTGCTGGATCACGTGCCACGCGACCCCGAGCGAGGCGAGGTACTCGGGCAGCACGTGCTCGGGGAAGCCCGGCTGCTTCTGGTCGAGGTTGACCGCGACCAGTTCGAAACTCACGGGCGCACTGCGCTGCAGCGAGAGCAGCAGGTCCAGCAGCGTGTACGAGTCCTTGCCACCCGAGACGCACACCATGACCCGATCGCCGTCACGGATCATGTCGTAGTCGGCGATCGCCTTGCCGACCAGGCCGCGCAGCTCGGCCTGCAGCCGCTTGAACGTGCGCGACGGCCGCGCCACCGCAACCGGCGGCGGCACCAGAAACGTCGGCACGAGCGGCAAGTCGGCGTCCACGCGTGTCAGCGCGGCTCGAGGTACTTGGCCTCGAAGTAGCGCAGCGCCGGTGCCGCCGTCAGCGGTCGTCCGGTCGCCTCGCGGATCAGGTCCTGCACCGTCATCTTGGCGCCGACGCCGTGCACGTTCTGGCGCAGCCACGTGAACATGCCGCTGAAGTCGCCGCGCGCGACGTCCGCGTCGATCGTGTCGACGTCGGAGCGGAGCTTTTCCCAGAGCTGGATGGCGATCAGTCCGCCGAGGGCATGCGCGGGGAAGTAGCCGAAACGGCCGACGGCCCAGTGTACGTCCTGCAGGCAGCCCTCGACGTCGTTCGCGGGCTTGAGGCCGAGCCGGGACTGCGCGCTCTCGTTCCAGGCTTCCGGCAGGTCAGCGGCGGCCAGCGAGCCGTCGAGCAGCTGCTTCTCGAGCTCGTAGCGCAGCATGATGTGCGCCTGGTAGGTCATCTCGTCGGCATCAGCGCGCAGCGAACCGCGGTGCACCTGGGTCAGGTAGCGGTACAGGTTCTCGACCTCCCATTCGGGCCCGCTGACGCCGAGATGCTTCTCGAGGTGTGGCTTCAGGAAGGCCAGGAACGGCCGGCTGCGCGCGATCATCATCTCGATCAGCAGCGACTGGCTCTCCTCGAGCACCATGCCGCGGTTGCGGCCGACGGGCTGGTCGCGCCAGTCGGCCGGCAGGCCGAGCTCGTACATCGCATGGCCTGTCTCGTGCAGCGCCGCGAACAGCCCGTGGAACGGGTCGCCAGGCTCGAAGCGGGTCGTGATGCGCAGGTCGCCCGCCATGCCCTCGGTGAACGGGTGCTCGCTCTCGTCGAGCCGGCCGTGATCGAACGGGAAGCCGAGCGCCTTCATCGCCTCGACGCACAGCGCCCGCTGCTTCGCCGACGCGAACTTGCCGGTGATCGGCAGCGGCGGCGTCGCGGCCTGCACCTCGATGGCGTCCCGGATGAGCGCCGGCAGGCGACGGCCGAGCGCCTTGAACAGACCGTCGATATCGGCCGTCAGCACGCCGGGGCTGAACTCATCGACGAGCGCGTCGTACGGCGCGAGCGACAGGTGCTGGCCGAGCAGCGCCGCACGGTCGCGGATCAGCGCGACGACCTCGGCGAGATGCGGCGCGAAGTCGGCGAAGCGCTGCGTACGGCGCGCCTCGAGCCAGTGCGCCTCGGCGCGGGCACTGGCCTTGGCGAGGCGCGACACGAGCGAATTCGGAGTGGCGAGCGCGTGGTCGCGCTGCCGGCGCATCTCGCGCAGGTTCGCGACCTGCCAGTCCTCGAGGCCCTGCGCATTTGCGTGGGCGCGATCGATCAGGCGCGAGACCTTGGGCGAGGTGAGGATCGCGTGGCACTCGGTCTCGAGCGCGGCGAGCTGCTCGCCGCGCACCTCGGCGCTGCCGCGCGGCATCATCACCGCCGCATCCCAGCGCAGCGTCGCCAGCGCGCCGCGGAACGCGTGCAAGCGCCGGAATTCCTCCTCGAGCTGCTGGTAGGGGGTCGTCGCCATGATTCCTCGGGGCCGACCGTGCCGCGCACGCGTTCTTGATGGGCACCCGCCGGGACGGCGGGGCCGGTGGTTCGTCGCAGGAACCGGTCGGGTGGGGCCATTCTACCCGACGCCCCTCCGGGGATCCCCCCGGAGAAGCATCAACTTATTGTTTTTTATTGGAAAAGACCATCAATTGGGGCGTTGACAGGGGCTGGCGACCCCCCTGCCCGGCTCAGAAGTAGAGCCGCATCAGCACCTCGCCGACGAGCGCCGGCTTGGTCTCGCCCTCGATGTCGACCGTGAATTCCTCGGTGATCTGCAGGCCGCCCTTGAACTCATCGACGGCGACCAGCTTCGAGCGCCCCCGGACGTTCGAGCCCTCGCGCACGGCGTTGACGAAGCGCAGCTTGTTCAGGCCGTAGTTGATGACCGTGCGCACGCCCGCGTATGGCGGCTTGCCCTCGTCGACGATCCCGCGCAGCAGCGGATACAGCGACAACGTGAGATAGCCGTGCGCAATCGTCCTGCGCCACGGCGACTCCTTCGCGGCGCGCTCGGGATCCGTGTGGATCCACTGGAAATCGCCGGTCGCCGCGGCGAACGCGTTGATACGCTCCTGCGTGACCTGCAACCAGTCGCTGGCGTGGGTTTCGTGGCCGACCTGCTGGAGCAGCTGGGCGCGTACGGTGTCGATGGACATCTCTCTCATCCTTTGGCCGGAGTCCGGCCGCTGCCGCGGCCCGAGAGCCAGCGTGAAATCCCGGCCGGCACCACCGAGGCCCGACCGCTGACGTAGATACCGATATGACCGCAGTCGAACACGAGCTCGTCGCAGCGCCCGCCGACGAGCGAAGCCAGCGCGCGCGACGCCGCGGGCGGCACGATGTGATCGCCGCTCGCGATGACATTCAGGACCGGCACGCGGATGCGGCCGAGGTCGACCGGACGGCCGTCGAGGACGAGCCCGCCGCGGACCAGCCGATTCTCTTGGTAGAACCAACGCACGAACTCGGCGAACGCGCGGCCCGCCTGGTCCGGGCTGTCGCGCACCCATTGCTCCATGCGCAGGAAGGTCGCGAGGCGGTCCGGACGGTCGGCATCATCGACGAGGGCGAGGTACTTCTGCAACGTCAGTCGGAACGGCATCAGCGACTGGAACGTGTAGTTGAGGAGTGCGCCCGGCACGTTGCCGAAGGCAGCGACGAGCGCGTCGACATCGATGCCGCGGGCCCAGGCGGACAGCAGGTTGTCCGGCGTCTGGAAGTCCACCGGCGTCACCATCGTCACGAGGCGGCGCAGTCGCGTGGGCTCGAGCGCCGCGTACAGCAGCGAGAGCGTCCCACCCTGGCAGACACCGAGCAGGTCCGGACGCCCCGCGCGCTCGGTCACGTGCAGCACCGCGCGGTGCAGCGGACCCAGCACGTAGTCGGCAATGCCGACCTCGCGGTCGCCGCGATCGGGCGTGCCCCAGTCGATCAGGTAGACCTCGTGGCCGAGACCGACCAGCCGGCGGATCAGCGAACGGTCGGGCTCGAGGTCGAGCACCGTCGGCCGGTTCACGAGCGCGAATGCGATCAGCAGCGGCGTGCGCTTCGCCGGGCGTCCCGAGGCCGCGTAGCGGTAGAGGGTGGCCTTGCCATCGCGCAGCACGGCCTCGCGCGGCGACGTCGCGAGTGCCGGTGCGGGGTTCGCGGCAAGCAGCGCGAGCGCGCGCGCGGCGCGCGCCTGGAACTCGGCGATCTCCGCGGCGATCGCGCTCGGACCCGGGTGGCTCATGCCGGCTTCCGGCGGCGACGGGCGCGCGGCGCCGGAGCCTCGCGAGCCGCGAGTGCCGCCTGCAGCTCCCGAACCCGGTCGTGCAGGGCATCGACCTCGCCTCGGCTCGGCATCCCGACGAGCCGCATCGCCTCGTCGAGGGCGCCCTGCTGCTGCGACTTCAGCCGGACGAGCTCGTTGCACAGCGCCGCCTGCGCGCCCGTGAACGCCGGACTGAATGCGACCTCGCGGAATGCCGCCTCGGCCGCATCGACCCACGCGTCGAAGGCCCCGCGCAGCGTCGCCGGGCGCGGCGCGGCCGCGAGCCGGCGCGCGAAACCCTGCGCGGTCGCCGCG
>CAISEB010000051.1 GCA_903884235.1 uncultured Pseudomonadota bacterium
CCGCCGCCGCCGCCGCCCGCACCTGCGCCCGCGGCCCGTCCGCCGCCGCCCGCGCCCGCGGCACATCCGGCGCCGCCCCCACCTGCGGAGAAGCCGCACGGGGAGAAGCCGCAGCGCGATCACTGAGGCGCGCGCGCTGCTATCCTCGGCCGGGCGCCACAGCCCGGCCGGGGACCTGCTTCGCATGAAGACGCTGATCGAGCCGATCCGCACGTTCCACGATCATCGCGGCTCGCTGTTCGAGCCGGTCGGCGCGGAACACCTCGGCGACAAGCAGAACGTGCACGTGGTGCTGACGGCGCCCGGCCACGTCCGCGGCAACCATCACCACCTCGCCGGCACCGAGATCTCGGTCGTCACCGGCCCCGCCGAGGTGCGGCTGAAGGAAGACGGGGTGCTGCACCACGTTGCGGTGCCGGCGGGCGAAACGTGGCGGTTCACGATTCCCGCGGGCGTGGCGCACGCCTACCGGAACCCGGGCCCCGGGACGATGGTGCTGATCGGGTTCAACACCGAGCTGCACGACCCGGCCCAACCCGGCGCCGTGCGCGACGAGATCCTCTGAAAGTCAGCGCGACTCGCGCTGGATGACCCGCCAGGTCATCACGAAGAAGGCGGCCACGACCGCCAGCAGCACCGCCATCAGCACGGCGAGCCAACCGTGGAACCGCCAGGCCTCGCGCAGCCCGGCGACCACGCCGATGGGCGTGGAGATGAGCAGCAGGGGCTTGGCGATCTTCATGGCGGGGCTCTTGGTACGGCAGGACGCGCGACGGACTCGCGCGTGCAGTCTAGCCGGGCCGGGCGCCGGCTTCAGCCGGCGTGGGGGGCGGCGGCGTGCGCGGCGGCCAGTTCCTGCTGGCGGCGCGGCGGCACGGTCTCGTAGTGGCTGAGATCGAGCGTGTACGTCCCTTGGCCTGCCGTCAGCGACTTCAGTCGCACCGCATACTCGGTGAGCTCCGCGAGCGGGACCAGCGCCGAGACCGCAAGCCCTCCGGCCGGGGTCATCGACTGGCCGGTCACGCGGCCACGCCGTGTCGCCAGATCCGCCGTCACATCGCCGATGCTGCTGCCGGGCACGGCAACCTCCGCGCGCACGACGGGCTCGAGCACGACCGGCGCCGCCTTCGCGGCCGCCTCCGCGAAGGCGTGGCGGCCCGCGGTCACGAACGCGACCTCCTTCGAATCGACCGGATGGTGCTTGCCGTCGAGCAGCGTGACGCGGACGTCGACCATCTCGAAGCCACCGACGACACCGGCCGCGAGCCCGGCGCGCACGCCCTTCTCGACCGCCGGGATGAACTGCCCGGGAATCGCGCCACCGACCACTTCGTCGACGAACTCGAATCCGGCACCGCGCGGCAGCGGCTCGACGCGCAGGTGCACCTCGCCGAATTGTCCGGCACCGCCGGACTGCTTCTTGTGCCGGTAGTGGGCCTCGGCCGCCTGCGTGACGGTCTCCCGGTACGGTACGCGCGGCACCTGCGTCGACACCTGCACGCCGAAGCGTTCCGTCATGCGTTCGAGCACGAGCCTGAGGTGCATCTCGCCCATGCCGTAGAGCACGGTCTCGCCGGTGCCGGCGGGATGCTCGATGCGCACGCTCGGGTCCTCCTCGAGGACCTTGTGCAGCGTGTCGGCGAGGCGCTGCTCGTCACCGCGCTTCTGGGCCGTGATCGCGAGCCCGAGCATCGCCGGCGTGAAGCGCACGGAGCGCAGGTGCAGGTGGTCCTCGTCGTGGGAATCGTGAAGCACCGCGTCGAAGTGCAGCTCGTCGACCTTGGCCATCGCCGCGATGACCCCGGGTCCGGCGGCGGCCAGCGGACGCTGCTCCTTGCCCTGCAGCCGGAACAGCTGCGGGACCCGCACGGGCTTTCGGCCGTCGCCGACGAACAGCGCCTGGCCCGGCCGGATCGTGCCCTGGTGCACCCGGAACAGGCCGATCTTGCCGACGTACGGATCGATCACCACCTTGAACACGTGCGCGACCACGTGCAGCGACGGATCCGGGCGCACGGCGAACGGCCGCGCCGCCGCGCCTTCGCCGCGCTGGAACGACGGCGGATTGCCCTCGAGCGGCGACGGCGCGAGATCCGTCAGCACGCGCAGCAGTTCCGGGATGCCGACGCCGGTTTCCGCCGAGACGAAGCACACGGGCACGAGGTGACCCTCGCGCAGTGCCTGCTCGAACGCGCCGTGCAGCTGCTCGAGCGTCACCGAACCCGCCTGTTCGAGATGACGCGTCATCAGCGCCTCGTCGACCTCGACCACCTGGTCGATGATCGCCTCGTGGGCGCTGGCCACCGATCCGAAATCGGTCGCGGGGCCCGCGGCCTGGAAGTAGCAGTCGACGACCGCGTGGCCCTGCTCGGCGGGCAGGTTGAGCGGCAGGCACTCGCGCCCGAAGGCCTCGCGCAGCGCACCGAGCACGGCCTCGGGATCGGCGTCGAGGGCATCGATGCGGTTGACCACGAGGAAGCGACACAGGCCGCGTTCGCGTGCCTCGGCCATCATCCGCACCGTCACGGGCTCAGGCCCGGTCGCGGCATTGACGACCACCGCGACCGATTCGACCGCGGCGAGCACGCTGACGGCACGCCCGGCGAAGTCGGGCAGGCCCGGTGCGTCGAGCAGGGTCACGTGCCGGCCGTGCGAGTCGAAGCCGCAGGTCGCGACGTCGAGGGAATGCTGGTGGCGGCGCTCGAGGGGGTCGTGATCGCAGACCGAGGTGCCACGCGCGACGCTGCCGCGCACGCGCAGCGCGCCGGCGGCGTGCAGCAGGGCCTCGGCCAGCGTCGTCTTGCCGGAGCCGGCCTGGCCGACGAGGGCGACGTTGCACAGGTTCGGGAGTTCGGTGGTCATGCTGGGCACCTCCGCGATCACGCTAACCGAGTCCGCCGGGGGGTCCGGTCCGGATCTTCCGCAGCGCCCGGGGTCCGGGCGGCCGGGACGCCCCCGCGCGCTTGCCAGCACCACGCCTGGCAACGCACCATCCGCGTCGGATCCGGCGGGTCGGAGGCGCTAGTATTGGCGCCGCACCCGTCCCGTCCCAATCCGCCCCGGGGAAACCATGGCCGACCCAATCGTTCGAGACGCAGCCGCGGCGCGGCAGTTCATTCAGGACCGCGGCATCGAGCACGTCAAGCTCGGCGTGTTCGACGGCGACGCCATCCTGCGCGGCAAGTACATCGCCCGCGACAAGTTCCTCAGTGCGCTCGACAAGGGCCTCGGCTTCTGCGACGTGATCCTCGGCTGGGACTCGAACGACCAGCTGATCGATGGCCTCGGCTTCACCGGCTGGCACACGGCCTACCCCGACGCCGCCGTGCGCGTGCTGCCCGGGACCCTGCGCGAGATCCCCTGGGAGCCGAAGACGGCGCTGTTCCTCGGCGAATTCGCGGGCGCCGCCGAGGCGGTCTGCCCGCGCGCGACGCTGCGCCGGGTGCTGGATCGGGCGCACGGCCTCGGCTACGCCGTCAGCGCCGCGGCGGAATTCGAGTTCTTCATGTTCGAGGAGACCCCGGACTCGATCCGCGCCAAGGGCTACCGGGGCCTGAAGCCGATGACCCCGGGCTTCTTCGGCTACTCGGTGCTGCGCAACAGCGTGCATGCCGAGCTCTACCAGGAACTGCTCGACCTCGGCCAGCAGATGCGCTTCCCGATCGAGGGCCTGCACACCGAGACCGGCCCCGGTGTGCTGGAGGCGGCGCTCGTGTACTGCGAGGCGCTCGAGGCCGCCGACCGCGCGGCGCTGTTCAAGACCTTCGTCAAGGCGCTCGCGCAGCGCCGCGGCCTGATGGCGACGTTCATGGCGAAGTGGTCGAACAGCGTGCCGGGCCAGAGCGGCCACCTGCACGTCTCGCTGAAGACGCTCGATGGCAAGACCGTGTTCCACGACCCCTCGCAGCCCGAGGAGATGAGCCAGGCGATGCGCTGGTTCATCGGCGGCCAGCAGGCGCTGATGCCGGAACTCCTGTCGATGGTCGCCTCGACGGTCAACAGCTACTCGCGCCTCGTGCCCGGCTTCTGGGCGCCGACGTCGGCGACCTGGGGCGTCGAGAACCGCACGACGGCACTGCGCGTCATCAAGGGCGGCGCGCACAGTCAGCGCGTCGAGTACCGCATCGCCGCCGCCGACATCAACCCGTACCTCGCCCTCGCCGCGGCGATCGGCTCGGGGCTCTGGGGCATTGAGCACAAGGTCGAGCCGGACGCGCCGATCGTCGGCAATGCCTACGACCGCGACCATCCGAAGAAGCGCCGCCTGCCGGGCACGCTGACCGAGGCGGCCGACCGCCTCGTGGCGTCGAAGGCTGGCCGCGAACTGTTCGGCGGCGCCTTCGTCGAGCACCACGCGCAGACCCGCCGCCACGAGGAGATCGAGTTCCGCAAGACGATCACCGACTGGGAACTCGCCCGTTACTTCGAGATCATCTAGAGCACCATGAGCGCCATACAGAACACCACGAGCCCGGTCGACGGCAGCATCTACGTCGAGCGCCCGCTCGCCGACGCCGCAGCCATCGACGCCGCGCTCGACCGCGCCACGCGGGCGCAGCCTGGCTGGGCGGCGATCCCGCTCGCCGAGCGCATCGCACTCCTGTCGCGCGCCGTCGACGCGTTCGTCGCCCGCGGCGCCGAGATCGCCCCGGAGATCAGCTGGCAGATGGGCCGGCCCGTGCGCCACGCGCCGGGCGAAGTCCGCGGCTTCGAGGAACGTGCGCGGCACATGCTGGCGATCGCGCCGGAGGCACTCGCCCCGGTGGAACCCGCGGCGAAGGCGGGCTTCGTGCGCCAGATCAAGCGCGTGCCGCTCGGCGTCGTCGCCGTCGTCGCGCCGTGGAACTATCCCTACCTGACCGCCGTGAACGCCGTCATCCCCGCGCTGATCGCCGGCAACGCGGTGGTGCTCAAGCACTCGCACCAGACGCCGCTGTGCGCGGAACGCTTCGCCGAGGCGTTCATGGCCGCGGGGTTGCCGGAGGGTGTGTTCCAGTTCCTGCACCTGTCGCACGCCGACACCTCGCGCCTGATGGGCGACGGGCGCGTCGCCAACGTCTGCTTCACGGGTTCGGTCGCCGGCGGCCGCGCCGTCGTCGAGGCGACGGCGCGCGGTTTCGCGACCGCCGGACTCGAGCTCGGCGGCAAGGATCCGGCCTACGTGCGTGCCGACGCCAACCTCGCCCATGCGATCGACACGCTGGTCGACGGCGCCTTCTTCAATGCCGGCCAGTCCTGCTGTGGCATCAAGCGCATCTACGTCGCCGACGCGCTCTACGATGCGTTCATCGAAGGCGCGGTCGCGCTGACGCATCAGTACCGGCTCGGCTCGCCGCTCGACCCGGAGACGACGCTCGGCCCCGTGGTACGCACGTCCGCGGCCGAAATCGTGCGCGGCCAGGTCGCCGACGCCGTGCGCCGCGGCGCCCGCCAGGTCGTCGACACCGCGCGCTTCGCGGCCGACCGGGTCGGCTCGCCGTACCTCGCGCCGCAGATCCTCGTGGACGTCGATCACACGATGCCGATCATGCGCGAGGAAACCTTCGGTCCTGCCGTCGGGATCATGCGCGTGCGCTCGGACGACGAGGCCGTGGCGCGCATGAACGACAGCGACTTCGGCCTCACCGCCGCGGTGTTCTCGGCGGATGCCGCGGCGGCGGAGCTCATCGCCGACCAGCTGGAGACCGGCACCGTGTTCCTCAATCGCTGCGACTACCTCGACCCTGCGCTCGCCTGGACGGGCGTGAAGCACTCCGGTCGCGGCTGCACGCTCTCGCGCGTCGGCTTCGAGCAGCTGACGCGCCCCAAGTCCTATCACTTCAAGGTCACGCTATGACGACGGCGGTCATCAAGGGCAACTGGAACTATCCGACGACGATCTGGGCGGGCCCGGGCCGCCTTGCGGAGCTGCCGGCGGCGTGCGCGCGCGCCGGCATGGCGCGGCCGCTGATCGTCACGGACGCGGGACTTGCCGGTCATCCGATGATCGCCCGCGCGCGCGAGCTGCTGGGCGGCGCGGCGGTCTACAGCAACGTCAAGGGCAACCCGTCGAGCAGCCACGTCGAGGAAGGCCTCGCCGCCTACCACGCGGGCCACCACGATGGCGTCGTCGCGATCGGCGGTGGCGCGGCACTCGACACCGGCAAGGTGGTCGCCTTCATGGCGGGCCAGACCCGGCCGCTGTGGGACTTCGAGGACATCGGCGACTGGTGGACGCGCGCGGATCCGGCCGGCATCGCGCCGGTCGTGGCGATCCCGACGACGGCCGGCACCGGCTCCGAGGTCGGCCGCGCCGGCGTCATCCTCAATGCCGCGACCCACCAGAAGAAGATCATCTTCCACCCGAAGATGCTGCCGGTCGTCGTGATCCTCGATCCCGAGCTCACCGTCGGGCTGCCGCGCCAGATCACGGCGGCGACCGGCATCGACGCATTCGTCCACTGCTTCGAGGCGTACTGCGCGCCCGGCTTCCACCCGCTCGCCGATGGCATCGCGCTCGAGGGCATGCGCCTGTGCGCCACCTACCTGCCGCGCGCGTGCGCCAACGGCCACGACCTCGAGGCGCGCGCGCAGATGCTGGCGGCCGCCGCGATGGGCGCGACCGCGTTCCAGAAGGGACTCGGCGGCGTGCATGCGCTCGCCCACCCGGTCGGCTCCTGGTTCGACACGCACCATGGCCTCACCAACGCCGTGCTGCTGCCGTACGTGATGGCGCACAACCGCCGCGCGATCGAGCAGAAGTGCGCGACCATCGCCCGCGTGCTCGGGCTGCCGGACCCGGGCTACGAGGCCCTGTTCGCCTGGGTGCTCGGGCTGCGCAGTTCGCTCGGCATCCCGCACACGCTCGCCGAGATCGGCGTCGACATCGAACAGGCGCAGGTGATCGGCGCCGAGGCCGAGAAGGACCCCTCGGCCGGCGGCAACCCGATCCCGGTGGACGCGGCCACGCTCGAACGGGTGTTCCGTGGCGCCGTGCTCGGCCACTACCCGCCGGCCGCCTGAGCCCATGGCGATGCCCCGGATCCTGGTAATCGACGGCAACGTCGAGGAGATCCGGGCGCGGCAGCGCGCCGCGCTCGGCTACGACTCCGGCGACGGCTATGCGCGCGTGCTCGGCGCGCTCTTGCCCGGCGTGCGGTGCGACGTGATCCGGCCGGGCGATGGTCCCGCGCCGCTGCCGCCCGGTCGCTCGCTCGAGGACTACGACGGCGCGACGATGACCGGCTCCGCGCTCAACATCTACACCGGCGGTGCGCCGGTCGAGCGTCAGGTCGAGGCGGCGCGCGCCGTGCTCGAGGCCGGCGTGCCGTTCTTCGGCAGCTGCTGGGGCCTGCAGGTGGCGGTGACCGCGGCCGGCGGCAGCGTGCGCGCCAATCCGCGCGGCCGGGAGTTCGGCTTCGCGCGGCGCATCCTGCTGAGCGACGCCGGACGCGCCCACCCGATGTACGCGGGCAAGCCCGCCGTGTTCGAGGCGCCGACGATCCACCGCGACGAAGTCGCGGTGCTGCCCGCGGGCGCGAGCGTGCTCGCCGGCAACGAGATGAGCCTGCAGGCGGCGACGTTCACGTACCGCGGCGGCACGGTCTGGGGCGTGCAGTACCACCCGGAGTACGACTTCCTCGACATTGCCGCGGCCGCCGAGCGCTACGGCCAGACGCTCGTCGACGAGGGCCTGTTCAGCGACCCCGCGGCGCTCGCTGAATTCGCGGGCGACCTGCGCAAGCTGCAGCAGCATCCGGCGGACGGCGCGCTCGCCTGGAAGCACGGCCTCGGCCCGGCGATGACGGACCCCGCGCTCCGGCTCGCGGAGATCCGCAACTGGCTCGAGCAGCAGGTGCTGCCGCGCGCAGCGCGGCATGGCTGAGCCCGCGCTCGCCCGCACGCTCGGTGGCCTGCACCTGTGGGGCATCGCCGTCGGTCTCGTGATTTCGGGCGAGTACTTCGGCTGGAGCTACGGCTGGGCCCAGGCCGGCACGCTCGGCTTCCTCGTCACCACCGTGTTCATCGCGCTGATGTACACGACCTTCATCTTCAGCTACACGGAACTGACCACCGCGATCCCGCACGCCGGCGGCCCGTTCGCCTACAGCTACCGGGCCTTCGGGCCCGCCGGTGGCTACGTGGCGGGCTTCGCGACGCTGGTGGAGTTCGTGTTCGCGCCGCCGGCGATCGCGCTGGCGATCGGCGCCTACCTCAACGTCCAGTTCCCGTCACTGTCCGCGCGCGGTGCGGCGGTCGGCGCCTACGTCGTGTTCATGGCCCTGAACATGGCCGGCGTCACGATCGCGGCGACCTTCGAGCTCGTGGTCACGGTGCTCGCGATCGTCGAGCTGCTGGTGTTCATGGGCGTCGTCAGCGGCGGCTTCGCGTGGTCCAACTTCGCGGCGCACGGCTGGTCCGGCGCGGATGCGCCGTCGCTCGCGTCGGTTGGCGGAATCTTCGCCGCCATCCCGTTCGCGATCTGGTTCTTCCTCGCGATCGAGGGCGCGGCGATGGCGGCCGAGGAGGCGCGCGAACCGCGTCGCACGATTCCGCGGGCGTACATCGGCGGGATCCTGACGCTCGTGGTGCTTGCCTTCGGCACCATGATCTTCGCCGGCGCGGTCGGCGACTGGCGCGCGCTCGCCAACATCAACGACCCGCTGCCGCAGGCGATGAAGATCGTCGTCGGCGCGCAGAGCGGCTGGCTGCACCTGCTGGTGTGGATCGGGCTGCTGGGCCTGATCGCCTCGTTCCACGGCATCATCATGGGCTACTCGCGCCAGATCTACGCGCTCGCCCGCGCCGGGTTCCTGCCGCGGGTCCTCGCGAGCGTGCACCCGCGGCTGCGGACGCCGTGGGTCGCGATCCTCGCCGGCGGGATCGTCGGCATCGCGGCGATCTATTCGGACCGCTGGGTGACGATCGCCGGCCAGCCACTGACGGCCAGCATCGTCACCATGTCGGCGCTCGGCGCGATCGTCATGTACATCACGAGCCTGGCGAGCCTGTTCCGCCTGCGGCGCCGGGAGCCCAGGCTCGAACGGCCGTTCCGCACGCCCGCGTACCCGGTATTCCCGGGCATCGCGCTCGTGCTCGCGCTGGTGTCCCTGGTGGCGATCGTCTGGGACAACCTGCTGCTGTCGGGACTGTTCCTCGGCACCGGGCTGCTCGGCGGGGCGCTGACGCTGTACCGCGCCCGGCAGGGGCGGCTCGCCCCCGCCGACGCCCTGCTCGAGGCGGGTCCCACCGGGCCGTGACGGCCCCGCCCGGTCCCGGTAACCTACGGAGGCCACGGCCACCCCCGGTGTGCCGCCCGGCCGCGAAGGAGATCGCCATGAGATTCGTGCTCCCCCTGGTCCTCGCCCTCGCCACGCTCTCGGCCCCCGCGGCGCGGGCTGACGACCCGAAGAAGCTGCGCATCATCAGCTGGGCGGACTACGTGCCCGCGGAGGTGATCGCGGACTTCAAGAAGGAGACCGGGATCCAGGTCGAGGTCACGCTCTCGAACAACGAGGAGATGATCTCGAAGCTGCGCGCCACTGGCGGCGCCGGCTTCGACCTCGCGCAGCCTTCGCAGGATCGCATCCTTGGCGCGCAGCAGGAATTCCGCATCTACCGGCCGATCGACCTCTCCAAGGTCAAGATCGAGCAGTTCATGCCGGACCTGCTCGAGACCGTGAAGAAAAACGCCTCGATCGACGGCAAGCTGTATGCGCTGCCCTACGTCTGGGGTGCCGAGGCGCTGGTCGTCAATAGCAAGAAGGCCAAGATCGCCGACTACACGGACCTCTGCAGGCCCGAGCTCAAGGGCAAGACCGCCGTCCGGCTGAAGCGGCCGACGCTGATGGCCTTCGCGCTCGCCTCCGGCAAGGACCCGTTCGCGCTGTACGGCAACATCAAGGCCTACACCGCGCTGATGGAGGAAGTCGGCAGGACGCTGATCGCCTGCAAGCCGAACTTCCGCTTCTTCTACGACAACAAGGACCAGCTCCTGAACGGCGTGCGTTCCGGCGAGGTCGTCGCGGCGATGATGTGGGACTCGGGCGCCTGGAACCTCAATCGCGAGAACCCGGACATCCACTTCGTGAACCCGAAGTCCGGCGCGATCGCCTGGCTCGACACCTATGCGCTGCCGGCGCGTGGCAAGAACGAGGCCGGTGCCTACGCCTGGATCAACTTCACGATGCGCCCGGCCGAAGCCGCCAAGATCGCCAAGGCGATCGGCAACTTCACCGCCTCGAAGGGCGCCGACGCGCTGATGGATCCGCGCTTCAAGAAGCAGTTCGCCGACTCGTTCCCGGACGGCTTCAAGAACGTGAAGTGGTACCCGGCGATCCCCCCCGGCCTCGAGGAGATCGAGGGCCGGGTGCTCGATCGCATCAAGGCGGCCAATTGAGCGCGCCGGCGACGCCCGACCTCGAGGTCCGGGCGGCGGTCAAGCGCTTCGCCGAGCACACGGCGGTCGACGCCCTGTCGTTCAGCGTCGCGCGCGGCAGCTTCTTCTCGATCCTCGGCCCTTCCGGCTGCGGCAAGACGACCCTGCTCAGGATGATCGCCGGCTTCATCCAGCCGGATGACGGCGACATCCTGATTGGCGGCAACAGCATGAAGGGCGTCGGTCCCAACCGGCGCCCCGTCAACATGGTGTTCCAGCAGCTCGCGCTGTTCCCGATGATGTCGGTTGGCGAGAATGTCGCGTTCGGACTCGCGCGCCGCGGCGTCGCCCGTGCCGAGCGCACGCGCAAGGCCGACGCGATGCTGGAGCGCGTCGGCCTCGCCGGTGCCGCCCGCAAGAAGGTCGACGAGCTCTCGGGCGGCCAGCGCCAGCGCGTCGCGATCGCGCGCAGCCTCGTGCTCGAGCCCACGCTGCTGCTCCTCGACGAGCCGCTCGGCGCGCTGGACCTGAAGCTGCGCGAGCACATGAAGATCGAGCTGAAGCAGCTGCAGGCCGCGTTCGGCACCACGTTCGTCTACATCACGCACGACCAGTCCGAGGCGCTCGTGCTGTCGGACCACGTGGGCGTGATGAATCGCGGCCGGTTCGAGCAGCTCGGCACGCCGCAGCAGCTCTACTACGAGCCGGCGACGCCGTTCGTGGCCGGTTTCGTCGGCGCCAACAACCGCATCGCCGGCACGGCGCTGGCCGTGAACGGCGGACGCGTCACGGTGCGGACCGCGGATGGCTGGACGCTCGAGGCACGGGCCTCCTCGCCCGTCGCCGGCGGTGCCGCGGTGGAGGCGTTCGTCCGTCCGGAAGTCGCGATGCTCGCGCGCACGGCGGCGGAGCTGCCTGCGGGCCAGGCCACGCACAGCGGCGAGGTCGAGAGCCTGCTGTTCGATGGCGCCAATTCGGCCGTGCTGCTACGCGAGTCCTCGACGAAGTTCGAGTTCCGCATCGCGCTGCCGCAGACCGGCCAGTACGCGGACCTCAAGGTCGGCGAGCGCATCCACTTCGGATTCGATCCGGAGCGGGCGACCTGCTTCCCGGCCGGTGATCGCCATGGATGACACCGCCGGCCCCGCGTGGCAGCGCCGCCTGATGGTGGGGCTGCTGCTCGCGCCGGCACTGCTGTGGCTGTTCGCGCTGATCGTGCTGCCGCACGTCGACCTCGCGCTGCTGTCGTTCCGCGAGCGCACGGCGCCGCGCGAATTCGTCACCAGCCTCGCGCAGTACCGGACGTTCTTCACTGAACCGCTGTACTGGCACATCTTCGTGCGCACGGCCGTCATTTCCGCGATCTCGACGGCGCTCACCTTCCTGGTGGCCTTCCCGATCGCCTGGACGATCGCGAAGCTCGCGCGTGGCCGCGCGGCGACGCTGCTGTTCGTCGTCTGCCTGATCCCGTTCTGGGTGAGCGAGACGGTGCGCACGCTCGGCTGGATGATCCTGCTGCGCGAATCGGGCGTCCTGCCGGGCATCCTCGTGCATCTCGGCCTCGCCGACGCACCGCCGGAACTGCTGTACCACGACGCGACGATCCTGGTCGGACTCGTGTACACCTCGCTGCTGTTCATGGTCGTGCCGCTCGTCAGCAGCCTCGAGAGCCTCGACAACTCGCTGATCGAGGCGGCCTACGACCTCGGCGCCTCGGGGCCGGCGATCCTCAGGCGCATCGTCATCCCGCACGCGCTGCCCGGCATCACGGCGGGCTGCATCGTCGTGTTCATGCTCACGCTCGGCAACTACCTGACCCCGAACCTGCTCGGCGGCACGAGTTCGCAGTGGTTCACCGAGCAGATCTACACGCAGTTCATCACGCGCTTCAACTGGGAACAGGGCGCTGCGTTCGGCTTCCTGCTGCTCGGGCTGTCGACCACGATGGTCTGGTTCGGGCTGAAACTCAGCGGCCAGCGCTTCTCCGACGTGATGCGGCGCACATGATCCCCTCCCTCCCACGCCCGCTGTGGCTGCGCGCCGGAACCGGGATCTACCTGGTGCTGTTCCTCGTCTTCCTGTTCCTGCCGCTGCTGACGGTGGCCGTGTTCGCGTTCAACGACGCCAACTACCCAGCACCGCCCTGGCACGGGTTCACGCTCGACTGGTTCCTCGGCAACGGAGCCAAGGGCCGCACCGGCCTGTTCGGGGACGAGGAATTGCTCGCCAGCATCTGGACGAGCTTTGGCGTCGCCTGCTGGGTCACGGTGCTGTCGGTGGTCGTCGGCACGACGAATGCGTTCCTGATGGAACGCGCCAAGTTCGCCGGCAAGCAGGCGCTGTCGGTGATGATGCTGGCGCCGCTCGTCATCCCGGGCGTCATCCTCGGCATCTCGATCCTCGCGTTCGCGAGTCGCGTCGCCGACGTCCTCAACGATTCCCTGGGGCTCGAAGTCGAGTTCCTTCGCCCCGGCCTGCCGCTCGTCGTGGCCGGCCAGTTCTCGTACATCGTGGCCATCGCGACGCTGACGATCAGCGCGCGCCTCAAGCGCTTCGACCGCACGCTCGAGGAGGCGGCCTACAATCTCGGCGCGTCGCGCGCGGCGGTGCTCTGGACGATCACCATCCCGTACCTGCGCCCGGCCCTGATCGGATCGGCCGCAATCGCGTTCCTGATGTCGTTCGAGAACTTCAACACGACCCTCATGCTCGTCGGCGCGGACTCGCCGCTGACGATCATGATGTACGGACGGATGCGCGAGGGCGCGACGCCCGTGCTGAACGCCGTCAGCCTGTTCCTGATGGTCGCGTCCGCGCTGCTTGCGCTGACGCTGATGCGCAAGGGCGACAAGGCCCGCAGCTGATGCCTTCTCCGTGCGGCCCGCGAACGGGCCGCACCATCCAACCAGGAGGGATAGCCGTGCTCAAGAAGATCCTCTACGTGATCGTGGCCCTGGTGGGCGTGCTCGTGGCGGTCGGCTTCGTGCTGCCGCGCCATGTGCACGTCGAGCGCTCGGTGTCGATCGCCCGTCCCGCCGGGGAGATGTTCCCGCGGGTGAACTCGCTGCGCAAATTCAATGACTGGTCGCCGTGGGTCGACATCGACCCCGCCGCCGTGATCACGTTCTCGGGCCCGGACAGCGGCGTCGGCGCCAGCATGCACTGGGCCGGCAATCGCAAGATCGGCACCGGCAGCGACACCATCATCGAGTCGGTCGCCGACCGGCATGTCGGCCTCGAGCTCGACTTCGGCGGACAGGGCAAGTCGAAGTCCTCGATCGAGCTTGAGCCCGCCGTTGGCGGCACGAAGGTCACCTGGACGCTGGACATGGATCTCGGCGCCGGACCGATCCGTCGGTACTTCGGGCTGTTCATGGACGGCATGATCGGTCCGGACTACGAGCGCGGTCTCGGCCGCCTGAAGACGCTCGCCGAGGCGCCGCCGGCCGGCTGACCGCCCCCTCGCCGGCTCAGCCGGCGAGGGAGCCGACGACCTCCGCGAAGGCCTGCACGAGGCGATCAACCTGCGCGCCGGTCGTCGCCGGGCAGACCAGCATCATGTTGTGGAACGGCGCGATCAGGCAGCCGCGGTTGAGCAAGCCGACGTGCAGCGCCTGCTCCAGTTCCGGCGCATGCGCCGCGACCGCCTCGGTGCCGTTCACGAGCGGGCCCGGGGCACAGATGAATTCCACGCGCGCGCCGACGCGTGCGACGTGCCAGGGCAGCCCGAATCGATCGACGGTCGCAGCGAGTCCGGCGGCGAGCCGCGCCGCGAGCCCCTCCATGTGCGCGTAGGCGGCATCGGTCATCACTTCCTCGAGCGTCGCGCGCATCGTCGCCATCGCCAGCGCATTGGCCGAGAGCGTGGTGCCGAGCCCCGAGTGGCCCGGCGCCTTGGTGCGGCGGATCTCGTCCCAGCGAGCGGCCGCGCCGTCGCTGAATCCCCAGACGCTGGCCGGGACGCCGCCCGCGATCGGCTTGCCGACGACGAAGATGTCCGGCTCGAGTGCATGGGCGCGCGTGTAGCCGCCCGGGCCGGTCGAGATCGTGTGCGTCTCGTCGATCAGCAGCAGCGTGCCGGCTGCGCGCGTGAGGCGCCTGAGCGCCGCGTGGTAGCCCGGCGCCGGCAGCACCATGCAGCAGTTCGTCAGCACGGGCTCCGTGATCACGCAGGCGACGTCGCCCGCGGCAAGCTCGCGCTCGAGTGCAGGCAGATCATTGAACTCGACGATGCGCGTGCCCTCGGTCAGGTCCTGGAACTGGCCGATCAGGCCCGGGCGATTGCGTGCACGCCCGTCGGCGAGTTCCACGTAGGTCTCGTCCACCGCGCCGTGATAGCAGCCGTTGATCACGAGCACCTTGGGACGGCCGGTCACGGCACGGGCCACGCGCAGCGCGAAGCGATTGGCGTCGGACGCCGTCGTCGCCACCTGCCAGTGGGGCAGGCCGAAGCGCTCGCGCAGCAGGCGTCCGACCACGCCGGAGTGGATGGTCGGCAGCATGTACGTGAAGCCGTGGCCCGCCTGCGCGGCCAGCGCGCGCAGCACGGGCTCCGGCGAATGCCCGAACATCGATCCCGTGTCGCCGAGGCAGAAGTCGGCGAGCTCGATGCCATCCGCGTCAGTCAGGGTCGCACCGCTCGCGTCGGCGACCACCATCGGGAACGGCAGCGGCCAGTCGAGCATCCAGTGCATGGGCACGCCGGCGTAGTAGCCGGCGGCCCCCTCCCTCGACAGCACCCGCGAACGCGGACGCGCATCTGCGTAGCGCGCGGCCTCCGCCCGGGCAAACGCCTGCAGCCGCGCACGTTCGATGCCCCTCAGCATCTCAGGCATAGAAGTCGTACTCCCGCGGGAAGATGTCCTCGATGAGCTCGAGGTACTCGCCGCGCTTGGTGTCGCAGTAGATCTTGAGGAATTCTGCGGGGATGTACTGGGACAGGAGCCGGCCGTGCTCGAGCCGGTCGAGGGCCACGATCAGGTCGCCCGGGAACTCGGCATCGCCGCCCGTGCTGGCGCGCCCGTTCACCGGCTCCGTCGCCTCGAGCTTGTGCGTGATGCCATGCAGGAGCCCTGCCAGGATCGCCGCGACCGCGAGGTGGGGACTTGCGTCGGCACCGGCGACGCGATGCTCGATGCGCCGGCCGCCGCCGTCGGAGTGCGGGATCCGGAACGCCACGCTGCGATTGTTGTGGCCCCAATCGCGCGAAGTCGGCACGAACAGCCCGAGGTAGCGCCGCTGGGCGTTGAAGTTCGGCGCGAACAGGCCGAACGAGTCGTACAGCATCGCCTGCATGCCGGCGATGCCGTTGCGCAACAGCGCCTCGCCGCCCGCGGCGCCGAAGCGATTGTGGCCCGCCTCGTCGACGATGCTGACATGCACGTGCAGCCCGTTGCCCGGCTGCGGCATGAAGGGCTTGGCCATGAACGTCGCGTCCATGCCCATCGACCGGGCAACGCCCTTGATGAGGCGGCGCAGCAGCACGGCCTGGTCCGCCGCGAGCAGCGGATCCGGCGTGTGGCGCAGGTTCACCTCGAACTGGGCGACGCCGTACTCGGCGACGCAGCCGCACACGGGCAGGCCCTGGGCCTGCGCCGCCGCATTGACGGCATCGAGGAACGCGGCGTTGTCCTCCACGGCGTCGAGCGACAGGTTGCCCGCGCGCCGTGGCGCGCTGCGCCCGGGCAGCGTGCCGATCAAGATCCGACCGTCGTCCGCGCGCCGGGGATCAATCAGGTAGAACTCGAGCTCGCAGGCGACGACCGGGTGGATCCCCGTAGCACGGCACTTGTCGACCACGTTGCGCAGGATGACGCGCGGATCGAACGGCAGTTCCTCGAGCTTGGCGACGTCGAGAAGCCGGCACAGCACCTGCGCCGTCGGCGTCGCAGTCCAGGGGACGCGGACGAGGGTCCCCGGCACGGGCATCGCCGTGCCGTCCGGGTCGCCGTCGGACTTGCCGAGGCCACCCGCATCATGACCGAGTCCCCTGCAGTCGGCGACCGGAGCCGCGGCGGAGAATTGCACGCCTGCCTTGAAGAGGGTATCGGCGTCGGCGGCCTCGAGTCGCTTGCCGACCGCGTGGCCGTTTGAATCGATGACGAAGGCATCGATCGCCTTGACGTCGGGGTTGGCGGCCTTGAAGGCCTGCCATTCGCTCAGAGATGCCGTACCAGCGGGTGATTGTTCATGCATGATTACCTCTACTCTGTTGGATGCTCAGAGGCGGTCCCTGAGCGCATAGAAAAGCATCGCGGCGACGAGCGTGGGCCAGCGCAGCGCGGGGCCGCCGGGGAACGCCGGGATCGGCACCCGCCCCAGCAGGTCGAGCGTTTCGCGCTCGCCGCACAGCGCGTCGGCGACGATCTTGCCGGTGTAGGGCGCGATCACGACCCCGAGCCCGGAGAACCCGCTCGCATTGATGAAGCCGGGCCCGAGCTCGCGCACCCACGGCATGCGATTCGGGGTGATCGCGAGGGTGCCGCCCCAGGCGTAGTCGAAGCGTGCGCCGGCCAGCTGCGGGAAGATCCCGAGCGCGTGCGGCCGCACGAACGCGGCGATGTCGCGCGGGAACCGGTAGCTGTAGTTCTCGCCGCCGCCGAACAGCAGCCGGTCATCCGGCGTGATGCGGAAGTAATTGACGACGAAGCGGGAATCGGACACCGCGCAGTCGTTGGTGATCAGGCGCCGGGCGAGCGCGCCGAGCGGCTCGGTCACGGCCACGTAGTTGTTGATCGGCATGACGTGCCGCTCGACGGACGGTGCGATCCGGCGCAGGTAGCCGTTGCATGCGAGCACGACCCGGTTCGCGCGCAATTCGCCCCGGGTGGTCGAGACGCAGTAGCCCTCGCCGCGGCGCGCGACGCCAGTGACCTCGACGCCCTCGTGCAGCCGCGCGCCGTGCGAGGCGGCCGCGCGACCGATGCCGAGCGCGAGCCCGAGCGCGTGCAGGTGCCCGCCCCGCGAATCGAAGCTGCCGCAGTGGTAGTCGCTAGAGGCGACCATCGAGTTCACCTCGTCGCGACCGACGAAGCGCAGCGAGTCGTAGCCGTAGCGCTCGCGCATGAACTCGACGTGATGGCGGGTCTCCGCCTCGAAACGGGGCTTGTGATCGGCGTGCAGCAGGCCGCCGCGGTAGTCGCAGTCGATTGCGTACGCGCCGATCAACCAGTCGAGGTGGGCGCGCGCGTCGAGCGCGAACTGCCAGTGGCGACGGGCATCCGCCTCGCCGACGTGCTTCTCGAGCCAGGCCTGGTCGCGGCGCACGCCGACATGCACCTGGCCGCCGTTGCGGCCCGAGGCGCCCCAGCCGAGCAGCGACTGCTCGAGGACGGCGACGTCGACGCCGCGGCGCGCGAGCGCCAGCGCCGTGCCGAGGCCGGTGTAGCCGCCGCCGATCACGCAGACATCCGCCTGCGCCGGGCCCTCGAAGGGCTGGGTGGAGACCGCCTCCCGCACCGACGCCGCATAGTAGGACGGCGCGTGCACGGGCGCCGGCGAGATCGCGTCCGGGAAGCGGCGCGCCATGCTCAGGCCCCGTTCTCGAAGCCGTTCTTGGCGATCAGGCTCATGCCATCGCGGATATCGGCCAGCACGGCGCGCCGCAGTGCCGGGCCGTTGCGGTCGCGGATCGCGGCCAGTGCGCGCTCGTGCTGATCGTCGAGGCGCGACGTGCCGAAGCGTCCGTACACGACCCGCATGTAGGGGCCGAACTGCAGCCACAACGTCTCGATCAGCTGGATCAGCGTCGGCCGCGACAGCGCCCGATAGATCAGGAAGTGGAACTCGTAGTTGCGCGCCATGTAGGCACCGACGTCGCCGTCGCGCAAGGCTTCTCCGATCTCGTCGTCGACCGCGCGCAACCGCTTCAGTCGCGCCGCGTCGATGTGGCGGACGGCGGACGCCGCCGCATCCGGCTCGAGCATCTCGCGGCACCGCAGCAGGTCCTGGAACCGCGCCGCCGTCATCGGCGGCACGACGATGCGTCGCTTGGAGCGGATCTCGACGGCCCCTTCGGCCGCGAGCCGGGCGAGCGCCTCGCGCACTGGCATTTGGCTGACGCAGAGCTCGAGCGCGAGGCCGCGCGTCGACAGCGAGGTACCCGGCATCACGCGGCCCGTGACGAAGCGCCGTCGCAGCTCCTCGTGCACGCTCGCACGCAGGAGTCCGTCCGCCGGATCGCTGGGTTCGGCGCTCATGCCACGCTCAGCCGGCTGCCGGCAGCGCCTGCAGTGCGGGCGCGGCCTCGTCGAGCGCGGCGCCGATCGTGTCGACCAGCCGATCGATCTCGGCATGGGTGATGATCAAAGGCGGGCAGAAGACGATCGTGTCGCGGATCGCGCGGACCATGAGGCCGCGACGGATGCAGATGTCGCGCACCATCGGGCCGGCCGTGCCTTCCTTGCCGGCGAACCGTTCGTTCGAGCCGGGCCGCGACACGATCTCCACGCCGCCGATGAGGCCGAGGCTGCGCGCCTCGCCCACGAGCGGGTGGGAACGCAGGCGATCGAGGGCCCGCGACAGGTACGGCGCCGTGTCCCCGGCCGTCCGCTCCACGAGCTTCTCGCGCGTGATGATCTCGATGTTCTTGAGCGCGACCGCCGCTGCCGTGGGGTGGCCCGAGTACGTGTACCCGTGCACGAACTCGCCGCCGTCGCGCAGGGTCTCGACGATCGAGCTCGAGACCGCGGTTGCGGAGATGGGCAGGTAGCCGGACGACAGGCCCTTGGCCATCGAGACGATGTCCGGGCGGATCCCGAAATGCTGGAAGCCGAACCAGCGACCGAGGCGGCCGAATCCGCAGATCACCTCGTCGCTGACCAGCAGGATGCCGTACTTGCGGCAGATCGCCTCGATCGCCGTCCAGTATCCCGCCGGCGGGATGATCACGCCACCGGCGCCCTGCACCGGCTCGCCGATGAAGGCGGCGACATTGTGCGGACCGACCTTGAGGATGCGCTCCTCGAGGGCGGCAGCCGCGCGCGCGCCGAACGCCACCGGGTCCTCGCCGAAACCGTCGCCGAAGTGGTACGGCTGCATGATGTGCTCGATGCCGGGGATCGGCAGGTTGCCCTGCTCGTGCATCGCGCGCATGCCACCCAGGCTCGCGCCGGCAACCGTCGAACCGTGGTAGCCGTTCCAGCGTCCGATGATGACGTTGCGGTACGGCTGGCCGCGCACGGCCCAGTAATGGCGCACCAGCCGCAAAACGGTGTCGTTGGCCTCGGATCCCGAGGAATTGAAGAACACGTGAGTGAGGCCATTGCCGAGGCGCTCGGCCACGGCAGTGGCGAGCCGCACGGCCGGCGCGCTCGCCGTCTTGAAGAACGTGTTGTAGTACGGCAGCTGCAGCATCTGCGCGTGCGCCGCGTCGGCGAGTTCCGCGCGGCCGTAGCCGGCGTTGACGCACCAGAGCCCCGCCATGCCATCGAGGATCGCGTTGCCCTCGGCGTCGTGGATCGTGCAGCCCTCGGCGTGCGTGATGATGCGACTGCCGCCCAGCGTGTCGCGCAGCCGGTAGTCGGTCTGGCCCGGCAGGTGGTGCGCGATGTCCTGGCGCTTCAGGTCGGCAAGTTCGGCCGCGGGCAGCTTGGCGGAAGTCATGGTCGTGTCCTCGAGGTCGGGGGCGCCGGTCAGGTGCCCAGCAGTTCAGAAACGGCGCGGTGGCCCTGTTCGATCGCGACGTCGGTGTACGCACCGGCGCCCGCATCGGCGTTCGCGATCGCGATGCGATGGAAACGGGTCCGCGCACGGAAGTACGCCTGCTCGGTCTCGGGCAGGTCGGGCTCGAACAGCGGGTTGTGCTCCGGCGAGTAGCCGTGCGGCCAGCGGTTGACGGTGATCGCGGTGATGTCCCGCGCCGGATCGAATCCCCCCGCACCCAGCGTGCGACCGAGCTGCTCGCGGATGTTGCGTTCGAACACCTCGAACGGCGTCGCGTACAGTTCCGCGCGGCCGATCCTGTTCTGCTCGAACTCCGTGAGTCCGGGCATGCACGGGGTGCGGCCCATCGAGATCAGGGTCGGCTCTTCCGGGCTGCGCGGGCTCTGGTAGGCGCCGATGTCGACCGTGTGGTTGAGGCGCAGCGAGGTGTGGTAGCCCTTCGGCGCATAGATCGCATGGACGCCGAGCCTCTGGAACGCGGTCCAGTTGCGCACGGCGACGCTCGTGTAGACGAGCGGCGCCTTCACCGCCTCGTGCATGGCGGCCTTCTGTGCCGCCGGCAGCTCGGGAACCAGGTACGGGATCAGGGCGTGGTAGCAGGCGAGGATGCAGTGGCGCGCGCGGACCCCGAGCACGCGACCGTCCCGCATGTAGGCGACGCGAACCGCGCGCGCGGTACCGGGGTCGCCCTCGTGATGCACGCCGACCACCGGGCTCGAGAGGCGCAGGCGCACCGGTTCGCCGCTCCGATCGAGCTGTCGGTAGTCGACCCGGGCCGTGACCAGGTCCTCGACCGTGGTGCCCGGCACGGCGGACGGGATCAGGCGTCGCACGAGGCCACGCGCGATCGTCGCGTTGCCGTCCGGGAAGTGCACGAACACGGACCCGCCCGTGTCGGCGAAGCCGGCGGGCGTGTAGCCCATGCCCGGGATCGAGCCCGGCTCGAGCTTCAGGCCCTCGAAGCCGGGCATCTCCGTGCCCCAGCAATCGAGCGCGGACACCGCGTCGATGCCGACGCCCCACCAGCCCTGGGTGCGGGCCTGGTAGACCTCGAGCACGGCCGGGTCCACCTTGAGGACATCCTTCAGGTAGTTGCGGTAGCTCATCTTGAGCAGCCGCTGCTTCTTCTCGGTCGAGGACAGGCCCGGCATCGGATCGGCCTTGCCGGCCTCGACCCGCTCGAAATCCGCCTTGGCCGCGTCGGACAGCGGCACGTCCCGCAGGAAGTCCCGCCAGGGTCGCGTGCCGTAGCCGACGGCGAGGTGATCGCGGCCGAAGGTCTCCCGGTCGAAGAACACGCCGTTCGCAAGGCCGAGTCCGCTGTAGAAATCGGGCCGCTGCGTCGACTTCGCGAGCGCCGGGGCATCGATGCCGATCGCGCGCAGCAGGCCATCGGCGACCGTACCGTACGGGCGCGGGCTCTCGATCGCGTAGGTGCCGCCGTTGAGCAGGCGCATCTGGCCGTCGATCTCGAATTCGTTGCGCTTGGCGTGACCGCCGAAGTCGTCGTGGTTGTCGAGCAGCAGGATCCGCGCGTCGGGGTGTGCCGACCGGTAGAAATGGGCAGCCGACAGGCCGCTGATGCCGGCGCCGACGACGACGAGATCGTAGTCCTCGCCGAGGTCAATGGGCTGTGGCGGATGCTGTCCGTCGCGCAGTTGGTGGAGGGCCTCGAAGGAGCCCACGTGGCTGCCGCGCAGGCCGGTCAGGCGCGGCGGGTAGTAGCCGGCGAGGTCCTGGGGCGCCGTGCGCGAGGGGATGATCCGGTGACAGCCTGCAAGCGGTGCCGCGAGGAGACCCAATCCCGCGATCGCCGTGCCCTGCATGAAATCGCGCCGCGTGATGGCGCGGTGCATGCCGAGCTCGCGGTCGGTCTGCGGGCGATGGCGCTTGGAAGACATGGAATCCCCTTCGTTTAGGCAGGCCCTCCACGGCGGCCCCACGACCGGGCCAGAGCCCGTCGGGAGCCGTCCCTGTGCGCCCTTGTAGTGCACGGGACACGCTACTTGACCGCCCAGGCAAGGTCAAGAATCTGTGATCTCAGAATTGGACAAGGCCACTTCGTTGCTTTCTGGCAACGCCTTATAAGGCCCTGAATAAGCCAATTGCGGTAGATTTGTGACAGCGCTATCGTGCGATCACAACAGGCGCGGGACGAGCCGGTGCCTGCCTTCAGGACGATTCCAACAAGGGGCCTCTTCATGCGATCGACGCCTACTCTTTCGTCGCGCACGTACTGCGGCAAGCACCGCATCCTGTCGTCGACGGTCGCCACCGTCCTGGCGCTCGCCGCCGCCGCCGCCGCCGCCGACACGGCGCCGGCCGACAAGTCGGCCGGGCCCCAGCTCGAGGAGATCGTCGTGACCGCGACGCGTCACGAGGAGTCCCTGAGCAAGGTCGCGATCAGCGTGACCGCCCTGACGCAGGAGAGCATCGACCTGCGCGGCATCAAGGACATCCAGGACGTCGCGCGCTTCACGCCCGGCATCACGGTCGACAATTCGGGCACGGCGAACATCGCGATCCGCGGCATCGCCTCCTCGGGCGGCGCCGGCACCACCGGCATCTACATCGACGACACGCCGATCCAGATGCGCGCGATCGCGTTCAACCCGGACGAGTCGCTGCCGAAGTCGTTCGACATCGAACGCATCGAGGTCCTGCGCGGCCCGCAGGGCACGCTGTTCGGCGCCGGCTCCGAGGGCGGCACGGTCCGCTACATCACGACGCCCCCCAGCCTGACCAAGAGCTCCGTCTACGGCCGGGGCGAAGTCTCGTTCACGGCCGGCGGCGATCCAAGCTACGAAGCGGGCGTCGCGGCGGGCGGTCCGCTGATCGATGGCACGCTCGGCGCCCGCATCAGCGTCTGGACGCGCAAGGACGGCGGCTGGATCGACCGCGTCGACGCGACCGACCCGAGCGTCACGCTCGACAAGCGCGCGAACCATACCGAGACCTCGCTGGTGCGCCTCGCCGCGATCTGGGCGCCGTCCGACAGGTGGACGATCACGCCGAGCATCTACTTCCAGGACCGCAAGACGAACGATGTCTCGGACTTCTGGCCGCTGTACTCCGATCCGTCGAGCCACCACTACGTCAGCGCCAACCCGACCGGTCGGCCGACGCCGGACACGTTCTACCTGCCGGCCCTCAAGTTCGAGGGCGACTTCGGGGCGGTCAAGTTCATCTCGAACACCTCGTACTACCACCGTAAGGAAACGACCGGCTACGACGGCACGATGTACAACCTCGGGTTCTACCAGTCGCTGTTCGCGTACAACGGCTTCAACAGCAATCAACCCCCGATCCCTGCGCCGACGAACTTCCCGCTGTTCCTCGACAACACCGGCGTCCACCTCGGCCTCGCGCCCACCTACCGGGCGCCGGCCAGCATCGACAACGGCCAGCAGAACTTCGTGCAGGAGTTCCGCCTCCAGTCCACGGATCCGAACGCGAAGCTCGTCTGGACCGCGGGCCTGTTCTACAGCTCCAACCGGCAGACCTACCTCGAGCAGCTGCATGACTCGGGCCTGAACGCGCTGCTGCAGGCGTACTACCCGACCGCCGGCATCCCGGCGCCCCTCGATGGCAACTACGTCTTCGACGCCTTTGGCGCCAACAACGGCAGCAACCCGCTCCCGTGCAACGACCCCACCACGCCCAATGCCCCGCATTGCGGCCAGGTCGTGACGGGCATCGACCCGAACGCGTCGTACTTCCTGCACACGAACGCCAAGGACGAGCAGTTCGCGATCTACGGCGAGGGCAGCTACGCGATCACCGACACGTTGAAGGCCGTCTTCGGCGGACGCTACGCGAAGGTGAAGTACTCCTTCGACACGGTCACCGGCGGCGCGCAGCTGTTCGGAACGGACGTCTGGCTGTCGGGCAGCCACTCCGAGAACGTGTTCACGCCGAAGCTCGGACTGAACTACCAGCACGACCCCAACGACCTGTACTACTTCACCTACTCCAAGGGCTTCCGCCCGGGCGGCTCGAACAACCCGGTCCCGCAGGCGGCCTGCGCCGGGGACTTCACGAATTTCGGCATCACGAGTTCGCCCGCCACCTACGACTCGGACACCGTGCAGAGTTTCGAGGTCGGCTCGAAGAACAACTTCGACAACCGGATCCGCATCGCCAGCAGCGTCTACTACATCAAGTGGCACAACATCCAGCAGACCGTGCTGCCGCCGATCTGCCAGATCTCGTGGATCCAGAACCTCGGCGAGGCCGTCGCCAAGGGCGCCGACGTCCAGGCCGAGTTCGCGGTCACCGACAGCTTCAGCGCAGAGCTGTCCGCCGGGTACACGGACGCGCGCTACA
The DNA here is from genome assembly GCA_903884235.1 of uncultured Pseudomonadota bacterium. GTDB lineage: Bacteria > Pseudomonadota > Gammaproteobacteria > Steroidobacterales > Steroidobacteraceae > CAIKZZ01. Next base: position 24,347 of record CAISEB010000051.1, read on the forward strand.
CGGCCAGCAGCTTCGTGGGCTCGGACCACACCGTGCTGCCGGTCGCCGCCCAGGGCGATGCCATCGCCGGCCAGGGCGGCCAGCCGGGCTCGCCGGTCACCGTCTCCGTCGGCCTCGAGTACAAGTTCCAGGCGTTCGGGCACGATTCGTTCGTGCGCGGTGACTATGAGTACCAGGGCAAGGGCAAGTGGAACTCGCCGAGCCAGGATGGCTCCGTGCTCGGGGGCGGCAACACGCTGCAGTATGACGACGCCAACTACATGCTGCCCGCGACGAACTTCGTCACGGCGCGCCTCGGCGTGAACCTGGGCGACTGGCAGGTCGCGGCGTTCGTCGACAACCTGTTCGACTCGCACACGATCACGAACTACAACTTCAGCATCAACCCGGGCACGGCGCCCGCCGGCGTCAATTCGGCGACGACGCGACTCGAGCGTGACTTCACGTGGCGGCCGCGCACGATCGGACTGACCTTCACCTACCGGCACTGAGCTGGGCCCCGTCCGGACCGCGCACGCCGCGGTCCGGACGGATTCGTCAGGCGGGCCGGTAGACCCGTTCGAAGCGATCCCGGGCGACGAGCCCGCAGTCGTCCGGGGCGTACTCGAGCGCCCAGTCCCCCGCTTCTCCCGTCAGCACGTCACCACCCGGCGAGCGCGCGATCCGGAATGGCCCCGGGATCTGCTTTGCCCACACCGGTGTCGGCACATTGCGATACGGCCCCGGCTCGCCATGCGCCTGGCCCGCGTCGGGGCGGTACTTCGCGTCGAAGCGCTCGCGCGAGACACACCACGGATCGCCGGTCGATCCGGTGACGAGCGCATCCCCTGCTGCGTAGTGATTCGGGCCCACGGCGCTCATCACGAGCCCCGGCGTGTCCGCGAACACGACAGTGACGACCTCCTCCTTCACGACGCGAATCGCCGCGGGATCCTGCGACAGCTTCGGGCAGCCCAGCTCGAGCATCACAGGAACCGCACCAGGAGCCCGAGCGGGATATGGCGCATCAGCATCGCGATCGGCGCCCACGGCCAGCGCGGGACGAACGCGCGCGGCTTCTCGGATTCGATCGCGCGGACGAGCGCGCGGCAGCCGGTCCCGGTATCCACGAGAAATGGACGCTTGCGCGACCCGGAACTGATGTCGGACTCGATGTAGCCCGGAAAGATCGCGCTGACCCGGATCGGCGTGTCCCAGAGGTCCGCCCGGATGCCCTCGGTCAGCGACGCGAGTCCCGCCTTCGTCGCGGCGTACACCGTCTGGGCGCGCGGCAGGCCGCGGATTGCCGCGACCGAGGCGATCGTCACGAGGTGCCCGGCGTTCGCCGCCCGGAACAGTTCAACCGCCGCCTCGCACTGCACCAGCGCGGCGACGAAGTTCGTGTTCACGGTCTTCAGGTTCGCCGCGACGTTGCCGGTGCCGATCGGGACGCCCTTGCCGATGCCGGCGTTGACGATCACGCGGTCAAGACCGCCAAGCTCGTCGGCGAGCTCGCGGAACACGACGAAGACCTGGTCGTGCTCGTTCACGTCGAGCGCGCGAATCGCCACGCGAACGCCCGGGTGGCGGCGTCGGATCTCGCTGCGCAGCTCCTCGAGGCGGTCGAGGCGGCGCGCGCAGAGGGCGAGGTCACGCCCCCTCGCGGCGAACTCGAGCGCCATGCCGCGACCGAGGCCTGCGCTCGCGCCGGTGATCAGAATTCGCTGGCGCGCGGTCATGGCGCGCGCGGTGTCGGGCCCTTGTAGACGACGCCGCCCTTCATGACGAACGCGACCGACTGCAGCCGGGTGACGTCGACGAGCGGATCACCTTCGACGGCCACGAGGTCGCCATAGCGCCCTACCGCGATCGCGCCCACATCGCTCGAGCGGCCGAGTGCCTCGGCGGCCGTGACGGTCGCGGCACGCAGCGCCTGCATCGGCGTCATGCCCCAGGCCACCATCGTCGCGAATTGCTTGGCATTGTCGCCATTCGGATAGACGCCGGCATCCGTGCCGAACACCATCTTGACGCCGGCCGCCGTCGCCGCCTTGAACGTCTCGCGCTGGCGGCGGCCGATCTGCCGCTCCTTCTCGAGCGACTCGGCAAAGGTGCCGTTCTTCTCGCCCTCGGCGAGGATGTAGTCGTCGTCGTAGACGTCCATCGAGAAGTACGCGCCGTGCTGCTTGGCGAGCGCGAACGCCTCCTCATCGGCGAGGCTGGCGTGCTCGATCGTGTCGACGCCGGCACGTAGCGCGTCCTTGATGCCCGCCGCCCCATGTGCGTGCACCGCAACCTTGAGGCCGAGCATGTGCGCCTCGTCGACCAGCGCGGTCATCTCGGCAAGCGAGTACTGCTGGCCGCCGACGGTGTCGGTCTTCGAGAACACGCCGCCCGTCCCGCAGAACTTGATGACCTCGGCGCCGTACTTGCGCAGCCGGCGCACCGTGGCGCGGATCTCGTCCGGGCTGTTCGCGATCGCCGGGTTCGGCACCGTCACCGACGGCGGGAATTCCGTGCTGTCGCAGTGCCCGCCGGTCGCGCCGATCGCGTAGGTCGCCGGCACGATCCGCGGGCCCGGCACATAGCCGCGCTCGATGCCCTGCTTGAGCGCGACGTCGTCGTAGTTCGCGGAGCCGACGTTCCGGACCGTCGTGAAGCCGGCCTCCAGCGTCTTCTTCGCATTGGCGACGCCGACGACGGTCCAGAAGTTGTCGGTGAACTCGAGCCCGCGGTATCCATTCAGCCGCGGGTCGCTGGTCAGGTGCACGTGCATGTCGATGAAGCCGGGCATCAGCGTCTGTCCGGGCAGCTCGACGAGGCGGGCGCCTGCCGGGATCGCGGCACCCTGGGAGCCGATCGCGACGATGCGCCCGTCCGTAATTGTCACCTGCGGTCGGTCGACGACGCGGCTGGCGAGGACGTCGATCATCCGGTCCGCCGTCACGACGACGGTGTCGGCGAGGGCAGGCGTCGTGGATGCGATCGAGGCGGCAAGGGCCGCAACTACCAAGGTGTGCTTCATGCAGGCTCCCTAACGGCCGTCCGAAGGCGCCGACTCACGCGCGAGCGACGCCCGCACTTCCTCGAGCGCCGCGATGATCTGGGCAGGTTCCTGGGCGCCTGACAGCGCCCAGCGACCCGCGAATACGAAGAACGGGACCCCGGTGATCCCCATGCGCCGACCTGCCTCCTCCTCGACCGCGATCGCGTCGAAGCCGTCCCCAGCGGCGAGGCGGGCCCGCGTGGTCTCCCGGTCGAGCCCGATCGATCCGGCGATGCGCACGAGGACGTCGATGCTGCCGATGTCCTCGCCACGCTCGAAGTAGGCCGCGAAGATCGCCTCGACGGCGCCATCCGCCCGATCACCGGCCAGGGCGACGAGCGCGTGCGCCGCGCGCGTGTTGGGCACGCGCTGGATGGCCTCAAAGCGAAACGGGATGCCGGCGCGGCCACCCAGGTCGACGAGCCGGGCATGCGCGGCCGCAAGTCCAGGGCCGTCGCCGAACTTGGCGGCCATGTACGCCGCCCGATCCGTGCCCCCGACCGGCAGGTCCGGATTGAGCTCGAACGGCTTCCAGCGCACCTCGACCGGCAGGTCCGGTCGTTCGGCGAGCGCCGCCTCGAGCCGGCGCTTGCCGAGGTAGCACCACGGACACACGGCGTCCGAGTGGACCTCGATCTGGATCGGTTCGGACATCGCGCTAGCGTAGCCCACCGGAAGACCTCATGTCGCGAACACGGGCGCACGGCGCATGCGCGTCGTGCGCTCGTATGCGTTCGCGACCTGCAGCAGCAGGCCGTCCTCGTTGCGCCGCCCGACCAGCATGAGACCGACCGGCAGTCCCCGGATCGCGCCGGCCGGCACCGTGATGCTCGGGTAGCCTGCGATGGCGGCCGCCGAGGCGATGGCCGGCCAACCGCCATCGCTCGGACGCTCGCCCCACACGGCGTCGATCAGGTCAGCCGGGCCGCTGCCCGGCGCGACGAGCACATCGACCTTGCCGCCCGTGAACAGCGCGGCGAGGCCCTCGCGATCGAAGCAGCGCTCGAGCGTGTCGCACGCGGACTGGTACGCCGGCTCGCTCACGGGACCCCGCGCGAGCGCGGCCTCGAAGGTCTCCTGCCTAAACAGCGGCATCTCCTCGGCCGCGTGCGCCAGGTTGAACGCCACGAGGTCGGCCAGGTTCCGGCAGCTCACGAGCGCCGGATCGAGCGCACCGAGATACGCGTCGATTGCGGCATGGAACTCGTACTGCATCGCGACCTCCTCGGCATCGCCCGCCTCGCCGAATGCCTTCGGCGCCTCGAGATCGACGAGCACGGCCCCATCCGCAGCCAGCGCAGCACGGGCCGTGGCGAAGACAGGACCCGATTCCGGGTGCGAACCCGGCGAGGCTGCGAACCAGCCCAGGCGCACGCCGGCCAACCGGAACCCATCGAGGTCGGGTCCCTGCGGCCCGTAGCCGAGGGGTCGCTCGACGATCGCTGCAGCGAGCGCCGCAACGTCCGCGACCGTGCGGCCGATCGGTCCCGCCGTATCCTGGCGCGGCGACAGCGGCACGATCCCCGCGCCGCTGACGAGGCCAGTGGTGGGTTTCAGGCCGACGCAGCCATTGAGCGCCGATGGCGACAGGATGGAGCCGTCGGTTTCGGACCCGATCGCCGCGGCGCACAGGCTCGCGGCGACGCCGACCGCCGACCCCGAACTCGAGCCGGACGGGTTGCGCAACCGATCGTAGGCGTTGCGGGTCTGGCCCCCTACCCCGCTCCAGCCGCTCTGCGAATGTGACGAGCGGAAATTCGCCCATTCGCTGAGATTCGCCTTGCCGAGCACGAGCGCACCGGCCGCCCGCAGTCGGGCGACCAGCGGCGCATCGTGCGCATGCATCGAGCGCGCGAGCGCGCGGGACCCGGCGGTCGTCGGCATCGGATCCGCAGTCGCGATGTTGTCCTTGATGAGCAGTGGGATGCCGTGCAACGGCCCCCGGATCCGCCCGGCCCGACGCTCCGCGTCGAGCCGGTGGGCGTCTTCCAGAAGGTGCGGATTGGTCGCGAGCACGGCGCGCAACGAAGGTCCCGACCGGTCGATGCGTTCGATGCGCAGCAGGTACGCCGCGGCGATCGCGGCCGAGGTCGCACGACCGTCTGCCTGGGCCGCGGCGAGTTCGCCGAAGGTGCGCTCGACCGGGTCGAACGGGCGGCGCGGGCTCGGTGCCGCTCCGGCCGCAGCGGCGGGTAGCGCCGCGAGGGTGCCCAGTGATCCGAGGAAGTGCCTGCGGTCCATCGACCCTCCGGAAGGTTGCGGCGTGCGTCCGGATTGTGGCGGCTCCGGACCCGACTGGCGAGCCCCTCGCGTACCCCCGCCAGCGTGGACTCAGGCAGAATCGCCCCAGCCGCCCCGGAGGAGACGACGTGCGCCGCCTGTCCAGAGTCATCGGGATTGCCCTCGCATTCACCGCCGTCCTCGCCGCGGCGCTCGCGGCCAACATGCTGCGCACGCGCTCCCGCCAGCTGACGGTCGACCCGGCGCCCGTGGCCGCCATCGATGCCAAGTCGGTGGCCGAGCGCCTCGCCGGGGCGATTCGCCTGCGCACGGTGTCCTACGAGACGCCGTCCGCGGATTCGCGAGCCGCGCTGCTCGAGCTGCATCGCTACCTCGCCGCGGCGTTCCCGCATGTGCACGCCGCGCTCGCGCTCGAGACGGTCCACGACTACAGCCTGCTGTATCGCTGGGAGGGGACCGACGCCAAGGCCCAGCCGGTGATGCTGATGGCCCACCAGGATGTCGTTCCGGTCGCACCAGGCACGGAATCCGCCTGGCATGCGGAGCCCTTCGGTGGCGAGATCCGCGACGGCTATGTCTGGGGCCGCGGGGCCTGGGACGACAAGGGCAACCTGCTCGCGATCCTGGAGGCGGTCGAGCGACTCACGGCGGCTGGTTTCAGGCCCGCGCGCACGATCTACCTGGCCTTCGGGCACGATGAGGAAAATGGCGGCGACGACGGCGCCGCCGCGATCGCGACCTTGCTGCGCGCGCGCGGCGTACACCTCGGCTACGTGCTGGACGAGGGCATGCTGATCACCGAGGGGATGGTGCCCGGCCTCGACCTCCCTGCCGCCCTCATCGGCGTTGCCGAGAAGGGCTCGGCGACGCTCAGGCTCACCGCGACCGCGACGCCGGGCCATTCGTCGATGCCCGGAAGCCGGACCGCGATCGGCGCCCTCGCCACGGCGCTGTCACGGCTCGAGCGCGCACCGATGCACGCGTCGATCCGCGGCACTGCAGCGGAGATGTTCGATACGTTGGCGCCGGAGATGCACGGCGCGAACCGGTTCTTCCTGACGAATCGCTGGCTCTTCGGCCGGATCATCGAGCACGGCCTCGTCGCCTCCCCCGCCACCGCGGCGCTGATGCGCACGACTACCGCCGAGACGATCATCCAGGGAGGCAACAAGCAGAACGTGCTGCCAGGCAGCGCCGATGCCTGGGTGAATTTCCGGCTGCTGCCGGGCGATGGCGTCGAGGACGTCGTCGCGCACGTGCGCCGGGTGATCGCCGATCCCGACATCGCGATCGTGGTCGAGCCTGGCGCGACGCCCGCGTCGCCGGTGTCCGCGACCCGCGGCGAGGGATACCGGGCGATCGAACACACGCTGCGCGCCCTCGAACCGAACGTCGTCGTCGCACCCAGCCTGCTGCTCGGGGCGACGGACTCGCGCCACATGCAGGGACTCGCGGACGGCGTCTACCGGTTCTCGCCGGTGCGGGCCACCAGCATCGACCTTGCGCGCTTCCACGGCACCGACGAGCGCATTTCAATCTCGAACTACGTCGAGCTCATCGCCTTCTACGAGCGCCTGATCCGCGACAGCGGTCCTGCCGGCCGGTGAGCCAAGATCGGGGTCGTTCCCGCTAGCGCCGCGAGGCGATCAGGCGTGCCGGCAGCAGGATGATCGAGCGCAGCAGCTCGAACACGCCCTCGAAGACGAGGCCCACGAGCCGGAACGGCAGCGTGAGCAGCCACAGGACGGGCCAGAGGATGAGTGCCGCCAGCGCCAGCGGCCAGCACAGCACGAACAGGATCAGCCACAGCAGGAATCCGAGCATCACCGGCACCTCGCGTCGCCCGGCGACGCATCGCGTTGGTGGACCGGCCTGCAGGATACTCCGGGGCGTGGAGCCCCGGGTACCCCGTGGAAGGCGCCGTAGGTTCAGCCGGTTTTCATGCAGCTGGCGACCGCCTCCTGCTTCTTGTTGCCCTTCAGGTGGTCAGCGCGGTGCTGGCAGGCCGCCATCTGCTTCATCGCCGACGAGCGGCTCGTCTGCTTCTCGGACTGCGGGGCCGCGATGGCGCTGGCCGCCACGAGCGTAGATGCAGCGAGGGCTAGCAGCGCCGCGGCGAGAGTAAGAGACTTCTTCATGTCGTGTTCCTCGATAGGCCCGTACGGACGGGCACGTTGAAAATTCGCCGCCCATGCCCCGCGACGCGGGCGCCGGCGGCACTTTGACTCGTCAGTCTTCCTTGGCCATCTGTGCGTCGAGCAGTTCGACGTCGAAGACCAGCGTTTCGTTCGGGCCGATGTCCGCCCCGACGCCACGCTCGCCATAGCCCATCTGCGGCGGGATGTAGAGCTTCCAGTGCGAGCCCACCGGCATCAGCTTCAACGCTTCCTTCCAGCCCGCGATCAGGCCCGACACCTTCAGGTTCGCCGGGTGCCCAGGCTCCGTACCGTCGAACTCCGTCCCGTTCAGCAGCATGCCGCGGTAGTTCACCCGCACCACGTCCTCTTCCTTCGGCAGCGCACCCGTCCCGCTCTTCAGGATCTGGTACTGCACGCCACTCGCCAGGGACACCATCCCCGGCTTCTTCTTGTTCTCGGCGAAGAATTCCATCGCCTTCTTGCGGTTCTCCGCGATCGCACGACCGCGCGTCGCCGCCATCTTCTGCCTCAGCATCTGCTGGAAGCCCTGCAGCAGCCCCTGCATCTCCTTCTCGGGGATCGCCAGCCGATTGCCGTCCAGGCCGTCCTTCAGACCGCGCACCAGCGCGTCCAGGTTCACCTCGGCGCCATCCGCCGTGCGCAGCGCACGACCCGTCTGCGCGCCCACCGAGTAGCTCACCCGGTCCTTCTCGGTCCACTTCGCCACCGGCACGTCCTTGGACGCCTCGGCAGCCCGGGCCGGGGATGCGGGAATCGCGGCGAGCATCGCGCCCGCCATGGCGACCACGAGCACCGCCCGCCGCAGCGCAGCGCCTCTCGTCATCGCGTGGTTGATCTCGGTCATCGTCATGGTCGCTCTGCTCATTGGGGTTTCGGAGTGAGGAGCGCCGCGTGCCCGGGAATCCCGGACACGCGGCGTCCATCCAATCAAACTTTCAGAAACATTCGATCTGTCGATTCACTCAAGCAGGGACAGTGGGCAAGCCGGGCGGGATCCCCACCCACCCGGCTTGTCCGGAACATCACTGCAGCGTGATGCTCGTCGTCCCGTAGAGGCCGACACCCGTGGACGTCGGGTCCGCGTTGAGCAGGCGTCCGGCGCTGGCCACGTTGTAGCCATACACGCGGTACTGCACGGCGGTGCCCTTGAGTCCTGGCACCGGGTCCGTGGCCTGCGTGGCATTGGCCGCCGCGGTCGCCGCCAGGTGCCACGTGGCGCCGCCGTCGATCGAGCGCTCGACCTTGAAGCCGAGCTCGTTCTTGGCGTTGCCATAGGTCGCCGGCGCACTGAACGGGGTCGGGTCGACCCAGGTCAGCTGCACCGTGCCGTCCGGCTGCTGCACCGCCACCACCGAGGTCGGCGCGTCCGGCCGCAGCGTCTGGTTGGTCACCGCGATCGCGCGCATGAAGTCGTTCTCTTCATGGCCGAGGATGTGGCAGTGCCAGACGTACTCGTTGTCGTACTCCTCCATCGAGTTGACGACCGTGGCCGGCTCGCCGATGCCGAGGGCACGCGAATCGACCGGCAGGCCGTTCACCGGAGTGCCGTTCAGGCCGACCACCGCGAACTGGGTGAAGCCCATGTTCACGCCGAGCGGCTGCGACGGATCCTGCGCACGGTAGCTGTGGTCGATACCGAACGGAACCTGCGGCATGGCGGCGTTCATGACGACGATGATGTCCTCGAGCGGATTCATCGTCACCGTCTCGCGCCAGCCGAGCTCGTTGTCCTCGACCGGCTTGACGGTGCCGTCCCAGCCCACGCGGTTCACGACCTGCACGTTGACGAGGTGGAAGTGCACGGGGTGCGTGTCCACGCCGTTGTGCGTGATCTTCCACATCTGCGACGTGTTGGCCTCGAGCTGCTCCGTGGCCGGGTCGATGTAGTTGAGCGGCAGGGTCGTCTGGACCGTCAGCGACTGGTTCGGCATCTCGATGCCGAGGGTCGCGTTCATGCGGCCATAGAACGGCTCGAACAGCTCCTGGATCGCCGGGTTCATCAGGCGCCCGATCTTGATCGAATCAAGGGTCGGGCACGTCGTGACGCTCGCCGGGCACAGCGACGGCAGCGTCATCGGCACGGAGTTCGCCGGGGTCGGCACGCCACCATTGGGCAGCGCGGCCGGCGCCACGAACGCACGCGTCGTCGACGCGATCGCCATCGCGGTCGCACCCGTGCCACCACCGGCCACGCCCGCGACCGCGGTCGCCTGCGTGCCACCGGAGAAGGTCACTGCCGGGGCCGCCAGGTAGCCACTACCACCATTGGTGATCGTGACGCCCGTGACGACACCGTTCGTGACGGTGGCCACGCCGGTCGCCGTCGACACGGTCGAGGTCGGCGCGCTGACGGCGGCGTTGACGACCGCGCCGTAGGCGAAGTTGCCCGTGGCGGTCGGCACGACGCTGGTCACGCTGCCATTGGTCACGACGAGGTTCGCCGTCGCACCCGAGCCGAGGCCCGTCGGATCGATGAGCGTCAGCGTCGGTGCGCCGGTGTAGCCGGTGCCGCCGTCGAGGATCGTGTACGAGCAGCAGATGCCCGAGAACGGCACGGCCTGGATGACGGCCGTGCGCGGTGCCGGGGGCGCCGCGAACGTCACCGTCGCGGAGCCGGCCGGGTACACGCCGCCACTGACGAGCGTGACGCCCGTGACCGAGCCCGCGCCCACCGTCGCCGTACCGGTCGCCGCCAGGTTGGCCGGCGGATCGATCGTCACGACCGGCGCGGCCGAGTAGCCCGAGCCGCCGCTGGTCAGCGCGATGCTGACCGAACCGCTGGCGCTGACCGTCGCCGTGGCCGTCGCGGCCGTCACCGTCGGGCAGGTCGCGCCGACGCAGGCCGAGTTGGCCGGCGGGGCGACGGTGACATTCGGGACGGTCGTGTAGCCGGAGCCCACGTTCGTGACCGACAGCGACGAGACGGCGCCACCCGAGATCAGGGTGACGGCCGGCACTTCGGTGTAGCCCGCGCCCGGATCGAGCAGGTCGATCGTCTGGACCTGGCCACCCGCGACGTTCGCCGTGGCGACGGCCGTGTGGCAGCCGACGCGGCCGCTCACCAGCGGATCGCAGCCCGGCGGGTCGATGCGGACGGTCGGCGCGGTCCAGTAGCCCGTGCCGGCACCCGCGGCCGGGTTGTTGCCGCCGCTCGCACCGCCGAGGCCGATGCCGCTCGCGGCGCCGGTCGCAGTGGTCTTGCCGAGCACGGCGATGCTGATCAGGTTCAGCGCGCCCGGATTGGTGACGAAGAACATCGGCTCGTTCTGCGAGGCGAGGTACATGTCACCGACCTGGTCGATGTAGTTCGAGCTGAAGCCGTGCGTCGAATCGACCGCACCGATCACGTTGTAGGCGCTCTCGCCGACGATCGGCGGCGCCTGCGTGGCGGCGTAGATCCGCTGCATGAGGCCAGGCGTACCGACGTTCGCGCCGATGCTGCGACCCGTGCCGAGCGCCTGCGGGTTCCACGAGCCATCCGACATGATGGCCATCGGGTACTCGGCGGCCGGATCATGCAGGCCGTCCACGTTGGCCTTCGTGCCGACGACCACCTGCAGGATCGTGCGGGTGTTCGGCGCGTAGCCGACCTCGGTGTTCGGCGCGCCACCCGTCGGGTAGTTGCCGGCGTTGCCGGGGTCGTTGCCCGTGAAGTAGTCGATGCGCCCGTCGAAGCCGGGGTTCGGCGCCGGGTTGTCGTTGTACAGGATCAGCGTGCGACCGGCCCACGGCGCGAAGTCGACGACCACGTCGGCGCGCATCGCGGGTCCGATGTAGAGGCCATGGCACTTCGGGTAGCAGGCCTGCGTCACGTCATTGTCCTGCGAGACGTTCAGCACGGTCACGCTGCGACGGTTGTAATCCATGTTGATCGGGATCGCCGGCTGCTCCACCCACATCGGGAGCAGGCCGCCCTCGTTGCCGATCTGGAACATCGACGGACCCATCTGGTCCGGGTTCGGCGCCCAGCGGCCGTCCACCGGCCACGGCGTGACCGCCGTGTTGCCCGAGAACGGGTTGCCCGGGTAGCTCGACGGCTGCGCACCGGTCTGCGGACCGGCCAGCACCTCGGTGTTCACCGCGCCGTCGGCGGCGCGCGCCTGCAGCGGATCGGCCTGGTAGAAGCCCAGGTTCACGAAGCGGTCGTTGTTCGAATTGAGGAACTCGAGGCGGTACGCGCGCGGCTCGACCGTGACGGTCGGGAACGCGACGCCGTTGACCGTCTCGGAGTCCTGGAACGCCTCGGGCGTCGTCGTCACGTCACCGTACTGGCCCGAGGGCAGCGAGTACATCGACGGGTAGACGATCGCGAACCACGGACCCCAGTCCCAGCGGCCCGCGGCACTGGCCGAGGCCAGCATCGCCGGGTTCTGGTTCGTCTCGTAGACGTGTGGGAACCACAGGTCGCCGTAGGTGCCCCAGTGGCCCTGATCCCAGCGTGCGTCCTCGAGCATGATGTCCTTCGGGACGAAGGTCTTGTCCTCGATGACGATCGGGATGATCTGCTGGGGGAGGTAGCCCTGGAGCTGGCCACCGGTGGTGGCGACGCCCGTCTCGGTGGGCAGCTGCGGCTCGACGCTCGGGTCGCGCAGCATGAACGGCGCGGCAAGGCCCTCGTACACGTTCAGCCGGGTGATGCCGGTCGTGTGGTCGTGGTACCACATCAGGCGCTCGGACTGGTTGTTCGTGTAGTAGAGCGTGCCCTCGCCGACGGCCGGCGGCGTGTAGCCGGCCGGACGCTTCGGCGCACCCGTGGGCGTGCCGTCGAGGGTGCCCGGGTCGTCACCGACCATGTCCGGGACCTGCTTGAAGCCCGGGCCGACCGGCATCGCGATCAGGGCGTTGATCGCCCCGCCGGCACCCGTCGTGTCGCTGACCGTGACGGCCGGCGTGTCGGTGTAGCCGCCACCGGCGTCGACGATCGTGACACCCGTCAGCTGGCCCGCGGTGACCTTGGCCGTCGCGACCGCCTGGCGGGCGTTCGCGGGTGGCGCCACCGTGACGACCGGCGGGGACGCCGGGGTGTAGCCCGCGCCCGGATTGCGGGGGTCGATCTTGATGCCACGCAGCGTACCGTCGGCACCGACGATGGCGCTGGCGAGCGCTGCGGCCGGCACGTACGGATCGGCCACCGTCACCGTCGGGGCGGAGGTGTAGCCCCAGCCCGAGTTGGTGATCGTGTAGCCCGACACCGCACCGGCGGCCACCGACGCCGTCGCCGTGGCCTGCTGGGCCGGGGGCGGCGCGTCGATCGTGACGGCCGGCGCGGCGAGGTAACCCTGGCCGGCGTTCGTCACGGTGTAGCCCGTCACAGCGCCGTTGGTCACGACCGCCGTCGCCGTCGCGGCGACGCTCGGCGTCGAGGCCGGGATGCCGGTGACCGTCGGCGGCGAGACGTAGCCGCTGCCGGGCGTGAAGCTCGCGATGCTGAGGACGCCGTTCGCCACCGAGGCGGTGGCCGTGGCACGCGTGCTCGGGGTCGCGGCACCGACCGTCACGGCCGGGGCGGCCGTGTAGTTGCTGCCGGGGTTGGTCACGGTGAAGCCCGTGATCGAGCCGTTCGCGATGTTGGCCGTCGCCGTCGCCGGCACGCTCGCGGTCGGCGCATCGATCGTGATCGTCGGGGCGGCCGTGTAGTTGGTGCCGCCGTTGACCATCGAAATCGACGTGATCTTGCCGTTCGCGATGTTGGCCGTCGCCGTGGCCCGCGTGCTCGCCGTCCAGCCGCCGGTCAGCGTCACGGTCGGTGCCGACGTGTAGCCCGAACCGCCATTGATCTGGAAGCCGGTCAGCACGCCGTTCTGGACGATGGCCGTGGCCGTCGCCGGCGTCCCGGCACCGGCCGGCGCCGCGATGGTCGCGGCCGGGACGGTGGCGAGCGGATCGTAGCCCGTACCCGCGACGAAGCCGGTCGCGCTCACGCCCGTGACGAGGCCGTTCGCGATCGTGACGTTCGCCGATGCACGCGTGCCCGCGGTCGGCGCGCCGATCGTGATCGTCGGCGCCGCGACGTAGCCAGTGCCGCCGGTGTTGACGGTGATGCCGGAGATGCGGCCGTTGGCGACGGAGGCCGTCGCGGTCGCCGCGACGCCGGTGCCGGTCGGCGCGGAGAACGTGATCGCCGGAGCCGAGGCATAGCCTGCGCCTGCATTGCGCAGCGCAACCGTGATGACGTTGCCGGTGAGCGTCGCGCGGGCCGAGGCCTGCGTGCCCGCCGTCGGCGCGGCGATCGTGACGGTCGGCACGGTCGTGTAGACGCTGCCTGCACCGACGTTGATCGCGGTGATGACGCCATTCGCGACGGTTGCGGTCGCGGTCGGCGTCACGGCTGCCGGAGGCGCCGCGATCGTCAGGGTCGGCGCCTGGCTATACACGGTGCCGGCATTGCCGATCGTGATGGCCGTCACCTTGCCGCCCGCGACGGTCGCGGTGGCGGTCCAGGCGAGCCCGGCGCCGGTGCGCGTACCGCCGGTGACCGTGACGGTCGGAGCGGTCGCGTAGTTGGTACCGCCGTTGGCGATCGAGACGACCCTGCCGGTCGTCACAGTCGCGGTCGCGCGGACCGACGCCGGCGGCGCCGACAGCGTGACGCGCGGCGCCGTCCAGTAGCCGAAGCCGGCGTTCGTGAGCGTCAGCGGGCTCGACACGACGCCATTGGCGCCGAGCGTGGCCGTGGCGGTCGCCTGCACCGTGGCGGGCGGCGCCGCGACGGTGACCGTCGGGGCGGCGGTGTAGCCGACGCCGCTGCTGGTGACGATGATCGCCGTCAGGGCACCCGTCGTCGCATTGACCGTCGCGGAACCGGCGGCCGGGACACCCGGGGGCGCCGATACGGTGACGGTCGGCGCGGTCCAGTAGCCGTAGCCCACGTTGGTCAGCGTGACGCCGGTGAGCGCACCACCGCTGACCGTACCCGAGGCATTCGCCTGGACCGTCGCCGGCGGGGACGGGAAGGTCACGGCGGCCGTGGTCCCGGTGTACCCGGAGCCGCCGCCTGTGATCGTCAGGCCCGTGATGGCGCCCGACGCGGCATTGATGCCCGTCGCGTTCGCCGTCGCGGTGACGGCCGTGCCCGGGGGCGCGATCGTGACCGTCGGCGCGCTGAAGTAGCCGAAGTTGGCCGTATTCGACAGGGTGATCCCGCTCACCGCGCCACCCGTCAGCACCGCGGTGGCGGTGGTCTGCGACGAGGCCGGCGGCGCAGACACGGTCACGGTCGGAGCCGTGAAGTAGCCGAAGTTCGTACCGTTGACGGCGATCGAGCTGACCGTCCTCGCGGCCGCGCCGGTGCCCAGCGTCGGCGTGCCGGTCGCCTGGACTGCGTTCGCCGGGGGCGCGAGCGTCACGGTCGGGGTCGTGAAGTAGCCGAAGTTGCCGGTGTTCGACAGCGCCACAGCACTGACGGACTGGCCGGCGAGCGTCGAGCTTGCCGTCGCGTTGACCGCGGCGGGCGGGGCCGACAGCGTGAGCGCGGGTGCGGCGCCGTAGTAGCCGTAGTTCGCCGACACCGACACGCCCGTGACGACGCCGTTCGCGACCGTGACGGTCGGGACCGCATCGGCATTGGGGGTCGGCGCGGCGATGTGCACGCCCGGCAGCGAGGCCGAGTTGTACAGCGAGCCACCGCCGCCCGCGGCCGGGGCCAGCGAGGCGACGGTCGTGTTCTGCACGGCCGTGCCGCCAGTGCGCAGCGTCGACGTGGCGCTCGCCGTCGCGGCGGTGCCCTGCGGTGCGCTGATCGTGACCACGGGCGCGACGGTGTACGAGGCACCACCGTTCGTGCCGGTCACCGCGGTGACCTTGTAGCCGCTCGCGGTCGCGGAGGCGGTCGCCTTCACGCCCGGGCGCAGCAGGGGGGCGGCCACGGTGACGACCGGGGGATTCGCGGCGGAGTAGAAGCCGCCGGCATTGACCACGTCGATCGCCTTCAGGCTGCTCGTCGTCGAATCGACGACCGCATGCGCGGTCGCGATGCTCTGCGGCGGCGCGATCGTCACGACCGGCGAGGCGGAATAGCCCGCGCCCGTCGCGGTGACGGCGATGTCGGTCAGGTACCCGTAGCGGGTGTCACCGACCGGGATGGTCCACTGGTGCGGGTTGCCGTCCGAGATCCACGGCGTCAGGCCGCCATGCAGGTGGATGTCGATGCGGTTCTGCGGGAGCGCGCCACCGGCGAGGGTCGCGTCCACCGGCAGCGGCAGGTCGCCGTTCCGGGTGACGGTGCCCTGGCAGGGACCGATCTTCGGCTGCGTGCCGCTGCACGTCGCCGCGCCCGGAGGCAGCAGGTTCGAGTACTTGATGCGGGTCGCGTGGTCCTTGGTCGCGACGATCATGGGCCCGAGGTAATGCGGCTGGTCGTAGCCGAACACCTGGTGCTGCACGCCAGCGGCGTCCGGCAGCGTGATCGGGGTGCCGTTCGGGTAGAACAGCGGGACGTGCTTAGAGCCCGTGGGCTGCGGCTGGCCCGGCTCCTCGATCTGCACGTAGCCGCGCAGCACGGAGGCCTTCGGGAGGTCGGAGTGCAGCTGCTCCTGATATTCGACCGCGGCGATGTGGTAGTAGTCCGCGAGGTCCGTCGGCCACACGCCGGGTACCGCCAGGGGGATGTACTTGCTGCCGTCGTCGACGGCGCCGGTCAGGCCCTGGTTGTTGTGGTACGCCATCGCGCCCGTGCCCGCGTTCGTCGTCGGCGCAAGGCCCTTGACGCTCGGCAGGATGTCGACGAACTTGCGCATCGGCGCACCGGTGTCGATCGGCAGTGCGTTGGCGCCGCCGACGAGATCCGGACGCGGGCCTAGGGGGCTGTTCGCGTAGAACGTCGGTTCAACGACGTCCGGGGGACCCGCAGGGTTCGCGTTGCGGCTGTAGCCCGGGGCGAACCCCGGCCCGGCGACGGCTGACGGGATGATCCCCGCCAGGGCCACCACGCCGCTCGTCGCGAGTGCGAGCGCTCGTGTCAAAAAAGGCCTGAGTGTCATGTCCGACTCCTACGGATGAACGCCAAGAGAACTTCGAACCCACGCGGAGCACCCCTACGGGCGCTCCACACCGAATGTTCGTTATTGCAATTTCTGCGCGCGGATTTCACCACTACTTCGGTCGCACTTTGGAGCCCGCTGGGGCACTTTTGGGCGATCGACCTACCCCAATCATGGGGTTATTTCCCCATTGCTTTTAGATATCTATCGTGCAGTCAATACTTATGTTAACCGTGGATACGCCCGCCTCCTGCGCGCCTGCGCACCTGCGCCAGGTTCGCGGCCTGACCCTCAGTCAATTCTGTTTTGATTGTTTTTACGTAAAGTCCCGGCTGCCGAGCTGGGCTCGCGTCCCGCGACGCGCGCGGCACGGCGGTGCGGGCAGGGACCGCGCGGCGGCGTGACCTCCGATCGCCGGATCGCCAACGAAAAACGCCCCGCGTGCAACACGCGGGGCGCCGTGAGCGGCCCGGTCGGGGCCGTCAGCAATGGCCGTGACCCATGCCCTCGAGGGCTGGGGATCGCGGCCCAGGGGGCTCGTTCAGTGGCCTCGCATGCAGTTCTGGACTGCCTGCTCCTTGGCCGCGCCCTTCAGGTCCTTCGCCTTCTTCTGGCACGCCGCCATCTGCGTGCGTGCCGACATGCGGCTGGTCTGCTGCATCGACTGCGGCGTGGCCTGTGCCGGCGCATTCGAGGGCGGCTTCGTGCCCGCCACCGCGATCGCCGACACGAGGAGTGCCGCGATCACCAGGGTGTATTTCGTCATGTTCGCGATCCTCGTCAATGCCCGCATCGCGGGCCAGGTAAGTAAGGACGGGCTCAACTCGTCGCTCGCCATGGGGGCTTTCGCCGCCGGGTGAGAGCGGTGCCGGGCGGGAGGTCCCACCCGGCACCGTACCCGGATCACTTCAGCGTGATCGTCGTCGTGGCCATGGCACCGACACCGGCGTTCGTCCCGCCGATGACCTTGCCGAGCGTCGGCGCGTTGTAGCCGTAGACCCGATAGTTGACGAGCGTAGCGCTCGGAACCGGGCTCAGCAGCAGATCCGACGCCGTCGTGCCGTTGGCCGGGGCGACTGCCACCACCTGCCAGTTGGTGCTGGTCGGCGTGCACGTCCCGACGCAGCGCTCGAGCCTGAAGCCGAGCTCGTTCTTCGCATTGCCGAGCGTCGTCGCCGCGGCAGCGACCGGGGTCGGATCGACCCAGCTCGCCACCACCGGCGCACCGGCCGAGGCCTGCGTCAGCACGAACCCGGTCGGCGCATCCGGCGCCGTGGTCTGCGACGTCGCCACGAGGGCGCGCATGAAGTCGTTCTCTTCATGGCCGAGGATGTGGCAGTGCCACACGTACTCGTTGTCGTAGTCCTCGATCGAGTTGACGACCGGCGTCGACGCCGTGTCACCGACGCCCGCGATGTTGCCCGCCGGGTAGTAGCCGGCCGGGATCGGCAGGCCGTTGGCCGCGAGACCGTTGATGCCGGCGGTATAGAACTGGGTGAAGCCCATGTTCACACCGAGCGGCTGCGACGGATCCTGCGGACGGATGCTGCGGTCGATGCCGAACGGCACCTTCGGCATGTCGGCGCGCATGACGACCATGATGTCCTCGAGCGGGTTCATCTTGACCGTTTCCTTCCAGCCGAGCTCGTTGTCCTCGGGCGGCTTGACCGTGCCGTCCCAGCCGACGCGGTTGATGACCTGCACATTGACGAGATGGAAGTGCACGGGGTGCGCATCCACGCCGTTGTGCGTGATCTTCCACATCTGCACCGTGTTCGGCTCCAGCTGCTCAGTTGCACCGTCGATGTAGTTCAGCGGCAGCGTCGTCTGCACCTTCAGCGACTGGTTCGGCATCTCGATGCCGAGGGTCGCGTTCATGCGGCCGTAGAACGGCTCGAACAACTCCTGGATCGCCGGGTTCATCAGCCGGCCCACCACCGCGTTCGACGTATTGGTGCAGGAGGTCTGCGCCGCGTTGCAACCCATCAGCGAGGCGAGGCCCGGCGGCAGCGCCATCGGGACCGCACTCGCCGAGAGCGGCACGCCACTGTTCGGCATGGCCGCAGGCACCACGAACGCCGTCGTGCGACTGGTCAGGGCGACCGCGGTCGCACCGGTGCCGCCACCGAGCAGCGACGCCACGGCCGTCGCCTGCGCGCCACCCGTGAAGGTGACCGTCGGCGCACCCGCGAAGTAGTTGCTGCCCGGGGTCGTGACGCTGACGCTGGCGACGAAGGTACCGGTCGGATCCATGACCGCAGTGCCCTTCGCCTGGACCGCGACGGTCGTCGGCGCCGGGACCGCGCTCAGCACCGCCTGCTTGTAGGTCAGCGGGCCAGTGGTCAGCGGGATCACGCTCGTGATCGAACCGTTCGACACGATCGTCTGCGCGGTCGCACCGACCAGCGCCGGGGTCACCGACGGATCCGTGACCGTGAGGGTCGAGCCCGCGGTGTAGCCGAGCCCACCATCCGTGACGGTGTAGATGCAGCAGATGCCGCTGAACGGCGTGGCCGTGATCTTCGCCTGGCGAATCGCCGGGGGCGCGGAGAACGTCACGGTCGGGACAGTCGGGGAGACGTACGTGCCACCCGATCCGACGAGCACCTGGCTGACGGTGTCGGCGGCCAGGACCGCACTACCCGTGGCCGCGACGGCCGACGGGGGTGCAATCGAGACCGTCGGCTGGCCCGTGTAGCCGGTGCCGGCGGCGGTCAGGGTCACGCCCGTGACCTTGCCCGCAGTCAGGACCGCGGTCGCCGCGGCGCCGCTGCCATTGCCACCCGAGATCGTCACGGCCGGGGCCGTCGTGTAGCCGGCACCGCCGCTGGTCAAGCCGATCGAGCCAAGCTTGTACGCGGCCACGATGTTGACCGAGGGCGCGTAGGTGTAGCCGAGGCCCGGGTTGGTCAGCGTGATCGCCGTCACTTCGCCGCCGGTAACGGCAGCCGTCGCCGTGGCCTGCGCGCAGCCCGTGGTGCCGAGCGTGCAGCTCGTGGGCGCCGAGATCACGACCGCGGGAGGCGTCGTGTAGCCGGTGCCGGAGCCCGCATTCGCGTTGCTGCCCGTGCTGCCCCCGCCGAGGCCAACGCCACTCGGGGCGCCGGTCGCGGTCGTCTGGCCAGTCACCGCGATGCCGGTGATCGTCAGCGGACCGGGGTTGGTCACGAAGAACATCGGCTCGTTCTGCGACGCGAGGAACATGTCCCCGTACTGGTCGGTATACCCCGAGCTGAACGCACCGGTCGTATCGACGGCGCCGAGCACGTTGTACGCGCTCTCGCCGACGATCGGAGCCGCCTGCGTCGCGACATAGACGCGCTGCAGCGCACCGGGTGTTCCGACCGACTTGCCGACCTGGCGGCCCGCGCCGAGCACGGTCGGGTCAAACGTCGCGGCGACCGGCGCCGGGAGCACGACCACCTGCATCAGCGTGCGGGTGTTCGGGCCGTAGCCGGCTTCCGTGTTCGGCGCACCGCCGGTGGCGTAGTTGACGGCGTTGCCCGGATCGTTGCCGGTGAAGTAGTCGATACGACCGTCATAGCCGGGGTTCGGCGCCGGCGCATCGTTGTACAGGATCAGCGTGCGACCCGCGTACGGCGCGAAGTCGACCACGACGTCCGCACGCTCGGCACCGCCGAGGTACAGGCCGTGGCACTTCGGATAGCAGGGCTGCGTCACGTCGTTGTCCTGCGAGACGTTGAGCACGGTCACGCTGCGACGGTTGTAGTCGTAGCTGACCGGGATCGCGTCCTGCTGGACCCAGGTGGGCAGCATGCCGGCTTCGTTGCCGATCTGGATCATCGGCGGACCCATCTCGCTCGGCAGGGGCGCCCAGCGACCGTCGGTCGGCCACGGCGTCAGGGCGTTGTTCGCCGCCACGTCGTGGAACACGTTGCCCGCGTAGTTCGTCGGCTGATCGCCGAAGTTCGGGCCGGCGAGCACTTCGGTGTTGATCGCGCCGTCACCGGCACGCACCTGCAGCGGATCGGCCGTGTAGAAGCCGACGTTGAAGAACCGGTCGTTCGAGCCGTTCAGGAACAGGAACCGGTAGGCCTTCGGCTGGACCGTCAGCGTCGGGTAGGCGACGCCATTGACGACCGCCGTATCCTGGAACGCCTCGGGCGTCGTCGTCACGTCGCCGTACTGGCCCGTGGGCAGCGCGTACATCGACGGATAGACGATCGCGAACCACGGACCCCAGTCCCAACGACCGGCCTGGCTCGCCGAACCCCAGAACGACGGGTTCTGGTTCGTCTCATAGACGTGCGGGAACCAGAAGTCGCCGGGCTGGCCCCAGTGCCGCGTATCCCAGTTCGCGTCCTCGAGCATGATGTCGGCCGGGACGAAAGTCTTGTCCTGCAGCACGAGCGGGAT
Organism: uncultured Pseudomonadota bacterium; assembly: GCA_903884235.1. Classification (GTDB taxonomy): domain Bacteria; phylum Pseudomonadota; class Gammaproteobacteria; order Steroidobacterales; family Steroidobacteraceae; genus CAIKZZ01. The sequence continues at coordinate 45,127 of CAISEB010000051.1, forward strand.
GATTTCCTGCGGCAGACCGGCCGCCGCGAGCGGCGCCTCGGTCGCCGGATCGAGGATCAGGTACGGCGCGGCCTCGCCCATGTAGGCGTTCAGGCGCGTCGTGCCCGAGGTGTGGTCGTGGTACCACATCAGGCGCTCGGACTGCTGGTTCGTGTAGTACAGCGTGCCCTCGCCGACGATCGGCGCCGTGTATCCAGCGGGACCGGTGGCGTTGCCGACCATGTCGGGCACCTGGCGGAAGCTGGCTCCCACCGGGCTCTCGATCAGCGCCGCGGCGGTCGCACCGCTGCCGCCGCCACCGGAGATCGTCACGTTCGGAGTCGCGCTGTAGCCACCGCCCCGGTTCGTGATGGTCACGCCGGTCACGCCGCCGCCGGCGATGGCCGCCGTCGCGGTCGCCTGCACGGCATTCGCCGGCCAGGCCACGGTGACCGCAGGCGGCGCAAAGTAGCCGTTGCCCGCATTGGTGATCGTGAAGCCGCCGATCGAACCGTCAGCCGCGACATTCGCGACGGCCGTCGCCTGGACCGGAGCCGGGGGCGCCGCGACCGTCACGGTCGGGGACGTCTGGTAACCCCAGCCGGCGCCGGTGATCGTGTAGCCGTTCACGACCTGCGTCGTCGCATTGATCGATGCGGTCACCGTCGCCGCCGTCGCAGCGGGCGGTGCGGAGAGCGTGACCGCCGGTGCGGCGAGGTAGCCCACACCCGCGTTGGTGAGCGTCAGGCCCGACACCGCGCCAGTCGCCGCGTTGAGGGTGGCCGTGCCGGTCGCGGTGACGCTCGCCGTCGGCGCGCTCAGCGTGATGGTCGGCGTGGCCGCGTAGCCAGCACCGGCGTTCGTGACCGTGAAGCCGGTCACCACGCCATTCGCGACCGTCGCCGTTGCCGTCGCCTGGGTGATGCCACCGGTCGGTGTCGAGACGGTGACCGTCGGCGGCACGGCAGGGTTGTAGCCGCTGCCTGCGGTCGTGATCGTGTAGCTCGTGACCGCACCGGCCGCGATGTTCGCGGTCGCGACTGCGCGGACGCCCGCGGTCGCGGTGGCGATGGCGACGGCCGGAACCGTCGTCGGGTCATAGCCCGTGCCCGCATTCGTCAGCGTGATCGCCGTGATCTTGCCGTTGGCGACTGTGGCGGTTGCGGTGGCGCGCGTGCCCCCGGTCGCGTTCGCGACCGTCAGCGTCGGCGCCGTCGAATACACGCCCGTGCCGACGACCGTGATGCCGGTGAGCTTGCCTGCGGCGACCGTGGCGGTCGCGGTCCAGGCGGTACCGCTGACGCGCGTGCCGCCGGCCACCGTGATGAGCGGGGCCGTGAAGTAGCCCCAGCCCGCGTTGGTGATCGTGACGGCCTTGGCGGTCGACACCGTCGCCGTGGCGCGCGTCGTGGTTGGCGTTGCGATCGTGACCGACGGTGCCGTCCAGTAGCCGAAGTTGGCTGCATTGACGGCGATGGCGGTCAGGGCGCCCGTTGCCGCGTTCACGGACGGCGTGCCGACCGCATTCAGCGCCGCGGGCGGCGCCGGGAAGGTGACGGTCGGCGCGGTCGTGTACCCGGTCGTGCCGACGTTGACCGCGAGTGCGGTGATCGCGCCCGTCGTGGCGCTAACGGTCGGGGTCGCCGTCGCGGCGACACCGCTGCCGGTCGGCGCGCTGATCGTCACGGTCGGCGCGACCCAGTAGCCGTAGCCGGCCGTGCCGACGGCGATCGAACCGAGCGTCGTGCCGGTCCGCGTCGCCGTGGCCGTCGCCTGGACGGCGGCGGGCGGGGCGGCGACGGTGACGGTCGGGGCGGTCGAATAGATGCTTCCGCCAAGGCCGAGGGTCAGCGAGGCGACCGCGCTCTTCTGCTGCGCGGTGCCGGTGGCGACCAGCGTGGCCGTCGCGGTGGCCGTGACGCTGGCAGGCGGGGCCGACACGGTCACGACCGGGGCGACGTAGTAGCCGGTGCCGGCCGTCAGGGCCGTGATGGCGCTGACCTTATGCGCGGCCACCGTCGATGAGGCCGTCGCCGCGGTGCCGCCCGTCGCGGTGGGCGCGCCGAGCGTGACCGCGGGATGAGTGCCGGCGACGTAGCCGGAACCCGCGTTGGCCACGTTGATCGAGCCGACGCCGAAGTTGGCGTTCAGCACCGCGGTGCCCGCGGCCACGGCCTGCGGCGGATCGACGGTCACCGTCGGCACCCCGGCGTAGCCGGATCCGACCGCGGTCACCGCCATGTCGCTGACATCGCCGTAGCGCGTGTCACCGACCGGGATCGTCCACTGGTGCGGCGTGCCATCCGAGATCCAGGGCGACAGGCCGCCGTGCAGGTGGATTTCCGCGCGGTTCTGCGGCAGCGCGCCGCCGGCGAGCGTCGGGTCGACCGGAATCGGCAGGTCACCCATGCGCTGGCCGGTCGTCTCGTTGAAGGCGCCCGGGGGCAGCAGGTTCGACCACTTGATGCGCGTCGCCACGTTGCGGTGCGCGATGATCGTGGGGCCGAGGTAGTGGGGCTTGTCGTAGCCGTACACGTTCTGCAGCGTGCCCGCTGCATCACGCAGCTGGATCGGCGTGCCGTTCGGGTAGAAGAGCTGGACGTGCTTGGAACCCTTCGCGGGTGCGGGTTGCACGCCCGGCTCCTCGATCTGCACGTAGCCACGCACCGTCGTCGCCTTCGGCAGGTCGGAGTGCATCTGCTCCTGGTACTCGACGATCGCGAGGTGGTAGTAGTCCGCGAGGTCACCGGGCCACACATCGGGCACGGCGAGCGGGATGTACTTGGTGTCGCCGTTCGGCATCACGCCGGTGCCGGCGTTGGTCGACGGCGCGAGCCCGGGGATGCCGGGCAGGATGTCGACGAATTTCCGCAGCGCCGTGCCCGTATCGATCCCCGGGCCTGCCGGCGACACGAGATCAGGACGAACGCCGAGCGGACTGCTTGCGTAGTAGGTCGGAGCCATCACGGGTTGCCCCGTGTTGCTCGTTGCCGGCGTGATGCCGGGACCGGCCAGCGCGACCGGTACGAAACCGGTGAGCGCTACCGTCACGCTGGTCAGAACTGCGACCAGCTTCCTGTAGAACTGCGTGTTCATGCTGAATCCCCGAGGTGAGCACACATAGAGCGGATGACGCTGCAGATGAGGGAGGTCCCAAAGCGACTTCCGCCGGATTTGCACGTTTTGCGTGTCGATATGAACACGCGCGCAACCCGCGAGATCAGAATTCGGCCCTCTCCCTACCGACCCCCGTCGCATGCCACGGTATTGACATTAGTCCGCGAATTCGCCGACCCAATACGATTTCGAAACGAGTGCTGCGTTTGCGAAGGCACGCTTCGCTTTGGCTCGGACGGGGCCGGGCCGGAACGAGAACCACCCGCAAAATGACCCCGGATGCAGTGATTCACTTCGACCGTTTTTAGGCTTTTCGCCCATCTGGGACGGCGGCTGGGCCCGCTTCGAGCCTTGGGGCGGTCAGTAGTTGCCGCAGTGTCGTCGCGCCGGGCGGCGAATTTCGAGAAGCCGACGGCCTCGAACTCGGCATGCGCTCACTGTGCGCGCCGAAGACACCGCCGGCACTCGCTCGGATGCGACCGACGGCGACGCGGTGAGGGCGTGCGCCGCCCGCGCGCCGACGACCGCGGGGCGTCCATGGGATCACGCGAAGAGCATGGCGAGTCCCGGCATCCGGCCACCGGCCAGATGCGCGAGTGATGGGATTGCCAGAATCCAGGGACCGCGCAGGTGATGTGCGAGCAGCGAGCGCGCGCGGCGCCTGCACCACTCACACGGGGTCTTCCCCCGCCTTCACGAGTCCGCAGGGGCGAATGCGCAGTCGAAGAGCAACGGGGCGCCGTTCGGCGCGCGCCCCGCGTGGTTCACCTGACGATCCAGTCCGAGTCAGCGACGAGCACGCCATCTGGCCCGACGTGGGCGATGCGTGCACCCTTCGATGCGAATCTCTGGCCCTGCGCGAGGCTGAGCCGCGGATACATCGTCGTGCTCTGTCGGGCGCCGATCGCCGGCGTGTTCTTCTGGGCGAGGATGCCCTCCGGATCATCGCCGTAGAGGGCGCCGGGGGCGGGCTTCGAGGCGTCACGGACGGACCGCGCCGGCGGATGCCCGCCCTGGCGGATCATCGTCTCCTCCTCCGCACGCTGGACCTCGCGACGGACGAGCATGCTCTCGCCGCGATCGATCAGGTAGTCGCGGTAGACGTTGTCGAGCATCTCGGAGAGCGTGTACTGCACGTAGGCCATCGAGAAGTAGACTTCGAGCTGCATCGGCTCGTCGACGACCGGCAGTGAACGCACCTTCAGCCACGAGCGGAACGTGGCCATGTTCAGGTCGCGCATGGGCGCGAGCTCGTACGGATAGGCGAGCTTGAGCGTCTTGCGCCACGCGGCCGGCACCGCCGGCTGCAGTGATTGGGTGAAGCGCGTCGAAGCGATGACGGTGCCCTTCGGCGGCGCGACATCCCCGAGCGCGGCGAAATCCGCGGGACCGAGCCACAGCATCGCGACATCGTTGCGGTCGAGCGAGCCGAGCGCCGCCTTGAGCGCCACCGCCGGTTCCCCGGCGAGCACGACCTCGTCGACGCGAACGCCGTTGGCGAGGTGGCTGCGCAGCTCCGCGGCGGCCGCACGTGCCGCGGGCTCGTCGCGCAGCACCTGCACGACATGGCGGGGCTTCGACGGCGCCTGTCCGAGCCAGGACGCGACGGCCGAAGCCTCGACGAGGGCGCCGCGCGAAAAATAGAGGCCGTAGTACTGGCTTGCCGCCTTGGCAGGAGCGACGGCGACGCTCGGAAACCAGCACGGCACCGCTTCGCGCTCGCAGAAATCCTGGACCGGGTCCCAGACGGTGTCCGAGATGCCGGAGACGATCGCGAACACCGGCTGCTTCGCATAGAAGGCGTCGAGCTGTGCCCCCCACGTGTCTGGCGTCCCCGTGAGCTCCCAGACGTCGAGGATCCAGCGGCGCTCGATGCGCAGCACCATCTCCGCCGCATTGATCATGTGGCGATGGCCCGGCAGCGTGTTCGAATTCTTCTGCTCGAGCGCGGCCTGCAGCGTGTCGCGAAACGACTTGAGGCGGGCTGGATCGACACCGGGGGCGATGACCGTCGCCATCCGTAGCGTGTCCCCGGTGACGCCGGGCGACCACTCCGAGGACAGCTGGTCGAGGTACATCGACAGTGGCTTCAGCTCCGCGGCGGTCAACGGGTAGATGGGCATCAGCGGCAACATCTTGCGGCCGGTCGCCTGCACGCCCTCGGTCATCGCCTTCAACAGCATGTCGTCCGTATAGGGCGGATGCGTCTGGTTCCAGGCGCGGCCGCGGCGCGGGTCGAGCGAGACGATGAGCCGGTCCTTCAGCTTGCTGCCGCCGTGCAGCGCGAGGCCGGTGATCGGCGGAACCTGGATCTCGCCCTCGACCGCCCCGAGGCCGCTCTTGCGATGGCACGCAACGCAGGCCGCCTGCGCGCCGGTCAGCATCACGCCTCCGGTACGCACGGCCGTCATCGGGCGGCCGGACGGGAGCACGCCGTCCATGTACATGCGCCGGCCCTGCTCGACCAACCGTGCCGCGTCCGGGTCCGCCGGCGCTGCAACGCCCGTCGCCGCACCGAAGGCCAGCACGGCGACGAGGAAGGTGCCGATCGAGTACCGGCGGATACCCCTGGCGGCCACGATCACTCCTCCTTGGCCATCTGCGCGTCGAGCAGTTCGACGTCGAACACCAGCGTCTCGTTCGGGCCGATGTCGGCCCCGACGCCGCGCTCGCCGTAGGCCATCTGTGGCGGGATGTACAGCTTCCAGTGCGAGCCCACCGGCATCAGCTTCAGTGCTTCCTTCCAGCCCGCGATCAGCCCCGACACCTTCAGGTTCGTCGGATGCCCGGGCTCCGTGCCGTCGAACTCCGTCCCGCTCAGCAGCGTGCCGCGGTAGTTCACCCGGACCACGTCCTCTTCCTTCGGCAGCGGGCCCGTCCCGCTCTTCAGGATCTGGTACTGCACGCCGCTCGCGAGCGACACCATCCCCGGCTTCTTCTTGTTCTCGGCGAAGAAATCCATCGCCTTCTTGCGGTTCTCCGCGATCGCCCGGCCGCGCGTCGCCGCCATCTTCTGCCTCAGCATCTGCTGAAAGCCCTGCAGCAGTCCCTGCATCTCCTTCTCGGGAATTGCCAGCTTGTGGCCTTCCAAGCCGTCCTTGAGACCGCGCACCAGCGCGTCCAGGTTCACCTCGGCGCCATCCGCCGTGCGCAACGCACGTCCGGTCTGCGCCCCGACCGAGTAGCTCACTCGGTCCTTCTGGGGCCAGTTCGCCACCGGCGTCTCCTTGGACGCCTCGGTCTTTGCCGATTCCGCCGCGTGCGCCGCACCGGCAATGGCGAGGCAAAGCACGGGGACCACTGCCGCGCGCAGGGCGCGGGACATCTTCGATGGGGATGCAGTCATGGAATCACTCTCGGTACAGGAGTTTGAACAACGGTACAGATTCTTACCTCATTGGCGGAACCTCGTCTATTACGACTCCCCGCGTTCCGCGCACGTACAAATCGCGGCGCGAGGGGCCGCAGCACACCCCACGTAGGCGATCCGCCACGGCCAACCTTCTCGGTTGAGACACCTCACACGACCGGGCGTTCCCTCCCGGGCTCGTCGCGCGATCCCACACGGCGCGGCAGGATAGCCCCACGTCCGGCCATCGCCTCACGCGGGACGTGACGCAAGGCTCGTGACGACTTACTCTTCGCACCCGATCGGGCCTCGGCGCTGGCCGGCCCTCGACCCCGGAACCTGAGCGAGACTGCATGCACGACCGGCGCTGGCCCTCGAGACTCCTATTGATGTTCGCCTTCGCGGCAATCTCGCTGCCGGTGGCGGCGGCGACCCACGCCCGGCCACGGACCCATGTGCCCAGTAGCGGCCCGCAACTCAAGTCGAGCACGGTCTACGTGCTCGACGAGACGCGCGGCGAGGTCGTGCTGTCGAGGCAAGCCGATTCGGCGCTGCCGATCGCATCGATCACCAAGCTGATGACGGCGATTGTCGTGCTCGAGGCCGGACAGCCTCTCGACGAGAAGATCCCGATCACGGACCAGGACCGGACGGGAACGCGCAGCAGCGCCTCCAGGCTGGAGATCGGCACCGTCCTGAGCCGCGCGGATCTCCTCCATCTCGCGCTGATGTCGTCCGAGAACCGGGCGGCGCACGCCATCGCGCGTGCCTACCCGGGTGGCGTTGCCGCCTGCGTCGCCGCGATGAATGCGAAGGCCGAGGCGCTCGGGATGTCGAGCGCCCGGTTCGCGGATCCGACCGGCCTCGACAGCACGAACGTCGCCAGCGGCCAGGACCTCGCGAAACTGGTACAGGCCGCGGCGAAGTTCCCCGCGATCCAGCAGTACTCGACCGACGCCAGCTATTCGGTTCCGATCCGGCGCCGGATGGTGGAGTTCCGCAACACCGATTCACTGGTGCGCGCCCACGACTGGAACATCGTCGTGCAGAAGACCGGGTACATCTCCGAAGCGGGTCGCTGCCTCGTCATGAAGGCGATCTTCCAGGGTCGGTCGGTCGTCATCGTGCTGCTCGATTCGAACGGCAAGTACACGCGCGTCGCGGACGCGCGTCGCATCCGCAAGTGGATGGAATCGCACCCGATCGCGGACGATTCGCACGGTATTGCTCGGTAGGGCTGACCGGTCGGCTGGGTGCATCCGGGTACTTCGGCGGCGGCGCTGCCGGTCGGGCCGAACCCGAGAGGGCCTGTTCGAGTCCGTCCGGAATCCGGCAAGGCCATCACCAGCGGCCCGAGTCACCGTTCGACCGAGCCGACCCAGGGCGCCACCACGCCAGCCTCGGCCTAAGTGCAGCAGTTCACCGTCTATTCCCGGGCTTCGAACTATCTCTAGGCGCACCGATTGATGGATAATGAGTGGCGCGAGGATTGGGGCGCGGACGAACCGGCGCTCGACGAGCTGAATGTACGCAGAAACAAGGATCGCTCAAATGAAGTTGAAGAATCTCCTGGCGGCCAGTTTGATGGCGTTGGCGATGATCGGGTCCGCGGGTGCTGCCCGAGCGGAGGACGTACGGATGTTCGTGCGCCATGAAGTTTCGGACTACGGCACATGGCGAAAGGCCTTCAATTCATTTGCGGCAACGCAGAAGAAATTGGGCGTCATCCACAAGGCCGTCTACCAGTCGACGGACAACCCGAATGACGTGACCGTGGTCCACGATTTTCACAGCCTCGACATTGCCAAGGCGTTTGCCGCGTCGGCCGAACTGAAAGCCGCTATGGAGAAAGCCGGCGTCAAGAGTGCGCCGCAGATTTGGTTCACGACGCTGAGTGCCAAGTAGCAGACGTCCCGCAGGACGATGACCCTGGTGGCGCCCGGAATTCCGCGGCGCCACCGCCCTTGAGGCAAACTCCGCTCGCCTAGCCTGCTCGGGCACCCCACTTCCTGTTGCCCGATCGACGGCATCGTCAGTCCGCCGATCCAGATGGCCCGAGCGCAACGCATAGCCCCGTGCATCGCACGCGGCCGGCCGATCGCGAGGGGCGTCGGCCGCGTGCCGATTTTCGAGGGGAGATGGCGCGCCCGGAAGGATTCGAACCTCCGACCCCCTGGTTCGTAGGCTGGTATTCGACCCCACACAACTCCATGATTTAAGATGTTTTATGTGCGCCTTACCTCTGAATATTTCGCACCGATTCGACGCGATAAGGAGTTGAATCGCCGAGATTCGGGATCGAATATTCAGAGGTGCCGCGGCGACGCGACCGGCGGACCACCGCGCTGCGCGCTGGCCGGCAACTTGGGCCAAGCCGGCACCGTCAGTCCTCCCGGTAGCCCGCTTCTCGCTGATGACGGACGGCGAGGATGAGTACCGTGTCCTCGGCTGCGAGCCATCGGTACTTCGCGATGTATCCGTAACGACCACGCGCGAGGACGAGTTCCCGGCGTCCGTCCTCCGCGACTCGGCCGAGCAGCGGATGGTCGGCAAGTGCCTCGAAGGCGCGACGGACACTGAGGATCTGGCTGCGGGCTCGCAACGAGTCCTCTGCGGCGATGAAGTCGAACAACCGTTCGAGGTCCCGCAACGCGCCGGTCGTTACTTCGACGCGCGCCAACGTCGTGTCCGCGGGCGCTTGGCTTTCGAGTCCGCCACGCGTGATTCGAGGTAATCGAACGCCACCGCTAACGGGTACGTCTTACCCGTCGCGAGGGCTTCGCGCTCGGATTCCGCCGAGTGCGCGGCAAAGCGTTCGCGCAGTTCTGATCGCTCTGCCTCACGCGCCAGAGTATCCACCATGAATGCATGTGGCGTCTGACCGGCGCCCGCCGCGAGCTTGGCGATTCGTTGCTTCAGGTCTTCTGGCAATTTTAGGCTGGTTGCAGCCATGAGCTTCTCCGGGGGTAGTCAAAACTTACTACCAGAACCCGGTCGAATCAAGGTACGCACGGCCCTGAGGCGAGAAACCACAGGACACCTCCACATTCAGAAATGTGCGAGCTATTCAGACTCAAGGACGAGGAAATGGCGCGCCCGGAAGGATTCGAACCTCCGACCCCCTGGTTCGTAGCCAGGTACTCTATCCAGCTGAGCTACGGGCGCGTAATCAATTGATTGTCAACGCGTTTCCGGCCAATGGACTCAGTTGCCGGACCGCGTAAGGGGCCGCATTGTACACAGATTAGGGGCGCGTTTGGCA
>CAISEB010000052.1 GCA_903884235.1 uncultured Pseudomonadota bacterium
ACGCGGTCGCGCCGAACGCGAAGGACTTTACCAACCGACGGTACCGCTACAACGGCCGGACGAACGAGATCGAGAAGGCGAAGAACCGGAACAAGTCGCGCGTGCGCGCCAAGGTCGAGCACGTGTTCGGCGTGATCAAGAGCATCTTTGGCTTCAGGAAGACCCGTTACCGGGGGCTGGCCAAGAATCTGAACCGCCTGGAAGTAACTGCTGCTCTGACCAATCTGTACATCGTCCAACGACGATTGCTGATTGCGTAGGAGACGTGTCGGTGGAAGTTGGGGAATGCGCGATTTGGACCGGAAAACCGCCAAGCAGCGGCGCAAAATCGCGCCGCCCTGCGCTACAAACCCAAAATCCTTGCCGCCAGCTTCTGTCATGACCAGTTCTTCAGAGCTTCCTTAGAGCTGGAACACCGCAATTTGGCGCGGTTGATCGGCGAGCCTCCGCATGATCATGCGAGAATTATGGAGTCCAATTTCGAGGCGGAAGTCGACCGGGAGTCCACAGCTGACCGGCCGACGCAAGGGCGCGCAGAAGGTCGAATCGCTGCGATCACGCCGCACCCCGATCGACAACTGCGCCAGTCCGCCGATCGGCCCACTCCGTAACGAATGCTCTGGGAAGTACTCAATCATGGACAGCAGCAAGGACATGAACTTCGCGCGGCTCTCGTCGGCCGATTCGCTGCTCGTCGCAGCTGGCCGCGACCGCCGGCGAGGTTCCCCGCTGAATGTACCGCTGGTACCTGCGTCGAACTTCGTCCTGGGCACCGAGCGCGCCTATGCCCGGGACGACGGGACGCCGACTTGGGAGGCGCTGGAGGACATTGTCGGCGCCCTGGAGCAGGGGCGCTCCGTTGCGTTCGCCTCCGGGATGGCCGGCATTGCCGCGGTGTTCGACCAACTGCAGGCCGGGTCGCGCATCGTGCTGCCCGATGATTGCTACCAGGGCGTCGCCGGGCTCGCCGAATCCGGCAGGCAGAAGGGCCTCTGGAGCGTCAGTCGACTGGCCGTCGACGACACCGACGGATGGATCCGGGCTTGCGCGGCCGCCGATCTGCTGTGGCTCGAATCTCCGTCGAATCCGATGTTGGTGGTGGCTGACTTGCGCGCGATCTGTATGGCTCCGCGTAAGCCATCCGCACTGCTGGCCGTCGACAATACCTTCGCCACGTCGTTGAACCAGCGGCCCCTCGATCTGGGCGCCGACCTGTCCTTTCAGTCCGCGACCAAATTCATCGGTGGCCACTCCGACCTGCTCGCGGGCATGGTTACGGTGAGGCGCAATGACCTCCTCATCGCCTTGCGCGGATCACGGGAATTGCGCGGCGCCACGCCTGGCGCGCTCGAATCCTTCCTTGCCGTGCGTGGCGCGCGAACAATGGCGCTCAGGTTCGAACGTGCCCAGGTCAATGCCATGGCACTCGCGGAACGTCTTAGCGCGCATCCTGGTGTCGAATGCACGCGTTATCCCGGACTGAGCAGCCACCCGACCCACGCGATCGCACGCGACCAATTGAATGGTTACGGCACGATCATCTCCTTCGATGTTCGCGGCGACGCGGCGGCGGCCGACGCGGTGTGTTCACGGGTCAGGCTCATTCAACACGCCACGAGTCTGGGTGCGGTCGAGTCTACGATTGAGCGGCGGGCGGGCATTCCTGGTCAGACGCACCTGCCACCTTCGCTGCTCAGGCTGAGCGTCGGGATTGAGAACGTGGACGATCTCTGGGCCGATCTGGACGCGGCCCTGCAGGGGCGCGAATAGCTGGATCGCCGAAACAACGACGACGTCGGCCGAGCATTGACTGGCAGAGGTCGACTGCGGCACTGAGCATGGATGATCCGCAGGACTGCGTGCTCCAGGGTCGGCTGCCAGCTGCCTGCCTCGCGAAGAATCCGATCGGATACCGATGGATCCCCGGGCGCTGAGTTCCCTTCGGACTCGCGAAGGCACAGGCGCGTAAGAACGCAAGCGAAGTCCATTGAATTGGTTCCCGTCGCGAATCCTATGGGCTTCCAGGTCTCGGAGCGCTGTGTGCAGGGCAACCCCGCATGAAACGGGCGGCGACATCGGTTGGACGCGTGGCGGTGATTCGTGCTTGGGGTCGTCCACTGCGAAGGGCGCACGCGCGTCTCCCGCTGTCATGGGATTGATATCCCAACGCCCGACATGATGTAGATCACGCCATTGCCTCGGATGCCAGGGGATTGCGCCGGCCCCCGCACTATCGCCGGTCTGTTGCGGTGCGCCGTAGAGCGGGGTCCTGCGGGTACCTCCATTTGCGCAGCGCTGGTGTTAGGCAACTGGGTGAAGCTTCGGGGCAGGCGCGGGCTCAGTGCTCTGCCGGAAGAACCAGCGCTTTCCGCCGGATCTCTCGCGCGACGGGAATGAAGCCAGCGAGGAGGCACAGTGATCCGACGAACATGATGTTGTCGACGTCCCAGAAGCCCAGGAACAGCAAGCACCCCAGCAGGGATGCGATCGTCGCCCACAGCGGAACGTTCGCTCCCTTCCAGATCGCGAGCGACTGGACGGCGAGGCCGAGCAGCGCGAGTTCCGCCAGGGTGCGGGTGAGGCCATAGGCACCGCGCTCGGCGGTCACGGCGACATAGGTTGCGACTGCCCCATCGGTAAAGCGCGCGTCGACGTCCCCCAAGCCGCGGACTACGGCGGTGAATAGTCCCATGACGCCACCGCAGAATATGGCACCGGTCACCGTCATCGAGACGCCCAACGCGGCGAGTGCCGGCCGAGTGGATCGGCCCACGAAATACAGGCCGAACGCAGCGAGCACCAGGATTGGGAGGCCCAGGTAGCCGAGCATGTGGGGATCGTGGATCATGGGCCAGCGATTCTGTGCTGCGATCAGATGAGCGACCTTTTCCGCGGCGGGAACGGGCACGTAACGCATCCGCAAGACGAAGAACTCGGATGGCGATCTGAAGTGCAGCGCAAACATCAACAGCCACAATACCGGCAGGCCCACCAAAGCGGCAGCTTGGGAGCGACGGATGAATCGATCGACGGAGAGGGCGTTCATGACTGCAGGACATCATGCGCGGTATCGCCGTGGCAAGTAGACGCGGTGCGTCCCGGCCCGTTCCGGAACAGAAATCGAAAGCTGTCCCGGAACTCGTCGACCCCAGGGTTGAGAAGACGCGGATGGCGCTGACCGCAGCCTTCTTCGGGCTCATGAGCCGTCGTGCCTATGGCCAAATTCGAGTGAGCGATATCGTCCGCAAGGCCGGCGTGGGTCGCGCGACGTTCTATGGGCATTTCTCTTCGAAGGACGACCTGCTGCGCTCGGAGCTTGATCGAATCGTGCTGCCGATGGTCATCGAGCTCCCGAATGAACCGTTTCTTGTCGAGTGCACGCCGCTCTTTGCGCACGTGCAACGCGCCCGAGCTGTCTACCGCTCGCTGACCGCCGGCCCGTCGCGGAGCGCTACGGAGCGGATGGTGCAGGACGCATTGGAAGTTCGCGTCTCCGCAATCTTCACCCAGCGTCGGGCAGAGCGCGCCGACGGAGCCGCGCTGCCTGCATTTGCCGCCAGGTTCGTCGCGAGCACGCTGCTAACCCTCATCGCCTGGTCCCTGGAACAAGCTGACCCTCCAGCCCCAGCGGAGCTGCAGCAGACGTTTCAAGCCCTGGTGGGCGGCGCTCTCGGCTCTTCCGCCAAGTCCTAGCGGTCATCCGGTGCTAGTTTGTCGATCGCCCTGGCCCAGTCGGCCAGGTCATCGCGCCAAGGCCGCTTCGGTCCGCGCCAAGCAATTGTCCGGAGATGTCCAGTACGCTCGCGATCAGCAGGTCGAAGTCCGTGCGAATTGTCCGATGATTCGTGTGCGCCACGCGGATGGCAAATCGACCGTTGATGCGCGCGTTGGATGGGACCGCGATGCCCGACTCCTGCAGCCGGACGAGCGTGCGTGAGTTGAGAGCATCGAGCTCGGCTTCGTTCAGGCCCGCGGGTTTGACGCGAAAGCAAACGACGTTCATCGCGGTCGGCGCGAGCAGCTCCAGATCGGGGTGATCATCGACTGTCGCCGAGAGATACTGAGAGTCCTCGATGTTTCGCTCGATCGCGGCGCCGATCTTGTCGATGCCGTAGGTGGACAAGTTCATCCAGACACGCAGTGCGCGAAAGCCGCGCGACAGCTGGATGCCACGGGACGCGAATTCCGTCGGCTTTACGGCGATGCCGCCGGTGAATGTTTCGAGGTAGGAGGGCGCGAAGGAGAACGCCTCTTCGTGGATTCTTGCGTCGCGAACCAGGACCGCCCCCGTCTCGTACTGCAGGTAGCCCCACTTATGCAGGTCAAACGCAACGGAATCCGCCCGCTCCAGCCCGCTTACCAGGGAGCGGTACTTCGGCGATAGTTTCGCCAGCGCGCCGAATGCGCCGTCGACGTGGAACCACAAGCCGTCGGCGGCCGCGATGTCGGCGAGTGCGTTCAAGTCGTCAGTCGCCCCCGTCGCGACGGTGCCCGCATTGCCGACGATGCACAGCGGTTTGCACCCGCGACGACGGTCCTCCTGGAGGATCCGGACGAGTTCGTTCAGCTGGATGCGATCGTGAGCGTCGACCGGCACCTTGCGAAAGCCGTCGGAGCCGAGCCCCATCAAGTCACAGGCGCGCTCCGCCCAGCCGTGGGTGGCGACAGATCCGTAGACGGTGAGTGGCCCGGTGGAGGCGGGGCCGACGCCTGCCTTGCGGACGTTCGTGCCGGACAGGTGGTTCCGCGCCGTGGTGACGCCGATCAGGTTGGCGACGGTCCCGCCGCTGACGAGCAGGCCACTGGCGCCCGGCGGGAAGTCGAGCATTTCCGCGAGCCATCCAACAACCTGCTTTTCAACCAGGGAGGCTGCCTGGTCGTACCCGGACACATGGCAATTCATCGCGGAGGCGAGCAGGTCCGAAAGCAGTCCGACCGGCGTGCCGTTTCCCATGACCCAGCCCCAGAACCGAGGGTGGATATTCCCGGTCGGATAGGGCAGGACGTGCTCCTTGAAACGCGCATATACCTCCTCGATCGAGGACGGCTCGCGAGGTAGTCCCGTTTCGAGGGCGCGACGAGCCTCGGCCGGAGGGCTCTGCCACACCGGGCGGTCACGGACGGTCCGGATGTAGTCGACCATGTCGTCGAGCATCTGGTGGCCCATCGCCCTGAACTGCTCCCAGTCATCGGGATCGAGTGAATGGTTCCGTTGGGCCGAATCGGGATTCTGGGTGGTCATGTGCGTCTTCCGGATTTCGTCGCGTTGATGCTGGTGTTCGGTGTGCACTCGAGCAATCGATGGAGTTCGGCCACGAAGGCTTGCCACTCCGCATGTCCGAAGCGATCCACGACACTGCTCTGGGTTTCAGCCCAGCTCGGGTTCGCCCGGGAAAGCGCGAGCTCTCCGCTGCGGGTGATGGATGCGGTGCGGGATCGATTGTCCTTCCCGTCGCTGAGCGCGACCCAGCGCCGCTTGCGCAATGGCCCGATGGCGCGATACAGGGAGGTCCGGTCCATCGCGAGGTCTTCCGCAACCCGCGTCAATGGCTCATCGGGATGGCGGAGGATCGCGCGCATCACCGCCAGCTGGGTGACATTCATGCCCCCCGGCGCGAGCGCGGCGTCATAGGTCCGGGCGAGGATCCGTGCCGCCTTGCGGATGCTGGTGCAGACGCACGGTCTGGGAGCGAGATCCTGATTCATGGGCTGCGCCACATAATGATGTGGGCACATCATAACTGATGGCAGTCGGCGTGGGCTACCGCATCCGCAATGCCGGCCGTGCTGTCCTCGAGCACGGTACGGGCGGACAAACAGACTCCCGGTTCCGGTCGTGCGCTGCTGCGTCGCGTGCTCGGCGCCCGTTCCCCTCCCTTGCGCCATGGCTACGAAGTGTGTTCCCTCAAGGGAACACACGGCCGCGTCAATCCGTATCGCCGGACGGCGGCGGACGATGCTCGCGCAACCCGTGCCGGCCCGAAATTGGCGTTGCAACGCGGAACCGTCGCCGGGAATCCGCGTGTTCACGCGGCATTTGCAGCCGATCCCGGCCAAACCCGCACAAGCAGTGATGGCGGCCTGGAT
The DNA here is from genome assembly GCA_903884235.1 of uncultured Pseudomonadota bacterium. GTDB lineage: Bacteria > Pseudomonadota > Gammaproteobacteria > Steroidobacterales > Steroidobacteraceae > CAIKZZ01. Next base: position 6,088 of record CAISEB010000052.1, read on the forward strand.
GCTGGGGCGATGCGAGCAGGCCGCGTCTGTGAATCTACGGCTGACGCGTTGCACGTTGATGTGCGATATTCGGGAAATTGCCCGCGATGCCCGGTTCGAACGGGGCGCACGGGCCGACTCAACGCATGCAGGGGAAGACTAGAACATGCCTCAGGTCATAGGCGTTCCGAAGGAAATTTTCCCGGGTGAGAAGCGCGTTGCGACCGTACCCGACGTAGTGGAGAAACTGCGCAAGCTCGGTTTTTCAGTCCTCGTCGAGGCTGGCGCGGGCGAGGGTGCGACGATCGGCGATGACGCCTATCGAGCCGCCGGCGCCGACATCGCGCCTGACGCCGCGAGCGTCTGGGCGCAGGCCGACATCGTGTTCAAGGTGCGGGCCCCCAATGCCGACGAGGTGGCCAAGCTGCGTGCCGGCCAGACGCTCGTCAGCTTCATCTGGGCCGGCCAGAACCCCGACCTGCTCAAGTCGCTGGCCGCGCAGAAGGCCACCGTGCTCTCGATGGACAGCGTGCCGCGCATCTCGCGCGCGCAGAAGCTCGATGCGCTCTCGTCGATGGCCAACATCGGCGGCTACCGCGCCGTGATCGAGGCGGCCCATGCGTTCGGTCGCTTCTTCACTGGCCAGATCACGGCTGCGGGCAAAGTCCCGCCGGCCAAGGTCTTCGTCATCGGCGCGGGCGTCGCGGGCCTCGCGGCAATCGGCGCGGCGTCCGGCCTCGGCGCGATCGTTCGCGCCAACGACACTCGCCCCGAGGTTGCCGACCAGATCAAGTCGCTCGGTGGCGAGTTCGTGCCGGTCGACTATGTCGAAGAGGGCAGTGGCGTCGGCGGCTACGCCAAGGTCATGAGCGAGGGCTTCCAGAAGGCGCAGCGCGACACGTTCGCCCGTCAGGCCAAGGAAGTCGATATCATCATCACGACCGCGCTGATCCCGGGCAAGCCGGCGCCCAAGCTCATCACCACCGAGATGGTGCAGTCGATGAAGCCCGGCAGCGTCATCGTCGACATGGCCGCCGAGCAGGGCGGCAACTGCGAGCTCACCGAGCCCGGCAAGATCGTCACCAAGTACGGCGTGACCATCATCGGCTACACGGACCTGCCGAGCCGCCTGCCGCGCCAGTCGAGCAACCTCTATGCGACCAACCTGCTGCGCCTGACCGAGGAACTCTGCAAGACCAAGGACGGGCAGATCAACGTCAACATGGAAGACGAGGTCCTGCGGGGCGCGACCGTGGTCAACTCGGGCGAGGTGACATGGCCGCCGCCGGCCCCGCGACTGTCGGCGGCACCGGCCGGCGCGACCCCTCCCAAGGCGGCGGCTGCGATGCCCGCGCAGAAGAAGGGCCATGGCCACGGTGGCGGAGGCGAACCAGCCTCGGCGGGCAAGACCGCGGCGATGTTCGGCGTGGCAGCACTCGTGTTCCTGCTGATCGGCGCCTACGCGCCGGTCACGTTCCTGGGTCACTTCACGGTGTTCGTGCTGGCCTGCTTCGTCGGCTACATGGTGGTGTGGAACGTCACCCCGTCGCTGCACACGCCGCTGATGAGCGTCACCAATGCCATCAGCAGCATCATCGTGATCGGTGCGCTCGTGCAGATCGCCCCGCCGGCGGTGGCGTCGGTGGCGGGCGAGGGGGCGCGGCCTGACGATCTGATCCGCTGGCTGGCAGTCGCCGGCATCGCGCTCACGGCCGTCAACATGTTCGGCGGCTTTGCGGTGACACGCCGCATGCTGGCGATGTTCCGCAAGTAACGGAGAGCGAAGAATGTCAGGCAGCATCACCTCGGTCGCGTACATCGGTGCGACCATCCTGTTCATCCTGAGCCTCGGCGGCCTCTCCAATCCCGAGACCTCGCGGCGTGGCAACCTCTACGGCATGCTCGGCATGGGGATCGCCGTGCTCGCGACCATCTTCGGGCCCCACGTCAGCCTGTCGGGCCTTGGCTGGATCCTCGCGGCGCTGGTCGCCGGTGGTGGCGTCGGCCTCTACCTTGCGCGCACGGTGCAGATGACGCAGATGCCCGAGCTGGTCGCATTCATGCACAGCCTCGTGGGTCTCGTCGCCACCGTCGTGGGCTACGCGAGCTACATCGATCCGACCGCAGCGGCCGGCATGAGCCCCGCCGAGGCGGGCATCCACCACGTCGAGGTTTACCTCGGCGTGCTGATCGGCGCGGTCACGCTCTCGGGATCCGTGATCGCCTTCGGCAAGCTCTCGGGCAAGATCGGCGGCAAGCCGCTGATGCTGCCGGCGCGCCATTGGCTCAATCTCACGATGCTCGTCCTCGTGCTGGTCCTCGGCCAGCGCTTCCTCGCGGCGGGCTCGATCGAGCAGGGCATGCTGCCGTTGTACGCGATGACCGCGATCGCGCTGCTGTTCGGCGTGCACATGGTCATGGCGATCGGCGGCGCCGACATGCCGGTCGTCGTGTCGATGCTCAACAGCTACTCGGGCTGGGCGGCGGCGGCGACGGGCTTCATGCTCTCCAACGACCTGCTAATCGTCACCGGCGCGCTGGTCGGTTCTAGCGGCGCGATCCTCAGCTACATCATGTGTCGCGCGATGAACCGGCAGTTCCTGAGCGTGATCGCGGGTGGATTCGGCAGCGACGGCGGTGCGCCCAAGACTGCGGGCGGCGCGGCTGCGCCGGTGGGCGAGGTAACTTCGGTCAGCGCGCAGGAGACCGCGGAGCTGCTCAAGGATGCCAGTAGCGTGATCATCGTCCCGGGTTACGGCATGGCCGTGGCGCAGGCACAGCACACGGTCTACGAGATCACCAAGACGCTGCGCGAGAAGGGCAAGAATGTTCGCTTCGCGATCCATCCAGTTGCGGGCCGCATGCCCGGGCACATGAACGTGCTGCTCGCCGAAGCCAAGGTTCCGTACGACATCGTCATGGAAATGGACGAGATCAACGACGACTTCCCGGCGACCGACGTCGCGATGGTCATCGGTGCCAACGACATCGTGAACCCGAGCGCGCAGGACGACCCCAGCAGCCCGATCGCGGGCATGCCGGTGCTCGAGGTGTGGAAGGCCAAGACCTCCATCGTCATGAAGCGCAGCATGGCCTCGGGCTACGCTGGCGTCGACAATCCGCTGTTCTACAAGGAGAACAACCGGATGCTCTTCGGCGATGCGAAGAAGATGCTCGACGAGGTGCTCGCCGCGCTCAGGGCCTGAACCTGGAGGCGCGTCGTCGCGGACGAAAGGCGCAGCTTGCGAGGATTCGCGCGCCTAGCAGGGCGTGCGCGCGGTACGGTCGGGACGCCGCCGCCTTGCCGTGAGCGCCTGCGCGGCGGGACGGTCCGCTCGCGGGGCGAAACCGAATCGTGTCCAGGCGGCGACCGATGGGTGCCCGCCGAAATTCCTGATTCCACGTGCCGGCGGCCGAGGCGCAGTCGCGGGCCGTCCGGCATGGCCTCGCCGGCACTGGTGGCGCGTGGTGGACGAGCGGATACTCGACCGCGACGATTGCCCTGGCCGTGTCGATGCCCGCCTCCTCCTTCAGGACCTCCCTCGATCTGCTCCGAAGCCGGCGCTTCGGGACATTCTGGTGCGCGAGCCTGCTGTCGAGCATCGGCACCTGGGCGCAGCAGGTCGCGCAGCCCTGGCTGCTGGTGAGCCTCGGCGCGTCGTCCTTCGTGATTGGGTTGGATGCCTTCGCGATGAGCGCGCCCGTGTGGCTGCTCACGCTTCCCGGAGGGATCCTGGCCGACCGCGCGGACCGGCGGCGGGTCATCGCGGGATTCCAGTCCGTGCAGATGCTGTGCCCGATCGCGATCGTCGTGCTGCTGATCGAGGGTGGCATCCGTCCGTGGATCATCGTCGCGTTGTCGCTGGTGGTCGGCGTGACGGATGCGCTGTCGATGCCATCGTTCTCCTCGATCGTGCCATCGATCGTGGAACCCCGGCAGGTGCCGTCGGCGCTCGCCCTCAATTCGACGCAGTTCAACATCTCGCGCGTCGCGGGCCCTGCGATCGCGGGCGTCCTGCTCGCGACCGCCGGATCGCTCGGATGCTTCGCATTGAGTGCGCTGTCCTACGTCCCCTTCATCGGCATTGCACTCTGGATCCTGCCGCGGCGGGCGCCCACCGATCCGGTCGGGCCGGCGAGCTCGAACGCGCTCGACGGGATCCGGGCGATGTTCCGCGACCCGTATTTGCGCGGTGCCCTGCTGTCGACGTTCTGCGCTGGTCTCCTCTGTGGGCCGCTCGTGACATTTTGTCCCGTGTTGGTCCTGAATGTCCTCCACGGGACGGGCGCGGAATTTAGCTTTGCCATCGCGGCCTTTGGCGTCGGCGGAGTCGCGGGCGCCGTGGCGCTGCTCGGCGTCGATCCTGCCCGGGATCGTCGCTGGCTCTGCGTCGGGTTCGGTTCGGCCTACGGCGTGATGGTGGCGGTTTGCGGCCTTGCGCCGTCGATCACCTGGCTGCCGCTGATACTCGCACTGGCGGGTGTCTCGATGAGCGTCAGCAACACGTCCACCAACACGCTGCTGCAGACCACGGCGCCCGGTCACCTGCGGGGGCGTACGGTGAGCATCTACATGCTCGGGATGCGCGGCGGGCTCGCGATCGGGGGATTGCTGACCGGGGCGCTGGTCGCCCATCTCGGGATCCGCACGACCCTCCTGGTCGATGGTGGCGTGGCGGTCCTGGCGCAGTTGCTGATCGGATGGGCCTGGCTGCGTGCCGTGCCGCCAAATCCGCCGGCTCCGACACCCGACCCGACGTGATGGGGTGGCGTGCCGGACGTCGCCCGAGTTGCCCGCGCGTTGTCGATGCCGATCAGGCAGAGGAGAGTGCGTTGCGCCTGTGCTCGAGCCAGAGCGGCACCGCGCCGACGGCCAGGAATGCGACGCCGACCAGCGCACCGATCCCGGTGTACATCACGCTGGACCACACCAGCGCCGCCGAGCTCAGGACGAACAGCGCGGGCACGAGTGGATACAGCGGGACCGCGAACGCCTGCCGCGGCAGGCCATGACGCCGGCGCAGCACAAACAGGGACAGGGCGGTTAGTGTGATGAAGAGCCAGAACACCGGCGCTTCGAATTCCACGATCGCCTGGAAGCCGTTCGGCATCAGTGTCGCCAGCCCCACGAGGCCGAGCGACAGGGCGGCAAGAGCGAGGATCGCGCGACGCGGTGCGCCGCAGGCATGCCAGCTGCCGAGCCAGCGGAAGAGCCGCCACCCCTGGCCAACCGCATAGTTGCTGCGGGCACCGAAGAAGATCGTGGCGCTGATCGCCTTCATGCACGAGAACGCGACGATGGCGCTCAGCAGGACGCCAGAGCGTGGGCCGAAAGCGGCGCGGAACAGGTCCGCGGCCGGTGCCGTCGATGCGGCGAGGCCAGCATGGCCGAGTCCCCACAGGTAGGCCGCATTGATCGCCAGGTAGAGCACGGTGACCGTGCCGAGCCCCCACAGCACGCCGTGCAGGATGCCGCGGCGTCCATCGGCGACTTCCGCGGAGACGTACGCGGCCTCGTTCCAGCCGCCGTAGGTCAGGACGACGAAGATCATCGCGGTGCCCAGGCTTCCCGCGTGGAGGGGCGCGGCGGCAGTCCCGAAATCGCCATGTCCATGCCCCATGAATCCCGCGATTACGATCGCGGCCACCGTGCCGATCTCGATCACGGCGAAGAGGTTCTGCGCGATGCGGGCGAAGCGGACGCCCATCGCATTGAGGGTGCTCAGGGCGACGATCATCAGGACGGCCCAGACGGTTGCGGAGTGCGGCCCGAGCGGCAGGACCGGCGTCAGGTAGTCGCCGAGCAGCACGGCCTGCATGGCGATCGAGGCGGGCAGGATCACCACCGTCCGCGCCCATGCGTAGATGAACCCCGCCGCCTCGCCGAATGCGAGGCCGATGAAGTGGAATTCGCCGCCAAAGCTCGGATAGGCCGTCGCGAGCTCTGCGTAGCAGAGCGCGCCAATCACCGCCGCGATGCCGCCCGCAACCCAGGCCAGCATGATCCAGGTCGGACTGCCGAGCGCAGCGGCGACGATGGCCGGTGCCTTGTAGATGCCGGCGCCAATGACCGTGCCGACGATCAGCGAGACGATGTCGACCGTTCGGAGGATCGGCTGCGGCGCGGCATTCGACATCGGCGTGCTCGGCGTGGGATGCGGCGCCAGGCGCCGGATGGAATAGTGTCGCACGGGTCAGGTCGTCCCGGTGCCGGGGGCTGCCCGGTGCCCTCAAACCATTGACGCTGGGACCATTCCGAGCGGAAATTGCGACGCCACGACGGTCCGGGCAGACTGCGTGCCTGGCCGCGCGCATGGTCCAGGCTACAGGGGTCGGGATGTCGCGCCGCCCTTGGGAAAGGGATACAAGATCAATGAAAATGAATATCTTGCGTGCGACCACCGCCGCCATCCTCGCGGCCGCCGCGGCGCCCGCGATCTGCGCAGAGGCCGCCGCGACCCCGGACCTCGGCGAGACGATCACGGTGCTCGCCTCGCGCTTCGGCAACCGCACCGCCTTCGACGCGTCCGTACCCGTGGACGTGTTCACCCCCGAGCAGACGGGGGCGGCGCTCGTCACCGGCGAACTCGGTGCGGGGCTGCAGGCGCTGTCGCCGTCGATCAACATGCCGCGTGCATCCGCGAGCGGGACCTCCGACACCATGCGCGCGATCCAGCTGCGCGGCCTCGCGCCTGACGAGACGCTGGTGCTCGTCGACGGCAAGCGGCGCCATACCAACGCGGTCATGGACTTCGAGGGCCTGTTCCACGGCACGGTTGCCGTCGACCTCAACACCATCCCCGCCAATGCCATCGATCACATCGAAATCCTCCGGGATGGTGCCGGTGCGATCTACGGCAGCGATGCCGTCGCCGGCGTCGTCAACATCGTCCTCAAGTCCGGCGCTCGCGGTGGCTCCATCGACGCAAGCCTGGGTGAGAATCGCACCCACTTCGCCCCGACCGGCACGACGATCACCGACGGTCTCAACCGCCAGATCGACGCCGATTCCGGCTTCGCGATCGGGGACGGTGGCTGGATCCGCCTCGGCGCGGGTTACCAGAAGCGCGACGCGACGAATCGCGCGGGACGCAGCAGTGCCTCCTGGACGAGCTGGAACTCGACGCCGGCGGACCTTGCGCTCGACAACCAGGTGCTCTTTCGCTCGGGCGATCCGGACCTCGAGAACAAGGGCCTGTTCTACAACCTGTCGCTGCCGCTCGGTGGCGTGGACCTGTATTCGTTCGCGACGCTCAACTGGCGCAACTCGCGGGGTGCGGCGTTCTTCCGCTACCCGGGCGACCCGAGCAACGTGCTGTCGATCTACCCGAACGGCTTCCTGCCGGTGTCGGTCAACGACAGCCGCGACGATGCCATCGTGGTCGGGGCGAAGGGCGAGAATGCGGGCTGGCATTGGGACGTCAGCGCGCGCGAGGGCTACAACACCTTCAGCTACGGCCTCACCAATTCGCTGAATGCGTCGCTGGGCGCGGCGAGCCCGACCAGCTTCCACGTCGCCGATTTCACGACGGAGCAGCGGGCGCTCAACGTCGACCTCACGCATGCCATCGACGTGCATGCCTACAAGCCGCTCGAGGTCGCGGTCGGCGCCGAGTACCTCGACGAGCGCTACCACACCTCGCCCGGCGATCCTGCCTCCTACGCGGCGGGCCCGAATTTCCAGAATGAATTCGGCGAGCCGATCCCCCCCGGCGCGCAAGGCGATTCGGGATTGCGGCCCGCGGATGCCGTGAACCTGCGCCGCCACGTCACCTCGTTGTACCTGGACGGGGAGCTCGACGTCACCGAGGCGCTGCTCGTCGGTGCCGCGGCGCGCTACAGCGACTACAGCGACTACGGCAGCTCGACGACGGGCAAGTTCTCCCTGCGCTACAAGTTCGACCGCGGCTTCCTCGCGCGCGCGGCGATCTCGACGAGCTTCCGCGCTCCGGCCCTCGCGCAGACCGGCATCCGCTTCGCGACGCTCGAGTTCAACTTCGACGGCACGGGGCTGCAGAACAACGCCTGGCTGCCGCCGTCCGATCCGATCGCCAAGGGCCTCGGCGCGACGCCGCTGAAGCCCGAGCGCTCGACCAACGCGACCGTGGGACTCGCCTGGCGGGGCGAGCGCACCCTCGCGTCCGTCGACTTCTACCAGATCAAGCTGCGCGATCGCATCACGCCGACCGGCGCACTGCAGAGCGATGCCGTGTCCGCGTACCTTCAGAATGCCGGTGCGACCGACATCGGCTCCGTGACGTTCCTGACGAACGCGCTCGACACGACGACCCGGGGCGTCGACATCGTCGTCAGCCACGATCGCCAGCTGCTGGGCGGGCAGCTTTCGCTACGCGCGGCCTTCAATCGCAACTCGATCAGCGCGGATCACGTTCGCGACAGCTCGGCGGCATTGACCGCGATCGATCCGACCCTGTCCCTCGCGGACTCGACGGTGCTGATCCCGCTCGAGTACAGCTCGCCCAAGACCAAGCTGATCCTGGCCGCCGACTGGACGGGTGACCGCTACGGCGGCCGGGTCCAGGCGACGCGCTATGGGGAGCTGTATGCGTTCAGCTACGACTCGAACGATCCTGCCTTGCTGGGCGGCAACGCACAGCGCTATGCCCCGGCCTGGTCGATCGATGCCGATGTGCACGTCAACCTGACCCCGTCGTTCCAGGTTGCGATCGGGGGCACGGACGTCTTCAATCGCTACCCCGATCGAACCAGCGACGGCAATACATACGGTGGCGCGTTCCCCTACAACTTCACGCATCCGCTCGGCATCAATGGGGCGTACTTCTACGTGCGCGGCCGCTACAAGTTCGGCAACTGAGTCGCGGGGCCCGCGACCCCGTTCGCGGTCGCCGGGACGATCGGGGGGCGATCCCGAGTGCTCGCGCACCCGGGATCGCCGGCTGACAGAACGAGCCCGCGCCGCGACGTCAAGGGCGCGTGACGTCGCGGCGCGATCCGGGCATTCCTTCCCTAGCGCGATCCCGCCTTCGGGTACGCGTCCGCAAGCACCGCCGAACCCGTCTCGAGCAGGGACTTCAGGTTCGAGATGATCTTCGGCCACCCACCGGAGACGGCCTCGATCAACTTCGACGGTTCGCGCTCGATCGTGTGCGTGATCGAGAGCTTGATCGCCGTGCCGCTCGGTTCCAGTTCCAGCGAGCACCTCGACTCGCCCTCGGCCTGCAGTTCGGGCATCTTCTGGTGCCGCCAGCGGATCACGAGCCGCCGCGGCGGCTCGGCTTCGATGATGTCGCCGGCATCGAGGACCTGCCCATCCGGGGCGAGCATCTTCCACGGGGATCCCGCGGTCCATTCGCTCTCGCAGTGCACGCCGAACCAGTACTGCTTCATGAACTCCGAGTCGACGGTCAGCGCCGACCAGAGGCGCTCGGGGGTCGTGCGGATGTAAGTCACGTACACGAAGGTAGATCTAGCCATCGGAATCCTCCAGTCGCTTCCTGAGGTCTTCAAGCGCCCTGAGGCGCGGCTTCTCGAACTTGGCAATCCAGCGCTCGTAGATCGCCTGCAGCGGCACCGGATTGAGGAAATGCAGCTTCTCGCGCCCGCGGCGCACGGTGGCGACCAGGTTGGCGGCCTCGAGGACCGCCAGGTGCTGCGTGACGCCCTGGCGCGTCATGTCGAGGTGTTCGCAGAGGTCCATCAGCGTGCGTCCGTCGTGCGCATGCAGCAGGTCCAGCAGCTTGCGGCGGCTGGGGTCGGCGAGTGCCTTGAACAGCAGGTCCGGGTCGTTGGGTGCGGCCATCGTCCGTGACGGGCAGGGTGGATCTGGGCGGATAATAGGCAAGTAAATACTTGCATGTCAAGCCGTTCGTGGAATCGGGGGGCGGGGTCCTCGCCACGGTGCGGATGGGCCTCGACGGGCTTCTACGCCCGGCCGGCCGGCCGGGCGTGACGGGTCCCCGTCAGTTGGCTTCGCAGTAGCGACTGCGCCCCGCGCCCCTGCGGAGCAGGTCGACGTAGTACGCGGCGCCACTCGCTGTCTGCGCGGGGTCGCGTGCGGGTCCGCCGGCCAGCAGCGATGCGACGTCATCCGCCCACTGCGATGCGCAGTCCTCCTTGCTGCGCGCGGAGGCCGCACAGTCGAGGAAGCGCTCGAACGAATGCCGGTAGATCGTGAACGTCGCCTGCGTCAGGGGAGGGCCATGGCCCGGCACCGCGATGCGGAACGGCGTGGCGGCCACCGCGGACAGGGCCGCCCGCCAGCCATCGGGACAGGCCGTGTCGAGATACGGGACCGGCAGCGTGACGAGATCGCCGAGCGCCGCGACGCCGCTGGCCTCGTCGTACAGCCACACGTCACCGCTGGTCGCGGCGAACGGCGCGAGATTGATCCTGAACTCGTGGTGTCCCAGTGCGAGCACGCGGGACGCGTCGATCACGATGTCCGGCTTCAGCACGGTGCCGCGCTGGATCGCCTGCAGGTCGGACCGGATATCGTCACGGGTGGCGGCCGGGATTGCGGGGTCGTCGATGTAGCGTGCGCTCTCCCTCGCGCTTGCCGCCAGGAACCCGTCGAGCGCGTGGTCGATGGCACCACTCGCATACACCTTCAGGCGCGGGAACGCCGCGCGCAGCGCCGGATTGCCGCTCACGTGGTCGAGGTGCCAGTGCGTGTTGACGACGGCGAGCACCCGCCGATGCTGCTGCCGCGCAAGCGCCAGGATCGCATCCCGGTGCCACGCGTGCCGGCCCGTGTCGACGACCACGAGTCCGTCCTGCACCGCGAAGACGACGGTGTTGCCATCGGGTTCCCGGTCGGGCACCGGCACCTCGGGAATGGTCCAGACGCCCGCGGCGACCTCGCGCGGCCTCGGCACCGGATCCGGCGCCTCCGCCGCCCCGACCGATGGCGCGACGCTGAGCACCGCGATCGCGAGACAGGTCCGGGTCCAGACATCCATGGCTGTCCTCCAATCGGGCGGTCGTGCGCAGGGGGCGCCGGACGGGGGCCGGGCGACGCCGGGTGACCGCCGTCCGCCCGCGCCCGCCGGCCGGCCACGGACCGGCTGCTGGCTCGGGTCGGCCATCGCGACTGCAGGATACGGGACAGGCCGCGCCCCGGAACAGGTCCGCCGATCGCGGCCGGCATGGTCCTGGCGCGGGCCGTTCGCTAGCATGCCGGAGCCCAGCGCCCGTCCGGCGGCGCACGCGAGGATCAGCGATGACTCAGCCCACCAGGGTCCCCATGCGCATCCGGGAGCTGCAGGCGGGCGTGGCGCCGGCCTACGCGCTGCATGCCGGGATCGAGCTCGGCCTCTTCTCGGCACTCGCCGACGAGGCGCTGCCGGCCCACGAGGTCGCCCGGCGCCTCGGCGTCGCACCGGACCGCCTCGAGCGGCTGCTCTATGCCCTGGTCGCGGCCGGCCTGCTGGATCTGCGGGCCGGGAGTTTCATGAACGGGGACGAGGCGCGCCAGTTCCTGGTGCGCGACCGGCCCGGCTACGTCGGCGGCGACCAGGGTCTCGTCGCGCAGCTGTGGCATGCGGACCTGCAGACCGCGGCCTCGATCCGCGAGGGGCGTCCGGCCGCGCTGCACGACTTTGCCTCGGCCGATGCCGCCGGCGCCGTCGAGTTCTTCCGCGGCCTCATGCCCGGCGCCCGGGCGTTCGGCCGCGCGATCGCGCAGATGCTCGAGTGGAGTGAAGTCCGGTCCGTCATCGACATCGGCGGCGGTCCCGGTAGCGCGCTCACTGGAATCGCCGAGCGACATCCGCGCGTGCGCCGCACGCTGCTCGAGCTGCCGGCCGGACTCGAGCTGGCGAGGCCGCTGCTGGCGGAATCCGGGGACGTCGGCGTCGAGTTCGAGGCGGGCGACATCGTCGCGGCGCCCTCGGCGAGCCGGCATGACCTCGCGCTGATGAAGGCCGTCATCCAGGTCTTGTCGCCGGCCGATGCCGAACGCGCGCTGTGCCATGCCCACGCGAGCCTCGCGCCACGCGGCCTGCTGTGCATCACCGGTGCCGGGATCCTGAACGACGATCGCGTGTCCCCCGTCGAGGCGGCGTACTACAACCTGACCTTCATGAACCTCTACGAGGGCGGCGCGTCCTACACGCGCTCGCAGTACTCGAGCTGGCTCGCGAAGGCGGGGTTCGTTGACGTGGCCTACCGTGCGCTGCCATCCGGCAGCACGCTGATCACCGCGAGGCATGCGTAGCCCGGGCGGGCCGTCGCTCCGCGGCGAGGCTGCCGGTGGGCGTCGCCAATCTGCTAGATTCCGGAGCACCGAATCGCAACTTTCCCGCCAACCCGAATCCGGGGGACGTCCATGCCCGCATCGCTCCGCTTCGCCGTGATCGCCGCCCTGTTGCTCGTCGTGACGACCCCGGTGCCAGCGGCGGAGAAGCGGCTCGACGCGAAGCAACTGCTCCCCGCGCCGGCGGCACGGGCCGGCTCCGGCGTCGCGGACCTCGCGACGTGGATCGCGCCGGCGAACCCGGCGGCGACGTTCCGCAACCTCGAGGAGATCCTGCCGACGCGGCGCGTCGCGAGCGGCGCCTGGGTCTCGCCGCTCAACCCGCCGGCGGCGCCGTTCGAGGTGAGCTATGCGGCCGGCGGCGGCATCCATGGCATCGCCGACTTCGTCGCGCGCACCGGCACGACCGGACTGCTGGTCCTGAAGAGCGACCGCATCGTCTTCGAGGGATACTACGACGGTGCGGACCAGAACGACCTGTTCACGTCCTTCTCCACCGGAAAGTCCTTCGTCTCGACGCTGATCGGGATCGCGCTCGGGGAGGGCAGGATCCGCAGCCTCGACGATGCGATCGCGAAGTACCTCCCCGAGGTGAAGGGCTCCGCGTACGAGCCGGCGACGATCCGCCAGGTCCTCGAGATGTCCTCGGGCACGAGCTACACCGAGGAGTACGAGGACCCGGACTCCGACATCGCCGGGTTCGCGGCGACGGTCTCGCGAAACCGCGGCGGCCTCTATGACTTCTGCCGTTCGTTCAAGGCCGCCCGCCCACCGGGCCAGCTCTTCCACTACGCAACCTGCGATACCGAGGTGCTCGGAGCCCTGCTCGAGCGGGTCGCGGGCATGCCGCTGTCGACGTACATGTCGGAGAAGCTCTGGAAGCCGATCGGCGCCGAGGCGCCCGCGCGCTGGGTGCTCGACCAGCCCGGTGCGGCCGGCCGCGAGATGGCGGGTGGCGGCCTGCAGGTCCGTCTCCGGGACTATGGTCGGTTCGGGTTGCTGTTCGCGAATCGCGGCGAGTGGCACGGCCGCCAGCTGCTGCCTGCCGGGTGGATGGAGGAGGCGACGCGACCGCACGACCCGCAGGTCGAGTATGGCCGGCTCGCGGCGGGCTATCCGCTCGGCTATGGCTACCAGTGGTGGCTGCTGCCCGGCGAGCACCGTCCCTTTACGGCGCAGGGCATCCATGGCCAGTTCGTGCTCGTCGACCCGGTCGAGAAGGTCGTGGTCGTGAAGCTGTCGGCCTGGGAGCACGCCTGGGAGGACGACAAGGAAGCGGAGACCTACGCGTTCTTCGACGCGGTCGTCGCCGCGCTCCACGGCCGTTGACCGTCCACCCCCAAGCCTTCCTGGCCCTGTTTCAAGCGGGGCGCGGCGCGCGCTCCTGTACCACTGTTCGCACGGGTTGCCGATGAAATTGCGGGCGCGGTGCTGGCTCTCCTCGGTGCGTGGACGGGGACGGCCCAGGCATCGCCCGCGACGGACGCGATCGCCTCGGTCCGGGCGCAGCGAGCGGAGTCCAACGCCGCGATCGCTGCGCACGACGCGACTCGACTGCGCGGGTTGCTCGACGCGCACTATCACGCGATCCTGGGTTCGACCGGCAGCGTCGACAGCGGCGTGGATGCCGCGGTGCGCGGCTACGCGGACGAGGAATTCAAGGATCCGACGTTCGTCACGTACCGGCGCATCCCGATCTCCATCCAGGTCGCGTCCTCCGGCAGGCGGGTCGCGGAGCGGGGACGCTTCGAGGGAATCTGGAAGAAGCCGGACGGGACCCTGCGCAGGACCGGCGTGTACCTCGCGATGTGGGTCCCGTACGACGGCGGCTGGCGACTCAAGTCCGAGGCGTTCGTCCCGCTCGACTGAACCGGAAGCGCGGCCTGCGAGCAGGTCCGCTAGCTTCGTGGAGTTCGCGCGGTGCGGCTGGCCGGCGAGTTCCCTGCATGATCGAGTCCGTCTCGGAGGCCCTCGAATGACGCGAAGCCGGTCCGCACGCCTCGCACTGATCGCCGTCGCCGGGATGGCGCCCGCCCTCGGCGTCGCTGCAAGTCCGTCGGCCGGATGCGCGGGTCAGACGCTCGCCAGCGGCACGTACCAGCTGGCGGACCAGGGCGTGACGCGTCGCTATCGCATCCATGTGCCGTCCCGGTACAGCCCGGGGGTCGCCTTGCCGCTCGTCGTCGTGTTCCACGGCTGGGGCGGCGACGAGAACGAATTCCTCGGCGAAGCGGGCGTGGAGTCCCTCGCCGATGAGCGCGGGTACATCGTCGTCGCGCCGCGTGGACTCGGGTCCGGCGACCCGGATTCGAGGCGCAACTCGTGGTCGTTCCGGGGGTCGACGACGGGCGTCGCCGCAGCGGGCGAGCGCGGCGCCGGGACGGGCGCGGCCGCGGCGGTCTGCGACCCGTTGCGGACGCAGGACTACCGCTATCCGTCGTGCACGGGCATCGCCCGGAGTACCTGCTCCTGGACGCAGTGCCAGGCCGACGACGTCGCCTTCACGATGGCGTTGCTCGCCGAGGTCGAAGCCAGGCTCTGCGTCGACCGGGCCCGCGTGTTCGCGACCGGGGGCTCGAATGGCGGGATGTTCTCCTGGGACCTGGGCCAGGATGCGCGCAGCGCACCCCACCTCAGGGCCATCGCGCCGATCATCGGCCTGCCGCACCGGGGCTACGCCGATCCGCCCGCCACGCCGGGCAAGCTGCCGCTCCTCGTGATCACGGGCGAGCACGATCCGACCGTGCCGCCGGGACGATGGGAGGACGCGGGGACCACGACGACGAGCGATGGCGACCGCTACTACTACACCGGGGCGACCGCGATGACGCGGCGCTGGGGGGACGCGAACGGCTGCGCGTACCGCGGCGAGCCCGCGGCGTCGTTCGCCGCGGTCGCCCTCCGCGCGGACTGTCGGACCTACTGCGCCGGCGATCCGGACGGCTGGTCCGGCGACAGGCCCGGGGCTGGCTGGCCGAACGTGCTCGACTGCCGCGCGCCGCTGCGGCACGAGTACGGCCTCGACTGGTCGTGGAAGCTCGTGCTCGACTTCTTCGATGCGCAGCGCTGACCTGCGGCGGGCCGGGAAGGCGTGACCGTGGAGCCCGGCTCGCTCGAGCGACATCCCCCGGACCGGCGCGGCGTGCTACTCGCCGGCGTGGCCTACACGCTCGGCGTCTTCGTGGTCGCGTTCGCCGTCGGTGCCGTCCGTGTCACGCTGCTCGCGCCGCGCATCGGGCCCACCGCGGCCGTTGCGCTCGAGGCGCCGGTCGTCCTGTCGGTGTCGTGGTGGCTTTCGGGTTGGAGCACCCGTCGATTCCGCGTCGCGCACGAATCGGCGACACGGATCTCGATGGGCTTGGCCGCCTTCGCGCTGCTCATGATCCTCGAGCTCGCGATCGCGACGCTCGTGTTCGGCGAAGGGCTCGATGCCTACCTCGCGAGATTCGCGACTGTTCCGGGCCTGCTCGGGCTCGCCACCCAGCTCGCCTTCGCGGCGGTGCCGTGGATCCAGGCCAGGCGCGACTCGGCCGGTCGCCAGTCGTAGCCGGGCCTGTCCTGCTGATCCGGAACCCGCCGGAACTGCACAGCCGCGACCGGCGAGCCGGCATACTTCGGGGGCACGCATGGCATCGTCGCTCGGCGCCCGGTGCCACCACGACGCGCTCCGTTGGACGCAGCCGGAAACCCCATGTCCCAGTCCGGATCCGACCTGGCCTCGCTGACGCTGGACCCCATCGGCCACGTGCGGACGGCGCTCGGATCCAAGGTCGAGGCGGCGCGCCAGCCGCGCGCGGCCGAGGGGATCCGCGGCACGATCGAGCTGCTCCCCGGGCGCAATTTCGAGCACGCGCTCGAGGACCTCGACGGCTGGGAGTACATCTGGGTGGTGTTCTGGTTCCACCTCAACCGCGGATGGCGCCCGAAGGTCCTGCCACCGCGCAGCGTGTCCGGGCGCAAGGGGGTGTTCTCGACGCGCTCGCCACATCGGCCCAACCCGATCGGCCTGTCGGTCGTCCGGCTCGAGCGCGTCGACGGCCTGACGTTGCACGTCCGCGACGTCGACATCGTCGATGGCACGCCCGTGCTCGATCTCAAGCCGTACGTCGCCTACACCGACGCCCATCCTGCGGCACGCAGCGGCTGGCTTGGGGATTCGGGTGCGCCGTCGGATCCCGTTGCCGCGCACGAGGTCAGCTGGTCGGCGAGCGCGGCTGCGCAGGCCGCATGGATCGAGGCCCGCATCGGCTTGCCGCTGCGCGAGCGCATCGACGCGACGCTGGCATTGGGTGCGGCACCCCATCCCTACCGACGCATCCGCCGCATCGGCGACGAGTTCAGGCTCGCGATCAAGGACTGGCGCGCCCGCTTCACGGTCAGCGGGCGCGCGGTGCGGGTTCTCGAGATCCGGTCGGGCTACCGCCCAGCGGAGCTGCAGCGCGGCGCGACGGTCGAACCCATCCGGGCCCACTGTGAATTCCTCGCGCGCTGGCCTCTGGATGCAGCGGAGCCCGGACCGGGCGCGGGCGGCCAGGGTCGCTGACGCCGGCGCCCATCCGGTCGAGCGGAGGCTCGACGGGCCGCACGTCACGCGCCGAGTCGCGTACGATCCCGTGATGACCAGGCATGGATGACCGGGGCCGCAGCGGGTCCTCGTTCACGTGATCCGGGTCGGCGTGTCGAAGCGAGGACCACGATGCCCACCGCGCAGATTCTCCTGTACCTCGTGCTGGTCCTGGTCAATGTCGCCTTCGCCATCGCCTGGGTGGTGCAGGCGCGGCGCCGCACGGCGGTGGCCAGGCCATCCGTAGCGGACGTGCTGATCGGGGTCGGGACGAATTTCCTCGACACGCTCGGCATCGGCAACTACGCGCAGATGACCGCCCTGTTCAAGTTGCGTGGATACCCGGTCGACGAGCTCATTCCCGGGACGATGAATGTCGGCAATGCGATCCCGGCGTTCTTCGGGACGCTGATCTTCGCCGCCGCGATTCGCGTCGAGCCGGTGCTGCTGACCTGCATGGTGGTGAGTGCCGGGTGCGGCGCCTGGGTCGGCGCGGGCCTCGTCAGTCGGATGAAGCGCAGGACCATCCAGATCCTGATGGGGACCGCCCTGGTCGTCGCGGCGTGCTTCTTCACGATGACCAACATCGGCGTGCTGCCGCCAGGTGGCACGGCGATGGGGCTCGAGGGCTGGCGGTTCGCAGTGGCGGTCACCGCGAACTTCGTGCTGGGCGCGCTGATGTGCGCCGGCATCGGCAACTACGCCCCGAGCATGGCGCTGCTCGCGCTGCTCGGCATGCATCCGGTCGCCGCCTACCCGATCATGATCGGCAGCGACGGCGTGCTCATCCCGGTCGCCAGCCTCGGATTCCTGAAGTCAGGCCGCTTCGATGCGCGCGTGGCGCTCGGCCTCACGATCGGCGGGCTGGTCGGGACCGCGCTCGCGTTCCCGCTCGTGGAGGCGCTCGCGTCCCACCTGCCGCTGATGCGGTGGCTCGTGATCGGCGTGATCCTGTACGCGGCGGCGACGATGCTGCGCTCGGCCTGGCGACCGACCGAAGAGTGAGCCCGGTCCGGGCGCCGTGCGGGTCGCTCCCGGTCAGTCGGACTTCTGGGCCGGGGGCGACTTCGGCTTCATCATCTCGGCCAGCTGCGCGAGCGCGGCTGCATCCGCGGCGCTCACGTGGTCGGCGCCATCGCACCGCGGATCGGTATGCTGCAGTGCCTTGACCATCGCGGGCGTGACCGGGATCGGGTCGCAGCCGTGGCCCGATTCACAGATTGAATCCCACTTCGCCTCGGCCTTGACGTGGCACGCGAAGCAGTTGCCGCCGAACCGGTTCACGGTCTCCGCGAATCCGCGCTTGAGGATCGACGTGCCCGCCTTCGACACGGCGATGTCGAAGTACTCCCAGTCGTGCGTCGCCGCGTTGAATCCCTGCGACTGCTTGACCATGACTTCGGTCGGCACCAGTTGCACGATCGAGCCGGGCGGATAGGTGCCCCCGTTGGCGGAGCGCGCGACCTTGAGAGTCGCGGCGAGGTCGCCCTTGAGGTTGCCGACGTAGAAACCCCGAACGGGCGTCAGCTTGGTGATGCAGCCGAAGGACTGCGCGGTCACCGCGATCGGTGCAACGGCGCCTGCATGGACTGCGGAACTGAAGAGCAGCGAGACCAGGACCCAGCTGAGTGACCTGCAGAGCATGTGGACGTGCCTTGGATGCGGGGAGACTCCTATACGGTTATCACGTCCTCGTCGGTGCTGCAATCTGCGCCGAGGGCGCGCGCTTCGATCATGCGATGGGCAGCCGTGCCGTCGCATCGATGGCGCCTATGCGCGAGTGCGTCGCGGCAGTCCTGGATCTGCGCGCGGGCCGCAGGCCGGTCCTCAATCAGGATCCCGCGGGAACGCCCGCGTGCCCACAGGCAGCGTGACCCAGGGATGGCGGCGGGAATCGTAGATGGACAGGCGCGGTGGCGGAAAGCCCGGATCGGCGAATGCGCCGACCGCCACGCTGATCCGGCCCTCCGTGCCCTCCTCGGTGTGGAAGACCGTCGTGCCGCACACGGGGCAGAACCGGAAGCGGAATCGCGCCCCCTGGTCCCCGGCGCGGACGTATTCCGTCGCCGTGCCGCTCACCTGGTACGGCGCGGTGAAGCTGGCGATCGTGGCGAACACGCTGCCGGTCCGCCGCTGGCAGGCGAGGCAATGGCAGATGCCGACCGCCCGCGGTTCGGAGTCGAGCTCGATCCGGAGCTGTCCGCAGTGGCATGACGCCGTCCGTGCCGGCATGGGTCGTCCCTCGGGGTCGCAATGCCGGAGGAGTTTAGCCGGTCGCGCCCGGGTGGCAAGATGTCGGGGAGCTCGCTCCGGTCCGCCGCCCTTCGCGAGAGGGACCTGGCCGGTTCCCGCGCGCGAGCCACCCCGTCTTCAGGAGACAGCGACAATGGATGAATCCCCGTCCTACACCCCCCCCGCGGTCTGGGTCTGGAACAAGCCGAGTGGCGGGCGCTTCGCCAGCATCAATCGACCGATTGCCGGGGCCACGCACGACAAGGACCTGCCGGTGGGGCGTCATCCGCTGCAGCTCTACTCGCTGGCAACGCCGAACGGCGTGAAGGTCACGGTCCTGCTCGAGGAACTGCTGGCGCTCGGCCGGTCGGGCGCGGAGTACGACGCCTGGATGATCCGGATCAGTGATGGCGACCAGTTCGGCAGTGGCTTCGTGGCGGTCAATCCGAATTCGAAGATCCCGGCGCTGCTCGATCGCAGTGGCCCGCAGCCGGTCCGCGTGTTCGAATCCGGGGCGATCCTGCTCTACCTCGCGGAGAAATTCGGTGCGTTCCTGCCGACCGGAGCGGGGGCGCGCGCGGAGTGCCTGTCCTGGCTGTTCTGGCAGATGGGCAGCACGCCCTACATCGGCGGCGGCTTCGGCCACTTCTATGCCTACGCACCGGTCAAGATCGAATATGCGATCGATCGCTTCGCGATGGAGGCGAAGCGCCTGCTCGACGTGCTCGACCGCCGGCTCGCGCAGTCGGAGTTCCTCGCCGGGTCCGAGTACACGATCGCGGACATCGCTGCATGGTCCTGGTACGGCGCGCTCGCGAAAGGGCAGGTGTACGACGCCGCCGAGTTCCTGCAGGTCGCCGACTACCGCCACGTGCAGCGATGGACCGAGGCGATCGCCGCGCGACCGGCGGTCATCCGCGGAGCCAAGGTCAATCGCTCCTGGGGGCCGCCTGCGGACCAGCTGCACGAGCGGCACGACGCGAGCGACTTCGACCTGCGCACGCAGGATCGGATCGGCGGCGGCGCCGCAGGCTAGGTCCACCACGGGGCGCGACGGGCCTGCCGCCCTCGGCGCCGTGCCTCGAGTCCTGCCGGCTTCGTCGTCGAGAGACACCGCGGGGGATTGCCCACGTTCGACACCACGACGCTGCAGGGCTGCCCGACTCTACCTGCGGGGGGCCGCACATCCCGGCGAACGCTGCCGCCATGCCGGACGCGCGGCAGGTTACTCTCGGGGATTATCTGGCGGGAGGAACCCGAATGGTGCATCGAACGGTCCTGGGCTCGGTCGTGATGGTGCTCTGCAGCATGGTCGGGATTCCGATGGCGCTCGCGCAGGACGCGCCGCGACCGGTCGCCGAATGGACGGTGCTCGTCTATCTCGACGCCGACAACGACCTCGAGAAGCCGATGATGCGCAACCTGGCCGAGATGGCGGCCGTGGGCAGCACCGCCGCGGTCCAGGTCGTCGTGCTGGCGGCGCGCAGTCCGGAGGGCGTGGGCCTCTACACGAACGCTCCCGTCGCCGGCATGGCCAACTGGGACACCGCGAAGCTGCTGCGCGTCGACAAGGGCAAGCTCGTCGAGCTTGCGGACTGGGGCCACGCGGACATGGGCGACAAGCGCACGCTCGCGCGCTTCCTCGACACCGCGACCAAGGCGTATCCGGCCAAGCGTTACGCCGTCATCTTCGGCGATCATGGCATGGCATGGGCCGGCGTCGCGGTCGCCGAGTCGAGCGATTCGGATACGCTGACGATCGACGAGGTCGCCACGACGCTCGCGACGGTCGCCCAGGTGACCGGGCGCATCGAGCTGGTTGGCTTCGACGCCTGCCTGATGTCGAACATCGAGGTCGCCAAGACACTCGCCCCGTATGCGCGCGTGCTGGTCGCGTCCGAGGAGATCGAGCCTGCCGACGGCTGGGATTATCGCAACCTGCTCGCGCGCCTGGGCAAGTCGCCGACGATGGATGGCAGCGCGCTCGGTCAGGTGATCGTCGACACGTACCGGGACCAGTTCAGGACGTCCGAGCTGCACGAGATGCAGGAGAAGGCCCGCGCCGCGACGCTGAGCGTGGTGGACCTGGACAAGGTCGCCGCCGTCGACCAGGCGCTCGAGGTCCTCGGCGCGACCGCGGACGCCTACATCGCCGGCGGCAAGCACGATGCGTGGGTGCGGATGGCGCGTGCCCGCCACGAAGCCGACGAGTTCGGCCGTTCGGCCGCGCCTCCCATCGACGGGGTCTCCCCCGGGATGGAGGTCTACGACGTCGTTCAGCTCGCGCAGAAGATCAAGGAAGGCGGCGTCGACGCCCGCACCGCGGCCAATGCCGATGCGGTCATGGCCGCGGCGCGCGCCGCCGTGCCCTATGGATTCAGCGGTGACGCGCGCCGGCACGCCAATGGCCTGTCGGTGTTCTTTCCGCCCAATCGACAGACGCTCGCCTCCCACGACCACAACACCAAGAAGTCCTACGACCGCATCGACTGGTCCGCGAGCCCGCAGAATCACTGGTATCCCTTCCTGTCGAACTATGCCGAGTTCCCCACGAGCGCCCCCGAGCTCAAGCTCCCGAAGCCCTCGCTGGACGCGCCCGTCGCGAGCGGGCGGATGGCGAGCCCGGGCAAGCACGTCAAGATCAAGTCGGTGGTGCACAGCGACGAGGTCGCGGATGTCCGATTCGTGCTCTCGCGCAGCGAGGGGGACGAGGAGATCATCATCGGCGCCATCCCGGTCAAGCCGAAAGGGGCCGGCGCGCTCGACACCGAGTGGGACGGGGAATGGTTCACGCTCGTCCACCAGGACCAGCGCTTCGTGGCGCCGATCACCGAGTTCGACGAGCTCGACGGGAAGAGCGGCGAGGACCTCTACTGGGCCGTGGTGCCCGCTCAGCTGCGCGTCGCAGGGACGAAGAAGTGGCTCGACGTGACGCTCTCCTTCGTGCTCGATTTCAAGGAGGGGAACGAGGACGTGAGCGGCGATTTCATCTACTCGGTCGAGTACACCACGCACGGGCCGCGCGAGATCGACATCGAGGAGGGCGACGACCTGCGCATGGTCTACGAAGTCGTCGACGAGCACGGCGACTCGCGGCTGGAACCGGCCGACGGCGGCGACGAGGTCATGCATCTCGAGAATCTCGGCGATCTCAAGGTGGAGCGTGATCCGGTCGCGCCCGGGACCTACAAGGTCGGCTACGTCGCCGAGGACCTCGCCGGACGCGTCACCGACAACTTCGTCGAGGTCGAAGTCGAGGGCGAGCCTTGATGTGGCTGCGGATGAAGCGCGCCTGCGCTGCGATGGCCGGCCTTGGATTCGTGCTGGTGGCGCTCGCGACGAGCCTCGGTGCGGCCGAGGTCGAGGATGACGACCTGCGGGCGCCCGCGGCGCTCGTCCCGGTCGAGGCGACCGCCCCGCGTGCCACCGATGGCGCGACCAGTGCCGCGACCGACGACGGCCGAATCTACCACGGGCGCAAGGTCACGCCGGGCGACGCCAGCTGGCAGGCCGAGATCTACCGTGAGATCTCCGACGCCCGCTGGGCGCGGCACTTGCATGACTATGCCAGCGAGACGCGCGAGAAGTGGGAGCTCCAGCACTGGTGCGGCGGCTCGCTGATCGCCGACGATTGGGTTGTCACCGCGGCACACTGCATCGTGGTCGATCCGGCCGTCTCCGTTCCGCTCGTCGGCCCGGCGTACGACAAGCAGAAGGGCGCGATCGGCCCGTCCGCGTCGACCCGGTTCGACCTCGCCCGCTGCGTCGGCATGAAAGTCGTGCGGGACGGGTTCCGCATCCGTCTCGGCGCATCCGACGTGTCACGCGGCGATGGCGTCACCTTCCGCATCGATTGCGTGGTCGTGCATCCGGGCTGGAAGCCCTCTGACCCGTACCACGATGACATCGCGCTCGTGCACTTCGCCTCCGACGGGCCCGCGCCACCGCGTGACCCGAAGCGGATCCACAAGATCCTGCTGCAATCCGATCCGGTGCTCGCGCATGCAACCCCGGTGACGGTCTTGGGCTGGGGCAAGACGCACCCGGTGGACGGCTTCCTGCCATCCGCCCAGCTTCTGGCGGCGGACCTCGAGGTCGAGCACGGGGAGGTCTGTGCGAAGGCGCTCGGCGTCGCGCCGGATAAGATCCACGATGGGGTGCTGTGCGCGTGGTCGCAGACGAGCAAGACGTGCCTTGGCGACAGTGGCGGGCCCGTGGTGTTCGCGAGCGGCCACCCGAACCATCTCATCGGGATCGTCAGCTGGGGAAATGACGATTGCACCGGCAACGGCAAGCCAGGCGTCTACACGCGCGTGGCGAAATACGCCGACTGGATCAACCAGGTCGTCGAACCCGTGCCCTGACGAGGCGAGGTGCCGCCGCGTGGGCCTGCGCCCGCGCGGCGGCGATCGGCTCAGAGCTTGTCGCCGCCACCCTGCGAGGCGTTTTTCGGGGCGTCCGAAGCGGCAGGCGCCGCCGCGTCAGGCGCCGGTGCGGCAGGTGCCGCATCCGCGGCTGGCGCCGCCGCCGGGGCTGCAGCCGGGGCCGCGGCGGGTGCCGCGGGTTCCGACTTCTGGCCGCAGGCGGAAAGCAGCAGCGCCGTGGTCAACATGGCGAGCGATACGGTCGTGATCTTCTTCATGGTTCATCCCCTATCCCAGCGAATGGTCGTCCGAGCCTAGACGAAACCCAGTTCCCTTAGCAATTCATCGAATGCCGGCAGCTTGCGCAGCGGGTCGAGCAGGGGGTCCGTGTTCGAGTAGATCAGGCCGGAGTCGCCGCTGGCCCGCGCGCGCTGCAGGGTCGCGATGGCCACGTCCGTCTGGCCCCACGCGGCCTGCACCTGGGCCTGCTGGTACAGCGCGCTATCGCCGAGCTTCGCAACCAGCTGGTTCATCGCGGCGCGCGAGCTGGCGATGTTGCCCAGCCGATGCTCGATGACCGCCAGCGCTGGCAGTCGGCCGATCTCGTGAGCCTCGGCCTCGCACGCCGCGCGCGCCTCCACCGTTCGTCCGAGCATCAGCAGCACGAGGCTACGCCTGGACCGGCCATTCGGCAGCTTGGGATTGAGGGCAAGCGCCCGGTCGGCGAACGGCAGCGCTTCGCCGTATCGTCGCGCGGAGTAGAACACATCGGACATCGCCAGCTGGACCAACGGGTTCAGGGGATCGAGGCGCAGTGCCACCTGCATCGCCGGAATCGATTCGGCCTCGCGGCGCGTGTAGATGCAATACAGCGCGAATCGCCCCATCACCGCGGCGTCGCCCTCGCCGTGGCGGCGCGACTCGTCGTACGGTTCGCGCGCGCCGCGCACGTCGAGGCGTCCCTGGAATAGCACGTAGGCGAGCGTCGATTGCGCATCGGCAAGATCCGGCGCGAGCGCGACGGCGCGGCGCGCCGCGACGAGGGCGGCCTCGTAGAGCTCGGTTGTATGCGTGGCGTCCGCGTACTGGTTGGCGATCACCAGCAGGGAGCGGGCACGCGCGGCGTGCGCGGCCGCGAACCCGGGATCCGCCTCGATCGCGGCCTCGAAGTCCGCCAGCGCCTGGCGGTCCTCACCCTCGCCGCTGGCGGCGATGTACTGCGCTCGTCCGCGCAGGTAGGCGTCGAACGCGCTGACGTTGGTCGTGCCGCCGGTCAGTGTCGCGGCGGGCCGCCCGTCGCTGCCGGCCGGCCGCTCGATCTCCGAGTTGAGGGCCTGCGCCACCGCCGTGGCGATCTCCGACTGGACCGCGAAGATGTTGTCGATCGGGCGGTCGAAGGTCTGCGACCAGCGGCTGAAACCCGTGCCACCGTCGATTAGCTCCGCGGCGATGCGGAACGTCGATCCGGAGCGGCGGACGTTGCCATCGAGCAGGTACGTGACGCCGAGCTTGTCGGCGATGGAGACGGCGTTCGCCTCGGCGCCGCGAAAGGCCTCGGACGACACCTGCGCGATCACGCGCAGGTGCGGGTTGCGAACCAGCGTGCCGCGAAGTTCCGCGGAAAGCCCGTCCGCAAAGTAGCTCTGGCCGGGGTCACCGCTCAGGTTCTTGAACGGCAGGACGGCGACACCGTGGTCGGTTCCCGCGATCGTGGCGGCCCGCCGCCGGGTCACGAACCATCCCGCGCCGCTTGCGGCCGCCAGCACGAGGCCGCCGCCGGCCAGCAGTACGCCGCGCCGCGACGTCCGCGCGGGCGGAATGCCCGGCTGCACCGGCTGTGCCGGCACCTTCGCGCCGATCGTCTGTTGCATGGCGCTGACGATTGCGCGGATCTCAGGCGCGCCGGCCTTCCCCTGCCACTTGGAGAGGTCGATGAACAGGTACTGGCGAAAGCCGAGCGGGGGTTCGGTCCCGTCGAGTGACACCGGGACGAGCCGCGAGCGGTCGCGGCCGACCGCCGCCTCGTCCCTCACCCAGTGCGAGCCGACGGAGTGGCAGGACCAGAGCACGACCACGGCCGCGGCGGCCTCCAGCGCGCGCTCGGTCTCGTTGGCGAACTGCGCGCCGGCGACGATCAGGCCGTCCCACCAGACCTCGAATCCCGCCTGTTCGAGGGCGTGCACCAGCTGACGCGTGCGTGGGCGATCCTCGTGCGCATAGCTCACGAACACTTTCGTGCGTCGCGCGGCGTCGGTGCTCGGCGGTGCGGGCGTCGCCATCGTCAATTCCGGAGGTGGCTGTTGCGAAGCGGATTCCATCCACCGCGCCTGCCCGCATGCTACGGCCGCACGCCCGGTGGCGGCAACCGCGACCGCCCCGTGCCGGCGGGCGCGCCCGGGCCCGGAACGGCGCCGGGCCGCCGGTCAGCGGCGGGATCGGCAGGCGGTCGCGACGGCGGCGTGTATTACCGGCATGCCGCGACGGGCGGGCATGCCGCGGGCCCGCATCCACTGGTCGAGCAGGGTGCCGGTGCGTCGCTCGGTCGTGGGTTCCGCGGCATAGGCCGGATCTCGTGCTGCCTGCTCCAGCGGCACGAGCGTGAAGCCCTTGTCCTTCAGCAGCACGAGGAGCTCGGGCAGGATGACGGGGCTGAATGCACCGAGGTGCAGCAGCAGCACGTGGTCGATGTCGCGGCCGAACAGCGCACGGGCCACCGTCCGCTGCTCGTCGATCGAGGCAGCCGCCGCTTCGAGATACTGCGCGCGAAGGGTGGCGATCGCCGACTTGTCCCCGCTGGCGACGCAGCGCGGATACGCCTCGTTCCACAGCCAGTCCTCGAAATCCAGCGTGACCTCGGCGATCCGGTAGCCACGCGACTCGAGGTCGCCCCGGACCTCGTGCTGGCGTGCCGCGGTCTCGCCCTCGTGGAGGAACGGATAGCGGAGCCAGTGCCAGTCGGTATCGGTGGCGAGCTCGAGGACGGGTTCGTTGCGGCGGACGTCCTCGAGAAAGCGCTCGACGGGCTCATCGTCCAGGTTGGTGTGGGCATAGGCATGGTTGCCGATGCGCTGCCCGCCGGCGACCCAGCGCTGCAGCGCGGCGGCGGCATCCGGGTTGCCTTCCAGTCGGCTGCCATTGACGAAGCCGAAGCTGGGAGGCGCGCCGTGCGATGAAAGCTCGGTGACCACCTGCGCCACCAAGTCGGCGTTCGTCGTTCCCGCGACGAGCACGCCATTGATCGGCACGTCGTCGAAGGTCAGCGCGACGCCTTCGCCGTGACCCGGTCGTGGAGCCAGGAGAAAGCCAAGCAGCAGCAGCGCCGCGCGTCGACGGGAGCGGATTCGTGCCAAGGCGATGCCGTCCACACTGGATGCCAGCGGTGGGCCGATTCTAGCGGATTGGCCAAGCGCCCGACCGGCCTGCGACGATCGCGGCGACGCCGGGCACGGGCCGTGCACCCCGCGCTCGCACCGGCGTGCCGGGGTCCGCCAGAAGGCGTAAAATCGCGGACCCCCGCATGAGGATCGGATTTGTTCACACTGACTGCAGAGCACGCGATCGACATCGTCGCGCCGTCCACTCCCAAGGAATTCGCACAGGTCCGGGAGTTGCTCGTCGAGTTCATGGAGTGGGACGCCGAGCGCGTCGCCAACCTCGGGCTCGATGCCGACCTGATGAAGGAGTTCTACTACGACCAGGGGGTGCTCGACCTGCCCGGCGCCTATGCGCCACCCGCGGGCTACCTGCTGCTCGCGATCGCCAATGGCCGCGGGGCCGGGTGTGGAGCGTTCAGCGCGTCCGGCGAGGGCGTCTGCGAGCTCAAGCGCGTCTACGTGCGCGATGCCTACCGCGGCCGCAAGCTCGGCCACCGCCTCGTCCAGACGTTGATGGCCGAGGCCCGCGAGGTCGGATATGGCCGGATGCGACTCGAGACCGTCACGTTCATGAAGTCAGCCATCGCGATGTACGAGGAGCTGGGGTTCCGCGAGTGCCCGGCGTACTACGACATCCCGGTGGAATTTCGCGACGTCACGATGTTCATGGAGCGTGCGCTCTAGGCAAGGCGCGGTGGTGCACGATTCATCCACCGGGTCGGCCGCGCGTGCCCCTGCGCACGGATGGCGATCCTCAGCGTGGTGGGCTCCGGGCGGGTGGCCTGAAGGTCCCGGACTGGATCGCGATCGTTCGCGCGGTGGGATAGAACTGCGTGAACGTCGTGTCGACGGCACCATGCGCCTCGTGGCATGCGTAGCACCGTTCGGTTGGTGGCAGCACCGCCGCCGGCGCGGAGCTGCTGAACGTGAAGAATCCCCAGCCACCGCGGAACCGCGCCTCGTCGCGCACGTGCATCTCCACGTCCACGACGTCCTCGGTCTGGTACGAGCCCTGCTTGAGGATCGAGCCCTGGCTCGACGCGCTGCGGACCTCGAGCACGAACCTCGTGCCGTCGGGCCAGTGCCCGGTCCGCTTGAACGCGCTCCAGGACGTCGGGTCCACGAAGACGTTGTCGAATACGTGGTCCGCTTCCGGGCGTCCCTCGCTGTAGCTCATGTCGAGCCCGGTACTCAGGTACACCCATTCGCGGTAATCGGTCGGCAGGTTGAGGCGCCCCTCCGCGCTGTAACGCGGAGCGGGCGGGTCGGCTGCCACGGCCGCCACCGGCAGCACGAGCACGACCAACACGAGCAGTCGGGTCAACGGCACGGGGGATCTCCGCGAACGGGTCGGAAATCGTCTTGTACGCCGCCGGTGCAGCGCCGTCCACGCTGGCCTCGTCCCGTACGCTGTTGCGCGGCGCTCAACTCTCGAGGCCCAGCGCGAGTGCGCAGGCGCGCACCTCGTCGAGCGGTGCGGGCCGTCGTGCCGTCCGCCATCCGGCGCCGAGATGGCACTCGATCAGCCGCAGCGCGGTGTCCTGCAGCCGGGCCTCGTGCGCCCGGCGTCGCTCGAAGCCACGCGCCTCATGGCCGGCGTCCGCCTGGCGGGCAACGTGCGCCGCGGCGTCGTGGCGGCCCTCGAGGCAGGCCAGCAGCGTCATCGCGTCCAGTGACGCGTACAGCCGGCCCGGGTCCATGCGGCTCGCGAGCGCGTGCAGCTCGGCGCCCGTCGCCCGGGCTTCCGCCAGGTCTCCGACCTCGAGCAGTGCGCCCAGCACCAGCGTGAGCAGGTCGATGCGCATCGCGTGGTGGCTCGTGTGTCGCAGGCTGAGCGCCAGTGGCCGGCCGAGCTGGAGCGCGCCGGCGATGTCGCCGCAGGCAAGGTCGAGCTCGACGATGCGCACCGTCGCCGCCAGTGCCTGGCGTTCGCTCACCGACAGCGCGAGGCGTACGGCTCGCCGGCACGCATCGCGCGCGCCGTCGAGCTCACCCGCCGCCATGAGGATCGCGGCCTCGGTCAGTGCACCGTGTGTGAGCAGCCGGGGCGGCCACGCCGGATCCTCGAGCAGGCGTGCATCCGCGAAGGCGCTGCGTGCCGCGGCATTGTCGGCGCGCCAGTTCACGACCAGCAGGGTCAGGGCGTAGTACCGGGAGCGGTCGTCCCCGACCTCCCCGTGCATGCGGGCGGCGAGTTCGGCGGCGTACCGGGCCCGGTCGCAGCGCCCGGTCGAGTGATAGGCGGCCGCGGCTTCCCAGAAGCGGCCCAGGCGGCCGAGCGGCAGTCCATCGCCCAGCAGGCGGACCAGGGATTCGTAGCCCGCGCGCCCGTCAGAGAGCAGTTCCGCCTCGACGAACAAGGGCCACGTCGAGCCGTACAGCGAGATGGCGAGAACGCGATCGGCCTTTTCTGCCCAAGCCAGGGCGGCGCGGAGGTTGTCGAGTTCCGGCAGGTACCTGCGTCGCCAGCATGCCTCGTCCAGCGACCAGTAGTCGGCGTATGCCGTGTCCATTTCCGCGAGCAGCGTCGTCGCCATCCGCGAGCGAGCGGCCTCGAGTTCGCCGGCCGCAGCGAGCCGGTCCAACGCGTAGCAGCGCGCCGTTTCCGACAGCACGTAACGCGGCGGGTCGCCAGGCAGAGCCGTCACGAGCGATCGGTCGACGAGTCGCGCGATGAGGTCGATCGCCTCCAACGCGTCGATTTCCGCGTCGGCGACCGAGCTCGCGGCCACCTGCAGCGGGAAGGTTCCGGCGAAGGCGCCGAGCCGGTTGAAGACCCGCTGCTCGGCCGGGCCGAGCAGGCCGTGGCTCCACTCGAATGCGGCATCGAGCGCGCCGTGGCGCGGATCGTCCGTCCGGGCACTGCGCTTCAGGAGCCGCAGGCGGTCGTCGAGTCGGTCATGCAGCGCCGACACGCCGAGCGCGGGGACGCGCGCGGCGGCGAGTTCGAGTGCGAGCGGATTGCCGTCCAGGCGCCGGCAGATCTCGACCACGAGCGGGGCATTCGTCGCATCGAGGACGAAGCCGCGATCGGCGGCGGCGGCCCGTTGCGCGAACAGCGCGACGGCCGGTGCCGCGCCGAGTTCGGCGCGCGACGCACCCGGTGCGGGTAGCGCGAGGGGGCCGAGGCGATAGACGAGTTCGCCGGCGATGCCGAGCGGGATCTGGCTCGTGACCAGCACCCGCAATTCCGGAACCCGTCCGATCAGCACGCCGAGCGGGCCGGCCAGCGCCGAGGCAAGGTGTTCCGCGCTGTCCAGGACCAGCAACGTCGGCCTGTCGCCCAGCGCCCGTTCCAGCGCCTCGAACCCCTCGAGGCTGTCCGGCAGCGACAACCCGAGACCGATCGCGATCGCCGCGGGGATTGGGGCCACGTCCGTGAAGGGGCTGATCGGCACGAGCAGCGCGGACTCGGCCGGGGTCAGCGCGCCACTTGCGGCGATCTCCTCGGCGAGGCGCGATTTGCCCACGCCCGGCATCCCGACGACCGTGACGAGTCGTCCTCGGCCAAATAGCGCGACGATCGAGGCGAAGTCCTCGTCCCGCCCGACCATCGGTGCGAGCCGCCGTGTTGGCGTCCGGCGGGCGCCGGGCCGGGGTGGGGGCATTGCCTGCTCCGGCGGCGCCAGAGCCGCGTCGCGGGCGGTGGCGGGCAGCTCGAGCCGGTAGCCGAAGCCCGCGACCGTTCGGATGAGGTCCGGGCCGATCGCGCGCCGCAGGGCGGCGACCTGGGTCGGCAGGTTGTTCTCGTCGACGACGAGCTTCGGCCAGACCCGGTCGAGCAGCGTCGCCTTCGTGACGAGGCGTCCCGGGCTCTCCGCGAGCACGCGCAGCAGGTCGAACGCGCGGGCACCGAGCTCCACGGGTTGGCCGTCGACGAGCAGGCGGCGCTCCGCCGGGTGCAGTTCCAGGGTCCCGGCGCGGATCACATCCATGTAGGCCTCTGCGGCCCGCTCGTCCGGGTCCATGCGATTTTTAGAATAATTTCAGCGGCGATTCAAGACGCGGGCCGGCTTGGCGGGAGAACCTGCACCTGCGCGCTGAGGCTGTCACTGAAGCCACCCCGGCGCACCGAAAGCCAGCACCGAACCCGCGACACGAAAGGAATCGACCATGCCGAAGTTCGTCATCGAAAGGGACATCCCCGGCGCCGGGAACTTCACCGCCGCCGATCTCAAGAATATCTCCCAGAAGTCTTGCGGTGTCCTCAGCAGCCTCGGCCCGAGCGTCCAGTGGGTCCACAGCTACGTCACGGCCGACAAGATCTACTGCATCTACCACGCCGCGGACGAATCCCTGATCCGGCGCCACGCGGAACTCGGCGGATTCCCCGCCAACAGGATCTCGAAAGTGGCCGACATCATCGATCCGTCGTCTGCCGAGTGATCCTGCGCCGATTGTCCATGATCCCAAATCCCTACAGCCCCAGGAGAACCCTCCCATGAAGAAGCTCATCGCGATCCTTGCACTGGTCGCCGTCCCGCCCGCGTTCGCCGTCGACGCGCCGGCCCAGAGTCCGGCGCCGAAAACCGCCACCCACCGCTACCTGATCGAGCGCACGTTCCCGGCGGGAGCCCTCAAGGGCCTCGACGCGGCGACGAAGAAGAAAGTCAACGCGAACAATGCCTCGGTGGGCGTGCGCTGGGTGCAGTCCTACGCGAATGCCGACGAGACCAAGACGTTCTGCGTGTATGAAGGCCCGAGCGAGGCTGCGGTGCGCAAAGCCGCCGAACTCAACAAGCTCCCGGTCGACAGCATCATGGAAGTGCCGGTGACGTTGTCGCCGAAGTGAGCGCACGCCCGGGATGGCCACTCGCGAGCCATCCCGGGCCGCGGCTCACTTCGTGGGCGCCATCAGGTGCTCGTACGGGGTCCCGGCCCACATGACGTACGGCACGCTCGTGTCGGGATCCGACCCCTTCGGGTACTGCTCGTAGAACGCCTTGTCCGCGCCGACGATCATCACGTGGGGTCCGGTCCGGATCCACTTGCCGGTCTTTGGCGGCGCGTGGGCGAACGGGTCCGTGTTGCTCGTATCGGTCCCGCCCGCCAGCATGTACACGAGACCAGCACGCGAGGGCGGGGCCTTCTTGTCCATGTAGGCATGCACCCACGCCATCGAAGCGCCATCGGCGCACATCGCGTCCGGGCCGGGTACGTCGAGGTTGCCCGCCATGCAGGTGAAGCCGTTGGTGCCCTTGCGCAGCGTGCGCATCGTGCCGTCTGCTTCCATCGTCACGACCGCAGCCTGGCGGGCGATCCCGGCAGGCGCCGCGGACAGCGCGATCCTGATCAGTTCTGCATCCGACGGGGATTTTGACGTCGGCGAGCCTGTATCGGCGACCGCCAGCACGGGCGCGACCAGGAGTGCCGCTGCAAATCCCACGGTCCATCGACAGCGTGTACTGCGCATCGGGAAGCCCCCCAAGTAGGTTTGGAACGCGTTGCGGTCCGTACCGGCATGCTTCCGGCACCCAACTGGTATCCACTTGTTTTCAGACAAGGGGACACCGCGCCGGCAGCGCTGTCAAGCCGGGGAATCCTGCACCGGCACCCGGTGCAGGACAACGATTGGGTGAGGCGTGCGGCGGGGGGGTGGAGGCCGCCCGCGACGCGGGCGGCCGGGCGGCCGCCCCGTCGTCCGGAGCCGGCCGCGTCGCGGCCGGCCCGGAGCAGGTCGATCAGGCCGTGGCGGGCTTCGCGGCCTCGGCGATGACCGCGTCCGCAACCTGGCGCGGAACCTGGTCGTAGTGCGAGAACTCCATCGTGTACGACGCGCGGCCGGAGGTCATGCCGCGCAGGTGCCCGATGTAGCCGAACATCTCCGACAGCGGAACGTTCGCGACGACCGCGATGTTCGTGCCGCGCTCCAGCTGGTCGAGGATCGAGCCGCGGCGACGGTTGATGTCGCCGATGACGTCACCCAGGTAGTCGCCCGGCGTGACGGTCTCGACCTTCATCACCGGCTCGAGCAGCACGGGGCCGGCCTTGCGAATCGCCTCGCGGAAGCACGCCTTTGCCGCGATTTCGAACGTCAGCGCGTTCGAGTCGACGTCGTGGTAGCTGCCGTCGACCAGCGTCGCGCGGAAGTCGACCGTCGGGAAGCGGGCGAGAACGCCATCTTCCTTCTGCATCTTGAGGCCCTTCTCGACGGCCGGGACGTACTCGCGCGGCACCGAGCCGCCGACCGTCTTGTCCACGAACTCGAAGCCCGCGCCGCGCTCGAGCGGCTCGAACTTGATCCACACCTCGGCGAACTGGCCCGAACCGCCGGTCTGCTTCTTGTGGATGTACTGTTCCTGGATGACCTTCGTGAACGCCTCGCGGTACGCAACCTGTGGCTGGCCCATGATGCCTTCGACGTTGAACTCCGTGCGCATGCGATCGAGCGTCACCTCGAGGTGCAGCTCGCCCATGCCGCGCAGGATCGTCTGGGCCGTCTCGCGGTCCGTCTCGAGGTGCAGCGAGGGATCGGCACGGACCATCTTGCCGAGGGCGGCGTTGAACTTCTCCTGCTCGGTCTTGTTCTTCGACTTGACCGAGACGCTGATGACCGGATCCGGGAAGCGCATGCGCTCGAGGACCACCGGGTTCTCCGACGCGCACAGCGTGTCGCCGGTGTCGGTCTCGGCCAGCGACACGAGCGCGACGATGTCGCCGGCGCGCGCCTCTTCGATCGGGTTGGCTTCCTTGGCGAACATCTCGACCATGCGGCCGATCTTTTCGCGCTTGCCGCGGGTCGAGTTCAGCACCGAGGCGCCCTTGGTGAGCACGCCGGAGTACACGCGGATGAAGGTCAGCGCGCCATAGGCGTCATTGATGACCTTGAACGCGAGCGCGGAGAACGGCTCGTCGTCGGAGCAGCCGCGCTCGCCGATCGGGTTGCCATCGGCGTCGACGGTCTTGATCGCCGCGACGTCGGTCGGGGCCGGAAGCAGGTCGACGACGGCGTCGAGAACCTGCTGCACGCCCTTGTTCTTGTAGGACGAGCCGCACAGCACCGGCGTGAACGCCGAGGTCAGCGTGCCCTTGCGCAGGCACGCGAGCAGCGTCTCCTTCGTCGGAATCGCGCCGTCGAGGTAGGCCATCATCGCCTCGTCGTCCATCTCAAGGCACGTGTCGACGAGCTCGGTGCGGTACTTCTCGACGTCGTCCAGGATCGCGCGATCGCTCGGGATCGTGACGCCGAGGGCATCGGCGAGGTTCGGGACGATATCGAGTACCTTCCACTCGGCGTCCTTGTCGTCCGAGTCCCACACCAGGGCCTTCATGTCGACCAGGTCGACCATGCCCTTGAAGTTGTCTTCCGAGCCGATCGGAATCTGGATCGGCAGCGGGCGCGCGCCGAGGCGCTTCTTGATCATGTCCACGCAGCGCACGAAGTTGGCGCCACTGCGGTCCATCTTGTTGACGTAGCAGATGCGCGGCACGTCGTAGTTGTCGGCGAGGCGCCAGTTCGTCTCGGACTGCGGCTCGACGCCTGCGACGCCGTCGAACACGACGACCGCGCCGTCGAGGACGCGCAGCGAGCGGTTGACCTCGATCGTGAAGTCGACATGCCCCGGGGTGTCGATCAGGTTGATCTTCTTGTTGCGCCAGAACGCAGACACGGCGGCGGACTGGATCGTGATGCCGCGCTTCTGCTCCTGCTCGAGGTAGTCAGTCGTCGTCGACGTCTTCAGATCCTTCGTGTCGTGGATGTCGATGATCGTGTGCTTGCGCCCCGTGTAATAGAGGATGCGCTCGGTCGTCGTGGTCTTTCCGGCGTCGACGTGGGCGATGATGCCGATATTGCGGACATCGGAAAGGGGTGTAGTGCGGGGCATGGCAAGCTTCCGTGACTGGGTCGGGTGGTTTGCGGAATCGAACGTGATGGCAAAGCGAAAACGCAGCGCCGGCCTCCGGATGAGCGCGTCATCCGGCTGCGGCATTGCGGTCAATAGCCGCATATTTTGGCATGCCGCCGCCAGTCCTGCCAAAAGATCTGAATTGACCGGGAGTTGCAGGGCCCGTCGCGCGTGCGAGCGCCGCGTTATGTAAACAACCCGCTGATTTGTATATAGATAATGAGTGGGCGAGCGATCCGGTCCCGGCGCTGCGGAGGCCCGCGCCACGCACGGCGGGTGGGGCCGGGCGATGCCCGGATCCGGTTCGCCCTGAGTCCGTCCCCGCGTTGGGGGTCGCCGAGGCTCTCGCCGCGGTGAAGGGGATGGTAATTTGGCGACGCGTCGGCCGACCGGCCGATCTCATCGAGGGCGGATCACCTATGCGTGGATCGAAGTTGTTTCCCCGGCGTCCGGGTTGGTGCGCTGTGCTCGCGGCGCTCGTCATCGAGCTGTCGCTGTGCGCCCAGCCGGCGGTTGCGGATGACGCGGGTTCGACCTGGCTGCACTGCGGCGGGCTCTGGGATGGCCGTGGCGGCAAGGCCACGGGTCCGGCCTACATCGAAATCCGCGGGGACCGGATCGTCACGGTCCGATCCGCATCCGACGGCGCGGCGCCCGCGTCTGCCGTTGACCTGTCGGCGCTGACCTGTCTGCCGGGGCTGATCGACAGCCACACGCACGTGCTGCTGCAGGGCGACATCACGGCCGACGACTACGACGCGCAGCTCCTCAAGCAGTCGCCGGAGTACCGCACGATCCTCGCGACCGTCAATGCCAAGCGGATCCTGTCGTGGGGCTTCACGACGATCCGGGACATCGAGACCGAGGGCGCGGGCTACGCCGACGTCGACGTCAAGAAGGCGATCGAGCGCGGCATCATCCCGGGGCCCCGGATGCAGGTCGCGACGCGTGCGATGGATGTCACCGGTGCGTATCCGCTGCATGGGTACGCCCCGGCCGTCGTCGTCCCGAAGGGTGTCCAGGAAGTCGATGGGCCGGTCGGTGCCCGGCGCGCGGTGCGCGAGCAGATCTATCACGGAGCAGACTGGATCAAGGTCTATTCCGACCGCAGCTACCAGGTGATGCCGAACGGCGTCCTCGATGACATCCCGACGTTCACGCTCGAGGAGCTGCGGGCGGTCGTCGACGAGGCGCACCGCCAGCGCCACAAGGTGGCCTCCCACGCGATGGCGCTGCAGGGCGTGCATAACTCGGTCGAGGCCGGGGTGGATTCGATCGAGCACGGCAACTACATCGCCGACGAGGACCTGCGCACGATGGTGCAGAAGGGGATCTGGTACGTACCGACCATCTACGTCGGTGAATACGTCGCCGAAGGCCGGGCCGCGGCTGGTGCGCCCGTCTGGAAGCAGATGGGCGAGATCCACGAGAAGACCTTCCGCCGCGCGCTCAAGGCGGGCGTGAAGATCGCCTTCGGTACCGACATCGGCGGATTCGACTGGCACATCAACCCCGCCCGGGAGTTCGCCCTGATGGTGAAGTGGGGGATGACGCCCGAGCAGGCGCTGCGCGCGGCGACGGTCGGCGGTGCCGAACTGCTCGGCTGGAGCGACCGCCTCGGCACCGTCGAGCCGGGCAAGCTCGCCGACATCGTCGCCGTCGCGGGCAATCCGCTGGAGGACATCACGCGCCTCGAGCACGTGCGCTTCGTCATGAAGGCCGGAGCCGTGCAGGACGTCGCGACGCCCTGATCCCGCGGCGCTAGAAGATGCCGGCAGCGAGTCCGGCGACCAGCGTCGTGCCAAGTTCCTCGGCACGATGCTGGTCGTCAGCAGTGGGATCGCCGACGACGACCAGCGGCGGCGCGATCGCAGACCAGCCGTAGCCGGCGACGATGCGTTCGACCGCGCGAACGGCGCCAGTGCCGTCGTTGCCCGCGCTGACGAACAGCCCATAAGGCAGTCCACGCAACTTTCCTTCTGCCGCGTAGAAGGTCCGGTCGAAGAAATCCTTGAGCGCGCCGGACATGTAGCCGAAGTGCTCCGGCGTGCCGAGCAGGACGCCTTGCGCGTCCAGCAGTTCCGCGGTTCCGCATTCGAGCGCATGGCGCACGGTCAGGGCCACGGGAACGCCCGCCGCGCGCGCGCCAGACTCGACCGCGAGGCGCAGCCGCTCGGTGCGCCCACCCGGGTGGCCGCCGAACACGAGCAGCACGCGCACGGTCGCCTCGCTCATCGCGTCAGGTCCTTCGTCGGGGCGGTCGGGGGGTGGTGGCGGGTCACGAGTCCGTCCGGTGGGGACGGGGCCAGCATAGCCGACGGCGCAGCGGTCGCGCGCGGCTGGCGCGGCGCTGGGCGCTCGGCCAAGATCACGCCATGGCCCGATTCCCCAAGGCGCCGACCGCCGGCGCGCCGCGACACGGCGTCGCCCGAGTGATCTCCAAGCGCGGCATCACCTCGCGCACCGAGGCCGCCGCGTGGGTGCGTGCCGGGCGCGTGCGGATCAATGGCCGGATCGTGCTCGACCCGGAGTTCCCCGTTCAGGGCGACGTGGACCTGCTGGAGATCGATGGCCTTGCCGCGGCGCCTCGCGAATTCATGGCCGTGATGATCAACAAGCCCCGTGGCCTCGTCACCACCGCCCGCGACGAACGCGGGCGCGACACGGTCTATCGTTGCCTCGACGGCTCCGGTCTCCCGTGGCTGTCCCCGGTCGGCCGCCTCGACAAGGCGAGCGAGGGCCTGCTGCTGTTCTGCAACGACCCGCTCTGGGCGGCGGGCATCACCGGTCCTGAATCAGCGGTCACCAAGACCTATCACGTCCAGATCGATCGGGTGGGCGACGACGTGCTGATTGCCGCCATGATGGCCGGGGTCGTTGTCGACGGCGAGCGGCTCGAATGCCGGTCGGTGCGCCTGCTGCGCACCGGATCCCGTCAGTCGTGGCTCGAGGTCGTCCTGGAGGAGGGACGCAACCGGCACATCCGCCGGCTCCTCGAGGCATGCGGCGTGGGCGTCGTGCGGCTGGTGCGCACCGCGATCGGCCCGCTTGAGCTCGGCACGTTGCCGAAGGGGGGCTGGCGGGCCCTGATCGACGCCGAGATCGCGGCGCTCGGTCGCCCGAGGGCGTGACGCTGCGGTCCCGCGGCGACGGGCGGAACGGGCGCGCTGGAGGCGCGCCCGCGCAATCCCCGCGTCAGTGCTTCGGTGCGTCACCGAGCGGATAGGTGGTTGCATCGCGGGATTCGAGTCCGCGGCCGTCCGCTGGCGGCGCGGCCGACGGGGCCGGTGCCGCGGCGGCGGGAGCGGGCGCAGTCGCCGCAGGAGCGCCCTCGGACATGCTCGGCAGGCGGCTCAGGGCCGTGAGCAGGCGCTGCGCGTTGGCCGGCGGCGCGGCGCTGGTCGTGATGATCTCCGACGCGTAGATGCCGGGCTTCTGGTAGTACGCCGCGTTGCCCTTGTTGTCGATGCTGATCACCGCGCCGTCGACCGCGATGCCGCCGTAGAAGCCCTTGGAGCGCGAGTACGAGTAGATCTCGGCGCCGCCGATGTCGGTCGCGCCGGATACGCTGCGGCCCACGGGACCCGCCGCGACGCTGGCGCCGGCGCCGAGCGTCAGCTTGCCGCCGGTGATTCCTTCGATGCTGCGGCGCGTCGTCAGGACGAGGATCAGGTCGCTCGCCTCGATGCCGAACTGCGGCCCGAAGCCGACGCCGCCCGTGCGCACGAACAGCGGGTTGCGCCACTGACCATGCTCGTCGCGTACCAGCATGACGCCGGTTCCCGCGCGGCCTCCCACCAGGGCGATTCCAACCTTGATCATGTCGGGAAACACGACGATCCCGTATGCACGGCGCAGCAACCAGTCCGGCATGGACTCGTCGGGCATTGCCTGAGTGTCTTCGATCACCTGCGTTGCCTTGAGCAGTGTGCCGTCTTCGCGCGGACCTGCGAGCGCCGCAGTGCTCGTGGCGAGGATGAGCGTCAGAGCGATGACGAAACGTCGCGCCGTCATGGAAGATCCCCTGTGTGGTGTTCTGTCAGGTCGGACCGCGGTGATCCTCGCGTGTTCCCCGGGCCGCATGATACCCGACCGGATGCCCTGCATTCGATGCGGCTTGGGCCGATAATGCGGCCATGGAGGCTTTCATGCGTGTCTTTTCGCGAATCCTGTTCATCGGCCTGTCGCTGTTCGCCGTCACCTGCGCCAGGGCGGACTGGGTCCGTCGGGAAGAGACGGTGATGGGGACCCGGATCTATGTCGAGGCCTGGCACGACAACCCGGTGCAGGGCGAGCTCGCGCTCGACGCGGTGATGGAGAACATGCGCCGCATCGACCGGCTGATGAGCCACTACCGGCCGGACAGCCAGCTCTCCCAGATCAACATCCACGGAGCGGAAGGTCCGGTGCCGGTCAATCCCGAGCTCTTCGACCTGATTAGGACGTCGATTCACTTCTCCGAGATCAGCGAGGGCGCGTTCGACATCACCTATGCGAGCGTCGGGTACCTCTACGACTACGCGCGTCACGTGCGCCCGACCGAGGCGGAAATCACGGCGGCGCTGCCGGGCGTGAACTATCGCAACCTTGTCCTCGACGGGGAACGCCATGCCGTGGGATTCGCGAGGCCGGGCATGCGCATCGACCTCGGCGGCATCGCCAAGGGGTACGCCTGCGACCGGGGCGTCGAGATCCTGCAGCGCTACGGCATCAGGAATGCGATCGTCACGGCCGGGGGCGATTCGCGGCTGCTCGGCGACCGGCGCGGCCGGCCCTGGGTCGTCGGCATCCGCCATCCCGACGACAAGAGCCGCGTCGTGCTCAGCATGCCACTGTCGGACGTGGGCATCTCCACGTCGGGGGACTACGAGCGATACTTCGACGAAGGCGGCGTCCGCTATCACCACATCATCGACCCGAAGACCGGGCACAGCCCGACCGGCGTGCGCAGCGTGACGATCATCGGTCCGACCGCGACGGACACCGAGGGCTGGTCGAAGACCGTGTTCATCAAGGGGCCGGTCGACGGCATTCGGCTGCTCGAGCAGCATCCCGGCATGGATGCCGTCGTCGTCGACAAGGACGGGAAGGTCTGGTACTCGAAGGGGCTCACGCCGCCGTAGCGGCGCGGCCTAGAACCAGACGGTCAGGAACGCCTGCACCACGTTGGCGTTGTACTTGTACAGCGGCTCGTTCCCCGCGCCGTAGGTCTGGGCCTGCGTCGCGTCGCGGAAGTCGTCGAACTTGTACATGATGTAGTCGTAGTGGATCGAGCCGCTGAGCTTCTTCAGGTAGTGGCGCTTGGTCTTCAGCAGGTCGAACGACAGCGCGAGCCCGACCGAGTTGTTGCTCTGCGCCGCGAGTTCGCGGTCGCGGGCCATGTAGTTCTGCTGGTTGGGCGAGTCGAACAGGTCCGAGTAGAACGACGCGTGACCCTGCTGGTAGTGGCGGTAGGTCAGGTCCGCGATCATCGAGTCGCGCCGCAGCGGCTGCGAGTAGCCAACTTCGTAGGTATTCGCACGGATCTTCCACGTATCGTAGAAGTAGCGGTACTGGGCCGACGCGGCACCGCGCCACGGCGTGTAGTACTTGAGCTTGAGGGCCGCCGCCGTGCTCGTGCGCGTGCCGGGATAGTTTTCCGCCGCGGACTGGAACTGGAGCGAGCCGGGGCCGAGGCGATAGCGGATCTCGCGGTACGGGTTCTGCAGGTAGCCCGACTCGCTGATCACGTCCTGGTCGTAGGCGAGGATCAGGTTGCGCGTGAGCACCTGCGTAATGCCGAGCGACCACGTGCGCCGGTCGGCGCGCTTGTGGAACGACGGATCCCGGACGAGGCTCGGAACCTCGACCCGGTACACCGAGTCCCATCCCTTGCTGACCCCGAGCTTGACGGTCGTCAGGTCGCCGAACATGTCCTGTGAGATCGAAAAGCTCGCCGTATTTGAGTCGTAGTCGTTCTCGGTGCTGGCCTGGATCGACGCCGAATACGTGGTCTTTCCATACAGGTAATCGATGCCCAGCGATTTCTGCTTGCGCTCCTCGCGCAGCGGGCTGGCGCCGAGCACGACCATGTCGATCGAGGCGCCCGAGACCTGGTCCACCGCGTAGGCGGCATTGATCGAGGCGTTGTCCGTGACGTTCTTGCGAACCAGCACCGACGGGCCCTGCACCTTGATGCCGCCGCCGTCGTACATGCGCCACATCGCGTCTGCGCGTTCGTCCGGCAGCGTGCCCGCGACGGCCGTGCCTGCGTAGAGGCAGGTGACCGCGACCGCGGTCCGGATCAGGCGGGACCTCGTGGCTTTCATGGCGGGCTCGTTCATCCTCGGGATTCCATTCAGTTGCAGCCGCAGCCGCCGCCCGCAGCGCCCGTTGCGCCGCGCGCGCCCTCGCGGTTCTCGCGCACGTGAGCCATGAACGCCGTCGAGGCCGGATCGCGGTCCCACTTCATGACGCGCGTGGCGAGGTGCTCGCGTTCGTAGGGCTTCACCCAGGGATGGATCGGTGCGCAACCGGTGACCAGCGTCAGGCACAGGCAGGCGAGCAGGGCACGATGCGTGTTCATGGGCTCTTCTCCCGGACCAGGGCCCGGATCTGGTCCAGATATTCGCTTTCGTCGCCGGGCTTGTAGCCCTTGTGCGTCCAGCGCACGACGCCGGTGCGGTCGATCAGCACGGTGCTTGGCATGGCCTCGACCTTGAACA
The DNA here is from genome assembly GCA_903884235.1 of uncultured Pseudomonadota bacterium. Classification (GTDB taxonomy): domain Bacteria; phylum Pseudomonadota; class Gammaproteobacteria; order Steroidobacterales; family Steroidobacteraceae; genus CAIKZZ01. The sequence goes on from CAISEB010000052.1 coordinate 47,387, forward strand.
TGCGCGAGGCCACGCTGTCGCGATCAAACGCAATCGGAAACGACACGGGCGTCTTCGCGAGGAAGCCTTCCGCGTCGCTCGAGTCGGGCTCGACATTGACGCCGACGATGGTGACGCCAGCGGCCCGGTAGCGCTTGTACATCTGGTCGAGCAGCGGGAATTCCTCGCGGCACGGGCCGCACCACGACGCCCAGAAGTTCAGCATCACGACCTGGCCGCGCAGCTTGTCGAGCGACACCGGCGAGCCCGCCGTCCGGCCCGGCAGCGTCAGCGAGCCCACCGGTGCGTCGCCCAGTGCGACGACCGGGCACGCCACGAGCGTGGCAAGCACCCCGGCTGCGAGGGCGCGCGCAATAGGTGCGCTCTCCCGCATCAGAAGAACACCGTGATGCCCAGCGTTCCCTCGAGATTGTTCGAGGTGCGCGTGGTGCCGAGCAGGCTGTTGTCGAAGACGTGGCCGCGCACGTCGACGTGCGCGGCCATCCAATCAGTGAGCAGCATGCGATAGCCGCCGCCGACCGTTACCGTGAAGTGGCTCGCGCTGCCGAAGCGCGTCGCGCCGACGCCCGCGATCACGTACAGCGCCGAGTTGTAGGTGTGTCGCTTGCCGACGTACGTCTCGCCCGGGAACAGGTCGTAGCCGAGATCCAGCGTGTAGTACCTGAGCCGGCGCTGCGCATCCGTCAGCAGGCGCGAGCCGCCAGAGAGGCGCTCATAGCTCGTGAGCCCGAGGCGGGACTCGCCGTAGACGCCCTCGGCGAAGATGTCCTCGGTGATGTGGTAGATCACCCGCGCATTGGCGAGTCCATTGGCGCCGAAGTCCTCGACGGACAGCACGCCGAGGTCGCCGCCGACCTCGAAATTGGAATTCCGGATCTTCGGCGTCTTGACCTTCCGGCGCACGACCTGAGGTTCGACCACCGGAGCCGACGTATCGGTGTCGGTCGCCTCGACGGTCTGCGGCGGGCGGTGCGACTTGCGGTGGAACGGCCACATCGAGCAGCCTCCGAGCGCGAACCCGCAGACGATCAGAAGAAGAACGCGAAGCCTGCTTTCCATTCGTTCCTGTCCTCGTTTTGATCGCGGTTCGTCAGGATGCGGTAGGCGCGGTAGTCCGCGCGGAAGAGGAAGCGCTGGGTCAGGTACCACTTCACCCCGACACCGTAGTAGCCGAGCACCTCGCGCTTTTGCGGCGGCGCGACGATGGTCGTCTTGGGATACACCCGGATCACGCCGGTGCCGAGGTCCACGAATGGCGATACGCGCCAGTCCGGACGAGGTGCGTGCGCAAGGCCGAACAGGAACATCTCCGAGTCGGAGTTGTGCCCAATCGTATGTTCGCCGGCGATTTCGGCCGAGAGATTCGGGTTGAGCGCGTAGCTCAGGTAGACGGCGTTGACGTTGCCGCCGCCGAAGTTGCCAGTCTGGCCGCCCGCCTCCCACGGGTAGGAGTCGAGGTCGCGATGATCGAGGCGCTCGAGCGGCAGCTTCTCTCCCGTCGCGAGCAGCGTCTCCTGCATGTCGATGCGGCGCGCCCAGCCGACTCGGTCGTGTTCGTCACGGACCCTGAACCAGTCGGTGCGCCGATAAAGGATCTGGATCGTCTCGCCGCGGGCGATGACATGGAACACCGGGTAGCGTCGGCCCGGACCGATGTGCAGCTCGAGGTACGGGTCCGCCACGCTGACCTGTACGTACTTGCCTGAGTCCTGGTCGAAGCGCCGTCGGTCGTCCGGCGCCGCTGCGTGTGCGAGCAGCGGGAGGAAGAGCAGGACGGCGATCGCGAGCTTCAGGAGTTTGCGCATTCGGTCAGTTGGGCGGTGGGATCGCAAACGGATCGTTGTAGTACTGAGCGCCGAGATCGAGCCACTCTGTCACGAGCTTCAGTTCGGCCGACGTGAGCCAGCCGGTGTGTGCGCAAGGTGCGCCCGCCGCGCAGCTCACGGGGGCGGTCCCAGTCGAGAACTTGCTGAAGAACGTGGTCGAAGCATTCGCCCCCGCGCCGCTCATGGGTGGAGTCACCTGGACCGTCACCATCGTCGGCAGCCCGGTCACCGGATCCGGTGGCCCCGGCACGACAACGGGTTGAATAGTAACAGGGTCCAGCATCGGATGCGGTAGCAGCAGCTGGCAGTAGGACGTGAACTGCAGCTGGTTGCAGGGCGCGGCGGAGGGGCTGCTCGTCAGGTCCAGCTGGCCGGCGGAGACGCGACGGACGCCCGTTGGGTCACTCGGGCTGTGGCAGTCGGTGCAGGCCTGGTACGGGGCGCTGGTCGCGGGGTTGATCGCGGTGATGGTCGTTCGCGGCGTGGTCCACAGCGCGGCGATGTGGATCGGGTAGTGGATGACGCCCCGGCAGGAGCCCTGCCAGTTGGTGGTGCAGTCGGCGCGCACGGGTGTAGGCGTGCCGAGGTTCGCGTACGTCCAGGCGATGGTCGGCTCCGGCATAGCGGCCCCGGACACCGTCCAAGGATCAGCGTACACAAGGTCGAGCGCCGGATCCGCGGCGCAGGCCGGATCGAGGCAGGTGATCTGAACCGCCGCGCGATACTCGGCCATGGTTTCGCCGGCGTTCGGCAGCCGGGCGGGCGGGACGGGCGATCCGGTCCGGTCGTTCACGGTCAATGCCGTATTCGGGAACGCGATGCCGGTCGCGCTTGCGCCCGGGTTCGCCGAGGCGAACAGCCCGACCCGCCCGTGTGAGGTGCGGACGGCAGGGTTCTGGATGTGGCAGCCGTTGCAGGTGACGATCTCGCCCGTGCGCACTTGCAGCCACGCCCGGTGCCGCGGAAAGCCACCGGGCGGCTGCCCGTCGAGCCGCCGACCGTTCGCGTCCAGAAGGCTGATCTGGAACGGGATGTTGGCGGGAATCTTGACCCGCACGGAGCCGTCCGGCTCGACCGGCGCGTAGCCGATCAGCTCACGCATGTAGTTGCCTGCGACGCCGAAGGCGTACTGCGGGAGCAGGGCGTTCGGCAGCACCTCGTTGTCCGGCAGGCTGACGGCCTTCTCGATGCGCAGGAACCGCGGACGCCGCGGATCCGCGGTGATGCGTCGCGTCGGGTCGCTGACGGTCGCGAGACCGCCCGGCGCCATGTCCGCGCCGTCGAAGTCGTACACGCTCCTTATATTCAGGATGCCGACGTTCTCGGCAGCGAGCGTGAAGCTGTAGGTGCTCGGCGTGCCCGGCACGGCGTCGTGCAGCACCGTCGGTGTCGGCACTCTGGGCTGCAGCACCACCGCGTCGGTGAACATCGAGCCTTCCAGCGGCGTGACGACCGGCTGCTGGGTGTTGTTACGCGGGTCGTACATCCAGATGCTGTACAGCGACGGTGCAGGCGTGACGCCGGTCTTCGCGAGGTTCGCCTGCGTGCACGGCACGATGTTGCCCTGGTCGATGAGTCGGCACTCCGTCCAGCTGACCAGCATCCGGTTCGTGCCGTCCCAGAGCGGAAACACGCTCGAGAACCGTCCGCCCGGTGACGGCGGTGCGGGCGCCCCGGCAACCCCGGGGAGGGTCTGGACGTTGTTCGCCACGACGTGCGTCTGGCCGGTCGAGCCTGCCGCAGCGCCGGAGCCGGCAACCATCTGCAGGTTCTCTACGAAGTTCGTCGGGTCGATCAGCGTCAGGTCGCCACCGAAGTCCGTGCCGCTGAATGGGCGCAGTACCGCCACGACCCTGCCGTCCGGTCGCGCCCGCGCCTGCGTGAACTGCACGACCGAGCCCGCCGTCCCGGTGTCGTGGCTGTTGCGCCCGTACAGGAGCTGGAGGTTGCCGCCGTCCGGATCGATCGCGTAGAGGTGCATGCCCGCACCCGAGGCGATGTCCCAGCGCGTGAACACGATGCGACCATTCGGCAGCACGGCCGGATCGAGGTCGTGGCCCGTGTTGTAGGAGATCTGGTGGATGTCGCTGCCGTCCGGATTCATGACGTGAAGCACGAAGGCCGGCAAGTTGCGGTTGCCCTCGATGCCCGCGCTGAACTGCTGCTTGCCCTCGTCGATCAGCACGGCCTTCGCGTCGTGCTGGCGCGACGAGGAGAAGACGATGCGCCCGTCGGGCAGGTAGTGAGGCCCGACATCGTGGCCGAGGTCCGCGGCAATCGGGTCCGCGATGACCTTGCGCAGCGTTGCGGACGGGACGTCGTATTCGTAGATGGCCCATTTGGGCTGCTGCGACTGCGGGACGTTCTTCTTGAGCGGCGGGCGCATCGAGAAGATGAGCTTGGTGCCGTCGAACGACGTATCGAGGTCGCGGACGTCCCACGCGCCATTGGTGACGGCGGCCGTGATGTTCGACTCCAGCGCGGTCGGATCGGCCCGCTCCCGCAGCCAGACATCCGCCGGGCCGTTCCACACGCGCTGGATCCGCAGGTCGTCGACGAGCGGCGTCGCATTGGGGTCCGAGGGGCTCGGTAGCGTACGGCGGATGTAGGCGATCGCGAAGTCCGGCGCCGCGCCGTCGTTCGTGGATCCCGAGTTGCCGAGGCTGACGTCGCGTTCCAACCCGCTGCTGCACGCGCCTGTGAGCGAGACGCAGCCGACCAGCAAGGCGAACAAGGCGGCTCTTCCGGTCCCGGATACCATCCGCACCCTCCCTGAATTCTGCGCTTCACGTTCGCGGCTGCGACCGACTCGGTCGCCGCGTGCCATGAACGGCGCGATCGGAATCCTCGCGGCCCGTGGCTGCGAAGATCCCGTCCTATGGACGCAGAGTAGCCTGCCGGCGCCGGGCTCGAAATGTCGCGGGATGGCGACTCGGGCCCGCGAAGTGCGACGGGCGTCACGCCTTCGCGAATGTCTGCCGCAGGAGACATGCGGTTTGCGCCGATGGCTGGATATAGTCGGCCGCGGATCGAGACAACCCATCAACGAGCGAGTGGCCATGAATGCACGGACGCAGCGCGCCGCTGGTGCGCGGGAAACGCTCCACCGCTCAGTCGCGGTAGTCCTCGCCGCGATCCTCGCAATCGCCGCCGCGCCTGCCGAAGCCGGGTCCCGAGAGCAGGCGAAGCGCCTGCACGATCGACTCAACGGAACGCCGCCGAGCGCGGCGCAGCTCGACTCGATGCAGTCGGACATCGACGGCGGCAATCCCATCGCGGCCGCGCTGAAGGCCATCGACAACCCGAACGGCAGCTTCTACACGGTCGTCCTCAAGAATTTCGTGACGCCGTGGACGAATCGCGACCAGACGCCATACGCGCCGCTCAATGACTACACCGCCACCGTGATCGGCATGGTGCGCGACGACGTCCCGTTCAACTCCGTGCTGTCGGCGGACGTGCTGTACATCGGACGCAGCTCGCTCGGGCTGCCGGCCTATTCCAGCTCGGGCAACGACCACTACGCGCAGATGGAGGCCCAGGGCCTCAACCTAAAGGACGCGCTGGTCAGCGCGCAGCAGTCGGCGGTCACCGGCCTGCCTGCGGCGGCAACCGCAGGCGTGCTGACGAGCCGTGCGGCCGCGCGGGCGTTCTTCGTCGCCGGCACCAACCGGGCGATGTTCCGCTTTACCATGATCAACCACATGTGCACCGACCTGCCGCAGGTCATGGACACCACGAGGCCCACCGACCGGATTCGCCAGGACGTTAGCCGCAGCCCGGGCGGCGACAGTCGAGTGTTCCTCAACAACTGCGTCGGCTGTCACTCGGGCATGGATCCGATGACGCAGGCGTTCGCCTTCTACGACTACACGTTCGCCACCGACGAGTCGACCGGTTCGATCCGCTACACCGCCGGCACTGTCGTCGACAAGTACTTCCACAACAACACGACCTTCGCGCCCGGCTACGTGACCCCGGATGACCATTGGGACAACCGCTGGCGCGCCGGTCCGAACGCGTTGATGGGCTGGGATCCGACCCTCCCCGGAAGTGGCGCTGGCGCGAAGTCGCTGGGGGCGGAATTCGGCGCGAGCGACCAGTTCGCGCAATGCCAGGTTCGCAAGGTCTTCAAGGCCGTCTGTCTGCGCGCGCCGTCCGATGCGGCCGATCGCGCCCAGATGTCGACGATCGTGAGCCATTTCAAGCAGGGCTACTCGCTGAAGAAGGTCTTCGCCGAGTCAGCCGTGTACTGCATGGGCGATTGAGGGAACTGCGCATGCACACAGCGGGCCTCGCCATCGCTTCGATCGGACGCCGCGCGCACTCGGTGCGGCGCGTAATCGCGGCCACCCTGCTCGCCGTGGCGGGCTTCGTGCTCGCGGCCTGCGGGGCCGGCAGCGTGCAGACAGCCGCGAACCCGCAGGCGACCACGCCGTCGGGGACCGCCAAGACCTACACCGGACCTGCCCCGGTGAGTGCCGACGTGCAGGCGTTCGTCGTCAATTTCTGGAACAACGTCAACCCGGTCGATCGCTGCGGCGCCTGCCACGTGCAGGGCAACCAGTCGCCGATGTTCGCCCGGAACGACGACGTCAACCTCGCGTACCAGGCCGCGCAGCCCTATGTCGACCTGACCAACCCGGCCAATTCGCTCGTCGTCGCGAAGGTGGGCGCTGGTCACCACTGCTGGCTGGCGAGCAGTTCGGCCTGTGCCGACACGATGACGACCTGGATCAAGCAGTGGGCCGGGGTCGCGCTCGGCGGCTCAGCCGGCCAGGTGCGTCTCGTCGCGCCGCCGGCGGCCGATGCAGGTGGGTCGCGATCATTCCCAGACAGCTCCCAGCTGTTCGGTTCCACGGTCTACCCGCTGCTGCGCCAGTACTGCTCGCGCTGCCACTCGCCCTCCGCCACGTCCGCGCAGTCCCCGTACTTCGCGCAGGCGGACGTCGATGCGGCTTACGCCGCGGCCAAGCCCAAGATCAACCTCGACACGCCGACGCTGTCGCGCTTCTACGTGCGTCTCAAGAACGAGTTCCACAACTGCTGGGGCGGGGACTGCAATGCCGCCGCGGCGCAGATGCTCGCGGCGATCCAGTCGTTTGCCGGCCAGGTGCCGGTCACAAGCATCAATCCCTCGTTCGTGCTGTCGAAGGCGGTCACGCTCTACGACGGTGTCGTCGACACCGGTGGTGCGCGCGTCGAGACCGGCCTCGTCGCGAAGTTCGAGTTCAAGACCGGTACGGGCACCGTGGCGTACGACACGAGTGGTGTCGAGCCTGCGCTCAACCTGGATTTCACCGGCGATGTCACCTGGGTCGGCGGTTGGGGCGTGCAGGTCCAGAACAAGGGCAAGCTGCAGGGGACCTCGGCCGGTAGTCGCAAGATCCATGATCTGATCGGGACCAGCGGCGAGTACAGCGTCGAGGCCTGGGTCGCACCGGCGAACGTCACGCAGACGATGTCCTACATCGTGTCCTATTCCGGCGGGCCGACGCAGCGCAACATGACGCTCGGGCAGACGATGTACAACTACGACGCCTTCCTGCGGTCGACCACGACCAGCGCGAACGGCCAGCCCGCCCTGTCCACGCCCTCGGCCCAGCGCGTCCTGCAGGCGACGCTGCAGCACGTGGTGATGACCTACGATCCGGTGAACGGACGCCGCATCTACGTGAATGGCGCGCTGGTCGCCTCCGGCGACCCGCAGCGCGGCGGCTCGCTCTCGCAGTGGGACAACACGTTCGCGCTGGTGCTCGGCAACGAGGTGTCCGGCGACCGCCCGTGGTCGGGCGTGCTGCGTTTCGTCGCCGTCTACAACAAGGCGCTGCAGGCGGCCGACGTCAAGGCGAACTTCGACGCGGGCGTCGGCGAGCGCTACTTCCTGCTGTTCAATGTCGACAAGTACACCGGGCAGTCTCAGACCTACGTCATGTTCGAGGTCTCGCAGTACGACAGTTACTCGTACCTGTTCAACTCGCCGGTATTCCTGAGCCTCGATCCGAACACCAACGTCAGCGGGCTGACCGTGAAGGGAATGAGAATCGGCATCAACGGAGCCGAAGCGCGCGTGGGCCAGGCCTATTCCACGCTCAGCACGAGCGTCTCGACGCATGGCTTCGATCCGGCCACGAGTCCGGTCGTCGCCGTGCCGTTGTCGCACGTGGGCACGACGATCGCGCTCGAGAAGGGCCCGGCCTACGACCAGTTCTTCCTGACCTTTGAGCAGCTAGGCTCGGCGACCAACGTGCACACCGAGGCGGTGCCGATTGCGCCGGCGCCGGTCGATTCGCCGCGGCCGCCGGATGTCGGCGTGCGGACGTTCGAGCGCATCGACGCGACCCTGTCCGCGATCACGACCGTGCCACGCACGACGCCGGCGGTGTCGGCGCTGTTCGGCAACCTGCAGCAGTCGCTGCCCGCCACGGACGCGTTGCAGGGCTTCTCGGCGTCCCACCAGACCGCGATCGCGCAGCTGTCGATCCAGTACTGCGATGCGTTGGTTAACGACTCCACGCTGCGCGGGGCGTACTTCCCGGCGTTCAATTTCGCGCTCGCGCCGGCCGCCGCGTTCGATTCCACGGGACGGGATGCGTTGATCTCGCCCCTGATCGACCACATGCTGAGCGCCAACGGAGCCGCCGGGCGCTTCGTCGGGACCCAACCGAGCGCCACTGCCGTGCGCACGGAAATCAATGCGCTGATCGACCGTCTCGCGTCGTCCGTTTCGAGCGATACGACCGGGACTGCGACCGTGGTGAAGGCCTCCTGCGCGGCCATCGCCGGCAGCGCGGCGATGCTGATCGAGTAAGGAGTAGCCGGACCATGATCATCCGTCGCAAGCCCCCGCGCGCGCTCCGGCCTGACGAGCCGCTGCGCCACGCGGACGCCCACCGGCGCCCGGTGTCGCGGCGAGACTTCGTATCGCAGGGGTTCCTGACCGGTGCCGCAACCGTGCTGGCTCCGGCGGGGCTCGGATTGCTGCTCGCGCCCCAGCGTGCCCTCGGACTGTCCCCGGACATCCTCGCGCAGAAGGTCGCCTGTGGCATCACAGGCGGTGCCGGCAAGATTCCGTTCATCTGCTTCGATCTCGCCGGCGGCGGCAACATCGCCGGCTCCAACGTGCTCATTGGCGGTGCAGGCGGCCAGCAGGATTTCCTGACGTCTGCGGCGTACGCGAAGATGGGCCTGCCGGGCAACATGACGCCCAATTCGCCGAATCCCGGTGCCGCCGCGAACAATTTCGTCGAGTCGCGGCTCGGGCTCCTGTTCCACTCCGACAGCGCCCATGCGCGCGGCATCCTCGAGCGAACCTCGCCGTCCACCCAGGCGTTCACGAACGGGGCGGTGATCCCGGCGCTGTCGAACAACGACACCAACACGAACCCGCACAACCCGATGTACGGCATTGCGCACATTGGTGCACGCGGCGAGCTCCTCACGCTGATCGGTTCGCAGGCGTCGGCGTCGGGCGGCAACTCGATGGCGCCGCTGTCGATGGTGGACCCGACCCTCACGCCGACCGTCGTCACCAGTGCGGGGGACGTCACCGGCCTCGTCGACACCGGCGTGCTCGGCCAGCTTTTCGCGCGTCCGGCGGACGCCGTGGCCGTGCTTGAGTCCATGTCGCGCATCAGCGGCCAGAAGCTCGCGAACGTCTCGACGAAGCTGGCCACCGACGCCTCGGTGAAGGCCGCGGTCAACTGCAACTACGTCAAATCGGCGTACCTTGCGGAGACGTTCTCGAATCCGGCCGCACTCAACCCCGACCTCGATCCCCTGATCGTCGACCAGTCGTCCGCGCGCGGATCCGGCATCTTCAGCCAGGCCGAGTACCAGTCGGACGCCGAGTTCAGGAAGACCGCGGCCGTCGCCAAGATGGTCGTGAACGGCTATGCCGGCGCCGGCACCATCACGCTCGGCGGCTACGACTACCACGGCCAGGGCCGGGCGACCGGCGAGCTGCGGGACCTGCGCGCCGGTCGGTGCATCGGCGCCTGCCTCGAGTACGCGGCGCGCATGCGCAAGCCGCTGATGGTCTACGTCTTCAGCGATGGCGGCATTTCCGCCGACGGCCAGGTCGATTCCTCGGTGGACGGCCGGGGCAAGTTCATGTGGACGAGCGACAACGAGTCGGTCGCGGCCACGTACTTCCTTGTGTACAACCCGGGCGGCCAGCCACAACTGCTGTCCGGCGCGGGCGGGTTGCCGGCCGCGCGTCACCAGCAGATCGGTGCCTTCACCCCCGATGGATCGGTCGACGCGGCTTCCAGCCCGGCGGCGAACAATGTGCTGCTGCTCGTCCAGACTGTGCTGCTCAACTACCTCGCGCTGCATGGGCAGCAGGCCCAGTTCAGCCAGCTGTTCCCGGATCAAGGTCTCGGCACTGGTACGCAGCTCGATGCGCTGACCGCGTTCGCCCCTATCGTCAACGGCACGATCGCAGGCTGAGGCGTGCAGGTGGGGGGCTTCGCGGCGCTGCTGCAGTGCCCGGCCTGCGGGCGCGGGCGCCTGGTCGAGGGCGACGCAGCCGAGCGCTGCGTCGCCTGCGGCGTCACGTTCCCACGCGTCGGCGGCCTGCCGTGGCTGTACCCGGACCCCGCTCGCTCGCTGGGCGAATGGCGCAACCGCCTCGGTCTCTACCTTGACGAGATGACGGCCGCCGCCCATGCGGCACGCCTCGACTTCGGATCGGCGATCTCGCCGCTGACGCGGCGCCGCGTCGCTGCACTCGCCGAGGCCTACGGCGGGCAGGTGCGCCGGGTCGCCGAACTGCTCGCGCCGCTCGCGCTCGCGCACCTGCCGCTCGGCCACGCGACGCCGCTTGCGTTCGGCACCCGGCTGCCACTCGGCCAGGACCTGCATTCGTACTATCCAAACCTCCACAGGGACTGGGCCTGGGGAGATGGGGAGAACAACGACGCGCACCGGCTCGTCGCCGGTGCCCTGGGCCGGCCCCGGCCCCGCCTGCTCGTGCTGGGTTCGGGGGCAGGGCGGCTCGCCTATGACCTGCACCAATCTGGAGCGTCCGAGCTGACCGTCGCGCTCGACATCAATCCCATGCTGATGCTCGCCGCGGAGCGCATCGTCCGCGGCGGTGCCGTCGATCTGTACGAGTTCCCGATCGCCCCGCGAACGGCCGCGGACGCCGCGGTGCTGCGCAGGCTGGCCGCGCCTGTGCCGGCACGCGCAGGGCTGCACCTGGTCCTGGCCGACGCCTGGCACGCGCCCTTCGCTGCGCAGAGCTTCGATGCCGTCGTGACGCCGTGGCTGATCGACATCGTGGAGCCTGCACCGGCGGCGGTCGCCGCCGCCGTCAACCGTCTGCTGGCGCCGGGCGGCCGGTGGGTCAACTTCGGCTCGCTCTGCTTTCCCTGGCGCCGACCCTCGATGCGCCCCTCCGCGGAGGAACTCCTGGAGATCGTCGCGTCGGCGGGCTTCTCAGTCGAGGATCGCAGCGACCAGGACCTGGCCTACATGCATTCGCCGGCGAGCAGGCATTCCCGCATCGAGCGGGTCTTCACCTTTGCCGCAGATAAGGTACGCCGCGGGCCGCGCGCTGCAACGGAACCTTCGCCCACGGCATGGCTCGAGGATCAGGACCTGCCGGTGCCGCAGCACGATGGCCTCGCGCTGGCCGCCGAGGCGTCGAGGATCCGGACGATCGTGCTGTCCCTCGTCGACGGGCAACGATCGATGGCCGAACTCGTGCGCATCGTGGTCGAGCAGGGTCTGCTGCCGCCGGCCGAGGCGACCAGCGCGGTTCGTGACCTGCTCGAGCGACTGCATGACGATGCCGCGCGCAGTCGCGGTGCGTGACGCCCGAGTCGCGTTCTCGACACGATCCTGTCGCTGTCTTGCGACGGAAATCACCCTTCTGGACCGAGTCTTTGAATTTGTGAAGGACGAATCATTTTGCAGTGCGTTGGCGCGTTGACAGCCCGTATCGCGCGTGCGAGCTTTACAGAATATGCCAAGGGCAAACCCGTCGTGAGGCGGGGGCGCAAAGCCACCGGTCCGTAAAACTGCGGATAGCGGGGCTGCCGCGAGTGGTCGGTGGGGTCAGCCCACCGTGCTCGTCGCTGCAAGGTCGCCATGCGGGGCGACGTGCCGGCGCTGCCCTGGGCTCGGCAAAAGGGAGTTCGTGGCGACGGTGTTAGGACGAATTCGCCCCAGACGATTCCATCTCGGTCGCGCGACGGCAGGCGCGATGCTGTCCGTCGCCCTCGCGGCGCCCGTGGGCGCCGCCCAGCCGGGCGCGCCGCATCCGCTCGTGGGCCATCCGTCTCCCGAGTTGCTGCAGCACCTCGTCGGCCCGGGGCCGGGCAACTTCCGCCTCTCCGAGCACCATGGCGAGGTTGTCGTGCTCGCCTTCTGGACGAGTTGGTGCGGGACCTGTGCCGACTACCTTGAACGCCTGGCGCGGCTTGACGGCACCTACCGCACCGCGGGCCTCGTCGTCGCCGGCGTCAGCCTGGACGACGACCCGGCGCGGGCGCTGTCGGCGCTGAAGAACGCCGGCGTGAAGTTTCCGAACGGCGTCGACGTCGCGAAGGTCCTGGGCCGGCGCTTCTCGGTCGAGGACGTGCCGCTGACGCTGCTGATCGATCGCGACGGCATCGTGCGCTACGCGCACGGTCCGCTGGATGGCCCGACCGACGCGTCCATGCTGGCGGAGATCCGCCAGCTGCTCGACGAATAGCCTGGGGTGGAACATGGATAGCCCGCTCATCGCAGCTGCAGTGCTTCACAGTGGTCGCCCGCCCGTGCGACGCGACGCGGTCGCCCGTGTCTCATGGCTCCAGCGCCTGCATCTCCTCGCCTCGCAGCTCGTCGCCTGGGCGCGCAAATGACTAAGAAGGTCCCGACGATGGATATGACCCACCGACTGTCCCCCGCGCTGCGCGCATTTGCCTGCGCGATCATCGCCTTCGTGCTGGTCGTCGTAGCCCGCCCCGCCGGTGCGGCCGATCCCGCCGCGGATGCCATGGCAGCAGCACCCGTCGCCGCGGAGGCCCCCGCCGCGGCACCTGCCGCCGCCGGCGACTTCCGCAGCCTCGATGGCGAGGTGCAGGGCCTCAAGAAGGAGGTTCTCGACCTGAACCGCGACCTGTTCATGCTCGAGGAGGAGCTGCTGTTCCCCGCGAACACCCAGGTGGCCGTGTTCCTGTCATTCGATGTCGGCCAGTTCTTCGAGCTCGACTCGGTTCAACTGCGCGTCGACAACAAGGAAGTCACCAACTACCTGTACACCGAACGCGAGGTCGCCGCGCTGAATCGGGGTGGCGTGCATCGCATCTATCTCGGCAACCTGAAGACCGGCAAGCACGAACTCGTCGCGTTCTTCACCGGCAAGGGTCCGCACGCCCGTGACTACAAGCGCGGTGCAAACCTCGTCTTCGAGAAGGGCGTCGGTGCGAAGTACCTGGAGCTGCGCATCTCGGATCGCGCCAGCGCCCAGCAGCCGGAGTTCACGGTCAAGGAGTGGGAGTGAGTCGAGTGGAGACGGCGACGCCCGTGACCCGGCGCAGGCGGGCCGGCGCGATCGCGCTGGTGCTCGCGTTGTTGCCGCTCGCGACGATCGCGAAGCCGCCGGCCGAGAAGCCGCGCGTGCCGCCGCCGGGTCCAGGCGCGCTGCCTGCGGTGCCGATCCGCGATCTCTATTACGGCGATGTCCTGTTCTATTTCTACCAGGACGACTACTTCCAGGCGCTGACCCGGCTCACCGCGGCGCAGGCGGCCGGCCGTCTCGCCCATCACGGCGACGACTCGGAGCTCCTGCTCGGCGGGCTGTACCTGTCGCTTGGGCAGCACCGCGAGGCCGGGGAGATCTTCGACGCGGTCCTCAAGCGCAAGAACGTCAGCGCGCCGATCCGGGATCGCGCGCGCTTCCTGCTCGGCAAGGTGTGGTACCAGCGCGGTTACTTCGACAAGGCATCCGAGGCGCTGGCGACCGCCGGCAGCGGCGGCCTGACGCCGTCGATGGACGCGGAACGGCAGATGCTCCTCGCCCAGTCGCTACTCGCCGAGAAGCGGTACGCGGACGCCATCGCCGTGCTCGACCACTGGCAGGTCCCGGGGACCTGGCAGGCGTATGCGCAGTTCAACCTGGGCGTCGCGCTGGTGCGCAACGGGCAGCTGGATGCCGGTGCTCGCCTGCTCGACAAGCTTGGGCAGACCGAGTCGACCAACAAGGAAGTGGACGGGCTGCGCGACAAGGCAAATCTCGCGCTGGGATTCGCGCTGCTGCAGGCCAACCGGCCCGCTGACGCGCGCCCCGCGCTCGAGCGCGTCCGCCTCGAGGGCCCGCAGTCCACCCGCGCGCTGCTCGGAGTCGGCTGGGCCGCCAGCGCCGCCGGCCAGTTCCGGGATGCGCTCGTCCCCTGGCTCGAGCTGCATGGCCGCAACCTGCTCGATCCGGCGGTGCAGGAGAGCTATCTCGCGGTCCCCTATGCGTACGCGAAGCTGTCCGCAAATGGCCAGGCCGTCGAGGCGTACGAAACCGCGATCCGCGAATTCACGACCGAGAGTGACCGGCTCGACGAGTCCATCGCGGCGATTCGCCACGGTGGGCTGCTCGAGGCGGTATTGCGTGGTGAAAAGACCGCGGATCGCACGTTCGTCGTGCCGGCCGGGTCCGTTTCCGATGCCCCCGAATCGCGCTATCTCTACCACCTGATGGCGCAGAACGAATTCCAGGAAGGCCTGAAGAACTATCGCGCGCTGCGCCAGGTCGACGACAGCCTGACCGAATGGGCCTCCAGCGTGGACGCGTTCGACGAGATGCTCGCGACCCGTCGTGAGCGCTTCCGGACCAAGCTCCCGGTGGTTCTCGCAAAGCTGGACCACGTCGACGTCGACGAACTCCAGCGACGCCGCACGGATCTCGAGTCCCGGGTCGTCGCGGCCGACAACGGCAGCGACTTCGCCGTGCTCGGCACGCCGCGCGAGCGCGCCATGTGGTCCGAGATCGAGCGCATCGAGGCGACCCTCGCAAGCGCCCCGCTCGCCGATGCCGACGACAACGACCGATCCGACGTCGCCGACCTGCAGGATCGCCTCCGGCTCGTGAAGGGCGCGCTCTACTGGCAGCTCAGCGACGGCTTCAAGGCGCGCGTCTGGGCGGCACGCCGCAACCTCCGTGACGTGTCGCAGGGCCTGCACGAGACCTCGAAGCGCTGGTCGCTCGTCCAGGAGGCGCGGGTTTCGGCGCCGGCGCGCACCGAGGAATTTGCCGCGCGCGTCGCGGCGCTGCGCCCCCGCATCGAATCCGCCCACGCGCGCGTCGCGACGGTGCGCCAGAAGCAGGCTGATTTCCTCGCTGACATCGCGATCCGGGAGCTGCAGGCCCAGAAGGAGCGCCTGACGACGTACATGCTCCAGGCGCGCTATTCGCTGGCAACGATCTATGACCACGCGGCCGCCGATGACGACGCCCACCCCAAGCCGGGTGTCGCGGCGCCGAAGGCGGAGGAGCCCAAGTGAGGCGCCTTCGCTTCATCGTTGCCGGCGTGCTTGCGGGTGGCCTCGTCGCGGGCGCCGCGTTCGCGGCCGATCCGCCGGCCAAGAAGCCGACCATCGCGGACCTCAAGGGTCGGTCGGTCGACGTGCGTACCGACGCGGCCACGGATCCCGGCGCCGCGCGGGCGCGCGAGAACTACGAACAGTTCCTCAAGCTGGATGGAGGCGACTCCTCGCTGCGCTCGGAGGCGATGCGTCGCCTCGGCGACCTCAAGCTCGAGGCCGGCGAACTGAACCGCATCGAGCAGGAGCTGGCCCAGGGCTCGCCGCTCGACACGCGCGACGCGATCGTGCTCTACACGCGTCTGCTCGCGATCTACCCCGACTACGAGCGCAACGATGCTGTCCTCTACCAGTTGGCCCGTGCCTACGAGGCCGACCAGCAGGTGGACAACGCGCTTGCCGCGCTCGAGCAAATGGTCAAGCGCTATCCGTCGAGCCGCTATGTTGACGAGGCGCAGTTCCGGCGCGGCGAGATCCTGTTCATTCAGCGCAAGTGGCCCGAGGCCGAGTCGGCCTACGCTGCCGTGATCGGCTTTGGCGACCATTCCGAGTTCTACGAACAGGGCCTGTACAAGCTCGGTTGGGCGCGCTTCAAGCGCGGCGATACCGAGGGCGGCCTCGATTCATTCGCCAAGCTGCTCGATCGCAAGCTGCTCGACGCCGGCGGCCGCGAGAAGGATCTGGAGACGTTCACGCGGCCGCAGCGCGAGCTCGTCGAGGACACGCTGCGCGTGTCGGCGATCTCCTTCTCGTTCGAGGAGGACGCCAAGGGCGTGGATCACTTCCTCGAGCGCCACGGGCCGCGTGCCTACTCGCACCTGCTCTATGCGACGCTCGGCGACCTGTACATGAACAAGGAGCGCTGGACCGATGCGGCGAACGCATACCGTGCGTTTGCGAAGCGCGAACCCGACCATGACAAGTCGCCGTTGCTGCAGACCCTGGCGATCGGGGCGTACAAGCGCGGCGGCTTCGCGTCGCTCGTGCTCGATGGCAAGCGCGAGTACGTGGAGCGCTACGGCCTGACGTCGCCGTTCTGGGCGCACCGACGTCCGGCAGACGCGCCGCTCGTCGTGCAGGACCTCAAGGTCAACCTGCAAGACCTCGCGGCGTACTACCACGAGCAGGCGCAGGCCACCAAGCAGATCACCGATTACCAGGAGGCCGCGCGCTTCTATCGCGCGTTCCTGTCCTCGTTCCCGGACGACAAGGACGCCGCGTCCACCAACTACCGTCTCGCGGACTCGCTGTTCGAGAGCCACCAGTACGCCGAAGCCGCTGCGGAGTACGAGCACAGCGCGTACAACTACCCGCAGAACGAACAGTCGGCCACGGCCGGCTACGCGGCGCTGGTCGCGTATGAGAAGCGCGAGCCGGAGCTGAACGGCGACGCGAAGAAGGAATGGCACAGGGCGGGTCTCGAAAGCGCGTTGCGCTTCGCCACCACGTTCCAGGATCACCCGGAGAGCACGACCGTCCTCGTGCGCACCGCACGCGAGATGTACGACGCCCAGGGCTACGCCAAGGCTGTCGACGTCGCGGATATCGTGCTGGCACGCCGGCCCGAGGTCGAACGCGCCAAGCAGATCACCGCGTGGACCGTGATCGCCAATGCCAAGTTCGAGCTGGGACAGTACCAGCGTGCCGAGGAGGGCTACCTCGAGGTCCAGAAGCGCATGGCCTCCGGTGATCCCGAGCGGGCCAACATCGACGAGCGGCTTGCGGCATCGATCTATAAGCAGGGCGAGGCGCACCGCGCCGACGGCGACGACAAGGCGGCCGTCGACGACTTCCTGCGAATCGACAGGGTCACGCCGAATGCGAAGATCCGCGCCACCGCCGACTATGATGCGGCTGCACTGCTGATCGGGCTCAAGGACTGGGGTCGCGCGATCTCCGTGCTCGAGGATTTCCGCCGGAACTTCCCGAAGAGCGAGCTGCAGTCCGAGGTGACGCGCAAGCTCGCGGTGGTCTACAGCGAGGCCGGCCGTTCGGACGTGGCGGCTGTGGAATTCGAGCGGATCGCGAACTCGCCGGGGACGCCAGCCGAGCTTCAGCGCGAGTCGCTGGCGCAGGCCGCCGTGCTCTACGAGAAGGCGGCCGACGTCACCCACACGACGAGCGTCCTCGAGGCGTACATCAAGCGCTTCCCCGCGCCGTTCGATGCGGCCGTCGAGGCGCGGCAGAAGCTCGCGGACCTGACCGTGAAGCGTGATCCCGCCCGCCGGATTGCCCTGCTCGAGGAGATCGTCCGGGTCGACCAGGCTGCCGGAGCCGCGCGCACCGATCGCAGTCGGTACCTTGCCGCGAAGGCATCGCTCGAGCTTGCGCTGCCCGCGCGCGACGCATTCAACGCGATCCGGCTCGTATTGCCGCTCAAGAAGTCCCTCGAGGCGAAGCGCGCCGCCATGCAGCGTGCGATCAAGGGCCTGGAGGCGGCGGATGCCTACTCGACCGCCGAGGTCTCGACCGGCGCGACCTACGAGATCGCGGAACTCTACCGGCGGCTGGCCGAGGACCTGATGAAGTCCGAGCGACCGAAGGCGCTCAAGGGCGAGGAGCTCGAGCAGTACGACCTCCTGCTCGAGGAGCAGGCATACCCGTTCGAGGAGCGCGCGATCGAGATCCACCTCGTCAACGCGGTTCGCGCCCAGCATGGCGTCTACGACGACTCCGTGCGCGCCAGCTACGCCCGCCTCGCCAAGCTCAAGCCGGCACGGTTCGGCAAGCTGGAGGAGGACGAGGACTACACGATCGACGTGCGCGGCCAGGTGACACCCGCGTCCGGCAAGGCCCCGCCGCTCGCGGTGGCGGTGCGCTTCCAGGAGGCCGTTGCGGCCGCACAGGGCGGCAACACGACCGGCGCGCAGGAGGAGTTCGCGGCGCTCGCAAGCTCCGACGCCACGCTGGCCGGCCCCCCGTTCAACCTCGGCCTCGCCCAGGCCAAGGAAGGGCGGTTTGCGGATGCCGAGAAGGCGCTTTCGGATGCCGTGAGGCGCCAGCCGTCCGCTGCGAGCTTCGACCAGCTCGCGGTCGTCAAGCGCAACCTCGGCAAGTTCGCCGAAGCCGAGACGACCTATGCCCGTGCGATCGAACTCGATCCTGCGTCGGCGCGCGTGCAGCGCAACGCCGGCGTGCTGGAAGATCTGTACCTCGACCATCCGGCAGAGGCGCTCGCGCACTTTGAGAAGGCGCTCGCCTCGGGCGGCGACGAGAAGCTGCTCGGCGCGTGGGTCGCGGAATTGAAGCAGCGGCTCGCTGCCGCCCAGAAGGCGCCTGCCGCGGAGGCCAAATGATGTCTCGCCCCCTCTTTGCCGCGTTCCTCATGGGGTTCGCGAGCAGCCAGGCGCTGGCAGATCCGCCGGCCGCGGCCGCCGATCGCGCAGCCGCGGCGGATGTGCAGTCGGCCGAGCCCGCCGTGACCGCCCCGGTCACTCCGGCCGCGGCGGCGAAGACGCCGAAGGCCGCCGCCGGTACCCGCAAGGCCACCGGCGCCGGCGCGCTCGACCGTCTCGAGCTCGAGACCACCCAGATCACCGGCAACCGCGAACTGCCGAAGGTCATGGTCATCGTGCCCTGGAAGCACTCGGACATCGGCGATGTCGCCGGCCGTCCCTCCAATAGCCTGGTCGACGAGGCGCTGCGGCCCGTCGATCGCGACGTCTTCAGGCGTGAGGTCGCCTACTACGAGGCCCTGTCTGCGGACCGGGCCCGGAAAGAGACCTCCGTCACAGCGCCGAGGCGAGATGGCGGGGCTGAGAAGTAATCCACGGTATTGCTGACATAATTTGGTTCAAATGCGCCGGACCTTCCGGCACAACGGACAGGATTCAACGGAGCACCGGACATGCAATTTTTCGACGAGATCGTCAACTTCTTCAAGCAGGGCGGCTTCTTCCTGTACCCGATCGCACTGATCTGGGTCATCGGCCTGGTGATCGCCGTCGAGCGCTTCGTCTACCTGACGAAGGTCGGCGGAGGCAACAAGCGCCTCTGGGACGAACTGCAGCCGCTGTTCGAGTCCGGCAACTTCAAGCAGGCGCTCGCGACCGTGTCGAACGCGGCCGACGGCGCGCTCGCGCAGGTCATGCGCTACGGCATGAGCCGCGTCGAGACGGCCCGTCGCCGCGATGACATCGAGAAGGCGATGGAGGAAAGCCTCGTCGAGGTCATCCCGCACCTCGAGCGTCGCACGCACTACCTCGCCGCCCTCGCCAACATCGGCATGCTCATGGGCCTGTTCGGCACCGTGCTCGGCCTGATTCGCGCGTTCGCGGCGGTCGCCCAGGCGAATCCCGCCGAGAAGGCCAGCCTGCTGTCGGCCAGCATCTCGGTCGCGATGAACAACACCGCCCTCGGCCTGCTGGTGGCGATCACGCTGCTGCTCTCGCACCTGTACCTCGAGACGAAGACGACCAACATCGTCGACAGCCTTGAAGTGGCGACGGTGAAGTTCCTGAATTCCCTCAACGAGCGCCTGATCGGCGCCGCCCACGCCGCAGAGGTCCGTGGGGCGAAGGCATGAGCGGATCGCTCCTCCGCAGGCGTCAGGCGCGCAACCATGCGCGCTACAAGGGTCGGAACGGTATCAATATCGTTCCGATGCTCGACATTTTCACGATCCTGCTGTTCTTCCTGATCTTCACGGCGGTGTTCTCGAAGACCCACATCGTCGAGCTGAACCTGCCTGCCCAGAGCTCCGAGCCGCTGAAGCTGCCCGAGGGCCTGCAGCTCGAGGTCGTCGTCCGCAAGGATGGCCTGCTCGTTCAGGACAAGAACACGGGGCCGCTGCAGCCGTTCCCGAACGTCGGGGCGGACTATGACTTCGACGGACTGTCGGCCTATCTCAGCCGGGTCAAGGCGCGCTTCCCGGAGCTGCGCTCGGCGACCGTGCTGCTCGAGGCGGACGTGCCGTACGACACGATCATCGCGACGATGGATGCCGTTCGCTCGTTCGAAGGGACGCTGGATGGCCACCCTGCCCGCGGCGAGCTCTTTCCGGTGATCTCGCTCGGCGACGCGCCGGCGGAAGGCCCACGGACATGAAAGCACCCCTGAAGCGTGGTCGGCGCGGGCGTGGCGGCGGTGATTCCGGACACGGAATGCCGGCGCTCGTGCCGATGATCGACATGCTCGTGATCCTCGTGGTCTACATGCTCGTGCATACGGCCGACTACGAGATCCTGCCAAATACCAAGAACATCTCGATCCCGCAGTCGGACTCGGAGTCCCGGCCGCGCGAATCGACGGTGATGATGATCACCCGCGACACGATCTTCGTGGACGGCCAGGTCACGGCCAAGGTCGCCGATCTCGACGCAGGCTCCGCGCCCGCGTTCGAGGCCCTGCGTACGGCCCTTTCGGCCGAGACGCAGAAGGTGGCCCAGCTGCGCCCGGACGATCCCACCGCGAAGGAGGTGACCGTCATGGCCGACCGCACGCTGCCGTACAGCCTGCTGAAGAAGATCATGATGGCAGCGACATCGGCCGACGTCAGCAAGATGTCCTTGGCCGTGATCGAGAAGGAGCGGGCGGTCGCCGCCCCCAACCGTGGCTGAGTTCCGTCGAGCGAGCATCCGATGACAGCGCTTGCGACCAACTACCGTACATACGACCTGCCGTGGACGCAGGGGGACCTCGAGGAGCGCCGGTTCCGGCGCCTCATGTTCGTCGGCGTCCTGCTGTGGCTGCTGCTGATCGTGGCGGCACGACTGCTGCCGACGCCGGACCGCCCCAAGGCGATGCCGCTTCCCGAGGAAGTGGTCAAGCTCGTCCTGCAGCCGCCGCCGGAGCAGAAGAAGGTCGAGCCGAAGAAGCCCGAGCCGAAGCCCGTGGTGCAGCCGAAGGAAGTGCCCCAGGTCGACAAGACCCAGGAGGCCAAGAAGAAGGCCGCGAAGGCGATGAGCGCCATCAAGGACGAACTGGAGGACCTGCGTGCGGCGCTGAAGCCCGAGCAGCTCTCCAGTGCCAAGCCGCTCGACTCGAAGGTCGACGGGCCGGCCCGCGCGGAGCGTTCGATGATCACGTCCAACCTGACCGGCGGCAGCGGCGGCATCAACACCGCGGCGCTCAGCGCGGGATTCGGCGGTGGCTCCGGCTCGTTGCACGGCCACTCGACGATGCAGGGCATCCAGTCGTTCGCCGATGGCATCAAGAAGGGTGCCGGTGCGACCCGCTCTGGCTCCAGCGGCAAGGCGTCGCGTAGCCGCGAAGAGATCGAGATGGTGTTCGACCGCAACAAGGCGGCGATCTACGCGCTCTACAACCGTGCGCTTCGCGACAACCCTGCACTCCAGGGCAAGGTGGTCGTGCAGCTGACCATCGCGCCGACGGGCGAGGTCACCGACTGCAAGGTGCTCTCGAGCGAACTCAAGAACGAGGAGCTCGAGCGCAAGCTCGTGGCCCGCATCAAGATGTTCAAGTTCGAGGACCGGGACGTCGAGCTGATCACGACGACCAAGCCGATCGACTTCTTCCCGGCCTGATCGAGCGTGCTGGCTGAGCACTACCTGCTGGTGCGGGCCGTGCACGTGGCGGCGGTGTCGATCTCGGTTCCGCTCCTCGTGGTGCGGTCCGTGATCGGCATCCGCACCTCCCCCGATCGCGTGCCGCGGCTCCTCAGGATCCTCCCGCACGTCGTCGACACGGCGCTGCTGGCGAGCGCGGTCCTGCTCTCGCTCATCCTCCAGCAGTACCCGTTCGCGGCCCCGTGGGTCACGGCCAAGCTGCTCGCGCTCGTCGCCTACGTCGGCATCGGCACGGTGGCCGTCAAGCGCGGGAGGACCCCTCGCGCCCGCGCGATCGCGCTCGTCCTGGCGCTGCTGGTCGTCGGCTACATCGTCGGCACCGCCCTGCACCACGATCCCGCGCCCTGGCGCTGGTAACCGTCCCGCGTCCAGCTGTCAGCCGGTGCCGGTCGCCACGTCGGCCACGGGCCGGCGGGCGCCCTCGAGCGCCAGGATGCCCGCCACGATCAGCGCGACGCCGCACCACTGAGCCGGATGCAGGCGCTCGCCGAAGAGCCACGCGCCGAGCAGGATCGTCGTCGGTGGGCCTATCGTGCTGACGAGCGAGGCGCGCGGTGCGCCGAGGCGGCGCACGCCTTCCGCCATCGCGAGCATCGGCACGATCGTCGCGAACACGACGATCCCTGCGACGAGCGCGACATCGCGGCCCGACCAGGCCATCGTCAGTGGTGCGTGGCTGAATGCCCGGTGGATCACGAGGCACAGCGTCGCTGCAGACAGCGCGTAGAACGTGAAGGCGACACTGCCGAGGCCCGGTGTCCAGCGATCGCCGGCCAGGTAGTAGAGCGCCGAGGTCACGGCGCACGCCAGCACGAGGCCGGCGCCGGCAAGGTTGCCATGCAGCACGCCCATGTCGAGTCCCGTGACCACCATCAGGATGCCGGCGTAGGTCAACGCGAGGGCGACGATGACGCGGGCCGTCGGCCGGCGCCTGTAGATCAGGGCGTGCAGGATGACGATGATCGACGGGTATGCGAACAGCAGCACGCGCTCGACGCTCGCGTCGATGAGCTGCAGCGCCTGGAAGTCCCAGAGCGCACCGAAATAGTAGCAGCCGATGCCCGCGATGGCGGCGCCGAGCATCGCGCGTGGCGGCGCCCGGAGCACGCCGGTGGGCCCTGCCGACCACACCGCCCAGAGCGCGATCACCGGCAACGCGAGCACCGCGCGCGTGACCAGCAGGTCGAGGGCATCCCAGCCGTCGACGTACAACGCCTTGGCGAAGATTCCCTTCGCCGCGAAGCCGACGGCGCCGATCGAAGTCAGGACGATGCCGGCAAACGTGCTGCCGTGGCGGGGGCGCTGGCCCCGGCTCAAGTCTCCGCCCCGAGTCCGTGCCAGGTCGTGAATCCGTCCACGTCCAGGCGTCCGGGCCGGAACCCGTTGACCGGCGCCGCCGGGTCCGGGTAGCCGAGCGCAATGCCGCAGACGAGCGTCATGTGATCGGGAGTCCCGAGGATGCCGCGCACGACGCGATGGAAGGCGGCCCAGGAGTACTGCGGGCAGGTCGCCAGTCCCGCCGCCTGCGCGGCGAGCATCACGCTCTGCACGAACATGCCGAGGTCGACCCAGCTGCCGACCGGCAGGTCGTCGTCGATGAACGCGAACAGGCCGACCGGGGCATCGAAGAACGAATAGTTGCGCAGTTCCTGCGCGAGGCCCGCCGCGTGGTCGCCCTTGGTGATCCCAAGCGTCGTGTAGAGCCCCCATCCGCAGGCGCGCCGACGCCCGAGATAGGGCTCCCGCCAGGTCGTCGGATAGAAGTCGAACGGCGCCTGGTGGGCGTCGCGCTCGTGGGTCGCTGCCTCGCGGACATCCGCCACGATCCGGTCGCGAACGGGGCCCGCGACGACGTGGACCTGCCAGGGCTGGACGTTGGTGCCGCTCGGTGCGAACCGGGCGGCATCGAGGATGGATGTCACCTGCGCGCGGGTCACGGGGCGGTCCAGGAAGGCGCGGGTGGAGCCACGCGTGCGCAGGGCGGTATCGACGTCCATGGGGGCATCCGGCAGGGCAGGCCGGCGCAATGTAAGCGATTCCAGTGCCCTGTGCACGGGCCCGGCGACGGCGCCGGCCCGGGGGTGGCTACTCCGAGCCTTCGAGCCGCTTGCCACGCAGGCTGTCGCGGGCGCGCTCGAGGCGCGCCGTCAGCCCGGGACCGAGCCTGAGCGCGACGCCGATCGAGAGCACGTCGATCAGCGTCAGCTGGGCGAGGCGCGTCGTCATCGGCGTGTAGACGTCCGTGTCCTCGTCGACCGAGAACTCGAGCGGTACGTTGCACTGCAGGCTGAGCGGCGATCCAGGCGGGGCAATCGCGATCACCGACGCGCCGGCCTCGCGCGCGATCTCGATGCTCGAGATCAGGTCGATCGTGCGGCCGGTACTGGAGATCGCGACCACCACGTCACCTGCCGCCAGCATGGTCGCCGCCATGCCGTGGACATGCGGGTCCGAGTACGACACGGCATTGAGGCCGAGACGGAAGAACTTGTGGCGTGCGTCCGCGGCGACGATGCCGGAGCTGCCGAGTCCGTAGAACTCGATGCGGCGGGCTGCCGCGAGCAGCTCGATCGCCTCGTCGAGGCGAGCCGGGACGATCTGGCCGGCGACGTCGCGCAGCGTGCGCGCCGCACGCTCGAAGACCTTCGCCGACAGGTCCGCCGGCGAGTCACTGGCTGCGATGTCCCGGTGCAGGAAGGATGCGCCGCTCGCGAGGCTGTGCGCGAGGCGCAGCTTGAAGGACTGGTAGCCGTCGAGACCGAGCGACCGGCAGAAGCGGATCACCGTCGGATCGCTGACCGACGCGCGTGCGGCAACCGCTGACAACGTGCTCTGCAGGACCCAGGCCGGCGCCTCGAGCACCACGTCGGCGACCCGCGCCTCGGCAGGCGACAGCGTCTCGCGGAGTGCCGCGACGCGAACGAGCAGTTCCGCCGTCGGCGCAGTTGCGTTCCGGTCGGCGCGATCGGTCACAGCTCGTCGTGCCAGGCGAAGCCGTCACGGGCGATCAGCGCGCTCGACGTCGAGGGGCCCCAGCTCCCGGAGGCATAGGCCTTCGGGCCGTCATCGTCTGCGTCCCATGCCGCACGGATCGGGTCGATCCAGTTCCACGCGGCCTCGACCTCGTCGCGACGCATGAACAGCGTCAGGTTGCCGGCGATCGCGTCGCCAAGCAGGCGCTCGTACGCCTCGAGCGGACGCGCCTTGAAGGACTCGCCGAGGTCCAGTGCGAGGTCGACCGGCTTCAGCCTCATCGACTCGCCCGGTGCCTTCGCGAGGATCCTGAGCGTGATGAACTCGTCCGGTTGCAGGCGTATCACCAGCCGGTTCGGCGGGTCGGAGTTGAAGCGACCGGTGAAGATCGAGTGCGGGACCTGGTCGAAGGTCACGACGATTTCCGCGACCGCCTGCGGCAGGCGCTTGCCCGTGCGCAGGTAGAACGGGACGCCGGCCCAGCGCCACGTGTCGATCTCGGCCTTGATGGCGACGAAGGTCTCGGTGCGGCTCGCCGGATCGACGCCTGCTTCCTCGAGATAGCCCTGCGCCTTCATCGCGCCGACGATGCCGGCGCGATACTGGCCGCGCGCGGTCTTGATGAGCGCCTCCGCCTCGCCGATCGGTCGCAGAGCGCGCAGGACCTTCAGCTTCTCGTCGCGGACCGCGTCGGCGGCATTGGTCGCGGGCGGCTCCATCGCGAGGATGCACAGCAGCTGCAGCAGGTGGTTCTGGACCATGTCGCGCAGCGCGCCGGTCCGGTCGTAGAAGTCGCCCCGCTTCTCGACGCCGAGCTGCTCGGCGACGGTGATCTGCACGTGCCGGATCTGGCCTCGACGCCACAGCGGCTCGAAGAACGCGTTGCCGAAGCGCAGCGCCATCAGGTTCTGGACCGTCTCCTTGCCGAGGTAGTGGTCGATCCGATAGATCTGCCGCTCGCTGACCATCGCGCCGACCGTGTCGTTGATGCGAGCCGCGGATTCGCCGTCCTCGCCGAGCGGCTTCTCGAGCATGATCCGCGACGTCGGGCAGACGATGTCGACCGCGGCCAGTTCCTTGCAGATCGCCGCGAACAGGTCCGGTGCCGTAGACAGGAAGAACAGGCGGGTGATCGCCTCGCGTCCCTTCAGGACCGCAGCGAGGTTCTGGTAGTCGGTCGACGTCGTGGCGTCGACGCGCACGTAACCCAGCAGCGCACGGAACCCGGCCCAGGTCTCGTCCTGGAAGTCGGCACCGAGGTGCTGGCGACACGCCGCCTCGGCACGCGTCGCGTACTCCTCGGCCGACAGCGCCGAGCGCGCGATCCCGATGATGCGTGCGTCATGCGCCACCTGGCCTGCCGCGAAGCGGCGGTAGAGCGCCGGCAGCAGCTTGCGCATCGCGAGGTCGCCGGTGCCGCCGAACAGGATCAGGTCGAAGGTGGGAGGGGTCGCGCGGGAGCCCGCGGCCTGCGACGGGGGACGGGTGTCGGTGTTCATGTTTGTAGTTTAACTACTCTTTTGGGAATACATAAGTCCGGTTTGGGAATCCCGGGTTCAGGGTTAAATGCCTGTAATAAATTAGAAATGATGCATTGCACGATAGATCTGGGTCCAATAATGTAGTAAAACTACACTCCCTTTAACGCTCCCTCCCGACCGCACGCCCATGGCAACGCCCTGCGAAAACCTCCATCCCGTGATCCGCGAGGTCACCGCCCGCATCGCCTCGCGCAGTACCGCGAGCCGGGCCGCCTACCTCGAGCGGATCGATTCAGCGCGCACCGATCGTGCCACGCGAGGGCGGCTGTCGTGCGCGAACCTGGCGCACGTTTTCGCGGCGTCGGACGCGCACGACAAGGCTGGCCTTCGCGGTGCGCGCTGGCCGAACCTCGCGATCGTCTCGGCATACAACGACATGCTTTCGGCGCACCAGCCGCTCGAACGGTACCCGGCACTTATCAAGCGCGCGGCGCGCGAGGCCGGTGCCGTCGCGCAGTTCGCGGGCGGCGTGCCCGCCATGTGCGACGGCGTCACCCAGGGTCGACCCGGCATGGAGTTGTCGCTCTACAGCCGCGACGTGATCGCCATGTCCACCGCGATCGCGCTCGCGCATGACGCGTTCGACGCGGTGCTGTGCCTCGGCGTCTGCGACAAGATCGTGCCCGGGCTCGTGATGGGCGCGCTTGCGTTCGGGCACCTCCCGGCCGTGCTGGTGCCTGCCGGGCCGATGCCGTCGGGACTCCCCAACGCCGAGAAGGCACGCGTGCGGCGCGCGTATGCGGAAGGCAAGGCCGACCGCGAGACGCTGCTCGAGGCAGAAGCGTCCAGCTACCATGCCGCCGGCACCTGCACGTTCTACGGCACGGCGAACAGCAACCAGATGCTGATGGAAGCGATGGGGCTGCACGTGCCCGGCAGTGCGTTCGTCGCGCCGATGACGCCGCTGCGCGACGCGCTGACCGTGCATGCCACGAAGCTCATGGCGACGTCGACCTCGCTCGGTCCGGAACATCGTCCGCTCGGTCGCATCATCGACGAGCGGGCCGTGGTCAACGGGATCGGGGCGCTGCTCGCGACCGGCGGGTCCACCAACCACACGATCCACCTGGTCGCGATGGCCGCCGCGGCCGGAATCCAGGTGAACTGGGATGATTTCGACGATCTCTCGGCGGTCGTGCCGCTGATCGCGCACGTCTATCCGAACGGGACCGCCGACGTGAACCACTTCCAGGCCGCCGGCGGCACCGGCTTCGTCCTGCGCGAACTCCTGGCGGCAGGCCTCATGCACCGCGACGTGCAGACGGTTGCCGGCAGCGGCCTCGATGCGTACACACGCGAGCCTTTCCTCGTCGACGGCGAACTGACGTGGCGCGACGCGCCCGCCACCAGCCTCGATCCCACGGTGCTGCGACCGGTCGCGGCGCCCTTCCATGCCGAGGGCGGACTGCGGCTGCTGCGTGGCAACCTCGGTCGAGCCGTGTTCAAGACCTCTGCGCTCAAGCCGGCGGATCTCGTCGTCGAGGCGCCGGCCATCGTGTTCGATGACCAGGAGGCGCTGGTCGCCGCGTTCCAGGCCGGCGCGCTCGAGCGCGACTTCGTGGCGGTCATCCGCTTCCAGGGCCCGCACGCGAACGGCATGCCGGAGCTGCATCGCCTGACGCCCGTCCTTGGCGTGCTGATGGGTCGTGGCTTTCGCGTCGGGCTCGTGACGGACGGTCGCATGTCCGGCGCGTCGGGTCCGGTCCCGGCGGCCCTGCACGTCACGCCCGAGTGTGCAGCGGGTGGGCCGCTTGCGCGGGTCCGTGACGGCGACGTGATCCGGCTCGATGCGCATCGCCGGACCCTCGAGGTGCGGGTGTCCGACGCCGAATTCGCCGCGCGCACGCCGGCGCCGGCCCCATCCAGTCCGGCCCTGGGGTATGGTCGGGAACTGTTCGGCGCGTTCCGCGCCGCGGTCGGCAACGCAGAGCAGGGAGCGGTCGCATGTCGCTGACGAATCAAGGCATCCGCGAGGTGCTGGGCAGGGCGCCGGTCATCCCGGTGCTGACCGTGCCTGCGCTCGAGCACGCGGTGCCGCTGGCCCGGGCGCTGGTTGCCGGTGGCCTGCCGGTCCTCGAGGTGACGCTGCGCAGCGCGGCGGCGCTGCCGGCCATCCGCGCGATCCGGGCGGCCGTCCCGGAGGCCATCGTCGGGGCCGGCACGGTGATCGACGAGGTGCAGCTCGCGGACGCGGTCGCCGCCGGCAGCCAGTTCATCGTCTCGCCGGGATTCTCGGCATCGCTCAGCCTCGCCGCCCGGGCCGCTGGCGTAGCGATGCTGCCTGGAGTCGCGACCGCCTCCGAACTGATGGCCGCGCTCGCGGCCGGGTTCGACACCCTGAAGTTCTTCCCGGCTGCCCAGGCCGGTGGCGTGGCGATGCTGAAGGCATTCTCGGGGCCATTCCCGCAGGTGCGCTTCTGCCCGACGGGCGGCATCGATCCTGCGTCCGCACCCGGCTATCTCGCGCTGCCGAACGTCCTGTGCGTCGGGATGTCGTCCATCGCGCCGGCGGACCTGCTGGCGCAGGGCGACTACGCGGCAATCACGGCCCGTGCCCGGGATGCCGCCGCGCTGCGCTGACGGCCTTCGCAGAGCGTCGCCCCGGGTGGGCTGATATCATCGCGGCACGCGCCCCACCGGCGCGGGTCCCGCCGCGATGTACCGCCAAAACATCCAATTCCCCGCCAAGGACGCTCCGCTGCGCGAAGACGTGCATGCGCTCGGCGCGCTCGTCGGCGAGATCCTGCTCGAACAGTGCGGGGAGTTCCGCTTCGACCAGGTCGAGGGGGACCGTGTCGCCGCGATCCGTCGCCGAGAGGGCGACGAGGGCGGCGAAGACGCGCTGCTCGCGCGGGCCCGCGGTCGCGAGCCGGCCGAGGCCCGCGACCTCGTGCGTGCGTTCTCGACCTGGTTCCAGGTCGTCAACCTCGCCGAGAAGGTGCACCGGATCCGGCGGCGCCGCGAGTACCTGAACAATTCCGCGCAGCCGCAGCCGCGTGGCATCGGCGACGCGCTGCTGCGCCTCGCGCGCGAAGGCCGGACGCTGGGTGACGTCCGGGCACTGCTCGATCGGATCTGCATCTATCCGGTCTTCACCGGGCATCCGACCGAGTCCACGCGGCGCACGATCCTGCGCAAGCAGCAGCGCATCGCGGAGCTGCTGCTCGATCGCCTGGACCCGTCGATGACCCCCGGCGAGCGCCGCGCGACCTGGGAGCAGATCCGCACGGAACTCACCTCCGGGTGGCAGACCGAGGAGCACCCGCGCGAGCGCCTGACGGTGGCGGACGAACGCGAGCACGTGCTGTTCTTCCTCGCGGAGGTGATGTACCGGATCGTGCCGGGCTTCTATGAGGAGCTCGCCGCGTCGCTGACCCGCACCTTCGAGACCGACGTGCAGCCGGCGGACCTGCCGCGACTGCTCCGTTTCGGTTCCTGGGTCGGTGGCGACATGGATGGCGCGCCCGACGTGCACGCCAAGACGATCCGGGAAACCCTGCAGCGCCAGCACCTCGTGATCGTCAACGCGTACTTCCTCGAGGTCCAGCGCCTCGGTGAGCGGCTCTCGCAGAGCGCCAGTCGCGTCGGTGTGTCCAAGGCGCTGCAGTCCAAGATCGACGAATATTCGGCCCTGATGCCGGCCGCGAACGCGAGTGCCCCGGCGCGCCACGACCGGATGCCGTACCGCCAGTTCTGCGCGTTGGTCTCCACGCGGCTGCGCAACACCTACGACGGCCGCCCGCAGTGCTACGAGAACCCGGCGCAGTTCGCGGCCGACGTGCGCCTGATGGCCGCCAGCCTCGCGGCCCACCAGGGTGCGCGCGCCGGGCTCTTCCACGTCGCGCGCCTGCTGCGTCGGATCGATACCTTCGGGTTCCACCTCGCGACGCTCGACGTACGCCAGCACGCCGAAGTGCATCGCGTCGTCGTGGGCCAGGGCTTCGGCGATCCCGGGTTCGCGTCGCGGACGGCAGCCGAGCGCCTGGTGCGCATCCGTCTCGCGCTGGAGCGTGACGAGGGCCCGACCCAGGCCCTGGACGCGCTTGGTCGGCGCACGCTTGCCGTGTTCGAGCAGCTCGCGCACTCGCGGCACCGGCACGGCCGCGAGGCGATCGGCGACTACGTGGTCAGCGGCGCATCCGGCCCCGATGACGTGCTCTGCGTGCTGCTCCTCGCACGCTGGGCGGAATTCGTCGACAAGCGCGTCGGCGAAGTGCCGCTCGACGTGGCGCCGCTGTTCGAGTCGGTCGATGCGCTGAATCACTGCGGGACGATCGTCCGTGCGCTGCTCGCGGAGCCGGTCTACCGGCGACACGTGCGTGCGCGCGGCGATCGCCAGGCCGTGATGATCGGCTACGGCGACAGCAACAAGGAGAGCGGCTACGCGGCTTCGCGCTGGGCCTTGCACCAGGCGCAGTCGGACCTCGCCGCCGTGGGGCGCGATGCCGGCGTCGCGGTCACCGCGTTCCACGGTCGTGGGGGCACGACGAGCCGCGGCACGAATCGGATCGCCACGCTCGTGCGCAGTGCGCCCCCCGGCAGCTTCGGCGGCGTGCTGAGGGTGACCGAGCAGGGCGAGGCGATCAACCAGAACTACGCGCTGCGCCAGATCGCGTCGCGCAGCATGGAGCAGGCGCTCGGGGCCGCGAGCCTCACGCTCGCCGCCGAGTCCGGAAGTGCGGCGCTGGATCCCGCGTTCGCCGCGGCGTTCGACACGATCGCCGGCGAGAGCATGGCCTCGTACCGGAAGTTCGTCCACGGCGACAGCGAGTTCTACGCCTACTTCCGCGAGGTCACGCCCATCGACGTGATCGAGCGCATGCAGATCGGGTCGCGGCCCGCGATGCGGCCGGGGCGGCACGGTGTCGAGGCGCTGCGCTCGGTACCCTGGGGCTTCGCGTGGAGCCAGTCGCGCCACCTGATCCCGGCCTGGTTCGGATTCGGTGCCGGCCTCGATGCCGCCGAGGCGCGTCATGGCGTCGGCGTGCTCGAGCACATGGCCGCGCACTGGTCATTCTTCGGATCGATCGTCGACGAGGTGGAGTTCGGCCTCGCGGTCGCGGACATGACGATCGCATCGTGGTACGCGGAGCTGGCCGCGCCCGAGCGCCGGGCCTTGTTCGCGGGTGTGCGGGCAGAGTACGAGCGCACGCAGGCCTGGGTGCTCAGGCTGCGCGGCGAGCGCCGGCTCCTCGACAGCGATCCCGGCATCCAGCGCGCGATGAAGCTGCGCAATCCCTACGTCGATCCGATGCACCTGATGCAGATCGACCTGTTGCGGCGCTGGCGTGCGACGGACCGCCAGGACCTGGATCTGCAGGACGCGCTGGTGGCCAGCATCGGCGGCATCGCCCAGGGCCTGCAGGCGACCGGCTGAGCCGGTGGCGCCTGCGGGCGCTCAGCACTCGGGGACGTTGACTGCGAGTCCGCCCTGCGAGGTTTCCTTGTAGATCGCCGACATGTCCTCGCCGGTCTGGCGCATCGTCGCGATCACCTGGTCGAGCGTGACCTTGTGCGTGCCGTCGCCGCGCATCGCGAGCCTCGCGGCATTGATCGCCTTGACGGCGCCCATGGCGTTCCGCTCGATGCACGGGATCTGCACCAGGCCCGCGATCGGGTCGCAGGTCAGTCCCAGGTTGTGCTCCATGCCGATCTCTGCGGCGTTCTCGATCTGCGAGTTGCTGCCGTTGAGGGCGGCGACGAGTCCGCCGGCCGCCATCGAGCAGGCGACGCCCACCTCGCCCTGGCAGCCCATCTCGGCGCCGGATATCGACGCGTTCTTCTTGTAGAGCATGCCGATCGCGCCGCCGACGAGCAGGAACCGCAGAACGCCGTCGTCGGTCGCGCCGGGTTCGAAGCGGCGATAGTAAGTGAGTACGGCCGGTACGATTCCGGCTGCACCGTTGGTCGGTGCCGTGACGATGCGGCCGCCGGCCGCATTCTCCTCGTTGACCGCGAGCGCGAACGCATTGACCCAGTCCATGGCATGCATCGGCGAGGCGACGGCGGTCTCCGTCAGCTGGCGATAGAGCTTCGGTGCGCGACGGCGGACCTTCAGCACGCCGGGCAGCATGCCCTGCGCGTGGAAGCCGCGCTCGACGCACGCCTGCATCACGTCCCAGATCTTCAGCAGTGCGCTGCGCGTCTGCTCGCGCGGACGAAACGCGTCCTCGTTCGCCATCACGAGTTCATACAGTTCGAGGCCCGCCGCACGCGCCCGATCGAGCAGTTCAGCGGCAGAGTCGAAAGGATAGGGCGCCGTGATCGTCGTCGACGACGTCGTGGGTGCGTCGAGTTCGTCGGCGCGGGCGACGAAGCCGCCGCCGGTCGAGTAGTACTCCTCGCGGCACAGCACGGCACCATCGGCGCCGAGTGCGGAGAAGCGCATGCCGTTCGAGTGACCCGGCAGCGTCTGGTCCCGATGCCAGAGGACGTCCATCGGCTCATCGAAGGCGATCTCGCGCTGGCCCGCGAGGTTCAGTCGGCGACTGCCGCGAATGCGCTCGAGTGTCGGCGCGACGAGTGCGGGATCGAGGCCCTCCGGCGAGTGGCCTTCGAGGCCTAGCAGCACGGCAAGGTCGGTGCAGTGGCCGCGCCCGGTCAGCGCGAGCGAGCCGTAGAGCTGGACGCCCACCTGTGTCGTCGCCTCGAGGAGATTCCGCTCGACCAGGTCCAGCACGAAGCGGCGTGCGGCGTTCATCGGGCCCATCGTGTGGGAGCTCGACGGGCCGATGCCGATCTTGAAGATGTCCAGAACGCTGAGTGTCATGGGCTGAGTCTGACGAAGACGCGTCGCCCTCGCAATCACCGCCGGTTAGCTGCGCGGTGTGTCCAGCACCGGGAGGAGGGCCGCAAGCCGCGATGCGGTTGACGAATGACCCATGCGCGTCGCGGCGCTGGCCAGCGCTGCGAGCGTCGGTGCGGATTGCGACGCCAGCGTGCCTCCACGCGACCAGCACGCCTCGACGGTCGCGACCGCCTCGCCCAGCCTCCGCGCGCTGACGAGCCGTGCGACGAGTTCGGCGTCGAGCCGGTCCGCGAAGCGCGCCTCTCCCCAGGCCAGCGCGCGGTCGCGCAACCACCGGCACGGAGTCGGATCGGCGGGCGCGAGGGCAAGCCAGTCCTCGGCCAGGCTCCAGGCTTCCGTGTCGCGCCTGACGCGCAGCAGGCCGTACATCTCGGTGGCGAGACGCTCGGCATCCTGGCCGGCGAGCGCCGCCGTGCGGTCGTGCGCGCGCTCCGGGGCTGCGATCGGATCGAGCTCCAGCGCCTCACGCCGCCGGTGGAGCGATCGACCGAGAAGCGCGCCGAGCGAGTACAGGGCGAGTTGGCCGGCCGCCACCACCAGGAGCGAAGGTGCCCTCGGTCCGAGCAAGCCGAGCGCCGTGCCGTACAGGGAGCCGACAAGCAGTATGCCGACATAGCGCAGGCCCAGGCCGCCCGCCACGGACAGCAGCGCCGGCGGCCAGAGCGCGCGGCCGAGTCCGCAGCCCGTCGCGAGCAGCGCGACGCTCGCGGGCAGGAGTGCCGCCAGCACGATCGCCGCGATCGCCGCGACGGACTGCGATACGCCCCCGCCAACCGACGCGACCCAGCCGGCGCCGAGAACCAGCAGCGGCGGGGCGAGGGCGCGAGGCTCGTGCCACGGGTTCGTGCGCTCGATCGACACGACCGGGACATCCTGGCCCTCCGCGAGGGATTCGACGATCAGGAACGCGTAGGACCAGATCCAGCCGGCGAGGATCGCGAGCAGGGGGACGCCGAACATGCCGGCCGCGTTGGCGAGGCCAGTCAGTGGGGTGACGACGAGCACGAGGTACAGGGGCGGCCCCCGCAGGGGACCGATTGCGTCGTAGGCGAATTCCCTGAGCGCCATCCGCGCATTATGCGCGCCGGTGTGGCAAGTGTCCGGGCCCCGGGCGCGCCGAGGGGCCCGGGTCGCGTAGAATCAGGCAGACGGCCGCGCGGGCCGCGGGAGAAACGCGATGTCCGATGAACTGAACCAGCTGCTGCACCGCCTGCACGAGGAACTCGCCCGCAAGCCGGTCGTCGACGACGAGGCGCGGCGCCTGCTGTCGGTCGTGGTCGGCGACATCCAGACGCTGGGCCTCAAGACCCAGGCAACCCCTGGCAGCCTCGAGGAACTCGCGGTGGGCTTCGAGGCGGACCATCCCGCCGTCGCCGCGGCCCTGCGCCAGGTTGCCGATGTCCTCGGCAAGGCCGGAATCTAGCCGCGTGTCCGGGTCGTCCGCTGCGCCCGGCGCGGTGGTCCGCGTCGCGGAGCCGGCAGACCTCGACTTCGTCTACGAGGCCGAGCGCCAGGCCGGCTATGAATGGCTCGTCGGCCAGTGGCCGCGCGACGAGCACGTCGCCGCCCTGGCGCATGCGGACACGCGCTACCTGATCGCATCCCGGCCTGGCGGGGCGCCGGCGGGGTTCGTGATCCTGCAGCCCTTGTCGGATGTGCACGAGGGAACCAAGCTCAAGCGCGTGGTCGTCGTCGAGCCCGACCAAGGCTTCGGCCAGGCGATGCTGCGCGCGACATTCGACTGGGTATTCGACAACACGCCAAGTGCACGCCTGTGGCTCGACGTGTTCACCCACAACGACCGTGCACGGCACGCCTACCGTCGGGTCGGCATGCGCGAGGATGGCTTGCTGCGGCAGTCCTACCGGATGCCGGATGGATCCCGCGCCGACCGGGTGATCATGTCCCTGCTGCGCAGCGAGTGGCCGCCGCCGTGATGCTCGTGGTGCGCGTCCTCGCGTTCGCGCTGGCAGCGAGCGCGAACGCGACGGCGGCGGAGCCGCCGGAGCCCGTCCCTGCCGGGATCGTCACGCACCTGTCGACCACCGGACGTACCGTCGCTCTGACCTTCGATGCCTGCCAGGCGGGGCGGCCGGCGCACCTCGACCACGGCATCACGGACTTCCTCGTCCAGCGCGGTGTGCCGTTCACCGTGTTCATGGGCGGGCGTTTCGCCCGCGACAATGCCGTCGACGTGCAGGCGCTGGCGAGCCACCCCGCCGTGTCCATCCAGAATCACACGTGGTCGCATCCGACGGACCTGCGCAAGCTGGGCGATGACGAGGTTCGCGCTGAAGTGACCCGGGCGGCAGCCGAGATCCGGCACGTGACCGGTCGAGTGACCACGATGTTCCGCTTTCCCGGCGGCCATGCAGATGACCGCACCGTTGCGCTGGTCGAGGCGCTTGGCTACCGCGTCGTCCACTGGCGCTGGGCGGAAGGCGATCCCGCACGCGACATCGACGCCGACATGCTCGTCGCGCAGACCCTGGAGCGCACGCGCCCCGGCGACATCCTGATCTTCCACGTGAACGGGCGTGGATGGCACACGGCGGAGGCCTTGCCCCGGATCGTCGATGGGCTCCTCGCTCGCGGCTACACCTTCGTCCCGCTTGAAGGGCGCCTGCCGCCCCGCTAGTGGATGGCGCGGCCGGGGCCGGCGCGTCGTGCGATGAACTCAAGGTATGCGGCCGCGACCTGCCGTGGTCGCTCGACCATCGGCAGGTGCCCGGTTTCCGCCAGGAGCATCACTTCGCTCCCGGCGATCGAGGCCTGCATGTGCGCCGCGACACCTGGATTGAGGATCTGGTCGTTGCGCCCCCAGACGATCAGGGTCGGGGCGCGTATGGCAGCGGCAATGGGTTCGAGCGTCGGCGACCCCGCGCCGATTTCCTGGAAGATCCGGTCGTGCAGCGGCCGATCGCGGATGCCTCGATCGGCGAGCGCATGGAGCACCGCAGGTGGAACCCACGCATGCCGGTGCATGACCTTGGACATGAGTTCGTCGAAGCCCTGGCGCGAGCGGACGAGCAGCACCGTCTCCCCGGTCGTCGCGTAGCGGCGGATCACATCCGTCTCGAACGCGCCTTCGAAGCCTGCTGCATCCACTAGCCAGAGGCTGCGCACGTCGTCGGGGTAGGTCGCTGCGTATTGCGCCGCGATGAAGCCGCCCATCGAGTTCCCGCCGAGGTGGATGCGGCCGAGCCCGAGGGCATCCACGAATGCCCGAACCCGCGTCACTTGGCTTGCGATGTCATAGCTCGCGGCTGGATCACGGGACGCGTCGCCGAATCCGGGCAGGTCCGGGATCACGACGTGGAAGTGCGCACCCAGGTGACGCGCGACGCGCGTGAAGTTGTCCTTGTCGCCGCCAAAGCCGTGGATCAGGACCAGCGCCTCGCCCTTGCCTGCCGCGAGGAATGGCATCTCGAATCCGCCAACGCTGACCGTCCCCGCCCTGAGCGCGGAAAGGCGTCGCTCGATCGCCATCCAGAAGCCCGCGGCGCGCGGATCGAGGGCCGCGACCAGCAGCCCGCAGCCGAGGGCGATTGCGACCAGCAACACGATCGCCGTCGTCGCCATGGATCAGGCCTCCCCGGCGAACGTGTAATCCTCGAAGCGCGGTCGGCGCAGGCCGAGCGCGTATCGCGTGATCGCGCCAGGATAGATTGCGAGCACTCGACCGGATGGCGTCTTGTACCAGCTCTGGCATGCCGGCGAGGTCCAGACCGTATCCGCGAGGCGCGCCTGTATCGCGTCGTTGTACGCCTGCGTCGGGCCTGGGCGGACTTCGAGGCTGCGCGCGCCGCGGCGGTCGAGCTCCTGGATGCAGTCGGCGACGTAGCGGGCCTGCGCCTCGATTGGGATCAGCACCGACGTGTGCCCGGTGGCGGTGTTCGGCCCGAGCATCAGGAACAGGTTCGGGAACCCCGGCACCGCGACGCCCCGATACGCCTCAGGCCCATCGCGCCAGGTGTCCGCGAGTGCCTGCCCGTCGCGGCCCTCGATGCGCAGCGCCGCGAGCGAATCCATCGTGTCGAAGCCTGTCGCGCAGACGATCGCGTCGACGCGTGTCTCCGTGCCGTCCGACGCGATCACGCCGTCCCTCGTGAACGAGCGTGCGGCGCAGGGCACGAGTTGCACGTTCGGTCGCATTAATGCCGGGTAGTACTCGTTGCTTAGCAGGATCCGCTTGCAGCCGACCGGATAGTCCGGACGCAGCTGCTCGCGCAGGGCCGGGTCCGGGACCTGGTCCTCGAGGTGGCGGCGAGCCATGCGCTTGAGCACTGCGTGCACGAGGCCGCGCCCGCGGAACGCAGTGATCCGCGACTCGAATTGCCAGTACAGCCACCAACGGTAGAGCCGAGCCCACGGCCCCAGGCGGAAGAGCGCGCGTTCGGCGCGACCGTAGGGTCGGTCCGGGCGAGCGACGATCCAGGATGGCGTCCGCTGGTACACCGTCAGGTGCCCGGCCACCTTGGCGAGCATCGGCACGACCTGGACCGCGCTCGCCGCACTGCCGATCACGGCCACGCGACGACCCGTGAAGTCATGTGCGGGGTCCCAGCGCGAGGTGTGCATCACGACGCCGGCGAATGCATCGATGCCGCTCGGGAGGCGGGGCCGGCTGAGGGGGCCGAGGCTGACGACGAAGATGCGCGGTCGCAGAATCTCGCCGCGGTCGGTCGTCACCTGCCAGCGACCGTCCGCTTCCTGCCAGCGCGCCTCCGTTACGCAGACGCCGAGGCGCAGGTGCCGTCCGAGGTCGAGGTGCGCGACGCAGCGCTCGGCGTAGGCCTGGATCTCGTCGCCGGGCGCGAACATGCGCGACCAGTCGGGGTTCGGATCGAACGAGAAGCTGTAGAGGTGGGACGGGACATCGCACTGCGCCCCGGGGTAGCGATTGTCCCACCAGGTGCCGCCGACGCCGGCCGACTTCTCGAGGATCAAGAAGGACTCGAGGCCGGCTCGCTTGAGCCCGGTGGCGGCTGCGATCCCGGACATCCCGGCGCCGACGATGACGACGTCGGGATCCGTCCCCGCGCCGGGCGTCACGACAGGTGCCGAGTGGCCACGTCCATGGCCCGACTTTAGCCGGAACCGCGTCAGGCCGCGCGGTCGCCTCCGGCGAGCGGCCGTCCGGTCGCCGTGGCGCGCACGTGTGCCTCGGCAAGGTAGTCGCCGGCGCCCATGTGGGCACGCCGCTCCGTCACCGAAGTCTCGACGTGGGGGTCGGCGGCGCCTGCGCGTCGCGCAGCCGCGAGCGCGAGCTCGGCGGCGACCCGCTTGGCGTGCGCGAGCGCTTCCTCGACATCCTCGTAGTCCCGGCTCCCGGCCGGGTCGTGCACGCGGAAGACCTTGAACGTCGGCTGGTTGACGAGGATGTCGACGGTCTGCGCGACGACGCCGGCGACGGCGCCGACGGCATTGCAGACAGCCGCGTGCTCCGGGATGGACAGCGGCGCACCGAGACGACGGGCGACCTCCGGATAGTAGGCTCCGACCGGTGCGCCGATCGCGACCACCGGCGTTGCGAGCGCGAGCCGCGCGTCGAGCAACCCCGAGAAGCGGCGACCCGCGATCGTGTCCTCGACGAGGCGATCGCCAAGGATGCCGAATCGACCGGCTCGCGCCTCGACGCCCGGGTCGTGGGCGAGGGCGGTGGCGAGGATGATCCGTGCCGACTCGCGCACGACGTGCTCGGTCGTGCGTTCGGCGATCTCCGTCGGCGTCGACATCCGGTCGGCGCTGCGGCCATTGCGCTCCTGGGTGGCGAGGATCCGGGCGCCGAGTTCGGAGGCCTCGGCGCACCAGCCCTGCTGCCGCCCGAGGACGTGCATCGCGTCGCTCGGCGTGAAGGCGGCGATCGTCACGAGGCGGGCATCGGCGAGCCTGCGCAGCGCGGCGAGACCGGGCAGGTTGCGGACGACATTCGAGACCCGGCGTGGTTCCTCGGCAAGCGCGTCCCATGCCCGCAACTCGAGTCCATCGAGGTGGGCTGGGGCGATGCGGCCCGGGTTGCGGAAGGCATACTGGGTCGGGAAATCGGGCAGTCGATCCTGGACCGCCAGCGCGCGCAGGTCGGCCAGGATCGCCGGCTTCTGGTGGGCCAGCAGGCTGAGCGGCATCGCCTTGCGCGGACCGACGCGCAGGCGCGTGTCGCGGTCGAAGTCGACCTCGCTGTCGCCACCGAGGCCCGTGGTCCGCACGTCGACGGCCTCGACCATCGTGCGCCAGCCGCCGATGAGCGCGCCTTCGTCGTTGATCAGTGGGCGCCCGTTGCTGACGACGGCGACGTCGGTGGTCGTGCCACCCATGTCGGATACCGCGAAATCGGCGAGCCCCGTGAGGAACCCGGCCCCGACCACGCTCGCGGCGGGTCCCGACAGGATCGTCTCCACCGGGTATTCGAGCGCGACGTCCGCCCGCATCAGCGACCCGTCGCCCTTGACGATCATCAGCGGCGCGATGATCGATTCCTCGCCGAGCACGGCGCCGAGCGCCTCGATCAGGTGGCGGATCTGCGGCGTTAGGCGCGCGTTCAGGGCGGCGGTCAGCGCGCGCCGTGGCGCATCGAGCTTCGAGCTCAGCTCGTGCGCGCAGGTGACGGTCTTGCGCGACACCGAGCGGATCAGTTGGCGCAGCCGCATCTCGTGGGACGGGTTGCGGACGGAGAAGCGGGCGGCGACCGCGAACGCATCGACGCGCGCCTCGCACTCGGCCACCGCGGCCAGTACCGCCGCTTCGTCGAGCGGCGCCAGCTCGTCGCCGGTCGCGTCGTGCCCACCCTTCACGGGAACCAGCACGCTGCCGGCATCCCGGCGCAGCCCGGAGCGCTCGATCATCGCCTCGTCGAAGCCGACGAGGAACGTGCAGATCGGGCTGAAGCGGTTCTCGACCACGGAATTGGTGGCGAGCGTGGTCGACACGCTGACGAGGCTCACGTGCGAGCGGACCTGCGGGTCCGGGTGCGCGGCGAGCACGGCGCGGATCGCACCGCCGATGCCGATCGAGAGATCCCAGTGGGTCGTGAGCGACTTGGCGCTCGCCACAACTCGCCGTCCGGAGTCGAGCAGCACGGCGTCCGTGAACGTGCCGCCCGTGTCGAGCCCGAGCCAGAGCGTGTCGGCAGTCGGTCCGTCCGGGAGGGTCGGCGCTGTAGGCGTGGCGGCGTTCATGGTCGGCTGGGTCCGTCGTCGGCTTTGGGGAGCGCCACTCCGGCGGGGGCGGCGCGGGCGGCCCCGGAATCTAGCACAGCAGGCAAGGCCCGCCCGGGCCCGGTCGCGACCTCCGATTGGCGATTGGCGCCGGTCCCGTCGGCGGCGCTAGATGCGTGCCAATGCCTGGTCGA
This sequence comes from uncultured Pseudomonadota bacterium, assembly GCA_903884235.1. Lineage (GTDB taxonomy): Bacteria > Pseudomonadota > Gammaproteobacteria > Steroidobacterales > Steroidobacteraceae > CAIKZZ01. The sequence continues at coordinate 87,937 of CAISEB010000052.1, forward strand.
GGTCGGCGATCAGGTCGCTCGCATCCTCGATGCCCACCGAATAGCGCACCAGCGATTCGGGGATGCCGGCGCGCGCGCGTTCCTCGGCGGTCAGTTCGACGTGGCTCGTGACGGCCGGTGGACCTGCGGTGGTCGCGACGCCGCCGAGGTGGGCGGCCCGCTGCGCGAGCTTCAGAGAGTCCAGCACCGTGCGCAGTTCGGCATGGCCCCCGCGCGGCACGAACGCCAGCACGCCGCCGAAGCCGCGCATTTGGCGTGCCGCGATCGCGTGTCCCGGGTGTGTCTCGAGCCCGGGGTAGTAGACCGCCGAGACCTTGGCGTGCGCCGCGAGGTGCCGGGCGATCCTCTGCGCGCTCTGGTTGTGGCGCTCCATCCTCAGCGCGAGCGTCTTCATGCCCCGCAGGATCGCGTACGCCGCATCCGCGTGCAGGGTGGCGCCGGCGATCTCGCGGAAATGGTGGATGCGGGCGACGAGGTCGGCGCGGCCGGAGACGAGGCCGCCGAGCACGTCGGAGTGCCCGGCAAGGAACTTCGTTGCGCTGTACAGGACAATATCGCTGCCGAGCGCCGCCGGCATCTGGTTGCACGGCGTCGCGAACGTATTGTCGGTGACGACGACGGCACCCACGCGATGGGCAGCGGTGGCCAGTCGTTCGATGTCGAGGACCTTCAGCGTCGGGTTGGTCGGCGTCTCGAGGTAGAGCACCGTGCAGCCCGCTGCGATCTCGCGCTCGATCTCGTCGAAGTCGGTCGTGTTGCAGAGCTTCGCGGCAATGCCGAAGCGCGGCAGGAACTCCTCGAACAGCACGTTCGTGCCGCCGTACGAGTCGCGGATGCTGACCACGCGCTGCCCCGGCGACAGCAGGGCGAACAGCGTCGAGCTGATCGCGGCCATGCCCGTCGCGAAGCCGGCCGCGGCCTCGGTGCCGTCCATCAGGGCGATCTTCTGCTCGAGGACGGCGAGCGTCGGATTGCTGTTCCGCGAATAGATGTGGCCGACGCGCTCGTGCAGCGCGACCGCCTGCCACGTGTCGAGGTCCTCGTACGCGAAGGTCGCCGAGCTGACGATCGGCATCGTCGCTGCGCCATACGGGAACGGTCCTTCTTCGGCAGCCCAGACGGCCTGCGTGTCGATCTTCATGGTCGGTCGCTTTGTATCGGTCATGTCCGGTTCCGGGTGCGAGCGCGTGGCGCGCGGAGAGTCAGGAGTTTCGTGACGTCAGCAGCCGTCCGTTGACGATCAGGATGCCGCCGAGCACGAGCGCCGCGCCGATCCCGAAGCGGGGCTCGACCGCTTCGCCGAGTAGCAGCGCGCCGGCGGCCACGCCGAACAGCGGCGTCAGCAGCGACAGCAGCATCAGGCGGGAGGTCAGGTAGTGACTCAGCATCCAGAACCACACCTGGTAGCTCAGGATGGCGATCACCACGGTCTGGAACACGATGGCGAGGATGGCGCGGTTCGACATGACCATGTGCGTCTCGCCGGCGACGGCGGCGTAGCCAAACAGCACGATCGCTGCGGTCCCGACCTGGTAGCAGACCATCTTCGCGGTGCTCGCCGTGCCGACCTTCGAGCGGCGGATCACGACGTTGCTGGCGCCCCAGGCGGCGCCGGCCAGGAGCGCCAGCAGGTCGCCGACAAGCAGTTCCGCGACCGGACGCCCGCTGTAGCCGAGGAATGCGAGCGCGATTCCGGCGAAGGACACGGCGATGCCCCACCACTGGCCGCGACTCAGGCGTTCCTGCGGGATGACCTGCACGCCGAGTGCGGTGAAGATCGGTGCCGAGTACAGGAACACGATGGTGTGCGCCGCCGTCGTGTGCGCCAGGGCCTCGCCGAGCAGGAGGAATTCCAGCGAGAACAGCAAGCCGAGGCCGAGCCCGCTCGGCAGCGTGCCGTCCGCGAACGAGCGCGGACCCTCGCGCATGAGCACCATCGTGCCGAAGAACAGCGCCGAGCAGGCGAAGCGGATCGCAAGCTGCATCGTCGGCGCGACGTCGGTGGCGACGCCCTTCATCACGACCTGCTGCACCCCCCAGACGATACTGAGGACCAACATGACCGCGGTCGCGCGCGCATCCAGCGGGTGGCGATTCGTCACGTTGGTGGCGTCGGCGGCTGCACTCACGTTCGGGTCGATCCATCTACGGTCAACGGGATCGACATGGTAGCGGCTGGCGGGCTACCGGGTGACGGAGAAGGGGAGGCCGTCGCCGGTCGGGCCGTCGCGCGGTGCCGGACGCGGCTAGAGGCCGCAGCCTCCGCCGCCGCACACCGGGGCTCCACAGGGACCCGAGTCGCACGGACGCTCGCGCGTGCTGCCGAGTGCGCCGGCGCGCACGACGTTGCCGCCGGTGATCAGGCGTTCGATCGCGGCGGTGGGCGCGGTGGATCCCAGCGCGTGGCCGGTGCGCGCGCACAGTTCACCCCAGGTCGATAGCTTCTCGGCAAGCTTGTGCTCGACCTCGAGGACTTCACCGTTGGCTGCGCAGCGGTAGTCGTACGTAGGCATCGGGCCATTTTACTCCATGGCCAGACGACGTGCGGAAGCCGCCGCGCCCGCCCGGGCGCCGCGGTCCGCAGGGCACCCCATGTTGTCTCGCTACTGCAGAAGGCCGGTCAGGCCCCAACCGATCGTGCCCATGACCGAGAAGATCGCGACGATCACGAGGACCGCGCTGAACAGGAACATCACGCTCGTGAGACCCGGATTCGTCTTCATGACTGCATCCCCCTTGCTAGGGTTCGACGATGGCGTTGGCATGCCATGGTCTATTCCTCGCCGGATGCGCGGGCAAGCTGCGGCTGAGCGATACGGCGATGCCGCAGCGTCGTCGTGGTCGGGCGCAGTAGGGATGACCGGCAGAGGGACCGGAGCTGGCACGCCGGACCCGCCGGCGTCGCGGGAATCGGTGGATTGGTCGGGGTGACAGGATTTGAACCTGCGACCTATACGTCCCGAACGCCCTCGAACGCCCCTCCGACGCGACAAAATTACTCTATCCGCCAATAGGTTATCACACAGGAGGGCTCAGGTAGACCCACCTAGAACCACCTGAAATCGACCCCCTCGTGGCACAGATTTGGCACAGATCGATTTAACTTAACGCAGGATCCCGCGACTCGCGGCAGTCGCGCTCTTAGTCCCTGAATCACCGCCCGAATTCGACTGTCGGAAGTACGGGTTCGGACGTGCCCAGTCGCGGGATCCTGACGACGGTGGGATCCTGCCCGGATGAGTTACCGCGTCCCGAAAGCGCTGGCGGGATTGGCAAGCAAACAGCCCAAGTCGCCGTCGGCCCCGTTCCGGGGAAGCCGCCTCCACGTGCTCGAGTGGACAGACCGGGCGTCGTTCCCGGACGACCTCCTCGACCTCGTGAAACCGCTCCAATGCCGCTTGCGGCCCGATTCGATCTGGATGCCAAGGGGCACCAGACATCCGCACGAGGCGAGGCTGGAGCGGTTTGGACCGCTGGCTTATCCGGGACACCCGGCCTGGGACCAGATCACTCGGTGGTGGCTGGCATCCCCGGGCGGCGCTGTTTTCTTTGCCGGAAGGCGTTCGCTATACGTCGGAGGTCCCTTGACGATGCTTGCATCGACCGGGACCTGGCGCGCCAACGCCAGCTGACTGAAGTTTCTTCACACAGCGACGGGGCGCCGCCAGGCACCCGGCTCGCGTTCAACTCGTCTTTTCGAGCATCACGGACTAGCCATCCGTGTGTGACAGCGCGTGAAGCGGTTGATAGCCGCCCTACACGTGCCGGGGGGACGATGTGGCCGAAATACCGGCTTGACCGGGACAATCCCACATCGTTACCCCATACCGTCAGGTGCCGGCTCGCCGGCATCGGAAACCGTGCGATCGGGAAATGGTCATCGACTGTCGCCAGATTGAGCAACGCAACCGCGTTGGTCAGGATTGGCGCCGTGATCGGTGGGGCCGCAAGGCCTGTGACTGCGGGACTCATCATCCCGTAAGAGCACCCGTTTCGTCGGACGCGGAAGGAGGGCGCACGCCCTTCTAGGCCGCCACCGGACTGCTACCCACTGCTTGGAAAGCAGTGGATGCACTTCGGTAGCCAGCACGTAGGCCGATCAAGCATTGCGATGACGTCGCCGTATGGGGCGCGTTAGAAGCGTGCGAGGCTCGCTATGACATCGACTCGAATCGAAGTCAGGAGCAGGGCACGGGAGTCGGTGACGAAAGGGGTCGCACCCTGGAATCACGGCCTCGTCGGGAGCGCAAGCGTGTAAAAGGGGGCAACCCCAACTGGACGATCAGACCTGCTAGCCTGCACTATGCATGAAGGACTGGATCTTCATGGTCATGCGTACAAGTTTGGCGATGTCGGGGCGTGATGTCGATGCGCGACGGTGATTTTGCCGGCGGTTTGTGCGTTGGCGATCGATTGTCGAGCGCGGTAT
>CAISEB010000053.1 GCA_903884235.1 uncultured Pseudomonadota bacterium
GCCCGGCACCAGCCCTGGAATGCCTTCCAGTCGGATTCGTAGGCGCGCCAAGTGGCGGCGGAGCGGCTGGCCTTGGCATAGCCGGTGGCGGCGGCGACCGCTTCGTCGAGGGAAACCACTGGCAGGGTCGGCCGGCGCTTGGTGGGAAGTCTGTCCATAAGCGCTTGAGAATACTGTCATTTGCAACCGACGAGAAGAGCGATTATCGCTAGTGATCGCCTTTTAATAACGAATGATATCGGTTATTCTGACAATCCATGGACCCCGTTGCCGATGAGAAGATTCGTGCAAAGCAGCGCCACCTCGGTGGATAAGTCGAGCCCCGTCGATCCGCTGCAGGCGCGCGTCGATGCCGCGGCATTCGCCCTGCTGCGCGAGGGCCGCAATCCCACCGTGTCCCAGGTGCGCGCCCGCATGGGCGGTGCGAGCCCCAATGCTGTCGCGCCGGCATTGCAGCGCTGGCGCCTGAGCTTCGCAAGCCAACTCGATGGGAACGCAGGCTCAGCCCTCGAGATCCTCCCACCCGGCATCCTCGAACTCGTCCAGGCCCTGTGGTCGCGTGCGCTGTTCGAAGCGCACCGCGTGCGCAGCGATACGTCTGATGCGATCGATCCGCTGACCGAAGCAATCCATGCCTTGAGCCGCCAGGAAGCACGCCTGCGCGAACGTGAAGCTGATCTCGACACGCTCATCCGCGATCTCGAGGATCGGCGCGAGCGCCTCGCGGCCGCCGAAGCTGCCGTGACGCGCCGCGCCACCGCCCCTTCCTATATAAAGGAGGCAGCACCGTCCTCTCGACGGACCCGGCGCAAACCCTCGCTCCGAACCCTCAAGAAGCGGCCATCGAAAGCCAAGCCCGCAAAGACCCGGATCAAGGCGTCGGCTCAGCGCCCAAGCGCACGAGGCCGGGCCACCGCACGGAAGCCTCGTGCGACGAAACGTCGTTGATGCGCTGGCTCTTCGGCAAACCGAACTCTTCACACTGCACAAGGAGTCGTCATGGAACCGGTCAGTGAAGCCCTCCGTCTGCTAAAACGTCAGGCCGACCTGCAACGCCGCCAGGGGATCTCGATCCTCGCCGAACGAGAGATCTACGCGATCCAGGCCCGCCTCGAGCACTTCCCCGCCGCCGTCCGCGCCATCGTCGAACTCAGCGGCGCGAAGCACCAGTCCGTTGATCAGATCCGCGTCGAGGATGTTGAACGTTGGGACACCCGTGGCTAAATCTCGCCGCCCACCCCGCTGTCTCGTGATCGCAGGCCCGAACGGTGCCGGCAAGACCACCTTCGCCCGGGAATACCTCGTCCGCGACGCGCGCGTCATCCATTTCATCAACGCCGACCTGATCGCCGCGGGTCTGTCCCCGCTCGCGCCCGAGCGCGCCGCGTTGAGCGCCGCCCGGCTCATGCTCGCCGAAATCGACCGACTCTCTGCCGCCAGGAAGGATTTCGCGTTCGAAAGTACCCTGAGCGGCCGCACCTACGTCAGTCGCCTCGAACTCCTGAAAGCCGCCGGCTACCACCTCGAAATTGTCTACCTGCGCGTCGCCTCCCCCCGGCTCGTGCTCAAGCGCATCGCCGCACGCGTCCGCCAGGGCGGCCACACCGTCCCCAAAGCCGACGTCCTGCGAAGATTCAAGCGCAGCCAGCAGAACTTTGAAACCGTCTATCGCCCACTGGCGGATGCCTGGGCGGTGTACGAGAATTCAGGTCCGAAGCCGATCCTTCTCGAACAGGGTCCCTGACACCATGACCAAGACCCCGCGTGACCCGAAATTTGCCAAGGATGTCGGCAAGGCACTGGTGCGCGCCGCTGCGGCCGCCCGTCTTACGGCGCGCCGTTACGGAACTCCGATCTACGTCTGGGAGAATGGCAAGGTCGTCGCCAAGCGGCCTTGATCGCGGCTGTTAGGCCCGCGCGACGCAGAATCTGCCGCGGACCCGGCCGGGCGCTTCCGGGACGAGATCGCCTAAGTCCTAAAAATCGACGAATGTTACCTTGGGGTATAACGCGCCCCGTGAATACCCTCGAAACCCACACCGATGTCACCGAGGCAGTAGCCCGCCTCGCCCGCCGGCCCCCCGAAATACTTGCCGCGTTCATCGTGTCGCTTGCGCATCGAACGGATCCCGTTCACGAGCGCGTGCTGAGCTTTCTTGCGGCAGATGACCCGGCGGCGCTCAGCACGTGCCTGCGCACGCAGATCCTGCGCTTGCGCAACGGTCGTGAGGGACGGTCCCGTGACCACGGGAGCGACGCCGTTCGCCTTGAGTATCTCCTCGATGCAATCGAGCAGGCCGTGCTGACCAGGGGTGTTGACGGGTGTCGACCAAAAGTAACGGTTTCCTGTTGATAACTCTTTAGCCGCCGACCACCTTTCTGACCTCCGGCATGGACGGCACCAGTCGATCGACATACCGCTCGAGCGGGAACCGGTAGATCCCCCGGA
>CAISEB010000054.1 GCA_903884235.1 uncultured Pseudomonadota bacterium
CGCCGCGACGGTCGCCGCCGGCACGGGCGCGGTGCGTGCCGCACGCGCGGCGCTGAACAGGGCATGCACGCCGAAGGCGACGACGGCGGCGGCGCTGAGCGCCCCGCCGATCGCGAGCCACGGCAGGCGGCGCAGCGCGACGCCGCGGCCGGCCACCTCGCGCGCGGCACGACGCACCAGGGGCGGCGTCACGCGGTGCTGCTCGCGCGTGTAGGCGCCGAGCAGCGCGCGATCGGCGATGACGTTGATCAGGCGCGGCACGCCGGCGGCGAGACGGTGCAGCTCGGCGAGCGCGCGCGTCGTGAAGATCTCGCCGGTGGCGCCCGCGACCTTCAGCCGGTGGCGCACGTATGCGGCGCTCTCCTGCCGCGAGAGCGGATCGAGGTGGTAGCGGCCGGTGATGCGTTGAGCGAGCTGGCGCAGGTCGTTGCGGGACAGTACCTCGCGCAGTTCGGGCTGGCCGACGAGGATGATCTGCAGGAGCTTCTGCGTGGAGGTTTCGAGGTTGGTCAGCAGCCGTACCTGCTCCAGCACGTCGGCGGACAGCTGCTGCGCCTCGTCGACGATCAGCACCACGCGTCGGCCGCGCGCATGCGCGTCGAGCAGGAACGCGTTCAGCGCATCGACGGTGGCCTTGATGCTGCCGCGTGCCGCCGCGTCGAGCGCCACGTGCAGCTCGTCGCAGATCGCCAGCAGGAACTCCTCGGGCGTGACCCGGGGGTTGAGGATCAGCGCGACATCCGCGTGCGTCGGCAGCTCCGCGAGCAGGCTGCGGATCGTCGTCGTCTTGCCGGTGCCGACCTCGCCGGTCAGCTGCACGAAGCCGCCGGCGTTGTCGATGCCGTACAGCAGGTGCGCGAGCGCCTCCGCGTGCCGCTCGCTCAGGTAGAGGTAGCGTGGGTCGGGGGTGATCGCGAAGGGCTTCTCGGCGAGCCCAAAGAAGCTCATGTACATCGTGGACGCATCATAGCGAGTCGGCCCGGGACGTGGCGCCCGGGGCACGGCATGGGCCGCAAGCTGCTGAAAACAGTACGGTTTGAGGCCGTCAGGAGCGGCGCCGAACGCCGCTGAAGCCATCTTCCTTGTCGGGGCGGTCGAGGCTGCTTGCGCGGGTGACCGCCGTCGACCCGAAGCGCTCGCGGATCCGGTCCAGTGTGGGATCGAGCCGTGTCGGCGTGCGCGCCGGTGCCGTGCCGGCCGCCGACGGTGCCGCGAACAGGTCGAGCTGCGCGGCCGGGGACAGCGTGCTGACGCCGACCCCGAGCAGGCGCACCGAGGCGCGCGGCTGCTCGGCGAGCCAGCCATCGAGCAGCGTCCGGGCGACCTCGAGCACGGTCCCGGTGTCCTGCGACGGCGGGCGGAAGCTGTGGCTGCGTGTGTAGGTCGTGAAGTCGCGGCGCCGGATCTTGACCGTCACCGTCGAGCACAGCAGCTCCTTGGCGCGCAGGCGCGTGCCGACCTTGTCGGCGAGGCGGGCGAGTTCAGCTCGCAGGTCCTCGCGCTGCCGCAGGTCCTTGTCGAAGGTCTCCTCGGCGCTGACCTGCTTTTCCTGCCAGTCGGACACGACCGGGCGCTCGTCGATGCCCGCCGCACGTTCGCGGATCCGAGTCGTGTAGCGCCCGAACATCGGCCACAGCACGGCATCGGCGGCCATCCGCAGCTGCCCGAAGGTGTGGACCCCGGCGGCCTCGAGCCGGGCGGCGGTCTTCGGGCCGATGCCGGACAGGCGCTTCGCCGGCAGCGGATCGAGGATGCGCTCGACGTCATCGGGTGCGATCACGCACAGGCCGTCCGGCTTCTCGAGGTCCGAGGCGATCTTGGCGAGCAGCTTGTTGTGGGAGATGCCGACCGACGCGGTCAGGCCCGTGCGCCGGTGGATGCGCACCTTGATCTCGGCGCCGATCGTGCGCGGCGCGCCGAACAGGCCGATGCTGCCGGTGACGTCCAGGAAGGCCTCGTCCAGCGACAGGCCCTCGACCAGCGGCGTGAACTCGTGGAAGACGCCGAACACCTCGGTCGAGGCCTCGCGGTAGCGGCTCATCCGCGGCGGTACGACGATGGCCTGCGGGCAGCGCTCCAGCGCCATGCGCGTCGGCATCGCCGAGTGCACGCCGTACTTGCGGACCTCGTAGCTCGCCGCGGCGACGACGCCCCGCGCGGAGCCGCCGCCAACGATCACCGGCAGCCCACGCAGCTCCGGGCGGTCGTGCTGTTCGACCGACGCGAAGAACGCATCCATGTCGACGTGCAGGATCGCGCGCACCGGGGCCCCGTTACGAGAGCAAGACGCTGTAGACCGCTGTCAGGACCAGCGTGACCATCAGGAAGATCAGGTAGGCGAACGACACGATGCCGATCTTGACCAGCGTCAGCGCGCGACCCTGCCCGTAGAACGTGCGCATCGAACGGTAGACGTACCACGGCGTGTACAGGAACAGGATGACGGCGCCGAGGTTCACGAGCGGCGCGAGCGCGGGCACGACGCCGGCGAGCGCGCTGAGCACGATCTCCAGCGACATCGCCAGGTACAGTGCGGCGTGGTTGTGCAGGAAGAACACCAGGTGTTCGACGTAGTACTGGCGCGGGAACCAGTACAGCAGCGACATCACGAGGGCCATCAGCGGCAGGAACACGAACATCATGCGCGGCAGGTTGGCGCGCACGGCGTGCATGGCCTCGTCGGGGCTGCGGCCCGCGTTGCGCTCGCAGCCGGCACGGAGCGCGTTCGTCACCCAGGTCCAGCCCGAGGTCAGTCGCGCGCAGTTCTTCGGCGTCAGCCCGAGGGTGCCGAGGTTGAAGCTGCGGCCGGCGTGGGATCTCTTGGTCTTCCCGGCGACCGCGTCCTTCGTCGCCGTGGCCAGCTTGCCAGCGGCGGCGCTGTCGACGGCGCCCTCGTCGGCATCGGCATCGGTGTCGACGGCCGCCGTCGCGGGCGCAGCGTCCGTCACCGCCGCCGGCGCCGGGAGCGCCGCGTGCGGCACGTCGACCTTCGTCGTCGCCGAGGCCAGCGCGAACACGAGGATGCTGAGCACGAGGTACAGCCGCACCGGCGGCACGTAGCGCGCGCGGCGCGCGGCGAAGTACTCGGTGGTGAGACGCCCCGGGCGGGCGAGCAGCAGCCCCATCGTCCCCCAGAACCGGCCGTCGAGGTGCGTCAGGACGTGCCAGCCGTCGTGCAGCAGCGCGCCGAGCGTGCGGGCGCTGTCGTGGACGTGCTGGCCGCACTGGGAGCAGTAAGGCCCGGACAGCGGGGCGTCGCAGTTGGCGCAGGTCGAATGGAGCAACGGGGATGCCGGTGGCGAGAGATCCCCCTAAGGTGCCAGAACCGCCCGCGGCCGGCGAGCCCGGCCGCCGACACGAAATCCCCCTCCGGCGCCGGCCGCGACGGGGCAAAATGGCCACCCGCCCCGGAGGGCAGGAGTCCGATGTTCAGTCCCACCAAGCGCATGGCGATGCTCTCGATCGCGACGTCGATCCTGACGCTCGGCCTCAAGTTCGGCGCCTACGCGCTGACCGATTCCATGGGGCTCCTGTCCGATGCCCTCGAGGCGCTCGTCAACCTCGCCGCCGGCGTCGTTGCGCTGTGCGTGCTGTGGGTCGCCGAGCAGCCCGCCGACGAGGACCATGCGTACGGCCACGAGAAGGCGGAGTACTTCTCGAGCGGCGTCGAGGGCGGGCTGATCCTGGTCGCCTCGGCCGGGATCATCTGGGCCGCCAGCACGCGCCTGCTCCATCCCGCCGAGCTCTCGCGACTCGGCCCCGGCCTCCTGGTCGCGGCGCTCGCCGCGGCGATGAACTTCATCACCGCCCGCCTGATGATGCGAGTCGCGCGCGAGCACGACAGCATCACCGTCGAGGCGGACGCGCATCACCTGATGACCGACGTCGTCACCTCGATCGGGGTCATCGCCGGCCTGCTGATCATCATGTTCGCGCCCGGCGCCAAGATCCTCGACCCGCTGATCGCGATCGGCGTCGCCGTGCACATCGCCTGGGTCGGCATCTCGCTGGTGCGCCGCTCGGTCGATGGCCTGATGGACAAGTCGTTGCCACCCGCCGAGCTCAATCTCGTCAACAGGACGCTGGCCGCGACGCTGCGTCCGGGCGATCGCGTCGCGCACCTGCGCACCCGCAAGGCCGGCTCGCGGCGCTTCATCGAGTTCAAGCTGCACGTCCCGGACCAGGACACGGTCGCCTCGGCGCACGACGCGTGCGATGCGCTCGAGCACGCGCTCGCCCAGGCGTTGGCGAAGACCGTGGTCACGATCCACGTCGAGCCGCTCGGCAACGCACCGCCGGAGTCGCAGTGAGCCGGCGACGCCGATGAGCGAGGTCCGCGCCGAGATCGAGGGCGAGGAGCAGCGGCTCGAGCTCGATGGCCACTCCGACGACCTGCTGACGGCCGGGCTCGGGCTCACCGGCCTGCGCGCGCCGGTGCCGGCGTTCGCCGACCCGTGCGCGCCGACGCCGCGTGAACTGCGCCGTCGCGCGATCCACGCGGCCTGGCGCGGACTCGTCGATATCACCGGCGCGGGCGGCTTCGGACGCCTGTACGGCCCGCTGTCCGACCGGCGCGTGGGCGGCGTCGAGCTGCTCGTCGGCGTGCGCACGCCCGATGGCCGCGGCCGCACGACCGTGCTGCTGCAGATCCCGGACGGCTTCGATCCCGCCGACCCCTGCCTCGTCGCGGTCGCCTCGTCCGGCTCGCGCGGCATCTACGGCGCCCTGCCGACGGCCGCCGAGTGGGCGCTGCAGCGCGGCTTCGCCGTCGTGCACACCGACAAGGGCACCGGCAACGGCATCTGGGACCTCGATCGGGGCCGGGGCTATCGCCTCGATGGCACGTTCTCGACGGACCGCGCCGATCCGCGCCTGTCGTTCGCCCCGGACGCCGGCGCCGAACTCGATGCGTTCACGGCGCGGGCACCGCACTCGCTGGCCTTCAAGCACGCGCACTCGGGCCTGAACCCCGAGGCGGACTGGGGCGTGTACCTGCTGCAGGCCATCGACGCCGCGTTCCAGCTGCTCAACCGCGAGTATGCGACGCGGCTGCGCCGGCCACTGGCGCCGGCCGGCGCGCTCGTGCTTGCGGTCGGCATCTCGAACGGCGGCGCGACCGTGCTGCGCGCGCTCGAGCGCGATCGCGCGGGGTGGATCAGCGGCGCCGTCGCCGTCGAGCCGAGCGCGACCGTCGCCGGGCGCACCGCGGGGCTCGAGATCCGCTATGGCGCGACGCGACTCGCCGACGCGGGCATCTCGCTGACGGACTACACGAGCCTGCACCTGCTGTACCAGCCGGTCGCTGTGCTCGCCGCGACGGAGGCCGGTGCCCCGCTCGCGGCCGCGACCACCGCCGCGCGTCCGATGCTCGAGGCCTGGTGTCGGCAGTTGCAGGACCTCGGGCTGCTCGCGGCGGGACCCGTCGACGCCGCGGCCCGCGAGGCGCGGGCGCGGCTGCTCGCCGGCGGCATCGTCCCCGAGGCGCTCGCGCTCGGGCACTTCAACCAGATGGCGAACCTGTGGCCCGCGCTGTGCGCGACCTACGCCTCGGCGTACGCGCGACGGCCGGCATGGCGACCGTACGCCGAGGTCGGCTTCGCGGCGGTGGCGCCGGACGGCACGCCGCGGCCGCTCGCGGAAGAGGAAGCCGCCACGCTCTGGGCCGACGGCACCGGCATCGCGCCGACCTGCGGCGTCGCGCTCGTGGCGCCCAGCGAGGACGGCGTGCGGCGCGCGTGCAACGCAGGCAGCGTGCCGTTCGCGCTCGCATTCGCGCCCGACCGGCTGCTCGAGGGCATCCCGGGCGCGCGCCCGGCGCTGCCAGCCGATCGCGAAGCGATGCTGGCCGATGTCGCCCGCGGCCAGGCCGACGCCGCGATGACGGCGCAACCGGGCAACCGGCCCGTCGTGCTGCTGCACGGGCGCATGGACGGCCTGATCCCGGTGAACCATTCTTCGCGTGCGTACTACGCGGTCAACCGCCGCGATCGCGGCGCGCGCGACGAGATCCGCTACTACGAACTGCAGCACGGCCAGCATTTCGATGGCGCGCTCGCGGTGCCGGGGCTCGACAGCGGTGCGGTGCCGATGCAGGCGTGGACGCGCCGCTGCCTCGAGATCGTGCATGCGCGCCTGACGCGAGGCGAGGCGTTGCCGCCGAGCCAGGTCATCCGCTCGACGCCTCGCGGCGGCACGCCGGGGCGGGCGCCGCCGCTGACGGCCGATCATCTCGGCGTGCTCGCGGCGCAGCCGGGCGAGGATGCGATCCACAGCGCCGACGGGGTGCTGTCGATACCGCAGTGAGGCGCTCGATCAGCCGTCCGGCGGGCGCCGCGCGTGCCAGTCGGTGCAGCGCTGGAAGGCCGCTGCGACCCGCAGCAGGCGCGCCTCCGAGAAAGGCGGGCCGACGAGCTGCAGGCCGACCGGCATGCCCGCCGCGTCGAACCCGGCCGGCAGGCTCAAGGCCGGCACGCCGAGATAGTTGAAGGGCGCGACGCAGCGCACCAGCGCCGCGATGACCGTCCACATCGACTCACCACCCCCGACATCGGTCGCGGCGAGCGTCGGGACCGCGACCGCGAGCGTCGGCGTCGCGAGCACGTCGCAGCGGGCATAGACGCCTGCCACGAACTCGCGCAGGTGGCGCGGCCTGAGCTGCGCGGCGGCGAGATAGGTCGGTGCGGGGATCGCGAAGCCGGTCTCGATGCGCGCGCGCACCTGCGGGGCGTACGACTCGGGATGGGCCCGCAGGAATCCCGCATGCGCCGCCGCCGCTTCCGCGTAGACGAGCACGCGCCCGAGCTCGGTGAGCAGCGCGGGCGCCGGCGCCTCGACCGGCACGAGGATCGCGCCGGCCGAGGCGAGCTCCGCGAGCGCGGTCTCGAGCGCGGCGGCGACGTCGCCGTCGACGTCCTCGAAGTAGTGCCGGCGCGGCACGCCGATCCTGAGGCCCGCGACGCCCGCCTCGAGCCGCGCGAGGAAGTCGGGTGGCGGCGTGCGCCGCGTCGAGGGGTCCGCCGGATCGTGGCCGGCGATCGCGCCGAGCAGGTGCGCGAGGTCGGCCGCCGTCCGCGCCAGCGGGCCGACGTGGTCGCACGACCACGACAGCGGCATCGCGCCCGTGCGCGGCACGAGGCCGTAGGTGGGCTTGAGCCCGACGACGCCGTTGACCGACGCCGGGCCCCGGATCGAGCCGCCCGTGTCGGAGCCGAGGGCGCCGTAGGCGAGTCGCGCCGCGACCGCGGCGCCCGCGCCGCTCGAGGAACCGCCGGCAATGCGCGCCGGATCCCACGGGTTGTGGCAGTCGCCGTGCACGCGGTTGTGCCCGGTGGGGCCAAGCGCGAACTCGGTCATGTTGAGCGCGCCGAGATTGATCGCACCGGCCCGCCGCAGGCGCTCGACGACCGTTGCGGCGGTCGTGGCGCGATGCGAGGCGAGGAACCCGGAGCCGGCCGACGTCGGCGCGGGGGGGTCGTAGAACATGTCCTTGAGCGCGATCGGCACGCCGTGCAGCGCGCCGACCACCGTGCCGCGCGCGCGCGCGGCATCGGCGCCGCGAGCCGCGGCCAGTGCCGCCTCCTCGTCGATGCGCAGGAAGCAGTTGAGGCGCGGGTTGGCGCGGCGCGCACGCGCGAGGCACGCGGTGGTGAGCTCGAGGCTCGAGATGCGGCCTGCGGCCAGTGCGGCGGCGGCCTCGGTCAGCGTCGCGGGCAGCTCGTCCATCAGTCGCCGTCGACCGCGAGCCGGGCGAGCTCCGCGACGAACCCGTCCGGCGCGTCGTCGAACCCCGGCTGTCCGCCGGCGCCGATCGCGGCAAGCGCGTTCGCGGCACCCACGGCAATGCGGGCGATCGTCTCCGGGTCCGGTGGCGGCAGTCCGGCGAGGCGCAGCAGCGCCTCGACCGTCGCGGGCGGAACGGGGGGCGGTGTTTCGGGGCCGTTCAATGCAGGGTCTCCGGCGGCACGGGCCCGCCCAGCATTGCAGTCCGGGGCCGACGCGTCAAAATGTGACCCCCGGGCGCCGTCGACCCGCAGCTGGAGACCGACATGCGCATCCACGTGTCCGAAACGACCGAACTCGCCGCCACGCGCGCGGCGGAGTGGTTGCGCACGGAGATCGGCCGCGCGGTCGCGCAGCGCGAACGCTGTCTGGTCGCGCTCTCGGGCGGGCGGACGCCGTGGCGGATGCTGCACGAGCTCAGGCAGCTGCGCGTGCACTGGCATGGCGTCGAGCTCTACCAGGTCGACGAGCGCGTGGTGTCGGCCAACGACGAGCGGCGCAATGCACGCCAGATCGCCGACCTGATGATCGCGCCGGACGCGCTCGCCGCCGCCCAGTTCCACCCGATGCCGGTGGAGCGCGAACCGCTCGCGGCGGGCGCCGAGGACTACGCGGCGCTGCTCGCCGAGCGCGCCGGCAGCCCGCCGGTGCTCGACGTCGTCCAGCTGGGCCTTGGCGCGGACGCGCACACCGCCTCGCTGGTGCCGGGCGATGCGCTGCTCGGGGTGCACGATCGCGACGTCGGCATCAGCGGCCTCTACCAGGGCGTGCTGCGGATGTCGTTGACGTTCCGGGTGCTGAACGCCGCGCGCCACCGGCTGTGGCTGGTCACCGGCGCCGACAAGGTCAAGGCGCTGCGCCAGCTGTGGGACGGCGACGCGTCCGTGCCCGCGGGTCGCGTCGCGCGCGAGGCCTCGATCGTCTTCGCGGATGCCGCGGCCGCGGCGGGACTGCCGCCGGAACTGCGCAGCCCGCACTGAGCTAGCGCGAGCGCGGGCGGACCTTCAGCGCGTCGACGAGGAAGGCATACAGGTCGGCGTTCTGCTCGATGGCCTGTGACTGCGTCTTGCCGCCGGCGTGGCCGGACGAACCCTCGAGCACCAGCAGCACCGGCGCCGGCCCCGCCTGTGCCGCCTGCATCGCCGCGGCGAACTTGAACGAGTGCATCGGGTGCACGCGCGTGTCGTGGTCGCCCGTGATGATCAGCGTCGGCGGGTAGCGCGTGCCCTTGCGGACCCGATGCACTGGCGAGTACGCGTACAGCGCCGGGAACTGCGCCGGGTCCTGCGGCGAGCCGTAGTCGCCGGTCCAGCCCGCGCCCTGTCCGTAGCGATCGAAGCGCAGCATGTCGAGCACGCCGACACCGGCGACCGCCGCACCGAAGAGTTCCGGGTGCTGCGTGACGCTCGCGCCCACCAGCAGGCCGCCATTCGAACGACCGTAGATCGCGAGCCGCTCCCGGGTCGTGTAGCGCGACTTGACGAGCCACTGTGCCGCCGCCGCGAAATCATCGAACACGGTCTGCTTGTGCTCGAGCGTGCCGGCCCGGTGCCACGCCTCGCCGTACTCGCCGCCGCCGCGGATGTTGGCGATCGCGTACACGCCGCCCATCTCGAGCCACGGGATGCGCGACTCGGAGAACGAGGGCAGCACCGCGTTCGCGAAGCCGCCGTAGCCGTACAGCAGCACCGGGTTGCGTCCATCGAGCCTGAGGCCCTTGCGACAGGCGAGCAGCATCGGGATGCGCGTGCCGTCGCGCCCGGTGTAGAACACCTGGCGCTGCTCGAACGCCTCGGCGTCGTAGGCGACGGCCGGCGCGCTGTAGAGCGTCGCTGCGGCGTCGGCGAACGCATAGCGATACACGGTGGGCGGCGCGATCAGGCTCGAGAACGTGTAGTAGATATCGTCGTCGAGCCCATTCGCCTCGAGGCCGGAAACCGTCCCTGCGCCGGGCAGCGCGAGGTCGCGGACCTTCGCGCCATCCTCGCGGTAGATCGTCACGCGGTTCGCCGCGTCGTGCATCGTCTCCACGACGAAGTGGCCACGCGCGTGCACGACGTTGCCCTCCTTGAACGCGATCGCGTCCGCGCCTTCGCCGATGACTTCGTGCCAGGCGCCGACGGCGTCGCGCGCGGGATCGATCGCGACGATGCGGCCACGGGGCGCGTCCAGCGAGGTCAGCAGGAAGACGCGACCTTCGCCGGAGCCGACGTAGAGGAACGCCGCGGCGAAGCCGCCGGCGAGCGTGACCGGCGCGGAGCCCGGATGGTCGAGGTCGAGCGCGTAGACGTTCTCGAGGTTCTTGTCGCCGACCTCGCCCTCGCCCGCGGTGACGACGAGCCACCGGCCGTCGTCCGTGATCGAGGGCAGGTACTGCCAGTCCGGATGGCCCGGCAGTGCCAGCAGCCGGACGTCCGCCTCGGCCGGCGTGCCGAGCGCGTGGTACCAGATCGCGTTGTCGCGATCGGGCGTGGTCAGTTCCTGTCCCGCCGGCGGTGCCGGGAAGGCGCTGTAGTAGAGGCCGCGCCCATCGTGCGCGAACACCGGTCGGTAGTACTTCGTGTGGCGCAACACGTCCGGCAGGTCGCGACCGCTGTCGAGGTCGCGCACATGCCAGTCGGCCCAGTCCGACCCCGACACCGACACGCCGTAGGCGAGCAGGTGGCCGTCCGGGCTCGGCACGAAGCCGACGACGGCGAGGTGGTTGTCGGCGGACAGAGCGTTCGGGTCGAGTGCGACGAGGGGCTCGCCCTCGCGACCCGCACGCATCAGCAGCTGCGGCTGGCCGAGCCGGCCGCCGCCGCGCGTGTAGAACAGTCGCCCGCCGGCGCGGAACGGCGTGCCGATGTATTCGAACCCGTAGAGCTGCGCGAGCCGGTCGCGGATCGCGCGGCGCCCCGGGCGTGACGCGAGATAGTCCTCGCTCAGCCTGCGCTCGGCCTCGACCCAGGCGCGCGTCGCCGGCGAGTCCAGTTCCTCCAGCCATCGGTATGGATCGGCGACGCGCGTGCCGTAGTAATCCTCGACGACCGGACCCGGCGCGGCGGGTGGATAGGGGATGGGCGCTGCGTGCGCGCCACCTGCGAGCGCGACGGCGACCGCGAGCATGAGGAGCGAACGGATCCGCATCGGGAGTCCCTCTCGGCCGTGCGCCGGGTCAGTCGCGCGCCGCGAGGACGGCGCTCAGGGTGTCGCAGACCGAATCGATCGCCGTGCTGCGGGTGCTGCTGCGGCGCCAGACACCACCGAGCGTGCGCACCGGGACGGGCTTGGCGAACGGCCGGATCGCGAGGTTGCGGGCATTGGCGAACGGGCCCCGGGTGGCGAGTTCCGGCAGCAGCGTGATGCCATGGCCGGCGGCGACCATCTGTCGCAGCGTCTCGAGGCTGGTCGCGCGGAAGTCCTCCGCCTCGTGCACCGGGACTCGGCTGCACACGTCGAGCGCCTGGTCCCGCAGGCAGTGGCCGTCCTCGAGCAGCAGCAGCGTCTCGCCGGCGAGATCGTCGGCGCGGATGCTGGTCTTCTTCGACAGCGCATGCGAACTCGGCATCGCGAGCGTGAAGGGCTCATCCGCCAGCGCCCGCGTCTCCAGTCCCTCGGTGTCGACGCCGAGCGCGAGGATGCCGAGGTCGATGTCGCCCGCGCGCAGGTGCTCGAGCAGCGGCCCGGTCTGGTATTCGTAGAGCATCAGCTGCAGCTTCGGCAGGCGCTTGCGCAGCTGGGCGGTGACCAGCGGCAGCAGGTACGGGCCGAGCGTCGGGATGAACGCGACCTTCAGCGTCCCGGCGAGGGGATCGCGCGAGGATCGCGCGATGGTCACGATGTCGTCGCTGTCCTGCAGCACGCGACGCGCGCGGGCCACGATGCGCGCACCGACGTCGGTGAGCGCGACATTGCGGGGCTGGCGCTCGACGAGCGTGACGCCGAGGAAGTCCTCGAGCTTCTTCAGCTGGGCGGACAGCGTCGGCTGCGTGACGTTGCAGCGCTCGGCCGCGCGACCGAAGTGATGCGTGTCCGCCAGCGCCACGAGGTAGCGCAGGTCGCGCAGGTTCAAGGCCGCCGCTCCTTGCTCATGTGAAAATACTATCAGACACCGCAGGGTCATTGTCGCCGTCTATCGGGCGGGGCCGATCGGGCCCTATAATCCACGCATGCGAAGTCGGGGACTCAAGCGTGCGGCCGGGGTGGTCGTGGTGCGTGACACCGCGGACGGCCCGCGGGTCCTGCTGCTGCGGGCCTACCGGAACTGGGACCTGCCGAAGGGTCGGCTCGAGGCCGGGGAAACGACCCTCGAGGCGGCGATCCGCGAGGTGCGCGAGGAAACCGGCCTGTCGGACCTGGACTTCGCGTGGGGCGAGGATTCGATCGAGACCGAGCCCTATGCGGGCGGCAAGGTCGTGCGCTTCTACGTCGCCCGCTCGCCGGCCGGCGAGGTGTCGCTGCCGATCAATCCCGCGCTCGGCCGTGCCGAACACCATGAATTCCGCTGGCTGGGAATCGATGCCGCGCTGTCGCTGACGGTCCCGCGCCTGCAGCGCGTCCTGCAGTGGGCGGTCGCCCGCGCCGGACTCGCCGCGCCGGCCACGTCCCCGTGACGCGGCTCGCCCGGCGATCGCGCCCGGCGCCCGTCCGGGCATGACCCGCGACGTCGATCCCGCCCGCCGCACCGCCGGCGTGGTCGCGGCACTCGGTGCGGTCTCGATCTGGGCGGGCTGGCTGCCGGTCACGCGCCTCGGCGTCGTCACGCACCTGACGCCCGGCGACGTCGCGGCGCTGCGCTTCGGCACGTCCGGGCTCGTGCTGCTGCCGATGCTGCTGCTGTACCTGAAGGAGGTGCCGTGGCGTCGCGTCGTGCCGCTGGCGTTCGCGGCCACCGGTGCCGGCGTGCCGTACTTCGCGGTGTTCGCGACCGGCCTCAGGCTCGCGAACTCAGGCCAAGGCGCGGTGCTCGGCCCCGGTGCCAGCGGATTGTTCACCGTGCTGATCGCCCGCGTCGTGCTCGGCGAGCGACTGCGGCGGATGCAGGCGCTGGGACTCGCAATCACCGCGGCCGGCATCGTGATCGTGGTGCTGCACGACCTCGCCGGCGGCGGCAACCGCATCGGCGGATTCCTTCTGGTGCTCGCCGCCTCGCTCGCCTGGGCGGGATTCACGATCGCGAGCCGGGCCCTGCGCCTCAGGCCCGTGCTGATCGCCGCGTTCATCGCGGTCTCGAACGCGGTGCTCTACCTGCCCGTGTACGTCGCGACCGGTGGCCTCGAGCGACTGCGCGCAGTCCCCGCGCGCGACATCGCGCTGCAGGTCGTCTATCAGGGCATCCTGACCGGCGTCGTCGCGCTGATTGCGTTCACGTTCGCCGTCGCGCGACTCGGCGCCGCGGGCGCCGCGGGCTTCACGCCGCTGTCGCCCGTGCTGATTGCCGCCTTCGGCTGGCTGATCCTCGGCGACACGGTCGATGCCGCGACCGCCGCCGGGCTGGCCGCGGTCGCGGCCGGCGTGATTGTCGCCAACCGCGGCGCAGGCGGCGCTACGGCGAGGCAATGACCCCGCAGGCGATGCGCGGTCCGGAATCGCCGGACGGCTGGGTCGTGAAATCGTCCCGCTTGGCGTGCAGCACGATCGCGCGGCCAACCACGGACAGCGGGCCCGGTGCGAGGGTGATGCCGGTGAGCACGAGGTCGGCCTTCACCTCGCCCTTCGCATCGGCGACCACGCTCGGGATGTCCCCCGCATGGTGCGGATCCGTCCCGGCGCGGCCGTGCGGCGTGCCGCCCGGGTTGAAGTGCCCGCCGGCGCTGGACGCATCCGGTGCGCTGCAGTCGCCCTTGTCGTGGATGTGGAAGCCGTGCTCGGAGCCCGGCGCGAGACCCTGGATCTCGACGTGCGCGTGCACGGCGCCCGCGTGTTCGACGAGGCTCACGCGACCTGCCGCCGCGCTCGCGCTGCGGGGCTCGAGCGTGGCCTGTGCGCTCGGTTCGTGAGGCGTGGTCGCGCAACCGGCGAGCGTGGCGGCCATGGTGTACAGGACGAGGCGTGTCGTGCGCATGGGGGGACTCCGTGTCCGGGTTGGACGCGCAGCGTAGACCGGGGCGTGCGCGAGCGCCAGTCGCCTAGCCGTCCTCCCGATGCTCGCGCCGCAGCACGTACTCGCGGCGCACCCGCCAGATGAGATAGAGCAGGATCGCGACGTTCGCGGCGATCACGCCGACCTTGTTCAGCGTCGGGTGCCGCGCCAGCTCGTAGATCTCGAACGGAATCAGCGAACTCGTCGCGATGACCGTGAGCCACTCCGCCCAGTAGCGGCCACGCCAGAGGCCGTAGCCCTCGACCAGGAACAGCGTCGAGTAGAGGAACGTCGCGGTGGCGAGGAGCTGGATGCGCGTCGGACTGAGGCCGCTCAGGAACGCGATCGTCTCGCGCAGCGCGTGCTGCTCGGTGCGATAGGGCAGCTCGTCCGCGAGCCGATACAGCGAGGCGAGGAACGCCGGCTGGTAGAACGACAGCAGGCCGAGGCCGAGCCCGATGAAGAACAGCGCCTTGACGAGCTTGAATCCTGCGATGCAACGCAGGACGAGCAGGGATCGCGGCAGGGGCGGGTGCGGTGGGGTCACGGTGGCTGGGCTTGGTCGGCGGCCGCAGTCTGCGGCCGCCGGCCGGCGCCTGCAAGCGGGGCCTGCCCCGCCTCGCCGTCGAGCCCGCTCAGGCGACCGTGGCGGTCTCGATCACGGGTGGCAGCAGCTTGTACATCACCGGCGTGACGAGACGCGCGAGCAGCGTCGAGGAAATCAGGCCGCCGATGATCGTCACCGCGAGCGGTGAGTAGAGCCCCGAGCCCTGGACCGCGAGCGGCAGGAGCCCGCCGATGGCCGTCGCCGAGGTCAGCAGGATCGGCAGGAAGCGCGTCTCGCCGGCGCTCTCGATCGCCTCGTCGAGCGGACGCCCCTGCTCGCGCAGCTGGTTGGTGAAGTCGACCAGCAGGATCGAGTTCTTGATCTCGATGCCGACCAGCGCAATCATGCCGATGATCGAGGTGAACGACAGCGTATAGCCAGCCAGGAGCAGCGCGAACAGCGCGCCCGTGACCCCGAGCGGGATCACCGTCGCGACGATCAGCGTCGAGCGGAAGCTGCCGAACTCGAGCACGAGCACGGCGAGGATTCCGAAGATCGCGACGAGCACGGCCGGCAACAGGCCGCCGAAGCTCTCGGCCTGCGCCTCGCGCTCGCCGGCGATCACGAACCGGTAACCCGGCGGCAGTTCCACGGCGCGCAGGCGTCGCTCCACCTCCTGGGTCACCTTGCCGGTGTTGAACCCGGCGCGCACCTCGCTCGACACGGTGACCTCGCGCTCGCGGTTGTAGCGCGTGATCGAGTTCGGCACCGACTCGAAGTGCGGGCGCGCGAACTCGCGCAGCGGCACCTGCCGGCCCGTGATCGAGGCGACGTTGATCCGGTCGATCGCCTCGAGCGTCTGCTGCTCGTGCATCGGCAGCCTGAGCGTGATGTCGTACTCGTCGCCGTTGCGCGCGCGCAGCTGCCCCGCGGTGAACCCCGCGACCGCCATGCGCACGGTGCGGTTGGCCTCGAACGGGGAGATGCCGAACAGTCCCGCCTTCTGCGTGTCGATCCCGAGGTCGAGGTCCGTGCGCAGCAGCCGCACCGGGTTCTTGACGTCGCGCGTGCCCGGCGTGTCGCGCAGCACCTGCTCGACGGATGCCGCGAGCCTGCGCAACCCGTCGATTTCGGGGCCGACGATGCGGATCGCGACCGGGTTGTCGATCGGCGGTCCCTGCTGGAACTGCTTGACGCTGATCTCGGCGGCGGCGTACTCCGCGAAGTGCGCGCGCAGGTCGTCGAGCAGCCTCGGCGTGCGCTTCGAGTCGAACGACTGCAGCTCGACGTAGACCTCGCCGACGTGGGCGCTGCGTCCGACCGGGAACACGTTGTAGTACACGAACGGCGTGCCGTGCCCGACGTGCGTGAACCAGCGCTTCACCTCCGGGTGCCGGGCAAGTTCCGCCTCGACGACCGCGAGCGCGCGCTCGGTCTCGGCGATGCTGGCGCCGTTGGGGGCGTCGACCTTGACGATGAACTGGGGGACGTCGGCGGCCGGGAACAGGCTGAAGCCGATCAGCGGCACCGTGGCGAGCCCGAGGCCGAAGAGCGCGCCGGCGGCGGCCAGCGTCTTCCACGGATGGCCGAGCGTCCAGCGCAGCGCCGGGCCGTACACCGCGTGGATGGCGCGCATGATCCGCTCGAGCAGCCGGTCGGCGAGCGCGTCGAAGCGGGCGATCCACGCCATCAGCCGGCCCGAGGGCGGCGCGCTCGCTTCGGTGCGCAGCATGCGGCTGGCGAGGAACGGGATCACGGTCAGCGCGACGAACAGCGAGGCGATGACCGTGTACAGGATCGCCGCCGGCAGCGAACGGATGAACTGGCCCGCGCCCTCCGGCAGGAACAGCAGCGGCAGGAAGGCGAGCAGGAGCGTTGCCGTGCAGCCGAGCACCGCGAGGTAGATCTGGTCGGTCGCCCTGATCGCGGCCTCGACGCGCGTGTAGCCGTTGCGCACGTATCGGGCGATGTTCTCGACGACGACGATCGAGTCGTCGACGAGCAGCCCGAGCGCCAGCACGAATCCCGCGATCGACAGCTGGTTGAGGCCGAAGCCGGTGAGGTATAGCAGCGCGAGGCCGATGGCGAGCGACAGCGGCACCGAGATCATCACCACGCCCGCTGCACGCAGGCCGAGCGGCAGCAGCGTCAGCAGCACGAGGCCGACCGCGATCGCGAAGTCGGTGCCGAGCCGGTCCAGTCGGTGCTTCACGTTGCGCGACTGGTCGAAGCCACGGTCGAGTCGGATGCCGGCGGGCAGGGCGTGCTCGAACTCGCCGAGCTTGCCGTAGATGCCGTCCCGCACCTTGAAGATGTTGGTGCCGTCCTTCTGGTTCGCGGTCACGAACACGGCCCGGTGGCCGTCGAGGCGGCCGGTGTACGCGTGTTCCGCCGTCGCCCAGCTGACCTCGGCGATGTCACGCACCCGCACGATGCGCCCCGGACCGCCGCCGACGACGGTGTTCGCGACCTCCTCGAGCGAGGCGTAGCTGCCGGAGGTGCGCAGGTTGAAGCGTCGCAGGCCCACGTCGACTGCGCCACCCGGGATGTTGGCGTTCTGGCCCTGGATCGCCTGGGTGATCTGGCCGACCGTGACGCCGGCATGGGCCAGGCGCTCGAGGTCGATCGCGACGCGGACCTCGGTCGCGGGATAGGCCCAGGTCTCGGCGGTGCGCACGCCCGGCACGGTCTCGATCAGGTCGCGCAGTGCCTCGGCGCGCTCCTTGAGCTCCCGGTAGCTTGCCGTGTCGCTGACCAGCGCCATCTGCACGATGTTCACGAGGCCGGGGTTGTTCTTGACGATGTCGATCTGCGCGAGATCGGCCGGCAACGACGGGCGGATGCGGTTGAATTCGCGGATCACCTCGTCCTGCTTCTTCTCGGGATCCGAGCCGTAGAAGAATTCGACGTGCACCACGGCGAGGCCGTCGAAGGCCGAGCTCTGCAGCTTCTTGACGTTCTCGAGCGAGTTGATCGCGTCCTCGAGCGGCTTGACGACGAGACGCTCCATGTCGCTCGGGTCCGCGCCCGGCCAGACGATCGTAATCGTCGTCGCCGGGAACGGGAAGGTGGGGTCCTCGGAGCGCGGGATGCTGATGAAGCTCGCGATGCCGAGCGCGATCAGCAGCGCGAACAGCACCAGCGTGAACTGCCAGCGCCGGACCGCGAACGCCCACAGGCTCATGAGCCGGTCCGCGGCGCGGCCGCGACGCTGGTCGCGATGCGCACGGCCTCGCCGTTCTCGAGGAACGCGGCGCCATCGATGACCACCAGCGCGCCGGGCTCGAGGCCACCCAGCACCTCGACGTCGGTGCCGCTCAGCCGGCCGACGTGGATCGCGACGCGTCGCACGATCGAATGCGCCGCATCGTAGACGAAGACGCTCGCCTCGCCGCCGTTCGCCTCGACGATCGCCTGCACCGGGACGACCGTCGTCGGCGCGCCCGGTGCGGGATTCAGCGCGACCTTGGCGACCAGGCCCTGCACGAACGGCGCAT
This sequence comes from uncultured Pseudomonadota bacterium, assembly GCA_903884235.1. GTDB lineage: Bacteria > Pseudomonadota > Gammaproteobacteria > Steroidobacterales > Steroidobacteraceae > CAIKZZ01. The sequence goes on from CAISEB010000054.1 coordinate 17,888, forward strand.
CGCCCGGGACGACGGCGACCTCGATGGTGAACGTGCCGGTGGCCGGATCCGCGCTCGCGGCGACGTTGGCGACGCGGCCGGCGAAGGTGCGTCCGGGCCAGGCGTCGAAGGTCACCGTGGCGGCATCGCCCGCGTGGACGCGCACGACGTCCCGGTCGGCGAGCCCGATCCGCACGATCCAGCCCTTGTCGGCCCCGCCGACGACGACCACGGGCTGCCCGGCGGCCACCAGCTCGCCGGCCTCCGCGAGCTTGCGCAGCACGACGCCGTCGGTCGGCGCGAGGATGCGTGCGTGCGCCGCGTTGAATTCGGTGCTCGACAGCGCCGCGGCGCTGACGGCGGCTGCGGTCCCGGCATCCTCGAGCTGCTCGCGGGTCGCGACGCCGTCGGCGAACAGCGCCTGCACCCGTGCGAGGTCCCGCGCCGACTTCGCGGCACCTTCACGGGCCTGCGCGAGCGCCGCACCGATCTCGGCCTGCTTGATCACGGCGAGCAGCTGTCCGGCACGCACGTGCGCGCCTTCCTCGGCATGGATGGATTCGAGGATGCCGCCGACCTTGAACGACAGCCGCGCTTCGTCCTTCGGCGCCAGGATCCCGCTCGCGCGCACGGCATCGCCCAGCGCCTCGACCGTGACGGGCGCGACGTGCACGGGACGCGTGCTGGCCGCCGGGGGCGCGGGGGCGTCGGCCTTGCCGCCGCACGCGCCGAGGAGGAGGGAGCCGACCAGGATCGGCAGCAGCACCCGATGGGCAGGAACAGGCTTCATGGCGTGGTCTCCGGAGCAGGGGCGTGCACGGCGTCGCCGGTCGCGAACTCGAGCGCGGCGAGGCCCTCGAGCGCGGTGGCGCGCGTGACGTTGCGATTGAGTTCGGCCTCGGTGAGCGCGCGACGTGCATCGAGGTATTCGGCCTGGCTGATCTGTCCGAGGTCGCGCTTGCGCTCGGCGATGCGGAACGCACCGCGTGCCGCATCGGCGCGCCGGGCGGCCGTCGACAGCGAGGCCAGCGCGACCTCGACGTCATCCGCGGCCTGCTCGACCTCGAAGCGCACCTGCTGCTCGACGAATGCCCGCTGGTCACGCGCCGCCCGCGCCGCCGCGCGGGCGCCCTCGAGGCCGGCGCGGTCGGCGCCGCCGTTGAAGAGGTTGAAGCGCAGCACGATCGAGGCGAGCACGTAGCGGTCGCTCGCGCCGAAGGCATAGCGCTCGCCCTGCGAGCCGGCGTCGACTGCGAAGTCGAGCTGTGGCTTGAACGCCGCGCGCGCGAGGCGTTCGCCGGCGGTCGCGGCGCCGAGCGCCGCATCGAGCGCGTCGAGCTCCGCGCGCCGGCCCGCGGCACCGTCCGCGAGCGCTGCCGTCGCGAGCCCGGGCACGCCGAGGCGCCGGGCGAGAGCGTCGCGCGCCGCGGTCACGTCCTCGTCCGCCACCCGTGCGCGCGGCACCGGCCGGTCGAAGGGCGCGTTGCGGATCAGGTTGACGTAGCTCTGCGCGAGGCGCTCGCCGTTGCGCGCGCCGAGCAGCACCTGCTCGACCTCGAGCAGGTCGGCGTCCGCGCGGTAGACCCGGTCCGGCGTCACCTTGCCGTTCTCGAACAGGCTGCGGTTGACGCGCAGGTTCTCGCGCGCGAGCTCGCGCGTGGCGTCGAGGATCCGCGTCCGGGCGCCGGCTTCGAGCCAGCGGTAGTAGGCGGTGCGCATGTCGCGGCGGATGCGCGCGGCGAGCGCGCGGCGCGCGGCATCGGCGCCGTCGGCGCCGGCCTTCGAGGCGTCGCGTGCCGCCGGGATCCGTGCGTCGTACAAGGGCTGCGTCAGCGCGAGGTGGGTGTCCTGCTCGCGTGGTCGCAACAGCTTGATCGTCTGGTTGGGCACGCTTGGAAAGCGCGCGGAGCCCGTCAGCTGGTTCAGCGTCGCGTAGACCGGATTGAGGAGATCGCCGACCGGGAAGTCGATCGTCCGCCCGCCGTCGGCTGCCGAGTAACGCGCGTCGAGCGACAGCGCGGGCAGGTATCGCGCGCGCGCGGCGTCGAGCGCGGCGAGCCGTTCCGCGGCGGTGGCGCTGGCGGCGTCGAGCTCGAGGTTGGCGCGCAGCGCATCGTCGATCAGCGCGCCGATCGTCGGTTCCAGCGGCGCGAGGCTCACCGGATCGGGCTCCTCCGCGCGCGTCGCGGCGGTCGCGAACAGGAGACCGAACGCGATCGCCAGCGCGAGGAGCTCGGCCAGGCCGCGCCTGTAGTCACGTGTTGATGGACTGGACATGTGTCAATTCCATGTCAAAAAAAGGGGTCAGGAAGCCTTGGGCGCGGTCGCCATCATCGTCAGCAGGCCGAGCGAGTACTCGCACCACTGGCCGACGTCGACCTGCATCCGCGCGAGATCGTCGCCCTTGGCCATCGCGAGCTGGATCACGCCGTGGGTGAAGGCCCACAGCGAGACCGCGAGCATCATCGGGGGGCCGATGTCGCGCCGGATGCTGCCGTCGGCGAGGCCGACCTGGATCGCGTTCACCAGCACGCCCATCGCCGCGTCGCCCGCGACCGCGCAGGCGCCTTCATTGGAGCCGGGGTCCGGTGACATCGAGTGGGCCTGGAAACGGGCACAGGCGTCGAAGTAGTGCGGGAAGTCGTTCGCGTAGGCCATGTAGGCGCGGCCGATCGCCTGCACCTGGTCGACGCCACGCGGGCTGGTCGCGACCGCGGCCTGGAAGCGATCGCGCAGCACCGCCATCGCGCGCGAGCCGATCCCGTAGAGGAGTTCTTCCTTGTCGCGGAAGTAGACGTACAGCAGGGCGCGGGACAGGCGCGCCGTGCGCGCCACCTGGTCCATCGTCACCGCGTCCCAGCCCTTCTCGGCGTAGAGGCGCTCCGCCGCATCGACGATCTCGCCGCGGCGGCGTTCCTTCTCCTCGACCCGGCGTTCGGCGATGTACGACATGGTGCGATCCTAGCGTCTCATTGACACGATGTCAACGAATGACGAAACGTCACTCTGACTCGATCAGACGACCCGCCCGCGCCGGCCGCCGGCCCTGAAATCCCGGACGTTCGCCGCGAGCTCGTCGATCGAGCGCTGGCGCGCCTCGAGCGCGGCCCAGGCCGTGTGCGGGGTCACGATCAGCCGGTCGAGGTCCGGGGCGAGCAGTGGGTGGCCGGGCGCCGGCGGCTCGCCGTCGAGCACGTCGATCGCCGCCCCGCCGAGGTGCCCGGCCCGCAGCGCCGCGGCGAGCGCGACCGGCTCGACGAGCGCGCCCCGCGCGGTGTTGATCAGCACCGCGTCGCGCTTCATGCGCGCGAGCGCCGCCGCATCGATCAGGTGGCGGGTCGCCGGCGTGATCGGACAGTGCAGGGTCAGCACGTCGACCTGCTCGAGCAGTGTCGCGAGCGGGACACGGCCCTCGGTGGGAGGCGCATCCGCGCGGTTGGCGACCAGCACGCGCATGCCGAACGCCTCCGCGACCCGTGCCACGGCGCCGCCGAGCGTGCCGTAGCCGACGATGCCGAGCGTGCGCCCGGCGAGCTCGCGCACCGGGAAGTGCAGCATCGTGAACTGGGCCTCGCGCTCCCAGGCGCCGGCCTTCAGTGCGCGGTCGTATTCACGCAGGTGGTGCGTCAACGACAGTAGCGTCGCGAACACGTGCTGCACGACCGAGGCGGTACAGTAGTCGCGGATGTTGCAGACCGCGACACCGCGTTCGCGCGCCGCCTCGAGGTCGATGTTGTTCGTGCCGGTCGCCGTCAGCGCGACCAGCCGCAGCGCGGGGTTGGCCTCGATGCGTGCCCGCGTCATCTGCACCTTGTTGAGCAGCACGATCCCGGCGCCGGCGATGCGCGCGTCCACCTCGGCGTCCGCGGTCCGGTCGTGCAGTTCGAGGCCAGGCAGCGCGTCGAGGAGGTTCGTCGGATCGAGATCCGCCCCGGTGCTGACGGTCGCGAAATCGAGGAACACCGAGCGCATCGCGATTCTCCGGGGGTGGGCCAGGCAGCCGGGACGTTACCGGGCACCCGCGCCCGGCACAAGGCGGCGGCTTCCGCGCCGGGCGCGTCGCGCCGTAGACTCCGGGTCCGTACCCGACCCGCGGCGCACCGCGCCAGGTGGCGGCCACCCATCCCGAGGAGTCGACGATGACCGACACGCCGTTCACGCGCGTACCCCGCGCCCAGCTGCCCGCGGATTTCCATCTGGCCTGGGACACGCTGCAGGGCCTCACCGGCGATGCGACCTTCGTCGAGGTCTACGCCCAGGCCCCGGCGATGCTCGACTTCGTGATGAACAAGTTCTACGGACCGGTGTTCTTCGGCGGCAACGTCGGCAACCGCTACAAGCAGCTCGCGCGCCTCAAGCTGTCGCTGGTCCACGGCTGCCGGACCTGCAACAAGCAGAATGTCCCCGGAGCACTCGCCGCCGGATTCACCGAGGCGCAGGTCGCGGCGATGGACGACTTCGAGAACGGCCCGTTCAGCGACGCCGAGAAGGCGGTGATCGCGTACGCCGCCGAAGTCGCGCTGACCAACGTCGAGGGACGCCTGTCGCCCGCACTGTTCGCGCGCCTGCGCCGGCATTTCAGCGAGCCGGATCTCCTCGAGCTCGGCACCGCGATGGCGGTGATCTCGGGCATGGCCAAGCTGTCGTTCGTGCTCGGCCTCGTCGAGAAGGAAAGCTATTGCCCGTTCGCCGCGGATGCCGCTGCATAGGGCGCGCCGTCATCGATTCGCACCCGTCCGGTCACGCGCCCGTCAAGTGCGCCGGTCACCGTGGTGTCACCACCGAGGCGACCGCGACGAGGATCGGATGCGAGCACTGCACCTGCCGACACAGCAGGCGACCCCGCCGGGCGCGAGGACCCTGTCGGGAGCCACCCGCGCCGGCGCTCCGGCGGCGTCCTGGCTGCGGCGCCGTCCGGCCGGGATTGCCCGCGTCAGTCTTCGACCCGGACCAGTCCGAACCCCGCGCTGAAGGCGATCGCAAGCCCGACCGCCGTGCCGGCCAGCGGCACCAGCGAGACGCCATGGGCCCCGAAGGTGTCGCGGATCCACGGTAGCGCGGCCACGATCGCGAGCGCCGTCGCCACGGTGACCGCCGAGAGGCAGCCGACCGCGGTCAGTCCGAGCCGTCGGCCGCGCGCATCGAGCGCGCGACGAATCGACAACCATTCCTGCTCGATCAGCTTGCGGTCGGCCTGCCGCGGTCGCGCCGCTTCGCGGGCCATCGCGGCGCCCAACCGCACCGCGAAGCCGTCGGGCACGGCCGGTGATGCCAGCGCGCGCGACAGCGCCCGATCGAGTGGATCGCGGCCGTGTTCCGCGGCGTTCACGGGGTCGACGTCATCCATAGCGATGCCTCTGCGAGTCCTGCCTCGCGCAGCCGATCGAGCAATCGAGCCCGGCCGCGCGCGAGGTGAGTCTTGACGGTGGCCTCCGGGATCCCGAGTCGCGAGGCGACGTCGGCGACGGACCGGCCCTCATAATAGTAGAGCGGCAACGGAATCCGCAGCTTCTCCGGGAGCGCATCCACGAAGCGCCGCAGCAGCATCTGGCCCCCATCCGCTCCCCCGTCCGGGCCCCGGTCGTCCGCGAGTCCCTCGACGAGCTCGTCCGACAGCACCTCTGTACGTCGCCGCCGGCTGATCGCCGTGAGGCTGCGGTTCCGGGCGATCGCGTAGATCCAGCTCGACAGCCGTGCGCGCCCGTCGAAGCTCGGCAGCGCGCGCCACACGCGGATGAACGTGTCCTGGGCGACGTCTTCCGCGAGCGGCGCATCCCGGACGAACGCGTGGCACAGCCGGTAGACGCGCGCGCCATAGCGACTGGCCAGCAGGTCGAACGCAGGCGCGGCCGCGCCCGCGCCCAGCAGCGCGAGGATGTCGGCATCGTCCTCCATCGTGTCGTGCGGTGTGGTCGCCAAGGTGCCCGTCCCGGATCCTCCAACAGTACCCCCGGGCGAGGGGATCGGTTTCAACTCGTCGAAAATCCGCCCGTCCCTGAAACCGAGTTGCCCGTGGCCGAGTATTGGCTGCATCGAGTCGCAAACAACCGGAGAACCCCATGACCGAGGATATGCTTGGCGAACTGATCCCCATCGTCGCGATCGTGTTCGGCACGAGCATCGCGCTGCTCAACCTGCTGCTCGACTACAGGAAGAAGCGCTCGATCTTCGAACTGCATCACCGCGAGCGCCTGGCCTCCATCGAGAAGGGCATGGACGTGCCGCCGCTGCCCCCGGAGCTGTTCGAGAGCCAGCGGTCCCGGCGTCCCCGCACGGCCGGCGACTTCCTGCGACGCGGACTCGTCTGGACATTCGTCGGCGCGGCCGTCGTCGGCTCATTGACGCTCGAGCACCATGATGGCGCCTACTACGGGCTGATCCCGCTGGCCGTCGGCGTCGCGAACCTCGTCTACTACGCCGTCCACGCCCGTGCCGCGAATGCGCCGGATGGCCCGACCGGCTCGATCTGACGGCGCCGGCCGGGCTCAGGCGCCCCAGACGTCGGCGTACAGGCGCGCGAAATTGGCGCCGAGCACCTTCTCGATCCGGCCGGAGGTCCAGCCGCGCCGATCGAGATCTGCAGCGAGCCGCTCGAAGCGGCGCGGCTCGTTGTATTCCGGCACGAGCTTGACGATGTCGCCCGTCTCGCCGGGCGCCGAGATGCCGAGGCGCCGTCGCTCGGCGACCTCGCGCCGCACCGACTCCCGGTAGGCCTCGTCGATCTCGATGCGGGAGACGGTGCCGTCGGTCCCGAGGCCGACATGATCCTCCCCGCAGACGTCGACGGCGTGCTCGAGGTGGCGGATCACGTCCTCGGCGTGCGCCTGCCCGGCCGTGCGCAGGAACGGCATGAAATAGATGCCCGCCACGCCGCCCCGGTCGGCGAGCGCCCGCAGCGACTCGTCGTCGGTGTTGCGGGGCAGGTCGGCGAGCGCGCGGCACGCGGTGTGTGAAATCGCCATCGGTGACTTCGATGCCGCGATCCCGTCCCGGATCGTGCGTCGTCCCGCATGGCTGAGGTCGAGCAGGATCCCGAGGCGGTTCAGCTCCGCGACGAAGTCGAGGCCGAGGTGGCTGAGGCCGCCGTCCGCGACCTCGAGGCAGCCATCGCCGATGAGGTTGCGCCGGTTGTAGGTGGGCTGGCAGCCGCGCAGGCCGAGGTCGTGAAAGAGCGCGAGCCGGCCGAGGTCTCCCTCCAACATGGACGTGTCCTGGAACGTGTAGATCACGCCGGTGCGGCGGCTGGCCTTCGCCCTCGCGAGATCGCCGCCACGCAGCACCTTCAGGAACACGTCCGGATGGGCGTCGATTTCACGCTCCATGTTCGCGATCAGCCGGACGGCCTTCTCGAAGCGGTTGGGGCCATTGCCCACGTCGCCCACCGTGACGACGACCGCCGTCAGCCCCGAGGCCCGGACATCGGCGAGCGCCCGCGCCGAGAGCGGCGCGTCGGACCCGGCACTCGAGTCGAACTCGCCGAAGCCGCCGAGCGCATCGATGGCGATCGCGCGCTCGTAGAGCGGCGCCGGCGTCGCCCCGGCCGCGCGCCACTGGAGTCCCATGGCGGCCGCGAGGGTCCAGCGGATCGCATCACGACGCGTCGTCATCGGCCTCTCCCGCCAGCCAAGAGTCGTCAGGCTAGCGGACGAACGGGTCGCGTGCCAACGGGCGCGGCGCTGACGTCTCGACGGATGGCGGCGTCGGTCAGACCGCGCCGTGGCCCCGGTCCTTCGCGGACGCCGGCGCGGGAGCCGGGGCTTTCGAGAGCAGGGCGGGGTGCGGGAGCACCACGGCGCAGCGCCACATCCACATTGCAAAGTGCCGCCCCGTGGACGACGCCACGGCCGCCGGGGTGGGCGGGCGCGGTCCGTCACGCGCGTCCGGCGCGGGCCTGGTCGGGATGGTCATGGAGAGATCCCTCGGCTGATGCACCGCATCATTCTGGTCCTGGAGGGCGGGCGGACAAGGGAAAGGTGTGGTGCCGTCGGATGAACCCATTTCACCGGGTCGGCCCGGCTGGCGCTGCGCCCGGCCACCGCCGCGCAACCTCCTCGACGGGGCCGGCACGGTAGACTGCGCCGACCCCACTCCCGGAGCCCCGATGGACAGCGCCACGACCCCCCGATCCAAGCTGCCCGACGTCGGGACGACGATCTTCACGGTGATTGGTGATCTCGCGGCCAAGCACCAGGCACTCAATCTCTCGCAGGGCGCGCCGAACTTCGACTGCGACGCGCGACTCATCGACCAGGCGGTCGCCGCGATGCGCGCCGGGCGCAACCAGTACGCGTCGATGACCGGCCTGCCGGCGCTGCGCGCCGCGATCGCCGCCAAGTGCGAGCACCTCACCGGCCTGCGCTACGACGCCGACGAGGAGGTCACGGTCGTGGCGAGCGCGAGCCAGGGCCTGTACGCCGCGATCAGCGGCCTCGTGCATCCCGGCGACGAGGTGATCTACTTCGACCCGGCTTTCGACAGCTACGCGCCGATCGTGCGGTTGCAGGGCGCGACGCCCATCGCGCTCAAGCTGACGGCGGAGGGGTTCCGCATCCCGTGGGACGACCTCGCCGCAGCGATCACGCCACGCACGCGCATGATCATCGTGAATACGCCGCACAATCCCACCTCGACCGTGCTCGGTGCCGCCGACCTCGATCGACTGGCCGCGCTCACGCGAGGCACCGACATCTTCGTGCTGTCGGACGAGGTCTACGAACACGTGGTGTTCGACGGCGGCCTTCACTACGGCATGGCGCGCCATCGGGAGCTTGCCTCGCGCAGCGTGATCGTGTCCTCCTTCGGCAAGTCCTACCACGTGACGGGCTGGCGCGTCGGCTACTGCCTCGCGCCCGCGGCGCTCACGGTCGAAGTCCGCAAGATCCACCAGTTCATGATGTTCGCCGCCGACACGCCAATGCAGCATGCGTTCGCGGACATGCTCGGCGACGAGTCGACCTGGCTCGGCCTGTCGGCGTTCTACCAGCACAAGCGCGACCTGCTTGCGCGCGAGCTCGCGCATTCGCGCTTCGAGCTGCTGCCGAGCCGTGGATCGTTCTTCATGCTGGCGCGGTTCCGCGGCTTCTCGGACGAGAGCGACAGCGACTTCGCGCTCAGGCTGATCCGCGATCACCGCGTCGCGACGATCCCGCTGTCGGCCTTCTACAGCGACGGCACGGACCTCGGCATCATCCGGCTCAGCTTTTCCAAGGATGACGCGACGCTGGTCGAGGGGGCCCGGAGGCTGTCGGCGGTCTGATCGGGAGGCCTGCGGCGCGGTGGGCCGAGGTCTACCTCGCCCCAGCGACGTGCAGCGGCGGCCCTCCTGCGCCGGGGATCACCACGGCGCCGGCTTGTAGTCCTTCAGGAACTGGCCCCACACGTGGGTGCCGGTCAGGCGTCCCGCGAAGATCGGGTCGACGATGCGCGCCGCGCCGTCGATGATGTCGAGCGGCGGCGCGAAGCCTTCCTCCGCCTTGCGGGCCGCGTGCACGGCGGGGTCTTCGTCCGTGACCCAGCCGGTGTCGACCGCATTCATGTGAATGCCGTCCTTCACGAAGTCAGGCGCGCTCGTCCGCGTCATCATGTTGAGCGCAGCCTTCGCCATGTTGGTGTGCGGGTGCTTGTCGGTCTTCGTGGTGCGATAGAACTGGCCTTCCATCGCGCTGACGTTGACCACGTGCTTGTGCCTGCCGGCGGTCCGCACCATCAGCGGCTTGAGTCGCGCGTTGAGGATATAGGGTGCGATCGCATTGACGAGCTGCACCTCGAGCAGCTCCGGGGTCTCGACCTCGTGCAGCCGCAGTCGCCAGCTGTTCATCGTGCGCAGGTCCGTCTGCTGGCGATCCTCGTCGTAGCGGCCCGCCGGGAAGAGCGCGTCCCCGTCGCGATAGTCCTCGTCGAGGTAGCGGCGCTGCGACAGCGCGGCACTGTGCAGCAGGCCCTCGCCGTGCGGCTGCGTCGCCGCGACGACGAGCGCACCCTTGTTCGACTGCGGGTGCTCGAGCGTCCGCAGCAGCTCGCCGTGGCTGGCGAGGGGCTGCTGCCAGGCCGCCGGCAGCGAGGCGAGCGGCGCCGCCTCGCGCTCCAGCAGGTGCTGGAAGAACCCCGCCGGACGGCGCACGGTCTGGCAGGCGTTGTTGATGATGTAGTCGAGGCGCGGCAGCCGGTCGTTGAGGAAGCGCGCGAAGAGCTCGACGCTCGGTGTGTGCCGCAGGTCGATCCCGTGGACCTGCAGGCGTTCGCCGAAGGCCGCGAAATCCGCCTCGCGCGCGTAGCGGTCCGCGGCATCGATCGGGAAGCGCGTCGTGACCACCACGTGCGCGCCCGCCCGCAGCAGCTTCAGGGATGCCTGGAAACCGATCTTCACGCGCGCACCGGTGACCAGTGCGTACTGACCCGAGAGGTCCGCCGTCTGTTCGCGCTTGGCGTAGTTGAAGTCGCCGCACTCGTCGCACATCGAATCGTAGTAGCGGTGCACGCGCGTGAACGGCTGCTTGCAGACGTAGCAGGCGCGCTCCCGGTTGAGCGCAGGGCGGTCGTCCGTCTCGCCAGTCGCCGGTGGCGTGAGCCACAGCGGCGCATAGGTCTCGGCGCGCCGCTGGACCCTGAGGCCAGCCTGCTCGAGGGCCCCGCGGTCCGCTGCATTGGCGGCCTGCCGCCCCGCGCGGCGGAATGCCTTGACCATCCTGACGACGTCGTGGCGTTCGGGCTTCGAGACGAGGCCCGTCAGCATCATCAGCTGGCGCCGCTGCTCCTGTGAGAGGCGCGCGAGGTGCGCGCGGTCGGCCTCGATCGCGGCGAGCACGCGCAGGCACGTCGCCAGGTCGTCGTCGGAAAAGTTCGCATTGTCGGGAGGGGACGGATCCATCGCAACATTGTAGTCGACCGTCGAACGGATCGCCGGTTGGTGGCCGCGGTGCCGGGTCCGGCCTGCGCGGCGTCCCGGGCGGTCGCCGGCGCAAGGCACCTCGCACCCGGATCCCGGCGGCCTGGAGGCCGCCGGGATCCCCTCATCGGCCGGATCAGAACTTCGCGCGCACCGTGAACATGAAGCTGCGCGGCGCCTGGTAGTTGAATTCCGTCGGGCCAGTCGTCACGAGCGTCAGGTTCCGCTTGTTGGCGAGGTTGTAGACGCTGATCGCGAGCTTCAGCGACTGGAGGCCCGCGCCCGGACTCAGGAACGTGTAGCTCGCATTCGCATCGACGTTGTCGTAGGCGGCAATCTCGTTGCTGATCGTGTTGTCGCCGTTCGGCTGGCCCGCGGCCTCGCCCGGGATTACGTACTGCTTGCCAGTGCGCACATAGGTGATCGAGGCGTTGATCGGACCGCTCTTGTAGAGCAGGCCGAGCGCCGCGGTCATGTCCGGAGCGTACGGGATCGTGCCATTGACCGGCGCGGCGCCGTTGTACGTGAACGTGCTCGACACGCCGGAGCCGCCCTGGTCGGTGGCGACCAGCGCGTCGTTGATGTTGACGAACTTGGCGCTGTCGAGCGCGCCGTTCACGAACGCCGAGAGGCCGCCGCCGAGCTGGACTGCGAGTTCACCCTCGATGCCTTGGTAGCGCGCGCCGCCGGCATCGAGGAACGTCGTGTAGTTGCCCTGCGTGTTCGACAGGATCAGGTTCTTGAAGTCCACGCGATACACATCGAGGTCCCAGGTCAGGCGCGAGTCCTTGTGCACGAAGCCGAGCTGGTAGTTCGTGGTCAGCTGGGGCTTCGGCGAGCCGACCGCGCCGGTGACGTAGGTGTAGTCGAGCGTCGGGATCTGCATGCCCTTCGCGAACTGGAAGTACATCGAGTTCTCGGCGCCGAAGCGCTTGTTCACCGTCAGGAACGGCAGCGTGTCGGTGTACTTGTAGGAGCCGTAGAACGGACCGAAGCCGTTGTTGTTGGCCGCGTCGATGTTCCGCGTGAAGCTGACGTACTTGACGCCCGGGGTCACGGTCAGACCATCGGCGACGACCCACTCGAACTCCGCGAACGGCTCGTAGTTGTCCCAGCTCGAGCCCTGGTCGTTCTTGACCTTGCCCGTGAACTGGTTGGTAGTCAGGTCCATGTAGTACTTGTGGCGGTGTGTGTGCGAGGTCTCGAGCCACGCGCCGAGGCGCAGCAGGCCCGCGCCCGTGTCGTAGGTCGCCTTGAAGATGTCGCCCTCGACGCGGTACATGTTCAGCTTGTCGTTGCCCGGCACGTCTCCCGGCGTCGAGCCCTTGTGGCCGGTGCAGACCTCGTTCTCGACCACAGCGCCGCCGGCGGCGCCGCACGCCGCCATCTGCGACGGATCGCCAGCCTGGTCCGGGCTGTCGCCCGCGACGGTGTAGTTCTTGTAGGCGTACGTGTACAGGTTGTTGTCGATCTTCCACCCGTTGCCGAGATCCGACTGGACCCGGACGTACTCCATGTCCGTCTGCTTGCGGATGTGGTTGTAGCCGGCGTAGGCCATGCTGTGCGGATCCTGGTTGAGGCCGCCATAGCCGATGCCGTAGGCCGCGACCTGCGCCGCCGTCGGGCCGACCCAGTTGTCCGTCAGGTGCAGGAATTCGTCGTTGTACTGCGCGAACAGGGTCAGCGTCGTATTGTCGCCGAACTTCTTCGTGAACTTGCCGAGCAGGTTGTCGCTCGAGAGGTCGTTGTACTTCAGGAAGCCGTCGCTCTCGAGCTTCTGGTAGTTCAACTGCAGCTGGCCGTCGCCGAGATTGGCGAGATGGCCACTCTCGACCGACACGCCGAACAGGTTTGTCTTCCAGTTGCCGCGTGATTCGTACAGTTCGACGCTCTGCGCCTCTGCCGGGGTCTTCGAGAACAGGTTCACGCTGCCGCCGAACGAAGCCTGGCCCATGTTGCTGGCGTTGCCGGGGCCGCGCTCGACAACGACGCCACCGATGACCGACGACGGGAAGTACGAGGTCGAGTGGTGCGATGGGTCGTTCGTGTCGCCGAACGGAATGCCGTCCCAGGTGACGTTGTACTGGTTGTCCTTGAAGCCCCGCATCGTCGTCGAGGTATCGGTCAGCCCCGGGCCGTTCGGCGACGGCGTGGTCGCCATGCTCGGTGCGATGCCGATGATCGAGTTGAAGTTGCCCGTCGCAGGGACCATGTCCTCGATGAACGCGCGCGAGATGACCGTCTCGGGCTCGATCGTCGCGAGGTTCGCCTGCACCGGCGCGATCGCCTCGATCGAGTCCTTGTTGACGAGCACGTCGACGGAACCGAGCGAGGTGCCGACGGTACCGAGGCTGACCTGATCGCCTTCGCCGTCGGCGTGCGCGACGGTTGTGAACGCGGCCGAGGCCACGAGAACGGTGGCGACGGCGCGGCGAAGCGCCGCCCGGGTCGAGGTATGAATCATGGTGTCCACTCCAATCGTGTCGTTGCGTTGGGTGCCCGCGGCGAGGGGCGCGAGCGACCTGGATCGGCGCGTGCTTCTGTGAGCGTTGGCGCCGGGGCAACAGACTGGACGGCGCGGATGAAGCCATCGTGACGGAATTGAGACGGCGAGGTTACAGGCCGACGCTGCCCCGGCGCACCGAGGATTTCCAGTTTCTTAACAATACGTTACGAATGCTGACCGCCCGCGGCCAAGTGCCGACCGGGTCCGGGGCCGGGATTCCACCGCAGTACGCCGGGGCGCCTGGCGATCCTGAATGCGGCCCGTGGCAGTCGAGCAACAGATGGGGCCGCGCACCGGGCGGCGCCCCGCCGCGCTGCGATCCGACGTGCGCCGGGCGGGAAATCGATGGGCTTCGACCCACCCAGACCGTATGATCGGCCGCTCGTTTCCCCGAACGCGCCGGAGTTGAATGCCGATGGTGACTTTGGACCTGGTCGTACTGGCCGCCTACCTGATCGGCATCCTGGTCGTCGGCCTGTGGGCCCAGCGCAAGGCGCACACGCAGGAGGACTTCCTGGTCGCGGGGCGGTCCGTGGGCCCCGTGCTCTACTCCGGGACGCTCGCCGCGGTCATCCTCGGCGGCGGCTCGACGGTCGGTGGCGTGAAGCTCGGCTACCTGTACGGCATCTCGGGCATGTGGCTCGTCGTGATGTACGGCCTCGCGATGATCGTCGTCGGCGTCCTGCTGGTGCCGCGCATCCTCAAGCTCAAGCTGTTCACGATTCCCGAGCTCCTCGAGCGGCGGTTCAACATCCCGGCCCGTGTCGCCGGTGGCGTCGTGATGGCGGCCTACGACCTGATGATCGTCGTCACCGGCACCATCGCCGCCGGGGCGGTGATGGAAGTCATCGTCGGCATCCCGCGGGTGCTCTCGATCCTGCTCAGCAGTGCGGTCGTCATCGCCTACTCCGTGTTCGGCGGCATGTGGTCGCTGACCCAGACCGACATCGTGCAGTTCGTCATCAAGACGATCGGGATGCTGTTCATCCTGCTGCCCGCCTCGATCTACTACGCGGGCGGGTTCGCGGGCATGCACGCCAGCCTGCCGCCCGAATATTTCTCGCTGACGCACATCGGGGGCGGGAAGATCCTGTCGTTCTTCATGCTGTTTTTCCTCGGCATGCTGATTGGGCAGGACGGCTGGCAGCGCGTGTTCACCGCCCGCAGCGTCAAGGTCGCCCGCGATGGCGGCCTCTACGTGGGCCTCTACTGCATCGTCTACGCGATCGCCGGCGCGCTCATCGGCGCCGCCGGGCACGTGTTCCTGCCCCCGCTCGCCAATCCTGACCTCGCCTTCGGCTCGATCGTCAACGCGGTGCTGCCGCCGGGCGTGCGCGGCCTGCTGCTCGCCGCATCGCTGTCGGCAATCATGTCGACGGCGAGCGCCTGCGTGCTGGCGACATCCACGGTGCTGCTCGAGGACGTCTGGCTGCCCCTGCGCAAGTCGACCGGCAGCGGCTCCATTCTGCAGGTGCGCATGCTCACGCTGCTGTTTGGGATCGTCGCGACGACGATTGCCTGCCTGACGACCGACGTCATTGCGGCGCTCTCCGTCGCCTACGACATCCTGGTTGGTGCGCTGTTCGTGCCGGTGATCGGGGCAATCCTCTGGCGGCGCGTGTCGGCGCGCGCCGCGCTGGCGTCGATCGCCGTCGGAGGCATCGGCGTCATAGGCTTCCTGCGCTATTCGGGCGTCGATTCCGACCTGCCCATCTACGCCGGCCTCGGCTCCAGCTTCGTGGTGTACGTCGTCCTCACGCTCGTCGACGGCAAGGAAGCGCCGGACACCGAGCGGGTCGCCGTGCAGGGCATCTGAAAAGGGATAGGCGAGCATGACGTATCGGAAGAAGGGGATCGTGGACGGGCGCGAGTACGAGCCGATGAAGGAGCCGCGCTACGCGGAGATCGCGACCTTCATGCGCGCGCCGCTCGCGACCGACCTCGGCGAGGTCGACATCGGGCTCATCGGCGTGCCGACCGACCTCGGCGTGACCAATCGGCCCGGCGCGCGCCACGGCCCGCGCGAGATCCGCAACTCCTCGAGCCTGATGCGCGGCTTCAACGTCATCACGCGGGTCAATCCCTACGAGCTGTGCCGCATCGCCGATCTCGGCGACGTGCGCTTCTCCGGCCGCTACGACCTCGAGAAGCAGACTGGCGAGATCGCCGACTACTACAGGCGGGTGCATGCCGCCGGCATCGTTCCGGTCACTGCAGGCGGCGACCACTCGATCACGTTCCCGATCTTCCAGGCCATCGCGGCCGATGGCCCGATCGGCATGGTCCACATCGACGCGCACACCGACACCTGGGGCGATCTCTACGGATCGAAGTTCACGCATGGCGCGCCGTTCCGGCTTGCCGTCGAGCATGGCCTGCTCGATCCGAAGCGCACGATCCAGATCGGCATTCGCGGCGGTCAGAACCTGATGGACGGCGTCGACTACTCACTGGCACACGGCATGCGCGTGGTCTTCATGGAAGACTTCGCGAAGATGGGTGTCGACGAGGTGATCGCCGAGGCGCGGCGCGTGGTCGGTGACGGCCCGACCTACATCTCTTTCGACGTCGACGGTCTCGACCCCGTCTATGCACCGGGTACCGGGACGCCCGAAGTCGGTGGCATGTCCACGATCGACGCGCTGCGCCTGCTGCATGGGCTGCGGGGCCTCAATCTCATCGGCGGCGATGTCGTCGAGGTCGCGCCACCCTACGACCAGACGGGCAACACCGCGCTCGTCGGCGCGACGATGATGTACGAGATCCTGTGCCTGGTCGCCGAGTCCCGGTTCGGCCCATCGAGCGCCCGCGCCCTCTGAGGCGCGGCTGCGCGGGCCTCGTCAGGTGCCGGCCGCCGGTTGCAGCATGCGCCCCGGCCGATAGGGCGCGAGCATCGGATCCAGGCGTCGATGCAGCACTTCGTCGGCGACGAGGTGCCCGAGGATCGGCGCGAGCGTGACCCCGCTGTGGGTCGCGACGACGTGGGCGTTGCCGATCGCCGGCAACGCGCCGACGATCGGCAGGCCGTCGGTGGGCAGGACGCGGAACCCCAGCGTCAGGCGCTCGAGCGCGAGGCCCTTCGCGGCCGGCATCACGCGCGCGAGCTTGCCGAGGATCCGTTCTCCGTGCGCCGTGCGCAGCGCGTCCGTCGGGAAGTCCATCGCGTGCTCGCGGATCTCAGCGTGCTGCGGGAGGTTCGGCACCTGCTCGGAGTCGGTGCCGACGATCGACCCGTCCGCCATCTGCTTGAACTCGAGACCACCGGGGCCGTCGTAGACCATGCGCGTGACGACCCCGGTCGGCGCACTGTGCGCAAGGATGCCCGGTGCATGCGCCAGCACCAGCGTCTCGCCGAGCATCGCGAGCAGCCGCGGCGTCTCGGTGCCGGCGACGATCACGACGTGGTCGACGTGCGTCACGCCGTCCTTCGTCACGACGCCGGCGAGGCGATCCGCCGTCGTCGCGAAGCCGGTCACCTCGGCCGGATACCGGACATCGGCGCCATGGCGGCGCGCGACGTCGAGGAAGCGCCCCGTGACCCGAACCGGATCCAGGTGGCCGTCCATCGGCGAATAGAACGCCGCGGCGAACGGGCCGGGCTCGATCGCGGGGCTCAGTCGCCGGAACCCCGCTGCGTCGAGCGCATGCACCGCGAAGCGCGTGTGGGCGAGCGTCCGGGCGAGCTCCCGCACGTCCAGGGCTTCCGCGTCGCTGGCGCCCCAGTCGATGTAGCCACCCCAGACGACGCCGAGGCCGAGCTGCCGGTCGAGGCCGTGGTAGGCCGCGATGCTGCGCAGGCGCAGCTGCTGGTAGTGCGGGTCCAGCGTCCACGGGTCCACCCACGCGAAGGAATTCCGGGTCGCGCCCGCCGCCGGGCCCGTGCGGTCGAACACCGTGACGCGCGCGCCGGCGCGCGCGAGGTGCATCGCGATCGAAGCGCCGACGATGCCGGCGCCGATCACGCCGACGCGGGGTCCTGGTCGGGCGCGTGCCGCCGCGAGCACGGGCGCGGTCGTCGATCCAAGCAGGAGTCCCGAGAGCAATTGCAGGGCGACGCGGCGCTTCATCGATCACGGGCTCGACTGACCCGGGCGGGGATGGGCGGCGACTGGACGCCCCGAGGATACACGCGCCCGACCGGGCCTGCCGCCACGGGGGCCCGGCACGCGTCTGCTATGATCCGCGCGCGAATTACAGGCGAATGCACCCATGACCGACATCCTGCCCCCCTGCCCGAAGTGCGCCTCGACCTACACGTACGCCGACGACGGCAAGTTCGTCTGCCCGGAGTGCGCGCACGAATGGATCGCCGGGGCCGCCGAGGTGGCCGCCGTCGACGAGGCGGTCGTCTACAAGGACGCGAACGGCAACGTGCTGGTCGACGGTGACTCGGTCACCGTGATCAAGGACCTGAAGGTGAAGGGCGCCTCGTCGGTACTGAAGGCCGGCACCAAGGTGAGGGGGATCCGCCTCGTCGAGGGGGACCACAACATCGACTGCCGCATCGACGGCTTCGGTGCGATGAAGCTGAAGTCGGAGTTCGTCCGCAAGGCCTGACCGGCGCGGCACGAGGGGCGCCCGCGCGGGGCGCCGAAGCTCAGCCGATGTGCAGTCCGCCGTTGCAGCTGAAGTCCGCGCCCGTGGTGAAGCCCGAATCCGGCCCCGCGAGCCAGGCGACGATCGAGGCGATCTCCGCCGGGTTGCCGAGCCGTCGGACCGGGATGCTCGCGATGATCTTCTCGAGGATGTCCGGCCGGACCGCCTTCATCATGTCGGTGGCGATGTAGCCCGGACTGACCGTGTTCACGGTCACGCCCTTGGTCGCGACTTCCTGCGCGAGTGCCATCGTGAAGCCGTGCATGCCGGCCTTTGCCGCGGAGTAGTTCGTCTGGCCCGACTGGCCCTTCTGGCCATTGACCGACGAGATCTGGATGATCCGGCCCCAGCCGTTCTCGACCATACCGGGCACGACCTGCTTGGTCACGTTGAACATGCTGTTGAGGTTCGTGTCGATGACGGCCTTCCAGTCGTCCGGCGTCATCTTGAGGAACATGCGATCGCGCGCGATGCCCGCGTTGTTGACGAGCACGTCGATCGGGCCGTGTTCGGCGCGCGCCGTCGTGAACGCAGCGACGGTGGAGTCCCAGTCGGCGACGTTGCCGACGGAGGCGTGGAACTCGAATCCGAGCGCGCGCTGCTCGGCGAGCCACTTGGCGTGGTCGCGGCTCGGTCCGCAACCGGCGACGACCTGAAATCCGTCCCGCGCCAGGCGCTGGCAGATCGCGGTGCCGATCCCACCCATTCCGCCGGTTACATAGGCCACTTTCTTCGTCACTGTGCCGCTCCCTGACTGCGAGGACTCGCGGGGCCATTATCCGGCCCGACCGCTCGGAACGCACGCACGCCGACACGTCGGCTCCGTGCACCGGCCCCCACGTTGCCGCTACCCGGGGAAACGCGTATCGCCCTCGCGACTCTGCGCGGCCGCAGCCATAGCCTGACGGCCCGCGATGGCCAATAATGAAAAAACTGCAATTCCCCCGGGATGCCGCGATTCCCCATCGCCTGGCCGAGGGACACTCCGAAGGACCGTTCCGCGATGCCGATGTCCGATCGTTCCCCGTCCGCGCCGGCGCGCCCTGGCCCGAAGTCTGGCGCCAGTCCGTGCCGGGTGCTGCTGGTCGGCGCGCCGCTCAGAGAGCGGCGTGACGGCGAGCCGCCGTTCCGCGACGATCCGGACCTCGTGGCGTGCGGCGAGTGCACCTCGCTCGCCGACGGTCTTGAACTGCTGCGCGACGCGCGTCCGGACGTCGTGGTCTCCGGCATGCTGCTGACCGATGGCGATGCCTTCGAGCTGGTGCGCCGCATGGGCAAGCATCGGCCGGCGGTAAGGGTGCTGGTCGTGTCGCGGCGCCACGAGGCGTTGTGCGCGGAGCGGCTGCTGCGCGCCGGTGCGCTCGGCTACGTCATGGCGGGCGCGCCACCGGACGAGATTCGCCGTGCGATCCGCCGTGTCGCGGCCGGCAATTTGTACATCAGCGCCACGCTGGGCCTGGAATTCCAGCGCCGCTTCGTGCACCCCGACGAGATCCTCGCCACGCGGACGAACTGTGCGCTCGAGATCCTGTCCACCCGGGAGTTCCAGATCTTCCAGCTCATCGGCAGCGGCATGGCCCAACCCGAGATCGCGAACGCCCTCTGCATCAGCGGCAAGACCGTCGAGTCCCATCGCCAGCACGTCCGCGACAAGCTGACGCTCGGCAGTCCATCGCAGTTCCAGCGCTGCGCGCAGGAATGCGCGACACGCTGCCGCCTGGAGCGCAGCGGGGACACCACCTGCGAGCTCGATCCGCGCCATCGGCCGCTGGCCGGCCGTGCCCGGGATGGCCTCGGCGCCTGAGGCCGGCGCGCCCATGCGGGGTTGTCGCGCGGTAGGATGCGCGCTGCATCCGACGGCGACTCCACGATGGCCAAGCACACCCACGTCAGCGAGACCCCGGCGACCGCGTTTCTCAAGGCGAAGCGCGTCGCCTACTCGGAGCATCCGTACGAGTATCTCGAGCACGGCGGCGCGCGGCATAGCGCCGACGCGCTGGGATTCGACCCCTACACGGTCGTCAAGACGCTCGTGATGCAGGATGACAAGGGCGCGCCGCTGCTGGTGCTCATGCACGGCAACCGCACGGTCTCGACCAAGAACCTGGCACGCCAGATCGGCGTGAAGTCGGTGGAGCCGTGCACGCCGGAAACCGCGAACCGCCACAGCGGCTACCTCGTCGGTGGCACCTCGCCATTCGCGACCCGCAAGCGCATGCAAGTGTACGTCGAGCGGACGATCCTCGACCTGCCGCGCATCTGCATCAACGGCGGCCGACGCGGGTTCCTGGTCGGTCTCGCCCCGGAGGTCCTGCCGCGACTCCTGGGCGCGACTCCGGTCGACTGCGCGCTCATGGACGACTAGGTCGATGCCAATTCGCCGGCGCCCGGTGCGGCACCAGAACCCGGCGTCCCGGGTCGCGGTCGGGCGCCGCAACCGAAGCGCGGCGGCGTGCCCGGTTGGTATCATGAGGATCCCGAACGAATCGGAGCGGCGGCATGCAGCACTGGACCATGGTCGATGCACAGGCCGACATGCGGCGTGGCTATTTCGATGGCGCACCCGGTGTCGCGGTGTCTGGCCTCGTGTGGGGCATCGCTGCCGTGATCTCGATCCGCTCGGCCTCGGCCGCCGTGCTCGCGCTGCTGATCGGTGGCGCCGCCATCCACCCCGTGGGCATGCTGCTCGCGAAGGGACTGGGCCGTGCCGGCGCGCACGCCCGCGGCAATCCGTTGGGACGCCTGGCGCTCGAAGGCACGGCGTGGATGCTCGCCGGCATCGTGATCGCGTTGGGCCTGCAGCTGCTGCGCGCCGAGTGGTTCTTCCCCGCGATGCTGCTGGTCATCGGCGGACGGTACCTGACGTTCCAGACGCTATACGGGCTGCGCATCTTCTGGCTGCTGGGCGCAATCCTCGCGATCGCCGGCCTGTCACTCGGGCTGGCGCGTGCGCCGGTGTCGCTGGGCGCGCTGGCCGGCGCTTCGATCGAAATCGTGTTCGCGCTGGTCATCTTCGGCCAGGCGCGGCGTGCTGCCAGCGGCTAGGGACGCGTCGCACGACGCAGCCCATGCGCCGTCCCCGGCAGTGAACGCGGCGCCGGCGGAACGGCAAGTCCGTTGCGCCGACCGTCCGCGACGTGCACGTGCCGAGCCCGCCCCCAGGCCCCGGACCGGCTGCGGATATCGCT
The DNA here is from genome assembly GCA_903884235.1 of uncultured Pseudomonadota bacterium. GTDB lineage: Bacteria > Pseudomonadota > Gammaproteobacteria > Steroidobacterales > Steroidobacteraceae > CAIKZZ01. The sequence goes on from CAISEB010000054.1 coordinate 39,042, forward strand.
GCACAGGGTGGGCGCGCGAGGTGCGCGAACGCCCGATCAATCCAGGTTGCAATGCCGTTGCGTGACCGGAACGCCGCCGCCGACGCCGGCGTCGATGCGATCCGGTGCCGCAGGCGGTCCCTGCTCGATCCAAACCGCGAGGCGCACGTACCCGTTCTCCGTCAACAGCGGGAGGTCGGAATCCTGGGCGACGAACTTGATGAACTCTCCGGGCTTCCCCGGATCGGCCGGCACGACCTCGTGTACCCATTGGAATCCATCGTGGCGCTGCGGTATCACGAGGCCGGACCTGGGCTCCAGGATCCCGACCGCCGGTGACTCGGTCAGTCCTTCCAGGGCGGCTTTCGAAATCTCCCGCCGCGCGTGATAGGCGCGCTCCGACGATGTCGGGTGCCGCTGGAAATACTCTCGCGCCAGATGCTGCGGGAGCGCGAACATCCGAACATGGCAGCGTCCCGACAGGTTGAAGACGCCGATCCATGGCGTGCTCCACGAGACCACGTTGCCAAACACGTCGAAGTGGAGTCCGCGACCGAGTGGGCTGCGCCTGAACTTCTGGACGTAGATGCGTCGCTCGTCGAGGCCAGGGAAGACACAGGCGCAGAAGGCCAGGATGCTGCCCCCTGTCGTGCAGAGGAACGGCTCCGCATCCGGATCAGCGCGACAGCGGGCGACTTGCGCCTTGATCGCCTCTGCGTCGTCGAGGACTCGAATCCGGTTCATGCGGTCTCTCCCCGTTGCGTAGCCTGTCCGGAGCCCTGCGGATCCCCGCGCGACGCGCGAGCGGCGCCGGAGCGAGAGTCTAGGATTCCGGGGCGGGCCTGGCGCGGCCTTTGGAGACGACGAGATTGTGGATGAAAATCAGGGGCCTGGACCTTCGACGACATCGCACCCGGGGTTGTGCCGCGTTGCGGCACGTGCCGCGACGCGACCCCGTCGCTCGCCTCACGGCGGATCAGTGCAGCCCGAACTCCGTGTTCAGCGCGTAGAGCATCGTCCCCAGAAACACGACCAGGGCCAGGTACGCGGCGCCGTACTCGATCCGCTGACCGAGCGGGATCTGGTAGTACGCCGCGTTCGTGTCGATCTGGCCGCGCAGCACCGCGATGAGCTGCGGCGCCGCGAGGATGGCGATCACGATCAGGACGGGGCTCGGCCGGACGAAGAACACCGCGACGAGGATCGGAGCCCCGATGAGCCAGATCTTGGGGCTCACCGCGGCCGTGATGCGACCGCCGTCGAACGGCGTCAGCGGAATGAGATTGAAGAAATTGAGGAAGAAGCCGGTGTAGCTCAGTGACAACGCGAGCGGTGAGTCGGCATGGCGGGCGTAGAAGTAGCAGGCGAGCGCGCCGAGCGTGCCGAACACCGGCCCCGCAATCCCGACGTACGCCTCGGTCTCGACGTCGTGGGGGATCTCCTTCAGCTGGATCCAGGCACCGACGAATGGAATGAACGTCGGGAGGCCGACCGCGAGCCCGCGCTGGCGCGCGGCGATGTAGTGGCCGCCCTCGTGCACGGCGAGCAGCGCGACGAACCCGACGGCGAACGGCCACCCGAATTGCAGGCCGTACGCGCCGATCATCAGCAGCATCGACCCGACGCTGAGCAGGATCTTGCCGAGCTTGAGACCGCCGAACAGCAGCGCGAGCAGCTTGAGCACCGTCAGGCTCCGGGATGCCCGGCATCCGGCGGCGGCTCGGCCGGGGCGACGGCTGGATCGGGTCGGTCCCCGGCGAACGGTGGGGTCGCCGCGATCGCGGCCGGCTCGGCCGCCGGGGGCGCTTGCGCGGGCGCCTTGCCGAAAAGCCGCAACACGAAGTTCTTGATGCGCTTCCAGAACGCGATGACCGCGATGATCGACAGCTTGGCGAACTTCACGAAGAACGCCGCGATGACCGCGAGCAGCCCGAGCTTCTTCGCGACGACGCCACCGACGAGCGCGGCGAGGCCGAACTCCGCGACCTTGTCGGTCGACGGATTGAACTGCCCGTAGCGCTGCCCGTCCCGGAATTCGATCTTGGCGAGCAGGTCGCGCGCGATCGGCTTCTCGGATTCGATGCGCTGCTCATCGGTGACGAAGTCGAGGGCCACGTAGCCGACGCGGCCGAGGACGAACGTGTTGTAGTTGGCGCTCGTCGTGTCGCCCGGGTGGCGATCCTTCCTGCCGACCTCGGCGGACCAGACGAGCCGGTGCGTTGGAGCGTCGTACCGCGGCACCTCGATCCAGCGAGTGACCTCGATCGCCGGGACGCCGACCTTGGCACGCTCGGCATTCTCCGCCTCGGTGCTCTCCTTCAGGTTCTTGAGTAGCTCGTCGGCCTTCCAGTTCTTGGTGTCGTCCTCCGAGATGTGGCCGGCATCGTCGTACTCGAGCCAGCCACGCCACCCGGCGCCGCCGAGCGGCACGATCCAGCCGAGGAACTTGTCGCCCTGCTCGTTTCCGAAGAGCTTGGCGATCGCCGCCGCCTCGGCCTTCGGCACGTACCCCATGCCCTCCGGCAGGTGCAGCGTCGCCACGTTGCCGAGCGGAATGTCGGCGGGTCCGGTCTTGAGCGCCGCCTTGGCGGCGGCAAACGCGGCCTCGCGCTTCGCTTCCAGGCCCGCGTCGTCGGCGAGGGCCGACGCCGTCGCCAGCAGGGTGAAGGCGAGGACGGCGGTGCGGAGCAATCGATCCCAGCGACCCATGGCACTTCCTTGCGTCGAGCTGTTCGCGGGCAGCTTCTTTTCGAAGCGTTATATCACCGCCTCGGAGGAGCGTCGAGCATGCCCGGTGGCGCCCGGCGTGAAGGGAGCCCGATTCCGACGTCGGCGTCCCGCGAGTGCCAGGCCGCGAGGTCAGGGGCCAGAACGATCGGGTGCCAGAGGCACCCCGCGCATCAGGCAGTCGTGCAGCGGCGCGTAACCGTTCGAGGCCAATTCCGAATGGCGGTGGTTCGGCACCGCGAGCCTGATGAACTCACCCGGATTCGCCGGGTCGAGCGGCACGATCTCGTGTACCCAATGGAATCCATCGCGATTCTGCGGCAGGACGAACCCGCCACCGGGCTCGAGGATCCCCACTGCGGGTGACTCGATCGAGGCGTCGAGTGCCGCGTGCGACAGTTTCCGTCGCACCTCGTGCCAGCGGTCCAACGGGTCGATGTGCCACATGAAGTATTGGCGCGCCAGAAAATCCGGCAGAGCGAACAGGCAGACGGAACACCGAGCCCTCAGGTTGAAAATGCCCGTCCAGGGCGCATTCGACGAGAGCAGATCGCCAAATGCCTCGAAATTCAAGCCTCGTGCGCGTGGGCTGCGGATGAAGCGCTGTGCATAGATCGTTGCTGCTTCGCCGACCGGGAAGGCGGACGTGCAGAATGCGAGCAGGCCGCCATTGATGTCGCACAGGAATGGTTCCGCCTCGGGCACGGCGCGAAAGCGCGCGACTTCCGTCGCGATCGCAAGCGCGTCAGGAACGAATCGAATCTTGCGCACCGTGAGCTCCCGTGGCGCATCTCCCTCGCTGCCGACCCGTCGGCACGTGTCGCGAAGATGCGTTGATTGCTTGAGTCTAGTGCCGACGGATACCCGCGCTACGAGATCTGGAGACGACGAAGAACGTCTTCATAAACAGCGTTCTGCGCCGAATGCGGGCGCGAATGGCGCGGCGCTGGATGCCTCGGTGCCGAACGCGAGCCTTGCCGAGAGAGCCGGTCCGGGCCGAGGTGAACGAGGATGGCCCGCCGGAATCGCGCCGTAACTGCGCGAGGGGACGCGCGCCCGCTTCCGCACGAGGATTGCAGTCGTCGGATTGTCGCCGACTCGAATCCGCTCGATTTGCCGCGGTGCCGCAGAATCCGGCCGGTATAGCATTCCGTCCGCGGGTATCGCGCCCGCAGCATGGCGGATGCCCCGGCCCGCAAGTCCAGATCCGAGTCGAGGTCGCCGATGCAAAATGGCTCGCGCCGAACGTGTCCTCGCTCGTGAATTCCGTTGCCGCGGTCAGCCGGCCACGCCGACACGCGCTCGTCGGCCTGATCTTCCTCGCCTGTGCGATCGCGTACACGGACCGCGTCAACCTCGCGGTCGCGGCGGTCGCCATGCGCGAACAGTTCGGCTGGTCCCAGACCGACAAGGGCTTCGTCCTCGCGTCGTTCTTCATCGGCTACTTGCTGTGCATGTTCGTCGCCGGCGTGCTGTCGGAGCGGCTGGGCGGGCACCGGATGCTCGGGTGGTCCGTCATCGTTTGGTCCGTGTTCACGCTGCTGACGCCGCCGGCCGCCATGCTGTCGATGCCGGCGCTGATCGCGGTTCGAATCGGGATGGGAATGGGCGAGGCCGCGATGTTTCCAGCCGCCTACGAACTCTTCGGGCGCTGGGTGCCGGCCGCCGAGCGAACCCGGGCGACCAGCCTGTTGTTCACCGGGATCCCGATCGGAACCGTGCTCGGGCTGTACGGCAGCGGCTGGCTGGTCGGTCACCTTGGCTGGAGCGCGGCGTTCTACGGATTTGGAGTCATCGGGTTCATCTGGGCATTCTGGTGGTTTCGCGACATCCGCAACGACCCGGCCACCGATGGGCGCGTCGACGCAGCGGAGCGCGCGCTGTTGCCGGCGCCAGCACCGGCCAGCGCAACGGCGCAGCGGGTCGCCTATAGGCGGTTGCTGCTGAACGCGCCGGTGATGGGCATCGTCGCCGCGCACTTCGCGGGCACCTGGAATCTCTACGTACTGCTGTCGTGGCTCCCGAGCTACTTCAGGGACGCCCAGGGCCTCAGCATCACGAACTCCGGCCTGTATTCCGCGGCGCCGTGGATCGCGATGGCGCTGGGTATCAACCTCGGCGCCGGGATTTCGGATCGCCTGATCGCGCGCGGCGTCTCCGTCACGACGGTCCGCAAGCGCATGCAGTGCGCCGGCCTGTGCGCGACTTCGGCCCTGCTGCTGATGCTGCAGCTGGCGCACTCGCCCGGCGTCGCCCTCGCACTACTCTGCCTGGCGACGACGGCCGGCGGAATCGGATTGTCGGGATTCCCCGCGGGCGTGCTCGACATCGCCCCGCGGCACTCGGGGGTGGTCTACGCGTTCAGCAACATCTTCGCCACGCTGCCGGGAATCGTCGGAGTCGCGGTGACGGGCTGGCTCGTGGATGTCACGGGGACCTACACCGCCGCGTTCGTGCTCGCCGCGGCGATCAGCCTCGGCGGCGCGCTGGGCTTCCTGCTGTTGTTCGACGCAACCCGGACTGTCGACTGATGCGGCGCGCTTTCGCGAAGATCACGCCAGGTTGCCGCCGCCGGCGACCGCGGATGGTGCGCGGGCACCGGTTCGTCCTATGCTGCTCTCTCCTACACAGTCGGGTGTCCCCATGAAACGGTCCACGCACGCGGACGCCACGGCCGCCCGTCCCCGTCATCGGCAGGCGGCCGCGGTCGCCTCCCTCGTCCTCCTTTGCGGCGCCGTCGCGAGTCACGCGGCGCCGGCTGCACGCCCGGCGCCCGGCGAGGAATACATCAGCGCGGCCGCCGGCGGGCCCGTGCACGCGCCCGCGCCGGCGCCGGCGCGCAAGGCTGGCGAAGGGGCCGGCCCGTTCAAGCGCCTTGTGATCCGCGGGGCCACGCTCATCGACGGGACCGGCGCGCCGCCCATCGGTCCGGTCGACATCGTGATCGAGAACGACCGGATCGCGAGCATCGCCAGCGTCGGGTTCCCGAAGGTACCCATCAACGAAGCGCACCGGCCGGCAAAGGGTGACCACGAGATCGACGCCGCCGGCATGTACGTGCTGCCGGGATTCATCAACGCCCACGCCCATCTCTCCGACGCGGGTCAGGGCAAGGTCGGCGAGGTGTCGGCGGCGGAGTATGTCTTCAAGCTCTGGCTGGGCCACGGCATCACCACCGTGCGCGAGGCCGGCGCGTTCAATGGCCTGCGCTGGACGCTCGAGGAGAAGCGTCGCAGCGAGGCTCACGAGATCGTCGCGCCGCGGATCGCCGCCTACGCGGGCTTCCCGGTCGAAGTCGATACGCCGGGTGGCGTGGCGACGCCGGACGAGGCGCGCAAGTGGGTGGATGCGATCGCGGCCGCAGGCGCCGACGGCATCAAGTTCGTCGGTGCACCGCCGGAGATCATGCGGGCCGCGCTCGCCGAGGCGAAGGTCAAGGGCCTGCGCAGCGCCTGCCACCACGCGCAGACGGCGGTGGCGCGCATGAACGTCATGGACACCTCCGGATGGGGCCTGACGAGCATGGAACACTGGTACGGGCTGCCGGAGGCGCTATTCACGGACCGGCGGGTCCAGGACTATCCACTCGACTACAACTACAGCGACGAGTACGACCGCTTCGGACAGGCTGGGCGGCTCTGGGCGCAGGCGGCGCCGCGCGGGAGTCCGCGCTGGAAGGAAGTCATCGACACCCTCAAGGCTCGCGACTTCACGCTCGTGCCGACCTTCACGATCTACGAGGCCAACCGCGACCTGTCGCGCGAAATGCATGCCGAGTGGCACCAGGACTACACGCTGCCGAGCCTGATGAAGTTCTTCTCGCCCAATCGCGAATCGCACGGTGCGTACTGGTATTCATGGACGACGTCGGACGAGATCGCCTGGAAGAAGAACTACGTGATCTGGATGTCGTTCGTGAACGACTACAAGAACGCGGGCGGGCGTGTCGCGGTCGGCGACGATGCCGGCTATATCTACAAGCTCTACGGCTTTGCCTGGGTGCGCGAGCTCGAACTGCTGCAGGAGGCGGGCTTCCACCCGCTCGAGGTCGTGCGTGCCGCGACGCTCTCGGGCGCCGAATTGCTCGGCATGGCCGACAAGATCGGGTCGGTGGAGGTCGGCAAGGTCGCCGATCTCGTCATCGTGCCGCAGAACCCGCTCGCGAATTTCAAGGTGCTGTACGGCACCGGCACCATCCGGCTGGACGATGCAACCCGGACCGTGAAGAGGGTCGGCGGCGTGCGCTACACGATCCACGACGGCATCGTCTACGACGCACCGGCGCTACTGGCCGACGTGCGCCAGATGGTCGCGGACGCCAAGAGCCGCGAATCGACGCCGTCAAACTAGCGCGGAATCCGGACTGAACACCCATCGCGGAGGTGCTGACTCCTCCCTGAATGTGTTGAGTTGCAGTGACCGCTGGTCATGGGCAAGCTCGATGGGACAACGAACGGGATCGCGAGCGTCCGTCGTTCAATGGAACAGTGCGGCAGCCTTTCGCACCGTCATCCAAACGCCCCATCCGAGCGGGATCCAGATCGCGAGCCATGCCAGCAGCACCCATACGGAGTGGCTCGCCTCGCGGGCCAGTGCGCCCACGTCCGCGGCGACGTGCTGGTGCGTCTGGGCGGCGTACTCACGCTGTGCGGCAAGCTCTTCGTCGGTCATGAAGTGTCGATCGGCGACCGGTCTGACCAGTGCGTTGCAGATGAAGCCGACCATCAGGAGGCCCGCGAGGACATACATCGTGACCGAGTACGCCTGTGCGCGGGCGACTCCATGGTCCAGCTGGTATTCCCGAATGTAGTTGACGAGGACGGGACCGAGCACGCCTGCCGTCGACCAGGCCGTGAGCAGCCGGCCGTGGATCGCACCGACCATGCCCGTGCCAAACATATCGGCAAGGTAGGCCGGGATCGTCGCGAAGCCTCCGCCGTACATCGAGAGGATCACGCAGAATATTCCGACGAACAGTGCGAGGCTGTCGGCGCCTGCGACCGTCGGAATGGAGGCATAGAGCGTGATGCCGAGCACGAAGAACACGGCATAGGTCGCCTTCCGGCCGAGCCAGTCGGAGAGCGTGGCCCAGAAGAAGCGTCCGCCGATATTGAACAACGACAATAATCCGGTGAACCCCGCGGCGATGGTCGCGACTTTCGCCAGCTGCTCCGCACTGAGGTCGGCGAAAGGCGTGTCCGAGCCGATGAGCCGGCCGCCGAAGATCTCCTGCAGCATCGGCGAGGCCATGCCGAGGATGCCGATGCCGGCCGTCACGTTGAGGCAGAGGACCGCCCAGACGAGCCAGAACTGTGGCGTCCGCCAGGATTGGGCGAGGTGCACGTGCCGGTCGGTGACCATCCCGCCGCGATTGCGCCCCGCGGGCGGCGACCAGCCGGCCGGGCGCCAGCCTAACGCCGGGACGCGGTAGCCAAGCGCGCCCCCGATCATGAAGATGAAATAGACGATCGCGAGCGTGACGAAGGTCTCGGCGACGCCAACAGAGGTCGGCGTCGCGAAGTGCTTCATCAGCAGGTCGGCGAGCGGCCCGCCGATCATCGCGCCGCCGCCGAAACCCATGATCGCCATGCCCGTGGCCATGCCGCGCCGATCCGGGAACCACTTAATCAGGGTCGATACTGGCGAGATGTAACCGAGGCCGAGACCGATGCCGCCGATGACGCCGGAGCCGAGCCAGAGCATCCAGATCTGGTGCTGCTGCACGCCGGCGGCGGAAATCAGTAGGCCACCGCACCAGCAAATCGCAGCGACAACGCCGGCCTTGCGAGGCCCGGCGCGCTCAAGCCAGCCGCCCCACAACGCAGCGGCCGAGCCGAGGAACACGAAGAACAGCGTATACATCCAACCGAGCAGGGAGATCTTCCAGTCGCACGTCGTCGCTGTCAGCACGCCAATGAAACCGAGGTCCTTCGGGCAGGCGACCGCATGGGTGATGCCGACGGCCTTGGACAACGGCAGCCAGAACACGGAAAAGCCGTAAGCCATGCCGATGCAAAGATGGATCGCGAGCGCCGCTGGCGGGACGAGCCAGCGATTGAAGCCGGGACCGGCGACGGTGCGGCGCCGATCAAGGAAGGTTGGGCGTGGCGATTGACCGCTGGAATTCATGCGACCCCCGGCCTTGTCATTGTTGTCCGCGCGGCGGCGGGCGGACCTGACCCGCATCGCACGGCGCCGCAGCGTCATGTAACGGCAATGCCGGGAACGCTGTCAATCCCGCGCCATGCGCCCGGCATCAGGATCCGCGACCAAGGCACACCCAGCGCACGACCGACGCCGGTGACGCATCGGCCGCGATGCCGCCTTTACCGGCGCATCGCCATCGCCGACCGAGCCCCTCGTGCGGTTTCCGCGATGAAAACGCGACGCTGCACCTGCGTGACCCTGGCGCACGAGTAGGATCCAGGCGACGCCGAGCAGTCGTCCGCGCAGAGCTCGGTCACCCTCAAGGCCCGGGACCAGTCCGTGAGGACTTTGGTGCTGTCGTGTCAGTTCCCGACATTATTGGACTGCAGCGCCGCCTCGACCCCACCCTGCACAACCGTGCGATCGCCTCCCGCAGGTCGTCGCGACGCCGGCCGCTGACGCGGACTTGTCGCGCTGGATCGCCGCCTGAACGCCTTGCGCGCGCGGTCGGCGTCGATGTCCTCCTTGTGGAGGATCAGCCGCTTCGCCGGGACGATCCTGCTGATCCCGGATCATCTGGCGGGGCAAAGCGGGCCCTGACAGAATGGGCAGGCTGCAGCCGCACCGTGGACTTCGGAGCTGCTCACTGGAGTGAGTGTGTGCGCTGGACGTTTCTCTCCACAGCCCTCCTCATCCTGCTGTCCGCCGGATTGCAATCCTGCGCCGCGCAAGGACCGCCGCCGGTCTCAGGCCAGCCACGGGTCTCGGTGCAGGGTGCGATTTCCCAGGAAGCAGGCCTCGGTGTGTTGGTGGTCGGCAGCATCGCGGCCATCCCGATCGCGCTCGCCGCGGCGCCGCTCACCCGCCACGTGCATGCCCCCGCAGCCGCGCTGGCGCTGCCGACCCGCACCGACGACGTCACGCTCGACGAGGCGTACTGGATCGCCTTCGGATATCACGCGTCATCCGAAAGGGTTGACCAGCAGACCGGCTAGGTCATCGTGGCCGGAACATCGCATGGGCGAACATTGTGGGAGGCACGCCGCGACATGCACCGACTGCTTCGTCGTCATCAAGTGGTTCCGGATTCCTACCTGATCTGCAGCGAGCCGCCGACCGACGGAGCCGAGAACGCGACCGTGATGTTGTCGGTGGTCCGCCGCGACGGGCCGCTCCCGGTGCCGCTGGCAGGCGCTGATGAGCTGGTGCCCCGCAAGGAGACTGACACGGTGCTCGATTGGGCCACCATCGACCGCACCCTGCTCGAGAGTGATCGTGCCTATGTGGCGCTGCTAGCCCAACTTCCGCAGTTACGAGGGTGGGGATTAATGCCATCAAGGACTTAGGGTCCGGAGTTGGCACTACATTTGGGGTCGGAGGTGGGGCTGCTTGAGCCGTTCTGGCAGGCGCAGGCCGAGCCGATCGAGGAGCG
>CAISEB010000055.1 GCA_903884235.1 uncultured Pseudomonadota bacterium
CATCCCGCCAGGCGAGCAGATCACACAGAATCAGGTTCTCGAGATGCGACCCCGTCGGATCGCTCACATCCGCCAGATGCATCGCCAGCCCCACATCGGCCCAGTAGACTTTCGGTGACTTGATCAACCGCTTCGTTCGATTGATTGCATACGCCGGCAATCGAACGAGCTGGTAGGACGTTTCGAGCAGATTCAGCCACCGGTGCACCGTGGGCTGGGGTAGCGCCACGTCGCGCCCGAGCTCGGTCTGGTTCAGCAGTTGCCCAACCCGCAGTGCGGCGGCGCGCATCAGCCGCCGGAAATCGGGCAACCCACTTATCGAAGCAAGCGCCTGCAGATCCCGCTCGAGGTAGGTACGGACGTACCCGTCGAACCAGATCGCCCGATCAGATTCCGTAATCAATTCTAGTGCGGGAGTTGGGTAACCACCGCGCCGTGCGAACGCGCGCCAGTCGTCCTCGGGCTCGGCTGGTGTCGCGAGCAGACCGTGCCAGTCGGCGTCCGCTGTCGATAGCAGTTCCTCCCAGCGGCCGCACCGGCCTTCCCCGCGCTGCTCGCGCCGGGTCATCGGCCACAGCGTCAGATACGATGCACGCCCCGCCAGAGATTCGGACACCTGCCGCATCAGGAGGAGATTCGCCGAGCCCGTCAGTAGAAACCGCCCGGCAACGCGATCGCGATCGATCGCGCGCTTGACCGCCAGCAGGATGTCCGGCTCGCGCTGCACCTCATCGAGCGTGATTGGCCCCGATCCGCCGACGAGCACTTCCGGGTCACGGCGCGCTGCATCGAGCACGTCCAAATCGTCGAGAGAGGCGTAGCGGCGGGCGTCGCCCATCAGGTGTGCGGCGAGCGTACTTTTGCCCGTCTGGCGGGCCCCGGTGACAACCACCGCCGGCATCACCCGCAACCGGCTCGCGAGCGCCTCACCGACCAGCCTAGGAAGTGTCTTCATGACATGAATGTTATCCATTCACATAGTGAATGACAAGTATTTATGCTCGATGCGAGGATTGCACACTGTTGATCGGAAAGGCGATTTTCCGGTTCGTAGCGAAATTCGCCTAGCGTCAAAAACTGATCTCATCGCGGAGGGTCCCCGATAAGCAGCCGTATCGACGTCTTCGAGTTCTCGGCCCTGCCGAAACAGGGCGTTACGTCGTCGTCGCCCGCTAAGCTTCTGCAAGGCGTCGTCGAGTTTGATGACGCCGCGTAGCCGACGCGACCGGAAATATCAGTGGGCCCACCCGAATCGAGGCGGCCCAGGACCTCACGACGGCGGGAGCGGCGCTACCCGTAATAATGGTCGTCGGTCGGTGGAGGAGCCCAGGGATGCCGGCGCGCTACGCGCGAAGGCTAGACGCTCGTCGCGGTGCCATGCGGGGATGGCTGACGCGGAGATTAGGAGTAGCTTCAGCGTCCGAACGGGCCTCTATACGAAGCCGAATCAGGTCGAGCGAAATTACAGGGCGGCCGCAACAACGACACATTGTTGCATTGCATCGACACAACGGGGAGGCGCAAGTTGGCTGAGATTCTCACTAGCAGATTCGGTCACCAACTGCCGAAATCCCTGGTTGAAGCCATTTCCGACGGCTCTTGGCCCAAGGGACGAATATCAGGGAAGCGGTTTGCAGACGCCCCGTTTCTCAAGCTCAAGCGGATCGACCTCGAGTTGGAATCCTCCATCGACCGCATCCGTCTTGATAACTCGCCCATCGCCACGCTGGGAACTCTGGTCTCGTATTTCGGAATCGACGCGGGGCTTTTCAATCCCGACAACGACGCCAATCCCGCCCATGACCGGGCAATCTACAGAGTCTTGTATGGATCGCCGTGCGGAAGGGTGCCAGACCTTCCCTACCTCGACACGGCGAACGCGCTTTGCATCGGAGGTGGGGCGGATTACGGGGATGACACATGGGTACTACTCGATTTTCGCGCGAATTCGAGTGACCCTCGGGTGATCTGTAACGAGTGGGTGTGGGAGCTCGGCGCGACGGGAGCGCGCGTATTGTTGGGTTTCCGCTGGCTCCAGATCGCCCGCTCGCTGAGCGAATTTTTGGCGATGGCTCGCCAAGAACATGGTCGTCAATGAGCGAAGTCGGATGCCAGGTCTTCCGTCACTTCAGCCGCGAGAAGGTTCGGCTCACAGCGACGGGCGATAGCTGACCTTATCGCTGCTAAGGGCCCGAAATCACTAGATTGATTGCCTGACTTATGAGGCCGGCAAACGGCAACTTGGGCTTCCTCACGCGCTTTGGCGCGGCAACAGAGTTCCACGGGCACATGTCGCGCACTCACCACCTACGGAGTTGGTTGATTTGTGATGAGCGCAAGGAGCGCGGCTTCAAGCCGCTCGCGCGCGACGCCGTATTTCGCCAGCGACTTGTGAGTCAGGTCCACGACCTTTTGGAAGCGCTGCTCAGCTGTGTGCACGAGCTCAGCGAGCCCTGCCGAGGTGAGCTCTGCCGGCGTCTGGGAAGCCGCAGCCTTGAGCAGGTCCCGATCGCTGATGTCGATCGGTACCTCAACTCTGCGTGGACTGATGTCCTCCCACGCAGCCTTGAATCGAATGGTGGTCTTCCCGACTAGCACCAGGCGGCCCTCGGAGAATTCGAGCGTCAGAGGATCGCCATCGGGTAGCGCTTTCGCCATCATTTTCGTGATGGACGCCGACACGCGGGCCCGGCCGGGCCATGTTCCGATCGCGGCGATCTCGAGGCCCGCCCCTGGTCCTTCAATGGCCAGCATTCCATCGGCGAAGCTCAGCACCAGTTCGCCGGACATCTTGGATATCGCCGGCAGCAAACGGTTCAGGGTCGCGAAAGCCGCGCGCAACTCTTTCGCTGATATGAAAAGGCGAGCCGGTCCTCTCATTTTTCGTCGACCTCCTCAACTCTCTGTGTGCCCGGGGCCTCCCCATCGAACACCAGCGTCCGTTCGGGCCAGCGCATTGCGGCGAGCCGGCCCTGATACGGCGGCTCATGGTTCAGTAGGCGCTGCTTGAACCGCCCCCCGGCACTGAAGTCCACGCAGAACGCACGATGATCGTTCGCCATGAACGGTCCCACCGGATCATCCGCAAACAACTGCGGCTCGCCTTTGCTCAGTGTCGCGTGGGCTGCAGGATTCCACCAGCGCCAGTAGTGGCCAAACAGGACCGGGACATCGTCCGTGTAATCGCGCCACCACGGGACACGATCGACAAAGCGCCATTTGCCGCTTGCAAAGAAAGGACGCTGGTTGACCCGTTCTACTCCCGAGGTGATGACCCGGATGGGGTTCCCCATCTGGCAGAACTCGTCGTAGGGCCCGATGGCGGTCGCGGGCGGCACGGCCGAGTCGTCCTCCAGGGCAGCCCTATAAAGTGTGCGTTCCTCGTCCTGCCGGGCTTCGAGCGCCTTGAAGTCGGGCCTTGCATGCATCACATCATCAAGCGCCGAGTACGCCTCGTCCACCGGCATAGCAATACTACGACACTGCTCGATGGCCGACGGTATCCAGGCGGCATGCACGATCCTGAGATCGGCGCGTTCCAGCGCGATCGGCAGGCTGCGAAAGAACTCGAGTATCGGTTCCTGCTCGGCCTCGGTGATTGCCACGCACGGGCCGAAGCCCGGATGGTGGGCGACGCCATAGAACCAGTGGCTGCCGTGCTTGTTTTCGCGCCGCAGCAAATTGAGCTCGTGGTTGCCGGCAATGGCTTGTGCCATCCCCGCTTCCACCATTCGCTGCACCCAACGAATGACGCCGGGGCTGTCCGGGCCCCGATCGCAATAGTCTCCTACGAACACTAGCCGGCGACTGTCGGGATGAACGCCCTGCGAGTCATACCCTAGCTCGCCAAGCAGCGCTGCGAGGGCGTCGATCTCGCCGTGCACGTCACCAATGACGTCGATTGGCCCCTCGAACAGCCGCCGTATCAGCTTCCCGGACTCCAACGGGCCTTCGTCGTGGTCCGAATTTATCCTCGTCCTCATCCCGCACTCCTTTCGAGCGCGCGGTGCCACGTCCCTGAGCCCACCACGCGCAATTGCCCTGGCCGCCGTCCGCGACGGGCAGATCATCAGTCAGTTTCGGATTTAGGGCCCGGGCACGCCCTCTGTGTTCGGCCGCGTCGTCAGCCAGTTGGCCGACTCGTTTGCTTTTCAGCCCTGTGCCCCGCTTGCCGGGGGAACCACCGTGGCCACTCGGGCTCGGTTGGCGGAAGCGCTCGCTTCCTTCATCACAAGCGGGATTCTACCGCATCCAGGTGCCTCCATGGAGGCGTGTTGACAATATTCGGGGCTTCTTCAGAGCCTGCGCAGGCCATCCGTCTTACGCTTCAGGTCCTCGATGAACTCGGGCAATTCGACCTACATTCGCGGCACTTGCCGCCGCGCCGCGGCAGAACGGACGCGAGATCGTCGTCCAGCATCATGATCGCCTTCGGTCCGTGCGGGTCGCCGCCATTCGTGTCGACGGTGGCGATGATCCGCGCGACGCCGATCGTGCCGAGACAATCGAGTGCGGCAGCACCGTGCAGATAGGTCGCCCCGGGGCCGACCGGAATGCGGTCGAACATGTGCGTTCGGATCGCCTCGCGCCGCGTCGCGATCTTCTCCATCGGGAACCCCGTTACCTTCAGGATCCCATCGACGATGCGCGCGCCATGCACTTGAAGAATTGGCCACGTCCACGCCACCTCCACCTAATGCAGTGCCGATCAACGATCGTCCGCACCGGCGCGTTCGCCCGTCCCTGCCGAAATCCATGCACGGACACTCCGGGCAAATGCAGGGACCTTGCGGCGACACCCGGTCGCGTGCTTCGATGGCACTCGCGCTGATCACTCGGGAGCGTCATTCGTGAGCCGACCGTACATCCGTCTGATTGTGGCCGCCGTCACCGTGCTCGTGTCGAGCGCCGTCGTGGCCGAGGCGCGATGGCAGAGGCTACCCCCGACGCCGACGCTGCCGACACCGGCCGTCACCGGCTCCGTACGGATCAACGGCGCGCGTCTCTGGTACGCCGAATGGAACACCTCGGCGACCGGGACCCCGGTGATCCTGCTCCACGGCGGCTACGCAAACTCGAACTATTACGGCAACCTGGTCCGCGCTCTCACGAAGCACGGCTACCGCGTCATCGCCATGGACAGCCGCGGCCACGGCCGCAGCACGCGAAGTTCCGCCCCCTATTCGTACCACCTGATGGCGGAGGACGTCGTCGGCCTGCTCCATTCCCTGCACGTGCCGCGCGTCAGCCTGGTCGGCTGGAGCGACGGCGGCACGATCGGCTACGACCTTGCGATACACCATCCCGACACGATCGCCCGCCTGTTCGCCTTCGGTGCGAACGCAGACCTGACAGGGCTCAAGGAGGGGTTCGATACGGCGCCGGCGTTCGCCGCCTACCTCAAGCGCGTGCAGACCGAATACCAGCACCTGTCCTCGACACCGCGGGACTGGGCCGCTTTCGATGCGGCGGTCGGCAAGATGTGGGCGACGGAACCCGCGTTCACGACCGAGCAGCTGCGCTCAATCCGGGTCAAGACGACGATCGCAGACGGCGAGCACGACGAAGGCATCCGGCCCGAGCACCTGCGCCATCTCAGCGAGACGATTCCAGGTGCGCGACTCGTCTTCCTGCCCGAGGTCAGTCATTTCGCGATGCTGCAGGACCCGGCGGCATTCGACGACGCGGTGCTCGAGTTCCTCGACGCGAAGTATGCCTCGTCCGCGCGCGGTGCGGGGCTACTTTGCCGGGACCGGCGCTGCGGCTGGCGCAGCGTTCGCCGCGGCACCGGCGGCGTTCACATCGAGCGTGATCTTCCAGGCGCCGTCCAACCGCCGCCAGACCTCGACGTAGCTGCCCCGCTCCGTCGTCGCGCCGCCCTCGTGATCGAGCACGGAATAGGTGCCATAGACGTAGGCGATGTCGCCCGTACCGACGTTGTGCGAGGCGTCGATGTGGACCTTCACACCCGACTTGATCATCGCCTCGACGACGGAACGGATCGCCGCCGTCCCCTTCGCGGTCTCGATGCCGGACATCACGAGCTCGGCATCTGGCGCGTAGAGCGCGACGATGGCCGCGGCATCGCCGCGGTTGAATTTCACTTCCCAGGAATGCTTGAGTTCCGGCGAGACACCGGGGCTCACGGATCCCGGCGCGCTGCAGGCCGCAAGGACCGTCGCCCCCACCGCGGCCAGCGCGACCCTGAATCCAATCGTCACGGGATTCCAGCGCATCAGTCGTCTCACTGCTTCGTCGAAGGGGTCGCGGGCCGCGCTTGCCAGGCCTGGTCCACGAGGTAGGCGTGAATCGCCACCGCATCGGGTCGGCTCAGCACGTCATCCCAGCGGGCCATGCCCTTCGACTGGTAGGCGCCGTTGAGCACGATGTCATAGAACTTGCGGTGGGTTTCGGGCGACAGTCGACGCAGGTCCGGCAGCAGCGCCCGGCCGAATGCGTGGCAGCGGGCGCAGAAGCGGTTGTAGAGGATCTCGCCCTGCGCGAGCTGGGCCGGCGTGCCTTCCCGGGCCGGAGGCTCCGGGAACGCGACTTCCTGGAGGAGCGCGGGTTTCGGAACTTCGGGCCCGCCCAGCTTGAAGGCGACGATGCGCCCGGCGTTGCCGCGCTGGTACGCCGCGCTCGCGGGCGGGAACGGATTGAACAGCACGCCACCGCCGTAGCCGGCCATCACGGCGATGTACTGCTCGCCACCGACGCGATAGGTCATCGGCGCTGCCATGATCGAGGTGCCGACCTCGATCCGCTTCAGCAGTTCTCCGGAGTCCGCAGCGTACACGTTCAGGAACCCGGCGGCATCCCCCTGGAACACGAGGTCGCCGGCGGTCGAGAGCACGCCGCCATCCCAGGCGCTCGCGGTCGGGCGTTCCCAGGCGGTCTTGCCGTTGGCCGGATCGAAGGCACGCAGCACGCCACGCGAGTGGGCCGCGGCCTTGTCGCCCTTGGTCAGCGCATCGAGCGACGGCAACTTGCCGAGCAGGCCCGCGAGCCCCTTCGGGTCATAATCCTCCGGGTAAAAGAACGCCAGGTCGAAGTTACCCTCGATGAGACCAGCCGGGCGGTGCTCCGTGTTGACGTACACCATCGGTGCGTCCATGACCGGGATATAGACGAGGCCGGTCTTAGGGCTGTACGACATCGGCTGCCAGCCGTGCGCGCCTGGCGCGGCCGGATAGATCAGCTTCGGCGCCGCGTTCCAGTTTGAATCCGGTGTCGCGATGGGCCGGTGCGTCTTGGGGTCGAGGCCCTTGGTCCAGTTGACGTGGGCGAACGGGTCGGCCGACAGGAACTCACCAGTCGCCCGGTCGAGCACGTACAGGAACCCGTTCTTGCTCGCCTGCATCAGCACGTGGCGCGCCTGCCCTTTAACGGCCAGGTCCGTCAGCACCATCTTCGCGGTCGTGTCGTAGTCCCAGCCCTCGCCCGGGATCTCCTGGAAGTGCCAGGCGTAGAGCCCGGTGTCGGCATGGATTGCGACGATCGAGGCCACGTAGAGTTCGTCGTGGCCGTGGTCTTTATCGGCGTCGACGACCCCGTAGGGCGAGGCATTGGCTGTTCCGATGTAGACGAGGTGGAGCGAGGGGTCGTACGCCATGCCGTCCCACACGGAACCGCCGCCACCGAAGGCCCAGTCGTAGTGGCGATCCCAAGTCTTGATCGCGGCCTCGAGGTGGGGCTGGTCCTGCGGGCCCTGCCGTGGATCGCGCGGCACCGTATAGAAACGCCACCGGAACGCGCCGCTGCCGAGGTCGTACGCGGACACCGATCCGCGCGCGCCCTTGAAGTCGCTGCCACCGCTGCCGATGACGACTGCGTCGCCGGCGATGAGCGGCGCCCCGGTCACGAAGTAGTGGAAGTCGCCCGGGGCGCGAGAGGCGAAGGTGTCGGCGCGCCAGATGCGCTTGCCCGTTCGCGCATCGATCGCGTGCAGGTAGCCATCGAGCGAGGCGACGTAGACGCGACCGTCCCGAACCGCGACGCCGCGGTTGACCACGTCGCAGCAGGCGGCGCGCCCGTACTGCCCGGGCACGCCGGGATCGTAGGTCCAGATCTCCTGGCCGGTCGCCGCATCGATCGCATAGACGCGACCCCAGTTGCCGGAGGTGTACATCACGCCGTCGACGACCACGGGCGTCGCCTCGAGGCCACGATTGGTCCCGACAAGGTAGTGCCACGCGAAACCGAGCCGTCCGACCGACGCCTTGTTGATCGCATCGAGCGGGGAATGGAACGTCCCCCCCGCATCGCGACCCGGCGTGAACCATTGGTCGGGCTCGGCTGCCGCCGCGGTCACGCGTGCCTCGCTGACCGCCGCGACCGGGGCGTGGACGGCACCCGCCGCCGGCGCCGCGGCCCGGTCACCGCACGCCGCAAGCCCCGCGGCCGCGACGAGCCCGACCAGCGTGCGGACGGAATACCGGGACAACGCAGCGGCGCTGATCATGGCAGGCAACCTTCGGCGAGCACGTCGGTTCTGAAAGCGGACGCAGCGGATCCCGGCACCGGGCGACTACTTGCCGAAGTGGTAGTTGACCTCGACTCCGATCGTCAGCGGCTGGCTTACCGCGATGCGGTTGAACTGAGGCACGCTGATGTTGATCGCCGGGACGTTCGAGAACTGTGCCTGCTTGTTGGTGAGGTTCTTGCCGAACAGGGCCGCCGACCAGCGCTCGCCCTCGACGCCGACCCGCAGGTTCGTCAGGTCGTACGATGGCAGGTGGTTGATCTGCGCCGTCGCGTCGTAATGGCCACTGACGTAGTTGTTGTCGAGGCGCACGACGAGCGACAGGTCGTCCTTGATCGGGCGGCGGTACGTCGCGCCGATGCTCGAGGTCCACTCCGGAACGTCCTGCACCGCGGTGCCGGAGGTGATGCCGGTCTCGAGATTGTCGCCGACGAACACGGCGTGCGTGTAGCCGGCATTGGCCGACAGCACCAGCCCCTGCGTGACGAGGGCGGTGACTTCGAACTCGACGCCGTGGATCTGGGCATTGCCGGCGTTGTCGGTGTACGGGAAGCCGCAGCCGAGCGGGATGTTCTGCTGCACGCCATTCCACTTCTCGAAGTAGGCGGCGCCGTTCAGTGTCACGCGGCCACCGGCCGTGCGCCACTTCTCGCCGAGCTCGTAGCTCCAGACGCGGTCCGGCGCAAAGCTCCCCGGTGCCGCCACGAACCCCGTGGTGTTGAACTTCTGCTGCAGCTCCGCCTCGCAGACCGCGCCGAGCGAGCCGGTCGTCGGGATCGGCTGGTTGCCGCCGCCTGGACGGAACCCCTTCGCGACCGTTGCGTACAGCAGCAGGTCCTTGTCGACCTGGTACGAGAGGTCGAATTTCGGATTGAAGCCCTGGTTGCGCGTGCCCGTGCTGGCGCTGACGAAGTCGCCGGAGCCCGACGAGCTCAGATATCCCGCCACTGTCGAGGTGATCGATGCGTTGTAGTAGTAGTGGCGCACGCCGACCGTGCCCTTCAGCTTCGAGGTGAACTGATAGGAGGCCTCGCCGAAGAAGGCGTTCTGGATGATCTTCGTCGGCTGGAAGAAGGTGAAGGCATCCGTCGTGCCGGTGCCCGCAAGCGCGCCAGGCTGCGTCAGGAAGAGGTCCCAGTCCGACTTGAAATCGGCGTAGAACCAGCCGGCCAGCCACTTGAACTTGCCGTCGCCGGTGGACGTCAGGCGTACCTCTTCGCTGATCTGCTTGGACTTGTCGTCCTCGAAGGAAGTCGGCGTGACCGGGCCGAAACCACCCTGCGCGACGTAGTACGGCAGCCCGATCGCGATGGCGACTTCCTCGGATCCCGCCTGGCGCAGGTGTTCATCGCGCGTCCAGTAGGATGAAGTCGAGACGAGGTCGAAGCCGTCGAAGCGGTACTGCAGGTTGACGCTGCCCAACGTGAACTGGTCCGAGAACGGCTCCGGCTCGTCGAACGGCTGGAAGGTCGCGTTCACGCCCGGATTGCTGTCGATCAGGCTGAGTCCGTTCTGGAAGATCCTCTGGTACATGAAGGTCGGCGAGACGGTCAGCCGGTCCGTCGGCGTCCACAGCAGGCTCGCGCGCACGGCCGTGAGCTCCGTATCATTCGCCTTGCGCTGGTTGAAGGCGACGGGCGCCGCGAGCAGGTCGCCGCGGGTCGCGCCGTTCGGCGCCGGAAACTGGCCGTCCGCGATCACGACGCGGTCGATCCAGCCGCTGTCGTGTGATTCCGAGGCGACGACGCGCAGCGCCGCGTTCGAGGCGAGCGGCACGTTCAACATCGCGTTCTCGGCATGGTTGAAGCCGCCGCCCTTCGTGTCGCCGAAGGTGGCCTGCGCCGTGGAATCGAACGCCGCCGGGTTCGGGGCGTTCGGAACGATCTTGATCGTGCCGCCCATGGAGCCTGCGCCGTACAGCGTGCCCTGCGGGCCGCGCAGCACCTCGACGTGGTTGAGGTCATAGAGATTCGGATCGATCACTACCTTGCCGTTCTGGGCCGATGCCGGCGCCGTCAGCGGGGTGTCGTCGAAGTAGAAGCCGACCGTCGAGGAGTTGCCGCCGGCCGAGGTCATGCCGCGCATCTCGAACTCGGTTTGCCCCGGGCCGCTGGAGCGCATCGACAGGCCCGGAACCGTCATCGCGAGGGCGGTGAAGTCGGTCAGTCCGCGCTCGAGGATGTCCTCGCCCGACAAGGCCGTCACGCTGATCGGCGTGTCCTGCAGGCGCGACTCGCGCTTCGTCGCCGTGATCACGATGTCCTCGAGCTGTCCGGAAGCTTCGGCTCGGGACGGGGTCTCCCCGTGTACCGCGGTCGTCAGACCGACACCCAGCACAAACGCTATGGGAATCCGTAACGAATCGGGCGGAGTACGGGTCATGTCGTGGAGGCTCCAGAGTGTGTTGTCGATCGCGTCCCGGCGAGTGGTGTACGAGTCGTAGGTCTTGGCAAGGTTCGACTCGTGCTCAGCTGACCACAGCGGACAGGCGAGCGGGTTGATTGTCACTCAGTGACGCGAGTCCCTCAAGCTGCATGTATCTGCGCTGC
>CAISEB010000056.1 GCA_903884235.1 uncultured Pseudomonadota bacterium
CGGCCGGCGGCGCAGTAGGCGCGACCCCGCAGCGCGAGCACCGGGCTCTCGGCGCCAGCGGGCGGCGGCTCGCCGAGCGCGCGCAGCACGGCGAGCGCGCGCTGCGGATCGCCGCTGGCGAGCGCCACCTCCGCGATCGCGAGTCCGCGCACCGCGCCTTCCGGCGAGCGTGGGTCGACATGCGCGATGCGCTCGGCCACCCGGGCGACCCGATTCGCGTCCGCATCGCGCCCCGCGGCGAGCCACTCGCGCGCGGCTGCGGCGAGCGGTGCGACCGCCGCCGCGCCACGCAGGCCGGCGCCGACGTGCTCCCAGGCAGCCGCCGCCGCCGCGTGCTCGCCGTGCGAGGCGAGCCGTGCGGCTCGGTCGGCCTCGCCCGGCTGGGCGCACTCCCCCGTCGCGGCGACGAGCGCGTACAGCAGCGCGATACCGATGCGGGCGCGTCGCCCGTGGCGTTGCATGCGGGGGTTCCTCCGTGCACGATGCCGACGCGCGGGTCACGCGCGGCAAGGCCCCGGATTATAGTGTCAGCGCCCGGCACCCTCTTCATCGTCGCGACGCCGATCGGCAACCTGGCCGATCTCAGTGCCCGTGCACGGAGCACCCTGGCCGAGGTCGACCTGATCGCCGCCGAGGACACCCGCCACAGCGGGCAGATGCTCGCGCAGTTCGGCATCCAGACGCCGCTGTGCGCGCTGCACGAGCACAACGAGGCCGCACGGGTCGCCGAGCTGGTCGGCCGCCTGCAGGGCGGCGCACGCATCGCGCTGGTCTCCGATGCCGGCACGCCGCTCGTCAGCGACCCGGGCTACCGGCTGGTCGCCGCCGCGGCGGCCGCCGGCATCGCGGTCGTGCCCGTGCCCGGGGCCTGCGCCGCGATCGCTGCGCTGTCCGTCGCCGGACTTGCGACGGATCGCTTCGCGTTCGAAGGCTTCCTGCCGCAACGCTCCGCGGCGCGCCGTGCGCGCCTCGAGGTGCTCGCAGGCGAGTCGCGCACGCTCGTGTTCTACGAGGCGCCGCACCGCATCGCGGATACGCTGGCCGACCTCGCCGCGGCGTTTGGCGGCACGCGCGCGGCGGTCGTCGCGCGTGAGCTCACCAAACTGCACGAGAGCGTGTATCGCGGCACGCTCGACGAGCTCGTCCTGCGCGCAGCCGGCGAGGCGAACATGGCGCGCGGCGAGATCGTGCTGGTCGTGGCCGGCGCGCCGGCCACGGACGGGGACGACGACGCGATGGTGCGCCAGCGCGACCGACTACTCGGCGCGCTGCTGCCCGTGATGCCCCTGTCCGCGGCTGTAGACCTCGTCAGCGAGGTGACCGGACTGCGTCGCAATCGCGTCTACGAACGCGCGCTCGGGCTGCGGCGCGAGACCGGGAATACAGAAGACGCTTGAGGTCCGGGGCCGCGCGCCCTATGGTGTGCGCGGGAGTCGGCCAGGCAACCGCTCGCGGCTCGTCCGCGGGAGGAAAGTCCGGGCTCCATAGGGCAGGGCGCCAGGTAACGCCTGGGGGGCGCGAGCCCACGGAAAGTGCAACAGAAAGCAAACCGCCGAAGCCACGGGTTCGCCCGCGGCTGGTAAGGGTGAAAGGGTGCGGTAAGAGCGCACCGCGTCGCTGGCAACAGGGACGGCACGGCAAACCCCGCCCGGAGCAAGGCCAAATAGGGAAACAGGTCGGTCGGAGTTCGCTCCAGCCGGCAGCGCGCGGCCCGCGCGTGTTTCCGGGTAGGCTGCTTGAGGTGCACGGCGACGTGCATCCCAGAGGAATGGTTGCTCACGACAGAACCCGGCTTATCGGCCGACTCCCACCTTCTTCCTGACGCCACGGGGCCCCTCTGGGGCCCCGTTCGTGACGCACGTCACACTTTCCTCGCGTCGCCCAGGCCCCTTCGTTGGCCTGAAGCTTGCATAGTCCTTACATAACGCCGGAAGAAGGCTCGCTAAGCCTCTGATTATCAGCCGTTTCGACCTCCCGGTCGCATTCTGCGACTGGTCGGTAAGTGATTGTCGTCGCAGGAAAAATCCCCGTTTTCGGCGTTGACCCGACCCGCTCTTCCTCCTATAGTGGCCGGAAGTGGGAAAAAGTGGGGAGGAATGGGGTTCGGTCCCATCCAAGACGTGTTCCGCGGTGCCAATCAACTGACGCTCGATGCCAAAGGCCGGATGGTGATGCCCACCCGGTACCGGGACCGCATTGCCGAGCGCTCGGCTGGGCACGTCGTCGTGACCGTCGATCGGGACCAGTGCCTGCTCCTCTATCCCCTGCCGGACTGGGAGGAGATCGAACGCAAGCTGATGAAGTTGCCGACGCTGAATCCCCAGTCCCGCCTGCTGCAGCGGCTGATGGTCGGTTACGCGACCGACCTGGAGCTGGACGGACACGGGCGACTCCTGCTGCCGGCTGAACTGCGCAGCTTCGCGTCGCTGAACCGCAATGCGGTCCTGCTGGGCCAGGGGAACCGATTCGAGTTGTGGGACGAAGCGAAGTGGACCGAGCGACGCGACCAGTGGCTCAACGGCGAGGCTGATGCCTCCGGAGAGCTGCCCGCGGATCTCGGGTCGCTGTCGTTGTAGTGATGGTTGCGTCGGCGCAGCCGGCGCACCGGCCGGTGCTGCTAGAGGAAGTCATCGCCGGGCTCGCGATCGAGCCGGCGGGACTGTACGTCGATGGCACGTACGGACGGGGGGGGCATGCGCGCGCAGTGCTCGCGCAGCTCGGGACAGAGGGCAGGCTTGTGGTCGTGGATCGAGATCCACAGGCGATAGAGAGCGCGAGGCAGCAGCACGGTGAAGATCCGCGCGTCCGGATTCTCCATGCCGCGTTCGACCGTCTCGGCGAGGTCGTCGCGGAGGGCACGGCGGCGGGCGTGCTGTTCGACCTCGGCGTCTCCTCTCCCCAGCTCGATGATCCGACGCGAGGCTTCAGCTTCATGCGCGATGGCCCGCTCGACATGAGGATGGACCCGTCCCGCGGCCAGAACGCCGCGGATTTTGTGGCGAGCGCGATGGAGAGCGAGATGGCCCGGGTGATCGCCGAGCACGGCGAAGAGCGTTTTGCGCGCCGTATCGCGCAGGCGATCGTGCGCGCGCGCGAAGACGCGCCGATCACGACCACGGCCCGACTCGCGGACGTCGTCTCCTCGGCCGTGCCGGCGCGGTCGCGCGAGCCTGGCAAGCACCCGGCAACGCGCACATTCCAGGCGCTGCGCATCCACGTCAACCGCGAACTCGAGTTGATCGACCGCGGCCTCGACGCCGCGCTCGCGGCGCTGGGCGTCGACGGCCGGCTCGCGGTGATCAGCTTCCACTCCCTCGAGGATCGGCGCGTGAAGCGCTTCATGCGCCGCCACGCCGACGAGGATCCGATGTGGCGCGGCATGCCGAACGTGCCCGAGGCCGCGCGTCCGCGCCTGGCGCTCGTCGGCAAGGCACAGCACGCGGCCGATTCCGAAGTCGCCGAGAACCCGCGCGCCCGCAGCGCCGTGCTGCGCGTCGCCCGCAAGGTGCGCGCATGAGCGAACGCACGCTGCGGATCGCGCTGGCCTCCCTCTGGATCGCGGTGCTCGCGAGCTCCGCGGGCGCGGCCTACATGAAGCACCAGTCGCGCATGCTGTTCGTCGAGCTCGAGAAGCTCACGCAGGAGCGGGACAACCTGAATATCGATTGGGGTCGGCTCCAGCTCGAGCAGAGCACCTACAGCGCACACGCGCTCGTTGAGCAGGTCGCCAGTCGCGACCTGCGCATGACGATCCCCAGCGCCACCGAAGTGAAGATCGTCCAGCCATGAAGCTCAAGCGCACGGAAGCCCAGAGCAGCGCCCGGCAGTTCCGGGTGCGCGCCTACTTCGTGCTCGCCGCGCTGCTGGTCGTCGCGGCCGGGATCGTCGCCCGCGCGATCGACATGCAGTTCATCCGGCGTGACTTCTACGTATCGCAGGGCAATGAACGGTGGCAGCGCAACGTCGAGATTCCGGCACATCGTGGCGCGATCCTCGATCGCAACGGCGAGACGATCGCGGCCAGCACGCCGGTCGATACCGTCTGGGTGAATCCGGCCGAGATGGACGACAAGGCGGTGCAACTGCCCGCGCTCGCGCACCAGCTGCAGCTCGACCAGGACTGGCTGACGCGCCGTGTCACGGCGAACTTCGATACCCACTACGTGGTCGTTGCAAAGCAGCTGCAGCCGGACGAGGCGGCGCGGGTCGCGGCACTGCACATTCCCGGCGTGAGCCTGTCGCGCGGGTACCGCCGCTACTATCCGGCCGGCGAAGTCACGGGGCACATCCTCGGCTTCACCGGTGACGGCGATGCCGGCCAGGAAGGCCTCGAGCTTGCCTACGAGCCGATGCTGCAGGGCGAAAACGGGCTCAAGAAGGTCGTGCAGGACCGGCACGGCAACATCGTCGAGAGCCTCGAGAACATCCGCCCGGCGCGCGCCGGCGAGGAGCTGGTCTCGAGCATCGACCTTCGCATTCAGTACCTCGCCTACCGCGAGCTCAAGTCCGCCATGCAGGAATTCGGCGCGAAGGGTGGCTCGGTCATCGTGGTCGACGTGCGTACCGGCGAGATCCTGGCGATGGTCAACCAGCCGTCGTTCAATCCGAACGATCGCCTGCAGCTTGATCCCGCGCACTACCGTAACCGCGCCGCGACCGACAACATCGAGCCGGGTTCATCTGTCAAGCCGTTCTTCGTGATCGCGGCGCTCGCCAGCGGAAAGTACAAGCCCGACAGCGTGATCGACACCAACCCGGGCTACATCCGCGTTGGCAACAACGTGATCGAGGACGAGCACAACTGGGGTGCGATGGACCTCGCGACCATCCTCGCCAGGTCATCCAACGTGGGCATGGCGCACATCGCGCTGTCGCTCGAGAAATCGACGATCTTCAACACGCTGACCGGCCTCGGCTTCGGGCAGGTGTCGGCGACCGGTTTCCCCGGCGAGTCCGCCGGTGTCCTGACCCAGTACACCCACTGGCACGACATCCAGGTCGCAACGATGGCGCACGGCTACGGACTGTCGGTGACGCCGCTGCAGCTGGTGCAGGCGTACACGACGGTCGGTGCTCTCGGCGTGCGCCGCCCGCTGACGTTGCGCCGCGTGGATGGCGTGGTGCCGGCCGGCGACCGCGTGCTCGACCAGCAGGTGTGCCGCGACGCGATCCACCTGATCGAAAGCGTCGTGACCGATGGCACGGGCAAGAAGGCCCACATCCCCGGGTATCGCGTCGCCGGCAAGACCGGTACCGCCTGGAAGGCCGCGGGCGGCACCTACTCGACCAACAAGTATGTCGCCCTGTTCGGCGGCGTCGTTCCCGCGACCGCGCCGCGCTTCGCCGCGATCGTCGTGATCGACGAGCCGAGCAAGGGCAAGTACCACGGCGGAGACGTCGCCGCACCCGTGTTCGCGGCGGTCCTCGGTGGCGTGCTGCGCCTGACGGCTGTGCCGCCGGACGATCTCAGCCACGTGTCCACGGCGACGTTCGTGCAGGCGGAGGTGCCGCGGTGAGCGGCGTTGAGCTCGCGAGCCTGCTGCACGGCCTGGTCAAGGCCCCGCGTGTCGTGGTCCGCGATCTCGTGCTCGATAGCCGCCAGGTCATGTCGGGCGATGCCTTCGCGGCGGTCGGCGGACGCACGACGCACGGGCTCGAGCACGTCGGCGCGGCCGTGGTGCGCGGCGCGATCGCGATCCTCTGGGATCCGTCCGCCGGCGGCGAGCTTCCAGGATTGCCGCCATCCGTCACCGCGGTGGCCGTGCCGGGGCTGCGCGATGCGCTGGGCGAGCTCGCCGATCGCTTCTACGGCGCGCCGTCCGCCACGGTCGACGTCGCCGGAGTCACCGGCACCAACGGCAAGACGACCTGCGCCTGGCTGTATGCGGCGTGCCGCGGCCAGCAGGGCGCGTACCTCGGCACGCTCGGCGCCGGTCGGCCTCCTTCGCTCGCGCCCACGTCGCACACGACCCTCGACGTGCTGTCTCTGCACCGCACTCTGGCCGGGTTCCGCGATGCCGGGCTTCGACATGCTGGCATCGAGGTGTCCTCGCATGCGCTGGACCAGGACCGTGTCGCGGGCGTCCGCATGCCGGTTGTCGCGTTCACCAACCTCACGCGCGATCACCTCGACTACCACGGCACGATGGAAGCCTATGGCGCCGCCAAGGAGCGCCTGCTGCACTGCCGTGGCGTGCGCCACGCCGTCATCAACGTTGGCGATGCATTCGGCGCGGGCCTCGCTGCCCGAGCCCCGGCCGGCGTGGACGTCACGCGCGTGAGCGTCGCAGGCCCGGTGCCGGACGGTGGCCGGCATGTCGCCGCGCGCAGCGTCGCCTGCCATGCAGGCGGAATCGACATCGAGGGCTCGACGCATGCTGGCCCGTTCCGCCTGAGCTCGCCGCTCGTCGGCGCGTTCAACGCGGAGAACCTCCTCGTGGTGCTCGGCATGCTGCTCGCGACGGGGATGCCGCTCGTCACGGCCGTCGAGTCGCTCTCGGTCGCCGCGCCACCGCCGGGCCGCATGGAGGCGTTCCGGATCGGCGCCGACGGCCCGACGGTCGTCGTCGACTATGCGCACACCCCGGATGCGCTCGCCAAGGCGCTCGCAGCGCTGCGCGTGCATACCGCCGGCGCGTTGTGGTGCGTGTTCGGTTGCGGTGGCGACCGTGACGCCGGCAAGCGGCCGCTGATGGCCGCGGCTGCGGAGGCGGGATCGGACCGCATCGTCGTCACCGATGACAACCCTCGCGGCGAGGATCCTGACCGGATCGTCGCGATGATCACGGCCGCGTTCTCCGGCCGCGTGCCCGTACACGTGGAACGCGACCGCGAGGCGGCGATTCGGGGTGCGCGCGCGGCATCGCGCCGCGGCGATGTGATCCTCGTCGCGGGCAAGGGCCACGAGGACTACCAGATCTACGGCCACGAGCGTCGTGCCTTCAGCGATCGTGCCATCGCCGAGTCGCTGCTGCGGGAGGCGGCGTGAATCGCTCGCTGTCCCACTACGCGGCAGCGATGCGCGGCGTGCTGCACGGCGCGGAAGCATCGTTCGTCGGCGTGTCGACCGATTCGCGCGCCATCACCGAGGGCGAGCTCTTCGTCGCGCTGTCCGGACCGAACTTCGACGGCCATGAATTCGTCGCGGCGGCCGCTGCGCGCGGGGCCTCCGGGGCAGTCGTTGCGCGGCAGGTGGCGGTCGACGTGCCGCAGATCGTCGTCGAGGACACGCTGCAGGCGCTCCAGGACGCGGCGGCCGCATGGCGGCTGCAGTTCCCGATCCCGGTGGTCGCCGTCGCCGGCAGCAATGGCAAGACCACCACGAAGGAAATGCTCGCCACGATCCTGTCCGGGTTCGGCGTCTGCCTCGCCACGCGCGGGACGCTGAACAACCACATCGGCGTGCCGCTGACGCTGCTCGGGCTCGATCGCCAGCACGCGATGGCCGTCATCGAGGTCGGCACCAATCACCCGGGCGAAGTCGCCGCCCTCGTGCCACTCGTTCAGCCCACCGTCGGGCTCGTGACGAACGCCGGTGCCGAACATCTCGAGGGGTTCGGGTCGATGGACGGCGTCGCGCGCGCGGAGGGCGAGCTCTACGCCGGGCTCGCCCACGGCGCGACCGCGATCATCAATGCCGACGACCCGTACGCGGCGCTGTGGCGCGAGATGAACGCCGCCACCCGCGAGATCAGCTTCGGTCGAGCCGCAGGGGCCGACGTGACCATCCGCGGCGACATCCGCGCGAGCGGGCCTGCGGGCTCGATCCAGGAGTTCACGCTCGTCACGCCGACCGGCGAGGCGAACGTCCGGCTTCCGCTCGCCGGCCGGCACAACGTACAGAACGCGCTCGGCGCCGCCGCGGCCGCCCATGCGGTCGGCATCGACGCGCAGGGCATCGCGACCGGGCTTGGGCGCATGCGCCCGGTCAAAGGGCGCCTTGAGATCAAGATGGCCGCCTCCGGCGCGCGCCTGATCGACGATTCGTACAACGCCAACCCAAGCAGCCTGGATGCCGGCCTCGACGTGCTTGCCGCGCAGGCAGGCGAGCGTTGGTTGGTCCTCGGCGACATGGCCGAACTCGGCGACGCGACGCTCGAGGCGCACCGGCAGGCCGGCCGCGCGGCGCGCGGTGCCGGTGTCAACCGGCTGTTCGCGGTCGGTGCTCTGACGCCCGACGCGGTTCGCGAGTTCGGCGACGGCGCGGAGTGGTTCGCCGATGGCGACGCGCTGCTCGCGCGCCTCGGCGGCCTGCTACGCCCGGACGTCACGGTCCTGATCAAGGGCTCGCGGGTCAATCGCCTCGAGCGGATCGCCGCCGCGCTCGTTCCCGCCGGCGCGGAAGGACGCTGATACCGCGCCATGCTCTATCACCTCGCCGAACTGCTGGCACCGCACTACTCGGGCTTCCGGGTGTTCTCGTACCTGACGCTGCGCGCGATCCTTGCGGCGCTCACCGCGCTGACGATCGCGCTGGTGGTCGGGCCGTGGATGATCCAGCGCCTTGCGGATCACCAGATCGGGCAGAACGTCCGGGATTTCGGGCCGCAGTCGCACCTGAAGAAGCAGGGCACGCCGACGATGGGTGGTGCGCTGATCCTGGTGGCGATGCTCGGTTCGACTCTGCTGTGGTCGGACCTCAGCAACCGCTACGTCTGGATCGTCACGGCGGTGACGGCTGCGTTCGGGCTGATCGGCTTCTACGACGACTATCTGAAGCTCGTCGTGGGCAACTCCAGGGGCCTCGCCGCCCGGTGGAAGTTCATCGCGCAGTCCGTCGCGGGCCTTGCCGGCTCGTTCGCGCTGCTCTACTCGGCGAGTTCGCCGGACGCGACGCTGCTGCACGTGCCGTTCTTCAAGGAAGTGGCGCTGCCGCTCGGTGCGATCGGCTTCGTGGTGCTCAGCTACTTCGTCATCGTCGGCACGAGCAACGCCGTGAACCTGACCGATGGACTCGACGGGCTGGCGATCATGCCCTCCGTCATGGTGGCGGCCGCACTCGGCGTGTTTGCCTACGCCTCGGGCAACGCGATCTTCGCCAACTACCTGCTGATCCCGCATGTCCCGGGCGTCGGCGAGGTGCTGATCTTCTGCGCCACCCTGGCGGGCGCCGGACTCGGCTTCCTCTGGTTCAACACCTACCCGGCGCAGGTCTTCATGGGAGACGTCGGCGCGCTCGCGCTCGGCGCGGCGCTCGGTACGGTCGCGGTCGTCGTCCGGCAGGAAATCGTGCTGTTCGTGATGGGTGGCGTCTTCGTCCTCGAGACGGTCTCGGTGATGCTGCAAGTGGCCTCGTTCAAGCTCACCGGCAAGCGCATCTTCCGCATGGCGCCGATCCACCACCACTTCGAACTGAAGGGTTGGGCGGAGCCGAAGGTGATCGTGCGCTTCTGGATCATCACCGTGGTGCTGGTGCTCGCCGGCCTCGCGACGCTGAAGGTGCGCTGATGGCCCCACGCCGCAATCTCGTCGTCGGCCTCGGTAAGACCGGACTCTCGGTGGCCCGCTGGCTCGTCGCGAGCGGGGAGCAGGTCGCTGTGACCGACTCGCGCGCACAGCCACCCGAGCTCGACGCGCTGCGCGCACTCGGCAGTGCCGTCGTGACGCACGTGGGCGGATTCGACCTCGACCTCCTCGCGTCCGCGGACCGAATCGTGCTCTCGCCAGGTGTGTCCCGCGCCGAGCCGCTGGTTCGTGCGGCGCTCGAGCGCGGGCTGCCAGTCGTCGGCGACGTCGAGCTGTTCGCCCGTGCAAGCGCGGCTCCGACCGTCGCGATCACTGGCACCAACGGCAAGAGTACGGTCACGACGCTGGTTGCGGAGATGGCCGCCGCCGCGGGGCGTCGCGTGCTCGCCGGCGGCAACCTTGGCGAGCCGGCCCTCGACCTGCTCGCCCAGCCGGTGCCGGAACTCTACGTACTTGAACTGTCGAGCTACCAGCTCGAGTCCACCGACTCGCTGGTGCTGCGCGCGGCGGTCGTCCTCAATGTCACGCCAGATCACTTGGATCGCTACGCCTCGGTCTCCGCGTACGCCGCCGCGAAGGCGCGCATCTATTCGCAGGCAGCGGTGGCCATCGTGAACGAGGACGATCCGATCGTCCGGGCCATGCCGGCACCCGGACAGCGGCGCATCGGCTTCAGCATCGCCGGAGACGCTGATTTCTCGATCGTGGCCAGCGCCGAGGGGCCGGCGCTCGCGCGCGGCGGCGTCGCGCTGATGCCGCTGGCGCAGATGCGCCTGCCGGGCCGGCACAATGCCGCAAACGCGCTCGCCTCGCTCGCGATCGGTTGCGAACTCGGCCTGCCGCTCGAGCCGATGCTCGCCACTTTGCGCACCTTCGGCGGACTTGCCCATCGGACGCAGGTGGTCGCCGAGCGCGGCGGCGTCAGGTTCGTCGACGATTCCAAGGGCACCAACGTCGGTGCGACGCTCGCTGCCGTCGAGGGGCTGTCCGAACCCCTGGTCGTGATCGCAGGCGGCGACGGCAAGGGCCAGGACTTCTCGCCGCTGGCGGCGGCCTTCCGCGGTCGCGTTCGACACGTCGTGCTGATCGGTCGCGATCGGGCGCGTCTCGCCAGTGCGCTCGAGGGCGCTTGCCCGTGCGAATTTGCCGACGACATGGACGCGGCAGTCGTCGCCGCCGCTCGTGTCGCCCGTGCCGGCGACCTCGTGCTGCTGTCGCCCGCCTGCGCCAGTCTCGACATGTTCCGCGACTACGCCGCCCGTGGCGATGCGTTCGCAGCTGCTGCCCGGAGGCTCGCCGCATGAGTGCCACCACCTTCGCAATGCGCCAGCAGAACCGCGGTGCGCTGCATGTCGACATGGTCGTGGTCGGCCTGACGGCGGCGCTGCTGCTGATCGGTCTCGTGATGGTGTCGTCCGCTTCGGTGACGCTCGCCGCGCGGGATGGCGACCCGTTCTTCTTCCTCGAGCGACAGCTCCTGTTCGCCGGCGTCGGCGTGCTGTTCGCGATGATCGGACTGCGTATCCCGACCGAAACCTGGGAACGGTTGCATTTCGTGCTGCTCGCGGTCGCGATGCTACTGCTACTGTTCGTGCTGATTCCGGGCCTCGGGCATTCCGTCAACGGCAGCCGGCGATGGCTGCGCCTGCTTGGCATGAACTTTCAGGCGTCCGAAGCGGCGCGCGTCCTGCTGCTCATCTATCTCTGCAGCTACGTGGTGCGCCGCGAAGAAGAGGTCCGCACCCACCTCGTCGGCTTCCTGAAGCCCCTCGGTGTGCTGGGAATCGCCGCAGGACTGCTCCTGTTTGAGCCGGACATGGGATCGGGCGTCGTGCTGATGGCGACCGCCATGCTGGTGTTGCTGCTGGCGGGCGCGAAGCTCACTCACTTCTTCTCGTTGAGCCTTGCGGGCGTCGGCGTGTTCGGCGCGCTCGCGGTGTTCAGTCCGTATCGCTGGCTCAGGATCACCAGCTTCCGGAACCCCTGGGCACATCCGTTCGACAGCGGCTTCCAGCTGACGCAGTCGCTGATCGCGATCGGGCGCGGCGGCGGCGTCGGCGTCGGCCTCGGCTCGTCCGTGGAAAAGCTCTTCTACCTGCCCGAGGCGCACACCGATTTCATCTTCTCCGTGCTCGCGGAGGAACTCGGCTTCGTCGGCGTCCTCGCCGTGCTGCTCCTCGTCCTGGCACTGAGCTACCGCGCGCTCGTGATCGCGCGCAACGCCTCGGAGGCCGGCCTCAAGTTCCAGTCGTACCTCGCGGCGTCCTTCGGGATCTGGTTCGGCCTGCAGTCCCTGATCAACATGGGCGTGACGATGGGCCTGCTGCCCACGAAGGGCCTGACCCTGCCCCTGCTGTCGTATGGTCGTTCCAGCCTGGTCGTGACGATCGCGTGGATCGGGATCCTGCTGCGCGTCCACCACGAAACGCAGAGCACCCGCTCGGTCGCGATCCGCGGAGCGGCTCGATGACGACGGTCCTCATCATGGCCGGCGGGACGGGCGGGCACGTGTTCCCGGCGCTCGCGGTCGCCCGCGTGCTCGAGGGCCGCTCGTGCCGGGTCGTCTGGCTCGGCACCCACCGCGGCATCGAGGCTCGGCTGGTACCGGCGGCTGGGATCGACATCGAGTGGGTGCGCGTCTCCGGCCTCAGGGGCAAGGGCGCGGCGAGCTGGCTGATGGCGCCGCTGCGGCTTGCAGAGGCGCTGGCCGATTCGATCGGCGCCGTGCGCCGCATCCGCCCGGACGTCGTGCTCGGACTGGGCGGGTTCGTCTCCGGTCCGGGTGGCGTTGCTGCCCGCCTGATGGGCCGGCCGCTGGTGATCCACGAGCAGAACGCCGTCGCCGGCCTCACCAACCGCATCCTCGCGCGCCTCGCGCGCACGGTCGCCGAGGCGTTCCCCGGCGCGTTCCGCCGGTCGGTTGGCGCCGTGCCGGTCGGCAACCCGGTCCGGCCCGAGATCGAGGCGATCGGCAATGCGCCCGCCGCCGGCCCGCACAGCCCACGGCACCTGCTGGTGTTCGGCGGAAGCCAGGGTGCCGCCGCGATCAACCGCGTCGTGCCCGCGGCGCTCGCGCTCCTGCCGCCGTCCGCGCGGCCGTCGGTCCTGCACCAGACCGGTCGTGATCGCCGCGACGCGGTTGTGGCGGCGTACGCGGCGCTCGGCGTCGACGCGGACGTGCGTGAATTCATCGACGACATGGCGGACGCGTACCGCTGGGCGGACATCGCGGTCGCCCGCAGCGGCGCGCTCACGGTGGCCGAGCTCGCCGCCGCGGGCACGCCTGCGCTGCTCGTGCCGTTTCCGGCGGCCGTGGACGATCACCAGACGGCCAACGCCCGCTTCCTCACGGATCGCGGTGCGGCGGTGCTGATGCCCGAAGCGACGCTCACCGCCGATCGCCTCGCCGCGCAACTGGCCCGCCTGCTGGGCGTGGATGCGACGCCGCTTGCCGCGATGGCCGGTGCCGCCCGTGCGGCGGCGGTGCCGGGCGCCGCGGAGAAGCTGGCCGACCTGTGCCTCGCCGCTGGTGCGGGAGGCTCCCGATGAGCGCACGCATGCGCCGGATCCAGCACATCCACTTCGTCGGCATCGGCGGCAGCGGCATGGGCGGCATCGCCGAGGTGCTACTCAACCTGGGCTATGCCGTGCAGGGCTCCGACCTGAAGCCCAATGCCGTGACCGAGCGTCTCGTCGGCCTTGGCGCCAGCATCTCCTTCGGGCATGCGCCCGAGCACGTGGCCGGCGCCAACGTCGTCGTCGTCTCGAGCGCCGTCGCGGCCGACAATCCGGAGGTCGTCGCCGCGCACGCCGCGCGCATCCCGGTCGTGCAGCGCGCCGAGATGCTCGCCGAGCTGATGCGCTTCCGGGTCGGTATCGCGATCGCCGGCTCGCACGGCAAGACCACGACCACGAGCCTCGTTGCGAGCATCCTCGCGGAGGGCGGCGAGGATCCGACTTTCGTGATCGGTGGCCGGCTGAAGAGCGCCGATGCGAATGCGCGGCTCGGCACCGGCCAGTACCTCGTCGCGGAAGCGGACGAGAGCGACGCCTCGTTCCTGCACCTGCAGCCGATGATGGCGGTCGTCACCAACATCGACAACGACCACCTGATCACGCACGGCGGCGACTTCGACAAGCTCAAGCAGAGCTTCGTCGATTTCCTGCACAACCTGCCTTTCTACGGCCTCGCGGTGCTGTGCCTCGATGATCGCGAGCTCGCCTCGGTGATGCCGCAGGTCAAACGTCCGATCCTCACCTATGGGGTGGCTGCGGGCGCCGACGTGCGGGCGACCGACATCGTCCGCGACGGCCTCTGCACCCGCTTCAACGTCGTGCGTGCGGACCGCGCCGCGGCGCTACCGGTCTCGCTCAACGTCCCGGGCCACCACAACGTGCTCAATGCGCTGGCGGCGATCGCCGTCGCGTCCGAGCTAGGCATCGCGGATGCCGCGATCCAGGGTGCCCTCGCGCACTTCCAGGGCATTGACCGGCGCCTGCAGGTCATCGCCGAGATGAAGCTGCCGGTCGGTCGGGTGACCCTGGTGGACGACTACGGCCACCACCCGACCGAGATCGCCGCCACCCTGGACGCGATCCGCCAAGGCTGGCCCGGCCGCCGCCTCGTGCTCGCGTTCCAGCCGCACCGCTACACGCGCACCCGCGACCTGCTCGACGATTTCGCCGAGGTGCTCTCGACGGTCGACGCGCTGGTCGTCACTGAAGTCTACGCGGCGGGCGAACTTCCGATCCGCGATGCGGACGGTCGTTCCATCTGCCGTGCAATCCGTGGCCGCGGGCGGGTGGAACCGGTGTTCGTCGCGAAGCTCGAGACGCTGCACGAGGCGCTCGCCGGGCTGCTGCGCGACGGGGACGTGCTCGTCACGATGGGCGCAGGCCACATCGGCGCCATAACCCATGCGCTGCCTGCCAGGCTCGGCGCGGAGGCGGGCGCATGAACCACTCGCTGCGTGCCGTGATCGCCCCGGAGTTCCTGGCGCACGTCCGTTTCGACGAGTCGCTCGCACGCCATACCTCCTGGCACGTCGGCGGCCCGGCCGACGCGTTCTACACGCCGCGCAGCGCCGACGAGCTCGGCCGCTTCCTCGCGGCTCTGCCGACGAGCGTGCCGGTGCATTGGCTGGGGCTTGGCAGCAACACGCTGGTGCGTGACGGCGGCCTGCGCGGCGTCGTGATCTCGCTGCATCTCGGCCTCGACCGGCTCGAGCGGCGTGGCGACACGCACGTGCATGCCGATGCCGGCATCCCGTGCGCCCGGCTCGCGCGACAGTGCGCGAAGTGGCTGCTCGGCCCCGCCGAATTCTTCGCCGGAATTCCCGGCACCATCGGCGGCGCGCTCGCCATGAACGCCGGTGCCTGGGGCGGTGAGACCTGGCCTCATGTCGCCGAGGTGGATGTGATCGACCGCCGCGGCGCGACGCATACGCGCGCCGCCAGCGAGTACCACTACGGGTACCGTTCGCTGCAGGCGCCGGTGGCCGACGAGTGGTTCATTGCCGCGCGCTTCGTGTTCGTGCCCGCACCGGCCGCGAGCGCGGACACGCTGAAGAACCTGCTCGTGCAGCGCAAGGAAACCCAGCCCATCGGTGCGTGGAGCTGCGGATCGACGTTCACGAATCCGCCCGGCGACCATGCGGCGCGCTTGATCGAGTCCGCGGGCCTGAAGGGCTTCCGCATCGGCGGTGCAGTTGTATCGACCAAGCACGCGAACTTCATGATCAACGAGGGCGAGGCGACGGCGGCCGACATCGAGCGGCTGATCGGCCACGTCCGCGACGAGGTCGAGCGTAGACACGGCGTGCGCCTCGATACCGAAGTCCGCATCGTCGGGGAGGGCGCATGAGCGCGTCCGTACCGGCACGCCCGCATCCGGTCACCGACGCCGCCGCGTTCGGCCGCGTCGCCGTGCTGCTCGGTGGCGATTCGTCCGAGCGCGAGGTCTCACTGGATTCCGGCGCGAACGTGCTCGCGGCGCTGCGCGCGAGGGGCGTCGACGCGACCGGCGTCGATGGCGTCCCGGCGCTCGTCGAGGCCCTGGTGGCGCGCCGCTACGACCGCGTCTTCAACATCATGCACGGGGGTGCCGGCGAGAATGGCGTCGTGCAGGGGCTGCTCGAGGGGCTCGGTGTTCCCTACACCGGCTCCGGCGTGCTCGGTGCCGCGCTGACGCTCGACAAGATCCGCACCAAGCAGGTCTGGCTCACCGCCGGGCTGCCGACGCCACGCTACGTTCGCCTTGCCCCCGGCGACGATGTCGCGACGGCCGCGCGATCGCTCGGCCTGCCGATCATCGTCAAGCCGTCGCTCGAGGGCTCGAGCGTCGGCGTCAGCCGGGTGTTCGAAGCCGGCCAGCTGGATGCAGCGATCGAACTCGCGGCCCGCTACGGCGGCGAGCTGCTGATGGAGCAGCTGATCCAGGGCGGCGAGTACACCGTCGGCATCCTCGGTGGCGTCGCGCTGCCGTCGATCCGGATCGTCCCCGCCGGCGAGTACTACGACTATCACGCCAAGTACGTGGCCGACGACACGCAGTACGTCTGCCCGGGTCTCGAGCCCGCCGCCGATGCCGAGATGCGCGCGCTCGCGCTCGCCGCGTTCCACGCCTCGGGTGCCGGTGGCTGGGGCCGCGTCGACGTGATGCGCGACCGCGAGGGTGGCAACTGGCTGCTCGAGGTCAATACGACCCCCGGCATGACGAGCCACTCGCTGGTGCCGAAGGCCGCGCGCGCGGTCGGGATCGAGTTCGACGAACTGGTCTGGCGGGTGCTCGAGACGAGCTTCGGCGTGCGGCGCGGGAGGCGTGCATGAGCCTGCTCGCCCGGCTCTGGCCCCACCGCGCCCGCAATCGGGCGCGCGTCGAGAAGAAGAAGGCGCCGACCTTCGCGCTGCCTGCCGTCCACTGGGCTCGGGTCGCCCCGTTCGCGCTGGTCGCGTCGGCCGTGGGTGCGCTGGCCGCCTCGGTCGGCTACGCCCTCGACAGGCCCGTGCGCCGCATCGAGATGGTCGGCGCGTTCCAGCGCGTGTCCTCGATCGACGTCGAGCATGTCGTTCGCGAGCGGCTGCGCGGCGGATTCGTCACGGCCAACCTCGATACCCTCCAGCATGCGATCGAGTCGCTGGCGTGGGTGGACCATGCCCGGGTCCAGCGTCGCTGGCCGGACGCGCTCGCCGTCCAGGTGACCGAGCAGAGCGCGATCGCCCGGTGGGGCGAGAGCGGTCTCGTCAACGCCCGCGGCGAGCTGTTCATCCGCGATGCGCGCCACGTGCCGCCGGAGCTGCCGCGCCTGGATGGCCCGGAAGGCTCCGAGCATCAGGTCTCGGAACTTTACTTCCAGATCCAGCCGCGGCTGCTCGAGGCCGGCATGGCCGTTTCGGCGCTGCGCCTCGATCCGCGCGGCGCCTGGGAAGTCGTGCTCGCCAACGGCGTCTCGGTCCGCCTCGGCCGACGCCAGCTGCAGGACCGGCTCGAGCGCTTCCTGCGGGTCGGTGCGCCGCTGGTCGCGAGTCGCGCCACCGACATCTCCTACCTCGACATGCGCTACTCGAACGGCTTCTCGGTCGGCTGGCGCACGGCCGGCTCGCCTGGACAGGCGACCGGATCGGACGACGGCAATCAGCATCAGAAGCGGGACCAAGATGTCTAAGCGCAGTGAACGGAATCTCATCGTCGGGCTCGACATCGGTACGTCGAAGATCGTCGCGCTCGTCGGCGAGCTGAAGCCGGACGGCGACCTCGAGGTGATCGGCGTCGGCTCGCACCCGTCGCACGGCCTCAAGCGCGGCGTCGTGGTCAACATCGATTCGACCGTGCAGTCAATCCAGCGTGCCGTCGAGCAGGCGGAGCTGATGGCCGGCGTCGAGATCAATGCCGTCTACACCGGCATCGCCGGCAGCCACGTGCGCAGCCTCAATTCGCACGGCATCGTCGCGATCAAGGACAAGGAAGTGGCCCAGGGGGACATCGCGCGGGTGATGGACGCGGCGCAGGCCGTGGCACTGCCCGCCGACCAGCGGATCATTCACGTGATCCCGCAGGAATTCATCATCGACAGCCAGGAGGGCATCCGCGAGCCGATCGGCATGTCGGGCGTGCGGCTCGAGGCGCGCGTGCACATCGTCACCGGTGCCGAGAGCGCCGCCCAGAACATCGTCAAGTGCGTGCAGCGCTGCGGCCTCGCGGTCGAGGACATCGTCCTCGAGCAGTGGGCCTCGAGCTACGCGGTGCTCACCGAGGATGAGAAGGACCTCGGCGTCTGCCTGATCGACATCGGCGGCGGGACGACCGACATCGCGGTCTTCGCTGGCGGCGCGCTCAGGCACACGGCGGTGATCCCGATTGCCGGCGACCAGGTGACCAACGACATCGCCGTGTCGATGCGCACGCCGACGCAGTACGCCGAGGACATCAAGATCCGCTATGCGTGCGCGTTGTCCCAGCTCGCCAATCCCGACGAGACCATCGAGGTGCCTAGCGTCGGCGACCGTCCGCCGCGCCGGCTCGCGCGCCAGACGCTCGCCGAGATCGTCGAGCCGCGCTACGAGGAGCTCTACAACCTGATCCGTGACGAGCTGCGCCGTTCGGGTTTCGAGGAGGCGATCGCCGCCGGCCTCGTGATGACCGGCGGCAGCTCCAAGATGGAAGGCGCGGTCGAGCTCGCCGAAGAGGTCTTCCACGTGCCGGTGCGCCTCGGCGTGCCCCACGGCGTGTCGGGGCTCGGCGAGGTGATCCGCAATCCGATCCACGCGACCGGCGTCGGCCTGCTGCTGTACGCGCGGGCCCAGTCTGGACCGGGCCCCTTTACCGGTCCGCGCGTCCGTGGCGACAGCGTCTTCGAGCGCATGAAGCAGTGGTTCATGGGCTACTTCTGAATTTCCCCCCAGGTCATTCCGTTTCACACGTTTCATTCGATTCCAAGGAGAGCAACATGTTCGAACTTATGGATGCCGTCAGCCAGAGCGCAGTGATCAAGGTGCTGGGAGTCGGCGGTGCCGGCTGCAACGCGGTCGACCACATGCTGCTCGCTGGCATCGAGGGCGTGGACTTCGTCTGCCTCAACACCGACTCGCAGGTGCTGAAGAAGTCGAAGGTCAAGACGACGCTGCAGATCGGCACGAACATCACCAAGGGTCTCGGCGCTGGCGCCGACCCC
The DNA here is from genome assembly GCA_903884235.1 of uncultured Pseudomonadota bacterium. Lineage (GTDB taxonomy): Bacteria > Pseudomonadota > Gammaproteobacteria > Steroidobacterales > Steroidobacteraceae > CAIKZZ01. Next base: position 18,636 of record CAISEB010000056.1, read on the forward strand.
GAGGTCGGCCGGCAGGCGGCGATGGAGGATCGCGACCGCATCATCGAGCTCATCGAGGGCTGCGACATGCTGTTCATCACCGCCGGCATGGGTGGTGGCACCGGCACCGGCGCGGCACCGGTCGTCGCCCAGGTCGCGAAGGAGCTCGGCATCCTGACGGTCGCCGTCGTGACCAAGCCGTTCGCGATGGAAGGCGGCAAGCGCATGGCGATCGCCGAACACGGCATCGGCGAGCTCGGCAAGTACTGCGACTCGCTGATCACGATCCCGAACCAGAAGCTGCTGACCGTGCTCGGCCCGAAGACGCGCCTGCTCGACGCGTTCACCTCGGCCAACGGCGTGCTGCAGGGTGCCGTGCAGGGCATCGCCGAGCTGATCACGCGTCCCGGCCTGATCAACGTCGACTTCGCCGACGTCCGCACCGTCATGAGCGAGACCGGCATGGCGATGATGGGCACGGGCCACGCCTCGGGCGAGGATCGTGCGCGTCTCGCCGCCGAGATGGCGGTCTCGAGCCCGCTGCTCGAGGACATCAACCTCGCCGGTGCACAGGGCATCCTCGTCAACGTCACCGCGGGCATGGACCTCGCGATCGGCGAACTCGACGAGGTCGGCAACACCGTGAAACAGTACGCGAGCGACGATGCGACCGTCGTGGTCGGCACCGTCATCGAGCCGGACATGCAGGACGAGATCCGCGTCACCGTCGTCGCGACTGGCCTTGGCCGCGCCGAGATCGGTCGCCTCGCGACCCCGCAGCCGGTTGTCGCCCGGCATGAGGTTCGCGTTGCCGCGCAGCGCCCGCGTCCGGTGTCGGTGGTCCGGCCGGACATCGAGGAACTCATCAACCGCCCGGCGATGACCCGCAAGGCCGTCGGCGACGGGCTGCGCCCCGACTACCACGACACCGAGATGCTCGATATCCCGTCGTTCCTGCGCCGCCAGGCAGACTGAGGCCAGCCCGCCCCCCGTTTCGGCGGGGGGCGGGATCGTCATGCGAGACAATGGACGCCTGAATGGTCTTGGCACCGGGCGCCTCAGGGCCCGGCGGGCCACCCCCCCGCGCTGCAAGGATTTGGAGCGGGACCGGGTGGGGTGGGACCGCCTGGTGCCGGGCCCCTGTGTCCAATTGCAGTCAGGTCAAGGACTTGTGGCTGTTTTGCCGGCTGTGGTAGGGTGCCGCACAATCGCCGACCCTGCGGTCGAGCCCCCCGCCTTGAACGACGAGCCGCATGCTGAACCAGCGCACTCTTAAGAACACGATCCGCGCCACCGGCGTTGGCCTGCATTCCGGCCAGAAGGTGTACATGACGCTGCGCCCCGCAGCGCCAAACACCGGCATCGTCTTCAGGCGCACGGACCTGCCCGAGCCCGTCGACATCGAGGCGCGTGCCGAGAACGTCGGTGACACGATGCTCGGTACCACGCTCGTCAACGGCGACGTCAAGGTCTCGACGGTTGAGCACCTTCTGTCGGCCTTCGCCGGCCTCGGTGTCGACAACGCCTTCGTCGAGGTCAGTGCCGCCGAAGTGCCGATCATGGACGGCAGTGCGGGCCCGTTCGTGTTCCTGCTGCAGTCGGCGGGCATCGAGGAGCAGACGCTTCCGAAGCGCTTCGTTCGGATCCGCAAGTCCATCGAGGTTCGCGACGGCGACAAGTGGGCGCGCTTCGATCCGTTCAACGGATTCAAGGTGAATTTCGAGATCGAGTTCGACCACCCGATCTTCCGCCGCCACTCGCAGCGCGCGTCGATGGACTTCTCGACGACGTCGTTCCTGCGCGAGGTGAGCCGGGCGCGCACCTTCGGGTTCATGCGCGACCTCGAGAAGCTGCGTGCCCACAACCTCGCGCTCGGCGGCACGCTCGACAACGCGATCGTGCTCGACGACTTCAAGGTGCTGAACGAGGACGGCCTCCGTTACGAGGACGAGTTCGTCAAGCACAAGATCCTCGACGCGATCGGCGACCTGTACCTGCTCGGCCACAGCCTGATCGGCGAGTTCAGCGGCTACAAGTCAGGCCACTTCCTCAACAACCGGCTGCTGCGGGCGCTGGTGGCCGATGCCTCGGCCTGGGAAGAGGTCACGTTCCGCGATCGCAACGAGGCGCCGATTTCCTACGTGCCGGCCGCCGCCGTCGGTCACTAGTCAGGCGCCCCCCGGCGGGCGCACTTGGACCTGCGCGCGCCCGATGGGCCCGCCCCCCGCATCCGCCTCGATCGACGCGAGCCGCGAGGGCAGCTCGTAGCGCACCCGTGTCGCGAACGCGCCGCTGTCGACCAGAACGGTCAACACCCCGCCATCCCCGATCGACGCGCCGAAGACGTGCTCGCCGAGTCCGGCGGGCAGGGCGCGCCGGACCGCCCCAAGCACCCGGTTCGCGCTCTCGGCCCCTGCCTGGAGGCTCTGCAGGCGGGTTTTACCTTGGGCCAGTAACTCGCTGATGGGGATCGGTTTTCGCATCTTGGGGGTCGGTTCCGGGTCGCAAATCAGGGCGAAAGTGGTTGTTCTGTCGAGGGTTTTTGTTGCACACTTGGCCCCGCTGAATCAAGGCAAACCCGTCGAAAGGCGGGGACGCAAAACTTCCGGTCTACGGCACGAGCCACGACAGCGGGGTCGCCAGCGATGGCAGACAGGATAGTCTGCTTCAAAGGGTCAGGAGTGCGTCGTCGTCCCCTCGATGACCGATGCATCACTGGCGACGGATCGGATGCGCCCGGCGCGCCGGTTCTCAGAGCCATCGGTCCGAGGTCCCCGCGCGGGCTCGGGGCTAGCCGATGGCCCACATGCCCCCGGCTTCGTTGCCGGGAACGAGTTCGATGCCGCCCGGCTCGTCGGGCGGTCACGGCGATCCGTCGGTCGGATCGCGTGGAGTGTCGCTTGGAGCACAATCCATGAACATCATCGTGTTCAGCCGGGAACATGGTCGCGCGCGCCAGATCGACGTGCGATCGCCGCTGTTCCTCGCCGGCTCGCTCCTCGCGGTGCTCCTCGTGCTCGGCGCCGCGTTCGCGGCCGGATCGCTGTTCGGTGCCCACTGGGCGGGTTCGCAGCCGGCCCGCCAGATCAAGGCATGGGCCTCTGAAATGGACCAGCAGCGCCAGGATCTCGAGTCAGCGCGCCGGATCCTGCAGACGAAGGTCGATGCGCTGGCGACCCGGGTGGGCGACATGAACGCCCACGTGATCCGGCTCGACGCCCTCGGCAAGCGCCTGACCGAAATGGCCGGGCTCAGCAAGGGCGAGTTCCACTTCGATGCGACGCCCGCCGTCGGCGGCGCCGAGACCGCCGGCCAGCCGGCGACGATGCCGATCCTCACGGACATGCTCGACCACCTGTCCGACCAGCTCGCCGACCGTGAGCGCCAGCTCGGCGCGCTCGAGAACCTGATCCTCACGCGCGAACTGCGCAGCGAGGTCTACCCGCAGGGCCGGCCGGTGCAGAGCGGCTTCATCTCGTCGTTCTTCGGCGAGCGGGTCGATCCGCTGACCGGATACACGAGCTTCCACCCCGGGGTCGACTTCGCCGGGGATGCCGGTGCCCAGGTGCAGGCCGTCGCCACCGGCGTCGTGACCTGGGCCGGGGACAAGAACGGCTACGGCAATCTCGTCGAGATCACCCATGGCAACGGTCTCGTGACCCGCTATGGTCATAATTCGGCGCTGCTCGTCCGGGTGGGAGAGACCGTCCAGAAGGGGCAGGCGCTGGCGCTCGTGGGCAGCACCGGCCATTCCACCGGCCCGCACGTCCATTTCGAGGTTCTCCGGGACGGCAACCCGGTCGATCCGATGGCCTTCATCAACCAGAATGCGACCCCGCCGCTGTCCCGGGCCCACTAGGGCCCTTGTCACCGCACCCGTCCGCCCTCATTGAGGCCCGAAGACGGCTTCCAGGACGCCATGGGCGGGTAATGGGCGTCGCACCTTAGTACAATGCGCGACTTTTCCGGGCATCCGGTTTGCTCCGGTTCGGCCCCCGAAGGACCCTGACCCGTGCTCAAGCTCGTGACTTCGATCTTCGGCAGCCGCAACCAGCGCCTGCTCCGCCAGTACGGCAAGCTCGTCGCGGCCGCCAATGCCCTCGACGACAAGATGCGCGCCATCCCGGACGACGGCTATCCGGCACTCACCGCGGCGTTCAAGGAGCGCCTCGCCAAGGGCGAGACGCTGGACGACGTGCTACCCGAGGCCTTCGCGGCGGTACGCGAGGCCGCGCGCCGGACGATCGGCCTCAGGCACTTCGACGTGCAGCTGCTCGGCGGCATCGCGCTGCACCAGGGCAAGATCGCCGAGATGCGCACCGGCGAGGGCAAGACGCTGGTCGCGACGCTGCCCGTCTACCTGAACGCGCTCGCGGGCAAGGGCGCGCATGTCGTCACCGTCAACGACTATCTCGCCAGTCGCGACGCCGACTGGATGGCCCCCGTCTACAAGTTCCTAGGCATGACGGTCGGCGTGATCCGCTCTCAGCAGAGCTCCGAGGAAAAGCGTGCCGCGTACGCGTGCGACATCACCTACGGCACCAACAACGAATACGGCTTCGACTACTTGCGCGACAACCTCGCGTTCCGCCTCGAGGACCGCGTGCAGCGCGGCCTGCAGTTCGCGATCGTTGACGAAGTCGACTCGATCCTGATTGACGAGGCCCGCACGCCGCTGATCATCTCCGGCCCGGCGGAGGAGAGCACCGAGCTCTACCTCGCGATCAACAAGCTGGTGCCGCGCCTGACGCGCTCCGAGGCGGAGGAGCAGGAAGTCCCGGCGGGCCTGTACGTCACCGCCGTCGATCGCGGCACCTTCGGCGGCGACCTCAGGGTCGGCGACGTCGTCCTGAAGGCCGGCGCCACGCCGGCGCTGCGTCCGTCGGACGTCGCCAACGCGCTCGCGAGCGCCAAGGGCGCGAAGCGCGTGACGCTCGAGGTCTGGCGCGAACGCTCGCGCCACAGCGTGCCGGTCGAGCTGCCGGTCAGCGGCAAGGTCATGGTCGAGGGCCAGGGCGCGGCGATGAACGTGCAGGGCGCGTCGCTGGAGATCCTGGCGGACGACCAGCGCGAGGCGCTCGGTGTCGGTGGCGACTACTGGGTGGACGAGAAGCAGAAGCAGGTGCACCTGACCGAGGTCGGTCACCACACGGTCGAGAAGCTGTTCGCGGAGGCGGGCCTGCTGCGCGACGGCGGCAGCCTGTACGACGCAGGCAACATCCGACTGATGCATCACCTGAATGCGGCGCTGCGCGCCCATGGCATCTACCACAAGGACATCGAGTACATCGTCCGCAACGGCGAAGTGATCATCGTCGACGAGTTCACCGGGCGCACGATGCCCGGCCGTCGCTGGTCCGATGGCCTGCACCAGGCGGTCGAGGCGAAGGAAGGCGTGGAGGTTCGCGAGGAGAACCAGACCATCGCCTCGATCACCTTCCAGAACTTCTTCCGCATGTACGGCACGCTCGCCGGCATGACCGGCACCGCCGACACCGAGGCCTACGAGTTCCAGCAGATCTACGGCCTCGAGGTCGTCGTGGTCCCGACGCACCGCCCGATGGTGCGCAAGGACCACTCGGACCTCGTCTACCTGACCCAGGAAGACAAGTTCGACGCGATCGTCGAGGACATTCGCGACTGCCTCGCGCGCAAGCAGCCGGTGCTGGTCGGCACGACCTCCATCGAGGCCTCAGAGCTCCTGGCCAAGCTGCTGACGAAGCAGGGCATCGACCACGAGGTGCTGAACGCCAAGCAGCATGAGCGGGAGGCGCACATCGTCGCGCAGGCGGGCCGCCCCGGCGCCGTGACGATCGCGACCAACATGGCCGGCCGCGGCACCGACATCGTGCTCGGCGGCCGTCCGGCCGCGGAGCCCGGTGCGGCGCCCGACGACGCGGTGACCTTGCAGCGCAAGCATGCCGAGTGGCAGGAGCGGCACGCCGAGGTGCTCGCGGCCGGTGGCCTGCACATCATCGGCACCGAGCGCCATGAATCCCGGCGCATCGACAACCAGCTGCGCGGTCGCTCGGGCCGCCAGGGTGACCCGGGCTCGTCGCGCTTCTACCTGTCGCTCGACGACAACCTGATGCGCATCTTCGGCGACCCGGCCAAGATGAAGGCGCTGCTGTCGCGCGTGGGCATGAAGGCCGGCGAAGCGATCGAGAGCGCCCTGCTGACGCGCCAGATCGAGAAGGCGCAGCGCAAGGTCGAGGCCTACAACTTCGACCTGCGCAAGAACCTGCTCGAGTACGACGACGTCGCCAACGACCAGCGCAAGGTCATCTACAGCCAGCGCAACGAGCTGATGGCGGCCGACGATATCGCCGACACGATCGCGACCCTGCGCCGCGACGTGGTCGAGAGCCTCGTGCTCGCGGCGGTACCGCCCGAGAGCGTCGAGGACCACTGGAACCTGGCGACGCTGCAGGAGACCCTGGCCCGGGACTTCGACCTGCCGGTGGACATCGTCGGCTGGATGGCTGCGGACCGCAGCCGCGCCGGGCGCGAGCTCGACGCCCACCTCAATGAGCTGCTCGAGGCCGCCTACCGGGCCAAGGAAGAGCAGGTCGGCGCGACGGACCTGCGCCGCATCGAGCGCACGCTGATGCTGCAGATGGTGGACAGCCACTGGCGCGAGCATCTCGGCGCGATGGACTACATGCGCCAGGGCATCTTCCTGCGTTCCTACGCGCAGAAGAACCCCAAGCAGGAGTACAAGCGCGAAGCGTTCGAGATGTTCTCCTCGATGCTCGACCGCATCAAGTACGCGGCGATCACGCTGCTGGCCCGCATGCAGGTCCGCTCCGAGGCCGACCTTGAGCGCGAGGAGGCCGAGCGCAAGGCCAAGCTCGAGCGTGCGATGCAGTTCCAGCACGCCGCGCCGCCGTCGGTCGACCTCGGCACGGATCCGGCGGTTGCCGCCGCCGGCGGCCAGCCGAACGCCGCCGCGCCCGAGCCCGAAGCCGGCGCGCAGGCGCCGTTCCAGCGAGCGCTTCCCAAGGTGGGCCGCAACGATCCCTGCCCGTGCGGATCCGGCCGCAAGTTCAAGCAGTGCCATGGCCAGCTGCCGGGCGACGAACCGGCCTACGCGCCGGAGATCGGCCGCAACGATGCGTGCCCGTGCGGCTCGGGGCGCAAGTACAAGCACTGCCACGGAGCGCTCGCCGGCAAGGAGTGATTCAGGCTGCGCACCGGCTGCGGTGCGCGCGCGACTTCGCCGCGCCAGTGCTTCGGCCCGCAGCATAGGGTTCCGGCCGCACGGATGATGCAAGTGTCGGTGAAAACGCCCGCCCACGACGAGCTCGATGCCGCTCGGCCCATGGATGGCGATGGCGCCTACCGTGCGGACATCGATGGGCTGCGTGCGCTCGCGGTCCTCTCGGTCGTTCTCTATCACTTCAGCGCCGAGCTGTTGCCGAGCGGGTTCCTCGGCGTCGACGTGTTCTTCGTCATCTCCGGCTACGTGATCACATCCTCGCTCGGGACGCGCTCCGACGCGAGCCTCGGTGACCTGCTGCTCGCGTTCTACGCGCGGCGCGTCAAGCGCCTGGTCCCCGCGCTCGCGCTCTGCGTGGTCGTGACGGGACTCGCGATCTGCCTGTTCGATCCGCATCCGGCGGCCTCGCTGCACACCGGTGTCGCCGCCCTGTTCGGGCTGTCGAACCTCTATCTCCTAGACCAGGCCACCGACTATTTCGCCGCGGGCGTGCGCGCCAACGTGTTCGCCCAGACCTGGTCGCTCGGCGTCGAGGAACAGTTCTATCTGGTATTCCCGCTGCTGGTCTGGGTGACTGGCCTTGCGCGCGGTGCCGGTCGCTATCGGGGCGGGACCGGCCCCGCCCTGTGGACGCTCGGCGCGACCGTGGCGGCGTCGTTGTCCCTGTTCCTGCTCGTTGGCCGCGATCACGCGACAGCGGCGTTCTACCTGATGCCGACGCGATTCTGGGAGCTCGGTGCCGGCGCGCTCGCCTGCACGCTGACGGTTGCGGGGTCCGGGACGCCACGGAGGGCCGTGCGCGCACTGCCGCCAGTCGTGGCGTTGGTGATCCTGGTCGCGGTGATGTTCGCACCGGCCACGATGCAGGCGTCTTCGACGATCATCGCGGTGCTGCTCAGCATGGTGCTGGTCGGCGCGGCGTCGCCGGCGACGCCGGTGGCGCGGCTCCTGAGCCTCGCGCCGGTGGTGTACGTCGGGCGCATCTCCTACTCCCTGTACCTGTGGCACTGGAGCGTGCTGTCGCTCAGCCGGTGGAGCGTTGGCATCCACCCGGGCACGGTCTGGTGGCAGGCGGCGCTCATCGTCGTGCTGGCGGCCGGCTCCTATCGGTACGTGGAGCAGCCGTTGCGGCGGGCGACATGGTCGCGCACGCGCGGCGTCTCGATCCTGCTCGGCGTCACCGCCGCCGGGGTCTCGGCTGCGCTGCTACTGCTGCTGAGCGGCCCGCTCGCCGGCCGATTCCTCCTCGGGACTTCCGCGAACGCCGTCGAGCCGGCGCATCCGCTGACCGAGCCGTACCGCCTGCGCGGAATCGCCCCGGGCTGGGAGGGCGAGCCTTGCGTGCTCTCATCGAGCAGGCAGACCGCGAAGAAGATCAGCAGCGCCTCGTGCACGCTCGGCGCGATCGGCGCCGGCGTGCATCGCGTGCTCGTGGTCGGCAACTCCTACGCGGCCGCCATGGTCCGGAGTTTCGATCCGCTCGTCCTTTCCGACCACTACGCCGTCACGATCGCGGCATCGTGGGGCAGCGCGCCGCTACCCGAGGTCGCCAACACCTCCAATTGGCGCGACACGAACCGGCACTTCTGGGACGACGAGGTCCCTGGACTGATCCGGGACCTGCGGGAGGGCGACGTCGTCTTCCTGGTCAGCGACCTGTCCGAGCTGTCGCCGGCCGAGCCCACCGAGGCGGGCGCGCAGGCGCGCACGCAACTTGGCCTGGGACTCGCGCGGATGTCCGCCGAACTCGGCGAACGCGGGATCTCGCTCGCCATCCTCGACGGAACACCGTTCGTCCGCGAGGCGGCGTGCGAACCGCCGTCGATCGACTGGTCCGACGCGCCGGACGGGGCCTGCCGCTTCCTGTCTCGCGCAGCGACGCTGGCGAGGCGGGCGTCACTGGATGCCGTGCTCCGTCCGCTGGAGCGCGACGGTCGCCTGATCGTCGTGGACTTGATGGACGTGCTCTGCCCCGGCGCGACCTGCACGGGGCGGGGAAGGCAGGGCGAGCGCCTCTACCGGGACCGGGGTGGCCATCCCTCGATCGCCGCGGCGCAGATGTCGGCGCCGGCTATCCGGGCCGCGCTGGCGGCCGGACACGCCTCGCGCGCCTCGCGGCAGGCCCCCGTTCGACCAGTACGGTATCCTGACGCTGCTGACGTGATCCACGGACCTGGAGAATCCCCATGAAGCGTGCCCTGCTGTTGACCGGCCTGCTGCTGTTGCCGTTCGCCTCCGCCCACGCCGCGCCGGCTCCCCCGCCGGCCGCATCGGCCGATGCGCCTGTTTCCGAGGCGTCACTGCGCGAACTGATGGAGCTGACACAGGCGCGCAAGCTCATCGACAACGTGTACGGACAGATCGACACGTCGTTCGATGCGGGCCTGAAAGCGAGCCTTGGCGACAAGAAGGTGACGCCGAGCCAGCAGAAGGTCGTCGACGACGTGCGCTCCAAGGTGAATTCGCTGATGCGCGAGGCACTGTCCTGGGATCGACTCGAACCCATGTTCCTCGATATCTACGGGATGACGTTCTCGCAGCAGGAAATCGACGGGATGCTGACGTTCTACCGCTCGGACGCCGGCCGCGCCGTGATCGCGAAGATGCCGCTCGTCATGGAGGCGTCCATGAAGAGCACGCTGACGCTGCTGTCCGACATGACCCCGAAGATGCGCAAGATCATGAACGAGGCGCGCGAGGCGATCGAGGCTGACGCCGAGCAGCAGAAGAAGGCCGTGGCCCCGTAGTCGCCGCTCATGACGCCGGACGTCCGGTCGCGGGGCGACCTGCCGCTCGTGCACGTCCTGGCCGGCGTACTCGTCGACCCAGACGGTCGCGTGCTGCTCGCCGAGCGGCCCGAGGGCAAGGCCTTCGCGGGCCGATGGGAATTCCCGGGCGGCAAGCTCGAGGCCGGCGAGACACCGCAGGCGGCGCTCGTGCGCGAGCTGCGCGAGGAACTCGGCATCGAGGTGCTCGATGCTGAGCCGCTGCTCGCGGTCACGCACCGCTATCCCGGTGCGCCGGTGCGCGTGCTGATTGACAGCTGGCGCGTCCTCCGCTGGCGGGGGACCCCGGCTCCGCTCGACGGCCAGCGCCTGCGCTGGTGCGGCGCGCTCGAGCTGCCCGCGGCCGACATCCTCGAGGCCGACCGCCCGATCGTCACGGCGCTGCGATTGCCGGCACTGCTCATCGAGGGGGGCGTGATCCCGGGTGCCGCGATCACGACCTACGATTCGCCGTCGTCCCTCGAGCCGGCGTCGGGTCCGCTGGAACTTGCGGCCTGCATCGTCGCTGACGTCGCAGCTGGGCGTGCCGCCGTCGTGCGCGGCGCGGATCTGCTGCTGGTCAGCGCCCCGATCGACGCGGGGGCGGCCGAGGGCTTCGCAACGCTCGGGGTGCCGTGGTACCTCGAGGAAACGGTCGATGCGCCATCGACGGCGCGACCGTCCGGTCGCTGGCGGCGCAACGCGGCGCGCTGAACGCCGTGCGCACTGTCGGCGTTCGTCGACACCTCCCCGCCTTATGTGCAGTGCGCACGGCGCAGCGCGCACGCGCGCTGCTCGCCGCGGATTATTTTTCACTCGGGTCGCGGATCTACGACAGATCCATGTATGCCGCTGTGGTTCGTGGTGCGTTACCTTCCCGACGCGGATCCCCGGGATGTGATCCGTACCCGCTGAAGGAGCTGCCCGATGTCCTCGATGAACCTGATTCTGCGTGCCGCCGTGACGGCCTCGCTCGTTGCAAGTCTCGCCGCGTGCGGTGGTGGCGGTGGCGGTGCGTCCACGACCCCGGTCGGTGCGGCCGTGAAGACCCCGCTGTTGATCCGCGACGCTGCCGATGAGAACTGGGCGTCGGTCGGTGTGAAGGTGCTGTCGATCGCGCTGACGCAGCAGGGTGGCGGGACGGTCACGGTGTACGCACCGACCACGCCCGCGACCGTGAACCTCGCGCAGCTCGACCAGGTGTCCGATCTCGTCGCCGGTGCAATCCCCGCGGGCACGTATACCGGCGCGACGATCACTCTCGCCGCCAACCCCGGTGACGTGACGCTGACCGTCGCCCAGGACCCGGAGGCCGGCTTCTCGGCGACGCCAGGCACGACGATCCCCGCCAGCCAGATCATCGTCAATGGCGCGAGCGGCGCGAGCGGCGCGCAGACCGTTGCGATCGGCGTGACCTTCGAGAAGGCGGTCACGGTGACGACCGCGCAGTCGACGCCGGTCGAGCTCGACTTCGATCTTTCCCATCCGGCGTTCGTGATCAGCCATGCCGAGGCCGGTGGTCTCACGATCTACACGATCAGCTTCAACGGTGGCCCCGTACGGCACCACCCGCTGCGCAGCGTGATGGATCTCGTCCTGCGCCACTTCTATGGCACCGTCGCGTCGGTCGCGGCTGACAATGCGAGCCTCGTGCTCGACCGCGAGACGCCGACGCTCCCGGTCGCCTCCCCCGAGACGGCGATCGCGACCGGCGACACGGCGACGATCCTCGCCGATGCCACGAATGGCACGCTCTACTACGACCTCGATGCGTCGTCGACGGCACCGACGGTGATCAAGGACTTCTCGAGCGTCGCGAGCGCATTGTCCGGCCGACAGGTGCGCGTCCAGGCGCGCTACCAGGCCGATGGTTCGCTGGTCGCGACCCGCATCTTCTCGAGCGCGAGCTTCGCGACGGTCTGGGAGAGCCCGGAAGGGCACGTGCTGCGCGTTGATGCGGCCGGCAGCAGGCTCGTCGTCGCCAACGAGACCGACACGCCCGTCGTGCTCACGATCGACGCGAACACGAACTTCGTGCTCCCGAACCAGCCGGCTTCGAGCGCGCCGATCGGGACCGGCCCGGCGTTCCTCGCGAACCTCCGGCGCGGCTTCAAGGTGCACGCGACGGTCGACCCCGCAACGCCGACGCTGGCGAAGATCGTGGAGATCCAGACCGCCGCCTTCGGTGGCCGCATCCAGAATGCCACGACGAGCTCGTTCGACTACCAGGCCGACTTCCGTCACCACGGGGATGCCTACTCGGTCACGCTGCCCTATATCTCGGCATCGACGGCGAACGGGACCGACGGCAGCGGCAATCCGGTCAGCGGCTTCAAGTACTGGAACTTCGCGTACCCGACGCTCGTGACGACCTCGACCGCGACCACGACCGCGGAATCGAGTTTCGTCGCGGCGGTCGGCGGGACGGTCGGCTTCGGTGGCGTCACCTCGCCGCTCTACGCCAGGGGCGCGACGCACGCGGTGTGGGCCGATGCGGCGGCGCCGACGGGCTGGTCGGCGCCGTGGGTCGAGCTCGTGCCGACGAAGCTGCCGCTCGCGTTCGTCGCCACCGGGCCGACCGCCAATGCGTTCAGCGTCACGGCACCGGGCGGCACGACCCCCGTCACGATCTCCTACAGCACGACCGCCGGATCCGCGACCCTCGTCTACGAGGTCAACCGCTCGCAGAACCATGTGTCGGTCACGCCGCAGGACATCACGACGAGCGCGGGTGCCACGGCGCTCGCGGCCGGACTCGCCATCGGGGCGCCGGTCAAGATCAGTGGCATCCCGCAGGCCGACGGCACGATGAAGGCATACGTGATCACGTACTTCACCGGCAGCCTGCCGAGCTGGACCGACTGACGTCGGCGTTGGCGGGCCCCACCAGGGCCCGCCTGCGACGGCCGGCTACTTCAGCGTCGCGATCTCGATGTCGACCTGGGCGTCGGCGGTCTCGGCGAGGATCGCGCCACGGCCGTCCGCGGTCAGCGCGAGGCCGGAATCCTGCAGCAGGTTCGGGATGACCGGACCGGGTATGACCCGGCCGGTCGCGAACACGAACCGGGCGAGCGTCGGATCTCCGGCCGGCCGCGTCACGAACCAGATCGCATCCGGTGCGACGTCCCAGTTGCGCCAGTCGAGGGGCGCGAGGTCCGCGGCGACCAGCGCATCGTCGCCACCGGGACCCGGGCTGCGACGCCACAGCCCGCGCCGGTCGGGGCGCACGAAATACAGCATCTCGCCATCCGTCGACTCGATCGCGGCGAAGCCGCCCTCCAGCGTCAACTGCTCGGCCTGGCCCGCGTTCGGCCACGGGCGGCGGTACAGCTGCCAGCGCGTGCCGCTGCGATTCGACGAGAAATACAGCCACTTGCCGTTGCGCGAGAAGCTCGGTGCGCGGGCGTCACCGGCGCCGCTGGCGAGGGCCTCGCTGCCGGTCGCGATGTCCACGACCCAGACGCCAAGATGACCGTCCCGCACGGCGCCGAATGCCACCTGCCTGCCATCGGGTGAGAAGCGGGGCGTCTCGATGTAGTCGAACTTCGAGCGCGTCAGCGGCGCCGGATCCGTGCCGTCGCCCGCCGCGAGCCACAGCTGCTCGTGGCCAGCGAGGTTGGACACGAACACCGAGTGGTGGCCATCGACCGAGCGCTGCGCGCCGCGGTCGAGTGCGCCGCCCTCGCGCCAGGGCCGGCCGGTGGCCTCGTCTGCAGCCGCACCGTGCACGACGAAGCGTGTCGTCACGTGCCAGTGTTCATAGGCGAGCACGGCGCCGTCATCGGTGAGCGCCGGATGCCGGACCGGGTCGCCGAGCCGGACGATGGGCGCGGGGGGTGCGCCATCGAGTCGCACCCGCCATAGCGCGTCGTAGCCGAGGCGCGGCGAGGCGACGAGCAGCGACAGGCCGCGCGGCTCCCAGGCGAGTCCAGCGAGCGGCAGCGCATCGCGCGTCAGGTGCTCGGGCTTGCCGCCGATCTCGAGCAGGTACGCGTCCTCGACACCCGGCGCGCGCGTGCGGACGAAAGCGAGGCGTCGCCCGTTCGAGGCGAGCGCGGGATTCGAGTCACCCGGCATGCCGATGGTCGGACTCGTCACGCCGATCATCGTGCCGTCCTTGACGCTCACCGAGACGATCTGCGAGGCGTGGTTCCACTCCGAACGGTTCGTGAACGTGAGGACATCGCCACTGGGCAGCCAGGTCATCGGACCGCCGCCACCGAAGTCGCACGCCGCGATCCGGCGTGGCTCGCCGCCGTCGGCGGGCACGACCATCACCGAGCAGTTGCCGGGCACGGCGCGCTGGAACGCGATCAGGCCGCCCTGCGGCGCCCAGGTGGGGAAGCGGTCGTGGCCCTCGCCGTCGGTCAGCTGCCGGGGCGTGCCGCCGGAGCGCGGCAGCACGTACAGCTTCTCGCTGCCATCGGGCTTGCGCCACGAGTAGGCGATGCGGCTGCCGTCCTGCGAGAAGCTCGGCGAGAGCTGCATGCCGGGCCCCGACGCGAGCACGGTGACCTTGTCGACCTGGCCGTAGAACGCGCCCTGCTTGCGACCGACCATGAACAGCAGCGTGACCGACATGATGCCGACGGCAATGGCGGCGAAGGCGATCGCGAGCGTCCGGGGCCGGCGCCGCTGCCGCCAGGCGTCGACGGCCGGCGGCGTTTCCTTGAGCGGCGCGTCATCGTCGGCGAGGACCGGGCGTTCCTCGCGCGGCGCGCCGAACTCGAGCGCGTAGGCATCGCCGGGTGCATTGACGAGGCTGACCGAGCCGTCCTCGGAGAACAGGCGGCGCAGCGTCGACAGCACGCGCCGCAGCTTCTCGCGGTGCGTCTCGGGGTGTGCCGGTCCGAACAGGCTGAGGATCAGCTGGTCGCGGTTCACGCCCTCCGGGGGCGCCGCGGCGAGGATCAGCACCGCCGAGAGCACCTGCTCGTCGAGGTCCGCGACCCGCGTGCCTCGCGTCATGCGCCGCAGCAGCGGTTCGACGTGCCACGTGCCGAGCTCGAACGGGGGCACGTCCTCCGGGCGCGGTGGCGGCACGACCGGGGCCGGTGCCTTCTGCGCCGGGCGGCCGAAGCGCGTGCGCTTGCCGAGCTCCAGGAAGGTCTGGCCGCGCCGCTTCATGGCTTGACCTCGAGACCGGCGTAGCGAGCGGCGAAGGCCCACTGGTCGGCGTAGTCCTCGACCTGCATCCACACGGGCCGGTCGTTGCCGTGCCCCGCGCGCGTCTCGACGCGCAGCAGCATCGGGTTCGCGCAGGCCGGCGGGACCGCCGCCTGCAGCGCTGCGGCGAACTTGTAGCTGTGCCAGGGCATGACGCGGTCGTCATGCTCGGCGGTCGTCACCAGTGTCGGCGGATAGCAGGTGCCGCGGCGCACGTTGTGGACGGGCGAGTAGGCCCTGAGCGCGCGGAACTGCGCCGCATCCTCCGACAGCCCGTAGTCCGAGGACCACTGGCGCGCGTTCGCGCTGGCGGTGTGGTAGCGCAGCATGTCCATCACGCCGACGACCGGCAGTGCCGCCGCATACAGGTCCGGGCGCTGCAGCAGCACCGCGCCGACCAGCAGGCCGCCGTTGCTGCGGCCACGGATCACGAGGTGCTCGCGGCTCGTGACCCGGTTGGCGATCAGCCATTCGCTCGCCGCGATGAAATCATCGAAGGTGTGCTGCTTCTGGGTGCCGGTGCCGGCGCGGTGCCATGCCTCGCCATATTCGGCGCCGCCGCGCAGGTTCGCCACGGCGTACACGCCGCCCTGCTCGAGCCAGACGGCGACTGGCACGCTGAACGAGGGCAGCAGCGGCACGTTGAAGCCGCCGTAGCCGTAGAGCAGGGTCGGCTGGCGGCCGTCGCGTGGCAGGTCGCGGCGATGCGTGACGTACATCGGCACGCGCGTTCCATCCCGGGACGTCGCGAACACCTGCTCGGTGACGTAGCGGGCGGGATCCAGTGCGACCGACGGGCGACGAAACAGCGTCGCGCGGCCGCTCGCAACGTCGAGCCGATAGAGCGCGTGCGGCGTCAGGAAGTCCGTGTAGGCGAAGTAGAGCTGCCGGTCCGCGTCGCGCCCCTCGAGCCCGAGCACCTCGCCGAGACCCGGCAGCTCCACGTCCGTGCCGCCGCCGCCATCGAGGTCGTGGAGGCGGACGAGCGAGTGCGCGTCGTGCAGGTAGCGCACGACGAAGCGTCCGCCGGCGAGCGTCGCGCCGTCGATCACGTCGGGGCGCTCCGCGACAAGCACGCGCCAGTCGGCCGGGTCCGGCCGATCGAGGTCGATCGCGACGATGCGACCGTTCGGCGCACCGGACGTCGTCAGGAAGTAGAAGGTGCGGCCACGGTTGCCGAGGAACTCGTAGCGGCCATCCCAGCGATCGAGCAGCCGGATCGCGTCGTCATCCGGTGCCGCCCGGTCGAGCAGGTACACGCCGTTGCTCGCGAAGCCGTCGCTGACGGTCACGATCAGCCAGCGACCGTCGTCGGTGACCGCCGCGTAGGGGTTGCGGGTCGGGTGGTCGGTGATCGCGTAGACGAAGCGGTCGGAGGCCTGCGGGGTGCCGAGCGCGTGGAACCAGACCGCGACCTGCTTCGTGTCGTCACCGTGCGTCTCGTCGGCGAGCGGGTAGCGGGAATAGTAGAAGCCGGTGCCATCGGGCAGCCACGACAGCGGCGTGAACTTCACGAGGCTGAGTTGCTCCGGCAGGTCCACCGCGCGCTCGACGTCGCGGACGCGGACCGTCTTCCAGTCCGTGCCGCCATCGGCCGTGGCGTAGGCGACATGGCGGCCGTCGGGCGCCACGGTGAACGAGGTCACCGCGACGGTGCGATCGACGGCGAACGCGTTCGGATCGAGGACGATGCGCGGCGTCGCGTCGGGTCCGTCGGCGACCATGAGCACGCTCTGGTCCTCGCCGCCGCTGTTGTACAGGTAGAACGTGCGTCCGCCGCGCGTGAGCGGCACCTCGAAGGAGTGGGTTCCGGAGAGGGAGGCGCCCCAGCGCTCGAAGTTCCACAGCGCAGCGAGCCGGGCGCGCAGCGGCTCGCGTGCCGGCAGGGCGCCGAGGAACGGCTGGCTCACCGCGTTCTGCGCCTCGACCCAGTCATGCACCTCGGCGGAGCCAATCTCCTCGAGCCAGCGGCCGGGATCGGCGACGTCGACGCCATGGTAGGTGTCGTGCTGGTCGGACAGGCGGGTGGCGGGGTAGCGGGGCACGCTCATCGGGGCAGTCCCGGTCGGCAGGGTCGGCGGCGCCGGCATCGTCGTACAGCCGACCAGCATGGCGCCGGCCAGCGCGAGCGCCGGCGCGCAGCAGCGCCGGATGGATCGGCCGCGGGCCGGGACGGCCAGGTCAGGCATGGGGAGCGACTCCGGCGGGGAGGGCGGATTCTACCAGAGGGCGTCCGCGGGACCGCAGCCCGGGCGCGGCTCAGGCCTGTGCGCTCGGGCGTGCGCGGACCGCATCGTACCAGCGCTTCAGCGCCGGCAGGTCGTCGCCGACGCGCATCCCGATCACCCTCGCGAAGTCGACCGTCGTGAAGGCCACGACGTCGGCCATGCTGAACGAGTCCCGCGCGACGAACTCGCGCGTCGCGAGGGTCGCGGCGAGATGCCGCCATTCGGCCGCGACCGTCCCGCGCTGCAGCTCGCCGAATGCGGGGACCTGCTCGAGGCGGCCGGCCCAGAACGTGTTCGTGTGCTGGAACACCTCGACCGTCGGGATGTACATGCGGAACATCAGCCGGTCGATCCAGCGGTTCACGGCGAGCCGCTCGTCGGCGTCGCCGCCGAACAGGTCGGGCGACGGGTAACGCTCCTCGAGCCAGCGGCAGATCGCCAGCGATTCGGTGGTCCGCGAGCCGTCCTCGCGCTCGAGCACCGGGGTCTCGCCGAGCGGATTGACCTCGAGGAAGTCCGCGGTGCGGTTCGCGCCATCCGCGATGCTCACCTCGACGTACTCGAGCGCGATGCCCTTCTCGGCTGCATACATGCGCACGCGGCGCGGGCTCGGCGCGCGTGGACTCGTGTAGAGCTTCAGCGTCACGGTGCGTCCTCCTGATCGGGCGTCGTCGGCTGCGCGCCGGCGTCGTCATCGGCCGCTTCGCCCGGGATCGCATGGCGTTCCGTGAACCACGCGCCGAGGTCGATGAGCTGGCATCGCTCGCTGCAGAACGGCCGCCACAGGTCCCCCGCGGCGGGCCGGAACGGCCGCCGGCAGCCGGGGCACTTGCGCTCGGGCGCGATCATCGGCGGTTCAGGTGCAGCAGGTCAGGACGAACGGAACGTCGCCCGGTGCCTGGATGGGGCGCGCGTCGGCATCGACCCAGCTCAGGAAGCGGATGCTGCAGCGATGATGGCTGCCGCTGATCTCGGGGAAGAGTGCTGTGTCGCCAGGCAGCGTGATCCTGAGCAGCTGGATCGGCGTGTCGCGCTCGAATACGAGCTGGTAGCTGCCGCCGGTCGCGACCTCGGTGCGGGCGCGCGCGTTCTCGCGCGTCACCCAGAGCAGGTCCGAGACACTCTCGCACAGCGGCCTGAGCGAGCCGATCCAGCGGTTGAAGTCCGACTGGCGCGTGGCACCGGGCAGGTTCAGCCAGTGATAGTAGTCCGGGAGGTCGAACTCGCACGTGCCGCCGGGGATCGCGCTGCGGTGCTTGATGGCGGAGAGGAACTCACTCTCGCGCAGCTTCGATATCGCGGCGGTCGAGGAGGCCTGCAGGTCGTCGCGCCGCTGCGTGAGCTTGGCGATCACGGATCGCAGGCGCGTGGTGTCGACGCCCGGCCGGTTCTGGAAGTCGCGCAGCAGCGCCATCTGCCGCTCGAGGTCCTTGAGCACGTCACCCTTCGGGTCGCCGCGCGAGGTGATCGCGAGGATCTCCAGCAGGCTCGAGACCGCGGCCCGGCTCGACCACGCGGTCGGCGTGTCGTTGTGGTAGGTCGCCTGCTGGTACAGGAACTCGAGGCGCAGGAACGACCGCATCCGCTCGTTGAGCGGCTGCTCGAACACCACGCTGCGACGGGCCGGTGCGGGCTCGGGGGCGCTCTCGGGGGTCATCTGCTGCATCGCCCTATTCTGCGCGTGGTTCCGGGAGCCCGTAAACCCGTCTGTGCGCTGCGACAGGGCATCAGCCGGGGTCGGCCCGGCCGGCCGCGAGCGCCAGGTAGCGCGCATGCAGCACCGCCACCGCCGCAGGCAGCGCGGCGAGCGGGCCGCTGTTGTCGAGGACGTCGTCCGCGGCCGCCAGCCGCGCCTCCCGGGTCGCCTGGGCGGCGAGGATCGCCGCGGCCCCCTCTGGGGTTTCGCGGTCCCGGGACAGCAGCCTCGCGAGCTGGAGATCGCGCGGGCAATCGATGACCAGGACCCGGTCGACGTCGTCGCGCCGGGGTCCGCCCTCGACCAGCAGCGGGATCGCGATCACCACGTACGGGGCGTTCGTGGCCGCCACGCGCGTCCGCTGCAGCGCGCGGATCGCGGGGTGCAGGATCGCCTCCAGCGCACGGCGTCGCGACGGGTCGGCGAACACGATCGAGCGCAGGCGGCGCCGGTCCAGGCGGCCCAGAGGATCGAGGATCCCGGGGCCGAATTCGGCCACGACGGCCTCGAGCGACGGCTGGCCGGGCTCGACGACCTCGCGGGCGAGGGCGTCGGTGTCCACCACCGGGATCCCGATCCGCTGGAACTCGGCGGCGACCGCGCTCTTGCCGCTTGCGATGCCGCCGGTCAGGCCGATCCGCAGCGGCGTTGCCATCGGCTCAGCGGGCGAGCGGCCACCAGGGCTGGATGAGTTCGGGGGCGAACATCATCGCGAGCCAGCCGGCGACGGCGAGGAAGGGGCCATAGGGGATCGGAACGCGCCGATCGTGCCCGCGGAAGAGGATCATCGCGATGCCGATCACGGCGCCGGCGAGTGAGGACAGCAGGACGATCGGCAGCAGCATTCGCCAGCCCAACCAGGCGCCGAGGGCGGCCAGCAGCTTGAAGTCGCCGTAGCCCATGCCCTCGCGGCCGGTGAGAAGGAGGGCTGCCCAGTAGATCGTCCACAGCGACAGGTACCCCGCGACGGCCCCGTACACCGCCGAATGCAGGTCCACCGGCAGCGGGCCGGGACCGCGCCCGAGGATCGCGGCAGCAAGCAGGCCGAGCCACATCAGCGGCAGCGTCAGCATGTCCGGCAGGTGCTGGGTGTCGAGGTCGATGCCGGCCAGCGCGACCAGGGTCCAGGTGACGGCGAGTCCGCCGGCGGCCTCCCAGCCCCAGCCGAAGTGCCAGGCGACCCACGCGGACAGCACGCCGGTCACGGCCTCGACGATCGGGTAGCGTGCCGAGATCGGTGCCTGGCAGCCCGCGCAGCGGCCGCGCAGCACGAGCCAGCTGACCACCGGGATGTTCTGTAGCGCGCCAATCGGCGCGCCGCAGCCCGGGCAGGCGGAGCGCGGCGTCACGAGGTTGTAGGTCGGGGTCTGCGCCGGCTCCGCGTCGGGGTTGGCGAGCATCGCGCAGTCGCCGGCGAGCGCCGCGTCCATCATCTTCGGCAGGCGATGGATCACGACGTTCAGGAAGCTGCCGACCAGCAGCCCCACGACCAGCGCGGCCGCGGCGAACGCCGCGGGCGACAGCCGCAGGATCTCGATCAATTCCATGCGCGCACTCGCGTCGAATCGATCAGACGGCGGCGCCGAGCTTGAAGATCGGCAGGTACATCGCGACCACGAGGCCACCCACCAGCACGCCGAGAATCGCCATGATCAGCGGCTCGAGCAGGCTGGACATCGAGTCGACCGCGGCGTCGACTTCGAGCTCGTAGAAGTCGGCGACCTTGGAGGCCATCTGGTCGAGCGAGCCCGATTCCTCGCCGACGGCGATCATCTGGTTGACCATGTTCGGGAACAGGTTCGTGTTTTCCATCGCGCGCTGCAGGCGCTGGCCCGTGGACACTTCGTCCTTCATGCGCAGCACGGCCGTCTCGTAGACGATGTTGCCGGTCGCGCCCGCGACCGAGGTCAGCGCCTCGACGAGCGGCACGCCGGCGGCGAACGTCGTCGCCAGCGTGCGCGCGAAGCGCGCGATGGCCGCCTTGACGAGGATCGGCCCGATGATCGGGAACTTGAGCATCATGCGATCGATGCTCTCGCGCATGGGCCGGGAGCGCGCCTTCATGTAGGAGAAGGTGTAGCCGGCCGCGCCGAGCACCGCGACGATGTAGATGCCGTTCGCCTGCACGAAGCGCGACAGGTTGATGACCATCTGCGTGAAGGCGGGCAGGTCGGCGCCGAAGCCCTTGAACAGGCTTTCGAACTGCGGGATCACGAAGATCAGCAGGATCGCGGTCACGATCACGGCGACGAACAGCACGGCGGTCGGGTAGAAGAGGGCCTTCTTGATCTTCTTCTTGATGGCCTCGGTCTTTTCCTTGTACGAGGCGATCTTGTCGAGCAGCGTCTCGAGGGCGCCCGCCTGCTCGCCCGCCTCGACGAGATTGACGGACAGGTCGTCGAAATAAAGCGGGTGCTTGGCGAACGCCTCGTGCAGCGTGAGGCCGCTCTCGATCTGCTGCTTGATGTCGAGGATCAGCGCCTGCATCGAGGGCTTCTCGTGGCCGGCGCCGACGATCTCGAAGGACTGCACGAGCGGGATGCCGGCGGTCAGCATCGTGGCGAGCTGCCGGAAGAACACCGCGATGTCCTCCGGGGTCGGCTTCTTGCGCGAGGCGAAGGTCGAGCTCTGCTGCTTGATCTTGCCCGGGACGATGCCCTGGCGCTGCAGGTCGAGCCAGACGGCGTGGCGGTTGGTGGCAACCACCTTGCCGCGGACGCGATTGCCCTTCTTGTCGCGTCCCTCCCAGAGGAACGAGACGTCCTTCTTTACCGCCGCGGTCTGTGCCATGTCGCTAGGCTCCGTAGTTCATGCGGGGCAGCGGCTCACTCGATCGTGACGCTGTTGACTTCTTCGAGGCTGGTCAGCCCGTTGCGGACCTTGTTCAGGCCTGCGGTGCGCAGGTCCCAGACGCCTTCCTTCTTCGCCTGGTCCGAGATGGTGATCGCGTTGCCGCCTTCCATGATGATGCGGCCGATCGAATCGGTCACCGGCATGACCTGGTAGATGCCGACGCGGCCCTTGTAGCCGTCCGTGCAGTTACCGCAGCCCTTGGGTCCGTAGATCTTGAGCCCGGCGTCGACGTCGGCCTTCGCGAACCCTTCCTTCAGCAGGGCCTCGGCCGGGATGTCGAGCGGCTGCTTGCAGTGGTTGCACAGGCGCCGGGCGAGGCGCTGAGCGATGATCAGGCTGACGGAGGTGGCGATCGCGTAGGGCTTGACGCCCATGTCGACGAGGCGCGTGAGCGTCTGCGGGGCGTCGTTCGTGTGCAGCGTCGACAGCACGAGGTGGCCCGTCTGCGCCGCCTTGAGCGCGATCTCCGCCGTCTCGAGGTCGCGGATTTCGCCGACCATGACGACGTCCGGGTCCTGGCGCAGGAACGCGCGCAGCGCCGCCGCGAAGGTGAGGCCCACCTTGGGGTTCACGTTCACCTGGTTGACGCCCTGCAGGATGATTTCCGCAGGATCCTCGGCCGTCGAGATGTTCGTGTCCTCGACGTTGAGGATGTTGAGGCCGGTGTACAGCGACACCGTCTTGCCGGAACCGGTCGGACCCGTGACCAGGATCATTCCCTGCGGACGCTTCAGCGTCGACATGTACAGGTCTTTCTGGAACGGCTCGTACCCGAGCGCATCGATGCCGAGCTGCGCGCTCGACGGGTCGAGGATGCGCATCACGACCTTCTCGCCGAACAGCGTCGGGCAGGAGCTGACGCGGAAGTCGATCGAGCGGCTCTTCGACAGCCGCATCTTGATGCGGCCGTCCTGCGGGATGCGGCGCTCGGCGATGTCGAGTCGCGCCATGACCTTGATGCGCGCCGAGATCTTCATCGCGAGCGCCACCGGCGGCAGCGCGACTTCCTTCAGCACGCCGTCGACGCGCGTCCGCACGCGATAGGTCTTCTCGTAGGGTTCGAAGTGGATGTCCGACGCGCCCTTCTTGATCGCATCGAGCATCACCTTGTTCACGAAGCGGACGATCGGCGCATCCTCGACGTCGTCGCGCGCCCCCGCGTTCGGATCGACTTCGTCCTCGCCGCCCGTGACGTCGAGGTGCTCGAGATCGAGGTCGTCGTCGCCGAGCGCCTGCATCGACGTGTCGACCTGCTCCATCGCCCGGCTGAGGATCTTCTGGAGCTTGTCCTCCTCGACCACCACCGGTTCGACATTGAGGGCGGTCGAGAATCGGATCTCGTCGAGACCGTGCAGGTTGGAGGGGTCCGACAGCGCAATGAACAGGCGCCGGCCGCGCTTCATCAGCGGCAGCACGCGATGCTTGGCGAGCAGCTTGTCCGACACCAGCTTGACGGTGTCGAGGTCCACCTGGATCGAATCGAGGTCGAGCAGGGGGACGCCGAACAGGGCGGAGGCGGTGATCGCGATCTCGCGCGATTCGACGACGTTCTTGCTGACGAGGTAGGAGACGAGGTTCTGGCGCGCCTCGCGGGCGTTGCGCACGGCGTCGGCCATGGCGCTCTCGTCGAGAACGCCATCCTGCACGAGCTTTTCAGGCAGGCCGATATTCGCGCTTCGCGCGAGTGCCTGCGTGACCGACATTGCGTTTTCACTCATGGACTTACGCGACCCACCCGACGTCTGGACCCATGTCGCGGGCCATCAGTGCCCGGCCGTCCTTTATAACAGAATCATGCTCTCACAAGAGTCGCCTGCAACTCGTGAACGACCGCACATTGCGGTTTTCTCGTGCCCAAAAAAAAGAGCCCCCCAGGTGGGGGGCTCTCTCGGTCGGCTTGGAGCCGATCAGGTCTTGCAGCTGGACGGCAGGTACTTGGTGGGGAGGCTCGTCGCTGCGGCACCCAGCGCGCCGGTGATGCTCGCCGGGACCG
>CAISEB010000057.1 GCA_903884235.1 uncultured Pseudomonadota bacterium
GGAATTACGCCGGAGTAACGAAAGGCGTAGCTGAGAAGGGCGGCAGGCGGCCGGAAACCGTGAAGCCGTGACGGCGCGCGAGATGGCAGCCACGATGGGGTGGCTGTCGGTGGGTCTACGCACGATCAGGATCAGTTATCGCACATGCTTCTTTGGGCTCGAGACCAAGGGCGTGGCGAAAGGCAATGGTTGTCGAAAAGCGCTGCCGTCAGCCTTAATGCTCCCCAAGACGGTGGAGCCTAGTTGCCGAGCATCGTCAGTCAACGCCTGAGACAACGCCCACGGCTAATAGATCAAGCCGTTCGGACCGCGGTCACTTTGAGGGTCGCAGCGGATTGCGGACAGCAATACCGGGGAAGTGCTTCTCGTTGTCGGTGACGACCACGCAATTGTTCACTTCGGCCACTGCGGCGACGATCATGTCAAAGTCGCTTCGGGGTTTACCAGACGCGCGCCCCTCCGACATTAGCCGCGCCCAGGCCAGCGCCGCGCGTTCATCGAAGGGGAGTACGCGTCCGCTGAAGAGCGATTGCGGTCCCTCTGGCCCCGCGAACCATGTTTCGAGTTGGTCCCGCTTCCTTCCTTTAGGCTTCTCCAGAATTCCGCGGCGTATTTCCGCGACGGTTAGCGACGAAATGAACAAATTCTCATCCGCCTGTCTGGCCATCCATTCCAGCAGCGATTCAGAGGGCGCCGGTTTCGTCGCGTTACTGATGATGTTCGTGTCGAGTAAGTAGCGGGTCACAGCTCAACCTTGCGCCGGCCACCTGTAGAACGCTTTATCTGGATATCGGCGGTGACAAGCGGCGACCTGCGGAGCGCCTCTAGTATTCCGCCCTTCTTTCCGGGCTCGCCCGCGATAGTCCGGTCGATGCTCGTGCGAATACGGTGCGCGTCAGTCCCGCCTTCAGCCAAGCGACTCGCGATCAAACGAATGAGTTCACGATCGGCGTCCAAGCCGAGAACCTCGAATCGCGCCATCCCGCGTTCGGTCAGTCGGAATCGGTAGTTTCGTAAGGCGCGCTTCTGGGCGGAGTTAGTCATAAGTTATCCCTCCACGGTATAGCCGGAAATATACCCAGCTATAGGCGACAGAGCAAGCCACGACGCCATTTCGGGGCATAACGCAGACTTCTATTGTGCTCCCAGGGCAGCGGTCGACTGCGGACCCGCTCCCTATAAACCGGACATGCACTGCCCGATACGGGTCAGTTATCGGACTGGCGGACGCGATAGTCGCCGCGTTTCGGGGCTAGCGCCGACCTGTCGCGAACGGGTCTAATGTCGCCACGCAGAACTGCTTGAAGTCACGAACGTTTCTCGTGACTACGGTCAAGTTATGGACGAGGGCGGTTGCCGCAATCATGCCGTCCTCCAACAGGTCGTCGGAGCGACGATGCATCAGTTTCGCCCACTCACGAAAAATTTGGGCGTCCATCGGCAGAATGTTGTACGTGCCTGCGACCATATCCAGCCAGGCGCTGATTTCCAGCGCCTTCTGCTGATCTGACTCTCGGGTGATCTCGATGCCTGCTTGCACTTCGGCAATCGTCACGGCCGATAGATGAAGGTCCGAATCCGCCACGCCGTGTAACCAGCTGAGTACACCGCCGTGAGGCTTCGCACGCCGCAGTTCAGATACGACGTTCGTGTCGAGAAGATACATGCTGGTCAGTCCTGGGCCGACGGTGCCCTGCGCTTTAGTGAACCACGCGCCGGAATCTGCAATTCACCTCGTGGCGAGGCACTCAGCAGGAGTTCCTTCAGCACGGGTCGCGCGGACCGTTGCAGCTGCTGCCAGGCATCAATCGGAACGAGAACCGCCGCGTCGGCACCGCGCTTTGTGACGAGCTGCGGACCGTCCTGCAGGCAATTTTCTAGAAATTCGCTGAACCGAGCCTTGGCGTCCTGAACCGACCAGCTCTTCATTTGCGCGCCCTCGAACTGTCTAACAACTAGTCATAAGACTAGTCATTAACAGGCGCAGTGTCAAGTGACCAAAATGGTTCAAGCGTGGCCGACGGCGGACGAGTCATTCGACAGCCGCAATTATTGGAACGCCGACGAGATCTCGGCCTCTACGTCTATTCGAAGCAAGAGTCACGTTTTGAATGCCGCGCCGTTGTCTCGATACCGGCGGAGCTACTCCGTAGTCACTTAATGTGGCCTCCGAGAGGAGCAGTCCGCGCCCGAGCGCCGTGCCGCGCTCTTGGCAAGGAAACCGACGCGGATGGCAGTCCGCGGGCGTACGCACGATCAGCTCAGTTATCGAGCAGCCGTATCCGGACACCCCACTGCTCTAGTTACGCTGCGCGAAAAGAATACGGCGTCGTAAGCATTGCCGATTCGAATGGTATTCAGAGGTGGCATCCCGAACTCCTCCCGGTCCGCGTTCAGCCGCCCGGTAACCTCGGGCGGCGCAGTGCGAAGATCGAGCAGGAAGAGCGGGGATGACAGCGCGGACCATTGCGCCTCGAGCGTCTCGGGCGGGGCGGTACGCGCGGGCTTGCCGCACTGCGTCGTTTCGGCGCCAAAAAGGTGCGCGATCATCACGTTGTCGGCGCCGTAGCGCTCCTTCATATAGACGCCCAGCATTGGCGGCAGCGTCGTCAGGCCTGCGGGCGGCGGCAGGCGGATGGTTGATGGCGTGTACATTAGGTGGCCGCGGTGCATGAATACGAGCACGCGGGCCCCGGGGCCCATCTGCGAGCGCACCCACTCGAGATTGTCGGCCTTGGTCCGGTCCGCCGAGGCGACCGTCGGGAAGATCCCGGCGTACCCGTCCTTGGGCTTCCAGCCGACCGGGACCCACCTGAGGTAGCTGTCCACCTGCCGGGCGGCGACGGCGGCCCGAAGCGCGGTCGCGTATTCGCGCTTCGACGTGGCTGTGGACCACTGCGTTTCGTGGACCTCCAGCTCGGCGATGACGTCCGCGATGGTCGCCGTGAGGCGATCGCGCTCGGCCTGCGTCAGCTCCGGGTACTGGTTCGGCGCCTCCGTCATCCGATTGAGATGCAACCGCGGCAGCAGGTCCGCGACGCGGGTTCGAAATCCGGATGCCTTCGCCGCGTCCCGCGCCGCGAGGTAGTCGAGGGCCGCGCGCAGGGGCATTTCCATGTCATCGTCGCCACCCGAGACGTCGACCCCGTAGAACTCGATCTTGTGCGCATGCCTGGGGTCATCGTTGTAGGCGCGCATCCAGCGCACCAGATCGGCTTCCTGCGGCAGCTGCGAGAATCCGAAGCTGAAGCCGCGCTTCACGCTGCCCTCGAGATCGTTGCTGGCGCCGAGCACGTAGCGGTTGACCTCGAATCCCTCCGCGGTGCCGGACTCAAGTGCGATCGCCGTGAAGCCCATGCGCTCGACCAGGAAACGGAACAGCCGGTTGCGGAACTCGAGCGGCTCGGCGGCGCCGTGCATTCCCTCGCCGAAGGAGACGATCCTCGCATCGCCGATGATCGCCCGCAGCGGCTCGAGGTCGCGGAAGTCGTCGTCGGCCGTGACCCGATCGACAGCATGCAGGTGCGTACGTGCCCATGCGGCCACGTCCGCGTCGGTGGCTTCTCCGGCGAGGACCTGACCTGGGACACCCCACAGCAGCGACAGGGCGATTCCCGCGGCGATCGCGCCGCGAAGCGGCGCCCGGAGCATGGTGGCGGCGAAGGGCATGTGTGGATCCTCTGTCACGGGGTGGTGGAGGCGGGACGCGGCATCCGCTGGCTCCGTTCTTCGCGCCGGCGAAGGCGCTCGACGATGATCCGCTGGCGCCGTGCGTCGATCGGGAAGTACCACAGCATCGGCGCCACGATCGTAAGCAGCAGCGCCGGGACGCCGCAGAACGTCGCGAGCAGCGCCACGGTCCCCGAGGTCGACTGCTCGGCGAGGCGCGCGTCGAATCCGCCGAACCCGATGAGCGCGATCGCCAGCGCACCGCCGAGGCCCGGCACCGCCTTGTACATCACGTTGTAGATCGCGAAGTAGGTGCCCGCGAAGTCGACTCCGAAGCGCAGGCGGCCGTAGTCGATCACGTCGGCGAGCACGGCGGGAGCGGCGACCGGGAAGCCGGCATAGAGCAGGATCACGAGCACCTGGACGATGGCGAGCCAGACTGCGCCCTGCGGGCCGACCGGCACCGTCATGAACAGCAGCATTCCGAGCACGCTGCCCGCGGCGCCCGCGGCCCAGGCGCGCTGCTTGCCGAAGCGCCGGCACAGCGAGCCCCACAGCGGGACCGCGACGGCGCCGAGCGGCAGGGTCAGCAGGAACAGCCCCGCCATGAAAGGCCCCAGGTGAAGGTGGCTGTCTATATAGAAGAACATCACGCCGTTCATGACGCCAGATGCGAGGTTGTAGAGGAAGAACAGCAGGGCGAACTGCAGCAGCGGGCGGTTGCGGACCACTCCGATCCAGGCATTGCGCTTGACGCCGGGCTTGGCGACCGCCGCGCCGGCCGGGACCGTCCAGACCGCCCAGGTGGAAAAGAGCGGCAGCGCGACGGCTGCCACGATCGCGGTCCACTGCAGGCTCGCCGGCGTGAACTCCGCGGTCGGGAAGATCGGCAGGTACGGAATCGCGGCGAAGGCCATGGCGCCGCCGTACATCGCCACCCCGCGCCACGTGGCGAGGCGCGTCCGGTCGTCGTAGTCGGACGTGATCTCCGCCATCCAGGCCGCGTACGGCACCTCGGCGATGGCCCAGCCTGCGTAGGTGAGGAGCAGCCAGCCCCCGAAGTACCACACCGTGACCGGCGGGGTCGGCGCGAACAGGAACCAGCACGCGACGACGCTGAAAAGCGATCCTGCGAGGAGCCAGGGCTTGCGGGTCCCGCCGCTGGCGCAGTGCCGGTCCGAGAGGTATCCCATGACCGGGTTGACCGTCGCGTCGAACAGGCTTGCCACGAGCAGCACCGTCGCGATGCTCTGCAGTGGCACGCCGAAGTACTTGGCGTAGACGCCCTGGATCACCGATCCGGTCGGGCCATGGATCATTGTCTGCGAGAAGGCCGGTGCCGCGTACGCGGCGAGCACGCGCCAGCCGAGTGTGGTGCGGCCGTGCGGCGGGCCGCTCACGGCGTGGCCCCGCCGCGCGGGAGCGATCGGGTGCGCCGCACCGATCCGGGTCCTTCCACGTCAGCCCCGCCGCTCGACGAGCGCCTTCAGCGTGCGGTGGTCCGCATCGAGCTTGGCGGCGGTGGCCTCGTTGACGGTTCGGGCGAACTCGGCCTCGGAAAGGCCGGCGAGCGCGGCGCCAGCGACGGAGCAGCGCGCGACCACGTCGCAGGCGAGGCGGGTGGCATTCCCCACCGATGCGAGCGCGTAGATGACGTACCCGTCGGTCGTCCGGTCCGCCTCGGTCGCGAGCGTCTGCACGCGCCGCGCGGGCGGCTCCGACCGCAGGGTCCGCATGATGACGTGGACGGTCTCCTGCCCTGGCCGCTGGCCGAGCCGCAGCGTCTCGCCCTCCTGGCCGGCAACGCCCTCGAGGCGCTCGAGCGAGACGATGCTCGGTTTCCAGTCGCGGGGCCGGTCGAGGTACTCCCAGACCACTCGCGGCGGCGCCTCGATGTCGATCTCGCTGCGGATCACGAGATGGAATTCGACCTGGGCCGCGGCCATCAGGTCGACCCCGGCGGATGCTCGGCGAGCACCCGACGGATGACGCCGAGGACGAAGTCCGGATCCTCGTAGACGAAATTGTGGCTCGCCCCTGGCGCGGCCTGGATGCGCTCGACGTGTTCCGACACCTGCATGTACCGCTCCCGTGTGCGATCCCAGAACCGGCGCAGCCGCTCGCGATAGGCGGCCTCGGACCCGAGCGCCGCCTCGCCGCCGCCGCCCGCGTACATCACGCTCGCCAGGGCGTCGAAGCCGGGGATGCCGACCGGCGCGACCAGGTACACGGGGAGCGCACCGAGCTCGCCGTCGTACACGGTGTTCTCCCATCCTAGCGCGCCGCGCTGCAGCTCTCCAAAGCTCGAGTAGTCGGCGGCGCCCACGGCCGACGTGTCCCCGATCGCCTCCATCGCATCGAGCTGCGGCCCAAGGCGCTGGACCATCAGCGAGCCGACCCGGCGCGACTCCGCGTCGGCGTCCGCGCCGGTGAGCTTGGCGAGGGTGTCGTGATGGATGCCGAACAGTCGCAGCAGGCTCGTGCGCAGCGACTCCCTGCGCATGCCGACCAGGAACGGGTTGGGCGGGGCGTAGTTGATCGCGTCCGGCGGCGTGGCGTCCAGCAGCACCACGGCCGACACGATCTCCGGATGCCGCCGGGCGATGTTGGCGACCAGCAGGCCGCCGAACGAGTGGCCCACCAGCACGAAGGGACTCTTCTCGCCGGCCGCGGCGAGCGCCCGGACGACTTCCTCGGCCTCGCCCGCGGTCGTGCGCGGGAAGGGACCCGGATCGCTCCACCCGGATCCTGGCCGGTCGACGAGCACGGAGCGCGCTTCGCGACGCAGTCCCGCGTGCAGGTGGTAGAGGGCGTAGCTGGCCTCATGCGCGCCGGGCATCCAGACGACCGTCGCCCGGCCGTTCGGCTGCCCCTCCGCGAGCACGTGCATGCGGTAGCCGCCGACGTCGACGAGCTGGCCCGCGGGCGGGAACGCACGGCGGATGCCCGCCATGTGGATCACGTGGTAGGCAGCCCCGGCGCCGAGGCACGCGGCCGCGGCCACCCATGCCCAGGCCCCGGCGCGCCGCCACGTGGAACCCGCCCGGCGCACGAGCCAGGCCGCCGGCGCGAGCAGGATCGCGGCGACGGCGAGGCCCGCCCAGTCCTGGCTCAGCAACGCTGCCAGTGCGTCCACGACTAGTCGTGCTTGTACGTGACCTGCAGCCCGAACGTCCGCGGCCGCAGCCGAGCCACGCCAGTGTTTCCCGACTGCGCGATGTCGACGGCGCCCGACTCGTCGGTCAGGTTCTCGGCACTGAAGAACAAGCCCCAGGCCCCGGCCTCGATGCCGAGCCGTGCGTTGACGGCGGTGATCGAGTCGGAATCCGGCAGCCCGAGGATCGTGCCGCTGCGCGGCGAGGTGTGCTGCACCTCGGCCCGTGCGAAGCCGTTGAGGCCGGCCGTGATCGGCCAGCGGTACAGGCCGCTCGCCGAGAACTGCGTTTTCGGGACGGAGATGATGGAGTCGCCGTCGTGGACATTCGTGCCGGCGACGTCGGACGTGTACTTTGCGTCGATGAAGCTGCCCGTCAGCTGCAGGGTCAGGCCCTTCACGGGTCGCAGGCCGAGCCCGAACTCGATTCCCTTGGTCCGGGCGGGGCCGCCGTTGATCAGCGCGCCGATGCGCGGTGCCGGGAACACGACCGTCTGCAGGTTCTTCCAGTTGTTGAGGAAGACGTCCGCCTCGACCGTCACGGTGCCGTCCGCGAACTGGCCTTTCGTGCCGACCTCGTAGCTCCACAGCGTCTCGGGGTCAATGCCGGTCGGGATCGAGATCGGCGGATTGTGGAGGATCGCGCTCTCCAGCGAGATGACCGGCTGCGCCTGGCCGGTGCGGAACCCCTTGGCCGCGGTGGCGTAGCCGAGCCAGTTGCCCGTGAAGTGGTACGCGACGTTCAGCTTCGGGTTCACGGTCTGGAAGTTCGGGTTGGTCGTGCCCGTGAACGTCGGGTCGACGCTCTGGATCAGCGCCAGCGTCGCGGGATCCACCGGCTCGTGGAACTGCTGGTCGTCCTTGAACAGGCGCAGGCCGAGCGTCACGTCGAGCTTCTGCGTGAGGCTCCAGGTCGCCTCGCCGAAGAGCGCGTAGGAGTCGCTCTTGTGGGCCTGGTCCTGCGTGATGCCGAAGGCCGGGATCTCGAGGTTCGTATGCTGCTTCACGCTGCGGTACGCGACGCCGGAGGTCCAGCGGAACATGCCCGTGCCGCGCGAGGCGAGGCGCAGTTCCTCGCTGAGTACGTCGATGTGCTGCTCGGTGTTGAACGGCCCGAAGCCGAAGTAGTCGGCGATGTCGGCGAGGTTGTGGTACTGCATCTTCGACGTCGCGCTGACGAGGTCCACCGAGTCGAACCGGTAGCGCACCGTCGCGGCATACAGGTTGTACTGCGTCGTGTTGTCCGTCACCGGGTCGATCGACGTGAAGTCCGGCAGCGAGGTGGAGTCGCCGAGAACGTGCTCCTTCGTGTGCCATGCAGATAGCACGATGTCCAGGCGGTCGCTCGGCGCGTAGCGCAGCTTGCCGCGGTAGGTGTCGGCGGCGCGGCCGTTCTGGTCCTTGACGCCGGTCGCCGCGTTGTCGACCCAGCCGCCGAGGTCCTCACGCGAGGCGACGAGGCGCAGCGCCAGTGAATTGTCCACGAGCGGCAGGTTCAGCATGCCCTGCTCGGAGTTGCTAGAGGAGCCGGACTTCGTCGTCATGCCCTCGACGTCGGCGCCGAACTGCAGCTTCGACAGGTTGGGATCGTTGGTCAGCACGCGGATCGTGCCACCGAGCGAGCCGTCGCCGTAGAGCGTGCCCTGCGGACCA
This sequence comes from uncultured Pseudomonadota bacterium, assembly GCA_903884235.1. Classification (GTDB taxonomy): domain Bacteria; phylum Pseudomonadota; class Gammaproteobacteria; order Steroidobacterales; family Steroidobacteraceae; genus CAIKZZ01. Next base: position 8,477 of record CAISEB010000057.1, read on the forward strand.
CGCAGCACCTCGACGCGCTCGACGTCGTACATGCGCACGTCCGGCAGCTGCGTGTTGCCGAGATAGGTGAACGGCAGCTCGTCCAGGTAGTAGCCGACCGGCGAGTTGCCGTACACGGAATTGATGCCGCGGATCTCGATGTTCTGCGTGCCCGAGCCGCTGTCGACGATGCCGACGCCCGGCACCGCGCCGAGCACCTCGCCGAGCTGGTTCGCGCCCGCGTCGCGAAGCGCACCTTCGGTCAGCGCCGCCATCGAGATCGGCACGTCGATGAGGCGCTCGGCGCGCTTCTGCGCCGTGACGACGACCTCCTCGAGGGTTTCCTTCGGATTGGCGGCGCTATCCGCCAGCGCACTGCCGCTCACGGCGAGTGCAATCGCCGCAGCCAGCGGACCGGACCGCCTCAGATTGATCGAATTCATGGCACGCTCCCCGTGTAGTGGAATAGTTGGACCGAATCACAGAACCGTATCGAGAAATCCGCGCACGACCGGCACGAGCGTCTCCGGATCGAGGATCAGGGCGCTGTCGCGGTCGGGCACTTCGACGACCTGCCAGCCGAGCGCCTCGAGCTCGCCGCGCCGGGCGCGGATCGTGGCCGCCGGATGCAGCGGGATGCCGGCGACGTCGGCCTCGGCATTGGCGCCGTAGGCGACGAGGCGCGGGCACGCGATGCGCCGGACGGCATCCGCCTCGTCCGGCCAGCCCGCGAGGCTTTCGTAGAACGTGACCCACTGGCCGTACTGGGCCGGGTCGCGCAGGATCGCGCGGGCGTGCGGCGGTGGGTCGAGGGCATTGAGCCGCGTCCCCTGCAGCATCGCCGCATAGGGTCCGCCGAGCGGCGGCCAGCCCGCGCTGACCAAGGCCGTCAGCCGGTCCGTGCGCGTCGCGATCTGCAGCCCGGCGATCGCGCCGAACGTGCCACCCCACCAGGCGAAGCGCCCGAAGCCGGCCGCGTCGGCGACGCCGAGCAGGTCTTCGCAGACCCGCTCGACCGTGAACTCGGCGGGCGGGATCGTCGAGCTGCGGCCCAGGCTCGGGTAGTCGGCGACGAGCACCCGGTACCGGTCGGTCAGCCGGGCGAGGAACCGCGGTCCCGCGGGCGAGCCGCCGATGCTCGGGATCGCGTCCGGCGAGGCGGTGACCGGGAAGCCCAGGAAGAGCGGCGGGCCGGAGTGGCCATGCACCTCGTAGTAGACGCCGGAGCGCGTCGTGCCGGACTCCGCGGCGGCCGGGATCCCACTCGCGCTCACGCCGCGGCCCCTGATGGCGTGCGGAGGAATCGGTCCACGTGGTCGGCCAGCACCTCGAGCGGCATCCCGCCGCTGCCGATGACCGTGTCGTGGAAGCGGCGGATGTCGAACCGGGCGCCGAGTGCGGCCTGCGCGCGACGGCGCAGGTCGCGGAAGTAGTGGAAGCCGAGGCGGTAGTCGAGCGCCTGGCCGTAGAGGTCGGTCGAGTAGCGCAGCGTCTCGGTCGCGATCAGCGCATCGGGCTCCAGCACGTGTTCGTGCATGAACGCGCGCGCCTGCGCGAGCGACCAGCCGAGCGCATTGAGACCCGTGTCGACGACGAGGCGCGTCGCGACGAACAGCTCGCTCGCGAGGTGGCCATACAGGTCGTACGGGTCGTCGTAGAGCCCCATCTCCTCGGCGAGGCCCGCCGCGTACTCGGCCCAGCCCTCGGCGAACGCACCGTAGTAGAGGTGCTTGCGTAGCGGATGGACGTGCCCCGCCTCGAATTCAAGCGCGAGCTGGAAGTGATGCCCCGGAACGAGTTCATGGTAGATGAGATGCGCCGCGCTGACGAGCGGGCGCGACTCGAGGTTCGAACCGTTGTAGCGGTAGTAGCCGACCGGGTCGGTCGGCGTCGGCACCTGGTAGTAGCCGAAGGTCATGCCGGCCTCGGCCGCCGGATCGACGCGCCTTACGGCGTACGGTGACGCCGGGCAGCGGGAGAAGAACCGCGGGATCACCGGTTCGATCCGCGCCATGCAGTCGAGATAGCGGCGCTCCACTTCCTCGGGCGTCTTCGCGAGGAAGCGCGGATCGACCCGCAGCCCGGCGTGGAACTCCTCGCGGCTGCCACGGAACCCGAGTGCGTCGCGGATGCCCAGCATGCGCACCTCGAGCGCGGCGACGTCCGCGAGCCCGCGCTCGTGGATCGCCGTGGGATCGAGCGCGCGCCCCATCGAGCGGGCGATGCGACGCCGGTAGCTCGCGGTGCCGTCGGGGAGCCGGCCAAGCCCGACGTCCTCGGGGGCCGCGGCGGCGTAGCGCTCGTCCACGATGCCCAGCAGGCGCACGTAGGCGGGATCGACCGCCGACTCGACCAGCGCGTGCAACTCCGCCGTGAACGCGGCGCCGTTCGCCGCCGTCGAGGCGCGGGCAGGCGTTGCGGTCCGCAGCAGGCCGTCCGCGGCGTTGCGCAGGCCCGCGAGCGTCGCCCGCACGCCGGGAATCGCCGGCACCGGTACGCGGATGCCACGCGCCGCCTGCTGCTCGGTCTTGTCGGCGACCTGCGCGAGCAGCCTTGCGTAGTCGCGCACGAGCCGCAGGAACGCCTGCTGCTCGGCGGGCGTCGCCACCGGCTGCGAGGCGAGCACGTCGTGGACCCCGGCGAGCACCCAGCCCCCAGAGTACGGCGTCACGGCGAACGTGAGCCAGTAGTCCGCCTCGGCATCGACCCCGCTCGTGAAGCTGTGACGGAGCAGCCGGGCGAGCAGCCACCGCTCCGAGTCGAGGTCCCCGGCCGGGATGTCCCCGAGCGCCGCAAGTCCGTCCCGGCAGTACGCCGCCTCGCGCTGCGCTGCCTCGTAGGACAGGTCGTCGAGCCGTTCGACTGGCAGGCCGCTGCGCCGGCGCACCTGTGCACTCGTCGCGCGCAGGTGGGCGAGGAAGTCGTCGGCGACGCGGTCGATGGCGACGTTGGCGGACACGCGGCTACACCCCCCGCGCTTCGGCGGCCGAGATCCACGCCTCGACGTGCTCGTCGAGGATCTCGAGCGTGACGGGGCCTGCGTCGCTGAACCGGTCGTGCAGTGCACGCAGGTCGAGGCTCGCCCCGAGCCGGCGCGCGGCGCGCTCCCGGAGTCCGCGGACCTTGAGCTCGCCGATCTTGTAGCCGAGCGCCTGGCCGGGCCAGCCGATGTAGCGGTCCACCTCGGCCTCGACCGCCTCGGTGGGCAGCGTGACGTGCGCGGCCATGAACTCGATCGCCTGCGCGCGGCTCCAGCCCATCGCATGGATGCCGGAGTCGACGACGAGGCGCACGGCGCGCCACATCTCCATGTCGAGCTGGCCGTAGCGGGCGAACGCGTCCTCGTAGAGGCCGAAGTCGTAGCCCAGCTGCTCGCAGTACATCGCCCAGCCCTCGAGGTACGCGGTGTAGTTGCCGAGGCCGTAGCGCCGGAAGGCCGGCAGCTCCTTCATCTCCTGCAGGAGCGCGATGTGCATCAGGTGGCCGGGCCACGCCTCGTGCATCGTGATCGGCACGTGCATCGGCGTCGGGCAGCGCGCCGGCAGGCCCGTGACCCAGAAGACGCCGGCCGCGAGGCCGCTGGGCGGGTTCGGCTGCGCATAGGCCGGGGGCAGCTGAGCGGAGAGCGCGTCCGGGATCGACTCGATGCCGTAGGTCATGCGCGGGATGCGGCCGAAGAACTCCGGGATGCGTCGCTCGATCCGCTTGGCGAGCACCTGCATCCGCTCACGCAGCTCGTCGCGGGTCTTCGCGACGAAGCGCGGGTCGGTGGCGATCAGTGTCCTGAGGCCCGGCAGGTCGCCGGGAAAGCCGGCCTCCGCCGCGATCTCGTCCATCGCCGCACGGATGCGGGCGACCTCGTCGCGACCGGTCGCATGGATCTCGGCGGGGGTCAGCGTGGTCGTCGTGAAGTGGCGCGCGAGGAACCCGTAGTACGCCTCGCCATCCGGCTCCTCGCGGATGCTGACCGAGTCGCGGCAGTGCGGCGCGTAGCCGCGCAGCTCGTCGAGCCAGCCGCGGAAGGCCGGCCGCACGCGCTCCTCGATCAGCTGGCGCCCGCGGGCCTGCGCCGCCTCGAAGGGGGCCGCGTCGCGGCCACCCGCCGCGGCGAGGGGGCGATAGCAGGCGTGGGCCTCGACCGGCCCTTCGCAGTAGGCGGTGACGCTCGCGACGACGCGCGCGCGCACGGCCCCCGGCAGGCGATACCCGGCGGCGAGGCCCGCGCGCAGTCGCTCGCGGTGGTGTTCGAAGTAGCCGGGCAGGGTCTCGAGTCGTGCCAGGAAATCCTCCGCGTCCGCGGGGTGGCGGATCGCGGTCTTCTGCATCGCGAAGCCGACGGCACTCTCGGGCCCCAACGGGAACAGCCCCGGGCGCAGGTGCGAACCGAATGCGTAGTGCTCGCGCTCCTCGCCGATCTCCCGCGCCAGCAGGCGGTGGGTGATGCGGTCGCCCGGGCTGAGCTCGGCCAGTGGGATCGTGGCGAGGCGTGCGAGCAGCCGGGCGTGCTCGGCATCCCTGCGGTCGTAGTCCGCGATCGATTCCCGGAACAGGTCGCGAGGATAGCGAGTGTCGCCGAGGTCATGGGCGAGCACCGGGTATTCCCGGAGACGGAATTCCCAGTACTCGGCCGCGAGTCCCTGCAGTGCGGTCGTCGCCGTCATCGCCTAGCGCAGAGCCGCAAGCGCTCCCTCCGTGCTGCCCGATGGGTCAGGTCCGGGACGAGCGTAGGGAGCCGGCCGCCGTGGTGATTGGGCTGGCGTTACTCAGAAATCGGGCTGGCGTTACTTTTTGGCGCCCGGGCGCGCCGGCTGCCGGCCGGCCGCGACTGCGACGGCAGCCAGCCGTACTTCGCCTTGAACGCCTTGCCGAAGCTGCCGACGTCGCTGTAGCCCGCGACGGTGGCGGCGTAGGTGACCGACGCGGTCCGGTCCTCGAGCATTCGCCGCGCGAACTCGAGCCGGACGTCCCGCTGGTATTCGCCGACCGTCTCGCCGAACAGGATCTTGAAGCCCAGCGCGAGCTTGCGCCGGTTGATGCCGACGCGGCGCGCGAGCTGCTCCAGCGAGTAGTTCACGGTCGCATGGTCGACGAGGCGCTTGGCCTCCTCGAGGGCGCGGACGTCGCGGTGGCTGAGCCGGAGCGGCGACTCGATCTGCGGCGCAGGCCTGCCGACCTGCTCGACCGCGAGGCACACGAGCTCGACGGCCTTGGCCTTCAGGTAGAACGGGCGCATGCCGCCGCTGACCACGGGTCGGAGCAGCGCGCCGGCCGCGGCGCGCATGTCCGCGGTGAAGGGACTGGCGTAGAGGAACTCGACGTCCGGATCCCCGGCGCGGAAACGCCTGAGCTCGCTCGGCAGCATGCTGTCCGTCACCGGCAGGCTCTGGAACGTATCGGAGGGCCTGAACGCGATCGTCACCACCTGCCAGACGTCCGACAGCACCTGGCGCGTGAACGCCGTGGGTCGCGACGAGGCGCCGACCAGGAACGAGCCGCCGCCGACGGTCCGCGGCGCGCCGTCCGGGAATCGATCGACGCTGATGCCATTGAGCCGGAAATGCAGGTAGAGCCAGCCCCGCGTATCGATCTCGAACGAGGCATCGCGCCCGCCGCATAGGTCGGTGGATCTCACGTCCGAACGGACGAGCATCAGGTCGTCGGAGAGGGTCACGAGCTCCTGCGATCCCCACGGGAGGTGGGCGCCGTTCGCGTCGGGTCCCGCGGCCGCGGCGAACTGCTCGGACGCCTTGCCGTGCAACAGCCGCGGCGTGGCATGGCTGCCGCGCGCCGCGGCCGCCTGCATCTCGGTCAGCGAGAGCGCGTAGGCTCGCTCCGTGGCTGCAAGGGGTGCTTCGGGCGGACGGAGCATTCGGGCCTCGCGTGGGTTCGGGCCATCCTGTCACCGCCCGGAGGCGGGCGCAATCACGACGGCGCGCCATGCGGGTGCCGACCCGTGATGCGCTGCAATAGCATGCGCCCGGCGGGGACCGCCGGTCCGTCCGCGCTCAGGCGTGCCAGGCGACGCGGAGCTGCCGTGGCTGATGGAACTCGTAGCCGCTCGGTGGCTCGGTGCCGTCCGCGACGACCTGCAATCCGGGCAGGCGCGCCAGCAGCACCTCGAGCGCCACCTGCGCCTCGAGTTTCGCGAGGTGGAAGCCGAGGCAGGCGTGGGGACCGGCCGCGAACGCGAGGTGCTTGCGAATGTTCGCGCGCCCGAGCACGAAGCGGTCCGGTTCGGGAAACACGGCCGGGTCGCGGTTGGCAGCACCCAGCATGCAGTTGACGATCTCGCCCTCGAGGACGTCTGCCGCGCCGAGCGTCGTCGGGCAGAGCGCATGGCGCGTCGCGGATTGCACCGGGCCGTGCCAGCGGATCGTCTCGTCGACGAATGCCGGCAGGACCCCGAGGTCGGCCCGGGCCGCCGCGATCATCTCGGGGTGGCGATGGAATGCCCAGAGTCCATTGAGGATCAGCGCTTCGACGGTGGAGATGCCGCCGAAGAAGAGGATGCCGAGATTGCGGCGGATCTCCTCGTCGCTGAGCCGATCCTCGGCCGGGGCGTTCACGAGCGTGCGTAGTAGCGACGGTTCCCCGGGGCCCTGGGCGCTCTCGATCGCCGCCTGCAGGAACGCGTGCAGCTCGCTGGCCGCCCGTGCGGCACTTGTCCGCACGACGGCATCGCCGCCGAAGTTGGAGAGCGCCGCTTCGAAGTGGTCGTACCAGCCGCGCAGCTGCGCCTCTGCATCCAGCGGCAGGCCGCACAGCGCGAGCATGGCCTGGATCGGCAGCCGGCTCGCGAAGGCGACACGCATCTCGATGCCTCCCTCGCGACTGAACCCGTCGACCAGCTGCGTCGCGAGCCGCCGCAGCGGCTCCTCGAGCGTGGCGCCGATCCGGGACTTCGCGAAGTCCGCCTGGAAGGCTCGGCGATAGCGGTCGTGGCGAACGCCCTCGGTGGTCAGCACCTGCTCACCGAAGGTCTCCTGGATCGGCGAGCGCGTGGACGCGGTCGTGAATCGCGCGGTGTCGAGCAGCACGGCCTGCACGTCCTCGTGGCGCGTCAGGTACCACATGCCGAGCGCCGGCAGCCAGCTCACCGGCTCCACGTCGCGCAGCTGGCGGTATACCGCGTAGGGGTCGCGCGTGAGCGATTCGAGCGTGACGCCGGCACCGACCGGGAACGCCGCGCGCCGTGTCGCCGCTACCGACGGGCTCAGCTCGTGCATGCGTGCACCACGGCCTTGGCCTGACTGTTCCGCCTATCCACCCCACGCCTCCCGGTACACGCGCAGCCAGTTCTCGCCGAGCACCTTGGCGATGTCGGTCGCGCTCCAGCCGCGCGCCTTCAGTCCCGCGACGACGTTCGGGAGCTGGTCGATGCTCCCGAATCCCTCGGCGAACAGGATCGTGCCCTCGGCCGTCAGGCCGCCGATCATGTCCGGCGTGAAGCGTTGCCCGGGCCAGGCGCCGGGCTTCGCGAAGTCCTGTCCGTCCACGAAGTCGGGGCCGATGCCGATGTGGTCCGCGCCGACGAGGCGCTTCAGGTGCTCGAGGTGATCGAGGAACACGCCGAGCGGGGCCTGCGGGTTGGGCTCGCCGGGGACGGCGTTCGCGGCGTTGCGCACCAGGAAGTCGTTGATGCACAGCACGCCGATCACGCCACCGGTCGCCGCGATCGCCTCGCAGACGCGATCGCTGGTGTTGCGCCGGTTGGGGTTCAGGGCGGCGAGGGCAGTGTGCGAGCAGATCACCGGCCGGCCGGCCGCGAGCGCGATGACATCGAGCGAGGTCTGCTCGCCCGTGTGGCCGCCGACGTCCAGCAGCATGCCGAGCGCGTGCGCCTGCTCGACGAGCGCCCGGCCGTCGGCCGTCAAGCGGCCGCCCGGCTCCAGGCAGCCGCTGCCGTAGCGGTTCGTGATGTTGTAGGTGATGCCGATGATCCGCAGGCCGAGCTCGTAGTAGGCGCGCAGCGTGCCGTGCTCGATGCCGACCGGGTCGGCGCCCTGCCAGCCGAGTACCAGCGCGATCGCGCCGCGTCGCTGGCACTCGAGGATGTCGGCGGCGCTGCGTGCGAGCGCCATCGCGCCGCCAAGCCGGTCGAGCACCTCGTGCACGAAGACGAACGGGTGGACATTGCCGCGGCCGTCCATGTCCTCGATGCTGAGGTGCATGCAGTCGACGCCACCCGCGCGCAGCCTGCGGACGTAGTCCTCGCTCGGCACCGAGCAGTCGAGGCCGTCGATCACGATCCGGCCCGGGTAGGCAGGCCGCCCGGCCCCGCCCGCCGCCACCGTCCCGGACGTCGCGGGGGCCGGTGGGCTCATGGGTGCGACGCCACGGGCAGCAGGCCGAAGCGCCGGAACAGCGCGTCGGGATCCGCGGCGTGGCCACGGAACTCCCGGAACGCCTCGCGCATCGGTCGGGTGTTGCCTGCCTCGAGGATCGTCCGCCGGTAGCGCGCGGCGACTTCCGGGTCGTAGAGGCCGCCAGGCGCCGCGAGGAAGGCCTCGGCGATGTCCGCGGCGATGGCATCCGACCACAGGTACGTGTAGACGCCGGCGCCGTAGGCCTCGGTGAACGTGTGGAAGGCGTTCGAGACGCGCAGCACCGGCGTCACCGCGGATGGCATCTCCAGTTCGGCCAGCAGCCTGCGCTCCTCCTCGACCGCGTCGATGGAACGCCCGTCGGCCAGCAGATGGATGCGCAGGTCGACGAGCGCCGTCGCCAGGTACTCGAGGTTCACGCTGAACACGCGATCGTGCCGGAGCGATCGTTCGACCTTGTCGATCAGCGCGGCGGGCATCGGCTCGCCCGTCTGGTAGTGGCGCGCGAAGCGGGACAGGACGGCGCGGTCGAGCAGCCAGCGCTCGTTCAGCAGGGAGGGCACCTCGATGAAGTCCCAGGGCGCGTGCAGGCTGCCGAGCGCGCGGTACTGCGCCCCGTTCGACAGCATGTGCAGGGCATGCCCGAACTCGTGGAACAGGACATTCGCGACCTCCCAGGACAGCAGCGGCGGGCCGTCA
>CAISEB010000058.1 GCA_903884235.1 uncultured Pseudomonadota bacterium
GCCGCCGCCGCCGCCGCCACCGCCGCGCGGGCCACCGCCGCCGCCGCCGCCACCGGTGCGCTCCTGCGCCTCGTTGACGCGCAGCGGACGACCGCCCATGTTCTGGCCGTTCAGGCTCTGGATCGCGCGCGCGGCATCCGCGCTCGCCATCTCGACGAAGCCGAAGCCACGGGGGCGGCCGGTCTCGCGGTCGTTGATCAGGGCAACCGACTCAACCTTGCCGTGCTGCTCGAACAGCTGGCGCACAGCGGCTTCGTCGGCCGAAAACGGCAGGTTGCCCACATAAATCTTGGTCATTTTTGCGATCACTCACTAACGTGGTTCCGAGCGCGGCACGCCGAAGCGGCTCAAACTCCCAGAACCGGGACTGACTGCGGTAGGTGATCGCTTCCAGGCAGGGACATCGCGTCAGCGCCCGGGTGCGGTCACAACCGCCACCTTGGATCGGACTCTCAGCGCTTTTGATGTCAGTGCCGGTTCCGGAGAACCCGGGCGGCAGGAGGCAAAAAAGGACAAAGGGACACGAGCCGCCGGACACCCTACAGGAAGCGCGTGGGAAATACCACCCTGACGACGGTTCGCCCGTCTAGGCACCGTCGCAAGCCCCGCGAAGCAGTTATCGGGCCATAACCTAAAAGCGGTTCCGGGCCGGCACGCCGATCCCTAGCATCACGCGCTCCTTGCACTGCCGAGTCTCCATGAGCGCGCATCCCGCCCCCTCCCCTGCGCCCGCCCCGCTGGCGGCCGACCGCCTGGCCCGGCTGCTGGCCGTCGTCGGCGACCTGGATCCGGCAGCCCTGAACTGGGCGAGCGGCTACCTTGCGGCACTCGCGGTGGACCGGAGTCGGGGCGCCGGCGCCACCGGCACGACGTCGGCGGCCGCCCGTGCGACGGTGCTGTACGCATCCCAGACCGGCAATGGCCGCCGTGTCGCCGAGAAGCTCGGGCGCAGCCTCGCGGCTGCCGGCCTGTCCGCGACGGTCGTCAGCGCGTCGGACTACCCCACGCGACTCCTTGCCCAGGAGCGACTGCTCTACCTCGTGGCGAGCACCCACGGCGACGGCGACCCCCCGGACGACGCGCGGGCGCTCATCGACTTCCTGAACAGCCGCCGCGCCCCGAAGCTGGAGTCCCTCGCCTTCAGCGTGCTCGCCCTCGGCGACTCCAGCTACCCGCAGTTCTGCGCGACCGGCCGGGCGTTCGACGAGCGCCTCGAGGCGCTTGGCGCGCGCCGCCTCGGTGGCCGGGTCGATTGCGACGTCGACTACGAAGCCCACGCCGCGACCTGGATCGACGGCGCCGTCGAACTGGCACGCCAGGAACTGGGCAGCGACGCGACGACCTCCTCCAACGTCTTCGTGCTGCCGAGCGCCGCCCCGGTCGCTGAGCTCGCCTCCCGCGATGCGCCGCTCGAGGTGGAACTCGCCACCAACCAGCGCATCACCGCGCGCGGCGCCGATCGCGACGTGCGGCACATCGAGCTCGTGCTGCCCGCCCGTCGATTCGAGTACGAGCCGGGCGATGCGATCGGACTCGTGCTGCCGAATCCGAGCGGACTGGTCGATGAAATCCTGAGCCACACCCGCCTCGACGCGTCGACCACGGTCACGATTGGCGGCACGACGGCAACGCTCGGCCAGTGGCTGCGCGATCGCCGCGAGATCGCCCGCATCGGCAGGCCCCTGCTCGAGCGGCTCGCCGAGCGCTGTGCAAGCAACGAGCTCGCCGCCGTGCTGCGTCCGGAGAATTCGGCTGCGCTGCGACCGCTGCTGAAGGAGCTGCAGGTCGCGGACCTGCTCGCACGGCACCCGGCGGAATGGGATGCCGAGGGACTTGTCAGGGCGCTGAATCCGCTCGCCTCGCGGCTGTACTCGGTCGCCTCCAGCCGCGCGTCGGTGGGGGACGAGGCACACCTGACGGTCGCGGTCGTCGAGTACCAGCACGCTCGCCGGCGACGCGTGGGACCCGCTTCGTGGCAGCTCGCGACCAGCTCCCCCGGCCTGCGCCTCGCCGCGTTCGTCGAGCCGAACCCGCGCTTCCGCGTGCCGGCCGACGGCTCCCGCGACATCGTGATGATCGGCCCCGGGACCGGCGTCGCACCGTTCCGAGGCTTCATCCAGCAGCGCGCCGCCGCAGGCGCGACAGGCCGTTCCTGGCTGGTCTATGGCGGACGCCGCCGCGAACGGGACTTCCTCTACCAGACCGAATGGCAGGCGGCGCTCAAGCGCGGCGAGCTGTCGCGCCTCGACGTCGCGTTCTCGCGCGATTCGCCGAGCAAGGTCTACGTACAGGATCGGCTGCGCGAGCACGGCCGAGAGCTGTTCCGCTGGCTCGAGAGCGGCGCTCACGTCTACGTCTGCGGCGATGCCGAGCGCATGGCGCCGGACGTCCATGCGGCGCTGGTGGAGATCGTCGCGACCCACGGCGGCCGGTCGCCCGAGGACGCCACCGAATACGTCAGCGAACTGGCCCGCATCAAGCGCTACGCGCGCGACGTCTACTGAGGCACCGATGAGCGAACTGACCCCAGTCGAGAAGATCAAGTCCTCGAGCCGCGGCCTGCGCGGCACGCTCGCCGACGGCTTCGCGGACCCGACCAGCGGCGGCCTCGCGGACGACGATGCGCAGCTGGTGCGGCTGCATGGCAGCTACCAGCAGGACGACCGTGACATCCGCGAGGAGCGCCGGCTGCAGCGTCTCGAGCCGCTGTGGCGCTTCATGGTGCGCATTCGCCTCCCGGGCGGCGTCTGCACGCCGGCGCAGTGGCTCGCGATCGATGACATCGCGCGTCGCTTCGCGAACGGGTCGCTGCGCCTGACCACGCGCCAGACGTTCCAGTTCCATGGCATTGCCAAGGGCGACATGAAGGGGACGATGGCCGCGCTCGATGCCGCGCTCATGGACTCGATCGCGACCTGCGGGGACGTCAACCGCAACGTCATCGCCAGCTCGAATCCGGTGGAGTCGCCCGCACACCTCGAGGTCGCCGAGTTGGCCCGGCGCCTGTCCGAGCACCTGCTGCCGAAGACCCGCGCGTATCACGAGATCTTCCTGAACGGCGAGAAGCTCGCCGGCGCACAGGAAGACGAGCCGGTGTACGGGACTTCGTTCCTGCCGCGCAAGTTCAAGACCGCGATCGCCGTGCCACCGTCGAACGACGTCGACGTGTTCGCCCACGACCTCGGCTTCATCGCGATCGTCGAAGGCGGGCGCCTGGTCGGCTTCAACCTGACGGTCGGCGGTGGCCTCGGCGCGACGCACGGCGACCCGAATACCTATCCCCGACTCGCCGACATCGCCGGGTTCCTGCCGCCGGACGCAGCGCTCAAGGTCGCCGAAGCGGTGATCACCACGCAGCGCGACTTCGGCGACCGCACCAATCGCAAGCATGCCCGCCTCAAGTACACGATCGCGGACCGTGGACTCGCCTGGTTCGTCGGCGAGGTGGAACGACGCTCGGGCATCAAGCTCGAGCCCGCCCGGTCGTTCGCGTTCACCTCGAACGGCGACCGCTTCGGGTGGCAGCAGGGACACGACGGCCTGTGGCATCGCACGCTGCGCGTGCCAGCCGGACGCATCATCGACCGCTACGACCTGCCGTGGCTCACGGGCTGGCGCGAGATTGCACGCGTGCACCGCGGCGATTTCCGCATCACCTCGAACCAGAACGCGACGATCGCCGGCGTCGCGGGCGAGGACCGCGACCGGATCGATGCGGTCATCGCGCAATACCGCCTCGACGCCGCGGAACTGGGCACGCCCTTGAAGCGCGATGCGCTGGCCTGCGTCTCGATGCCCACCTGCCCGCTGGCGATGGCGGAGGCCGAGCGCTACCTGCCACAGCTGATCAGGCGGGTCGAGTCGCTGCTCGAGACGCATGGCATCGAGGGCGTCCCGCTCAGCCTGCGCATCACCGGCTGCCCCAATGGTTGCGCGCGCCCCTACCTCGCCGAGATCGGCCTGATCGGCAAGGCGCCCGGGCGCTACAACCTGCACCTGGGTGGCGATGCGCGCGGCGAGCGACTCAACGTGCTGTATCGCGAGAACCTCGACGAGGCGACGATCCTGGCTGAACTGGACGGGCTGTTCGCGCGCTACGCCGCCGGACGCGCGCCCGACGAGCGCTTCGGCGACTTCCTGTGGCGCGTCGGCCTTCCGACGGGCTAGCGCCGCAACCATGCGCCATTTCCCGATCTTCCTCGACCTGCGCGACCGCCTCGTCGTCGTCGTCGGCGGCGGCCCCATCGCCGAGCGCAAGATCGCGCTCGTCTCGCAGAGCGGTGCGCGCATCCGCATCGTCGCGCCGGCGCTGACGCACGCGCTCAGCGCGGCCCGCGACAGCGGGGGCCTCGAGCACGTCGCGCGGGAGTTCGAGCCGGCCGACGTCGATGGCGCGCGGCTCGTGATCGCCGCGACCTCCGACCTGACGGTCAATCGCGCAGTCGCGATGGCAGCGGACCGACGCGGAATCGTCGTCAACGTCGTCGACGACTTGGAGCTCTCGACGGGCATCCTGCCGGCGATCGTCGATCGCTCGCCGATCATCGTCGCCGTATCCACCGGCGGCACCGCCCCTGCACTCGCTCGCCGGATCCGCGCACGCATCGAGACGGTGGTCGACGAATCCGTCGGCCGCTTCGCCGCCTTCGCAGCCGCATGGCGCGGGCGGATTCGTGCCGCCATTCCCGATCTCTCGGCGCGGCGCCGCTTCTACGACTGGCTGGTCGACGGGCCGGTGGCCGGCCTCGTGCGCCACGCGCGCATGGAGGCCGCATCCGAACTGCTCGCCGGCGAACTTGCCCGTGGCGAGGCGGCCGGCGGCGGCGATCCTGCGGGGTCGGTCGCGTTGGTCGGTGCGGGACCCGGCGATCCCGGGCTGCTGACCCTCAATGCGCTGCGCGCACTGCAGGGCGCCGATGTCGTGCTGCACGACCGCCTCGTGTCACGCGAGGTGCTCGCGCTCGCCCGTCGCGAGGCCGACCTCGTCGAGGTCGGCAAGTCCGGGCAGGGGCACAGCGTCGCGCAGGCCGCCATCAATGAACTCATGCTCGAGCACGTCAGGGCCGGCCGTCGTGTCGTTCGCCTCAAGGGTGGCGATCCGTTCGTATTCGGCCGCGGCGGCGAGGAGCTGCAGTTCCTGCGCGCGCATGGCGTGCGCTACGAAGTCGTCCCGGGCGTCACCGCCGCGCTCGCCTGTGGTGCGTATGCCGGAATTCCGCTGACCCACCGGGACCACTCCGGCTCGGTCCGCTTCGTGACCGCGCACTGCCGCGAGTCGCTGGACGCGACGGATTGGCGGGGCCTCGCGGCGGCGCGCGAGACGCTCGCGGTGTACATGGGCGTGGCGATGTTGCCGGTGCTGCGCACCGAGCTGTTGCGGCACGGTCGCGCGCCGTTGACGCCGGTGGCTTTCGTCGAGAACGGCAGTCGTCCCGAGCAGCGCGTCCTCGTCGGGACACTCGACGACGTCGAGGCACTTGCGGCCCGCGAGCAGGTGGGCTCGCCGGCGTTGCTGATCGTCGGCGAGGTCGCGGCGCTCGCGGAGGACCTGCACTGGTTCGGCGCGGCACCGGTCGTCGCGCGGCGCCTTGCGGACCCGGACCGGGACGCGGCCTGACAAGGCGACGTCGCGCCCAGACCGCGCACCGGACTGTGCTGGGTTAGACTGGCGCCTCCCCGTGCAACGGATCCGGTTCAGATGCTCCGTGCCGACTCCCTCCGGCGCCAGCTTCGCGGCGCGCCTCACCGATGAGTGACCTCCTGCAAGAGTGCGACCTGCTGGTCGTCGGCGGAGGCATCAACGGCACCGGCATCGCCCGCGATGCGGCCGGGCAGGGACTGTCGGTCCTGCTCGTCGAGCAGGACGACCTCGCCTCGCACACGTCCTCGTCGAGCACGAAGCTGATCCACGGCGGGCTGCGCTACCTCGAGTACTACGAGTTCAGTCTGGTCCGCAAGGCGCTCGCCGAACGCGAGGTGCTGCTCGCGGCTGCCCCGCACATCATGTGGCCGCTGCGCTTCGTGCTGCCGCACGAGCCACACCTGCGGCCGGCGTGGATGATCCGCGCCGGACTTTTCCTCTACGACCATCTCGCCCGACGTCGGCGCCTGCCCGCCTCCGAGGCCGTCGACCTGCAGCGGCACGAGGCGGGGGCGCCGCTGCGCACCGATCATCGACGCGGCTTCGTGTACTCGGACGTCTGGGTGGACGACGCGCGCCTCGTGGTGCTCAACGCGCTCGACGCCCGCGAACGCGGCGCCCGCATCCTGACGCGCACGCGCTGCACTGCGATCACCCGCGAGGACGGGACCTGGACGGCGGCGCTCGCGAGCGCGTCCGGCGAACAACGCGTGCGCGCCCGCGCCGTCGTGAATGCCGCAGGCCCGTGGGTGGGTCGGTTCCTCGACCAGTCGACGCCGGTGCGCTCGCGCAATTCCGTGCGCCTCGTCAAGGGCAGCCACATCATCGTGCCACGGCTGTTCGAGCATCCCTACGCCTACATCTTCCAGAACGTGGACAGGCGGATCATCTTCGCGATCCCGTACGAGCATGACTTCACGCTGATCGGCACGACCGACGTCGAGTACCACGGCGACGCCGCGCAGACGGCGATCGACGCCGACGAGGTCGCCTACCTGTGTGAACTCGCGACGCGGTACTTCCGCCACAACGTCTCGCCGACCGAGGTGATCTGGAGCTATTCGGGCGTGCGCCCGCTGCTCGAGGACGAGTCGTCGGACCCGTCGAGCGTCACGCGCGACTACAGCTTCGAGCTCGATACCGCCGGTGCGCCGCTGCTGTCGGTGTTCGGCGGCAAGATCACGACATACCGGCGCCTTGCCGAGGACGCGCTGGCGCGCCTGCTGCCGGCGCTCGGCGTGCAGCACCGATCGTGGACCGCGTCCGCGCCGCTGCCAGGCGGCGAGATGCCGGGGGGCGACTACGCGCGGTTCCGGGCGACGCTCGCGACGACCTACCCGGGATTCGCCCCGCGACTGCTCGACCGTTGGGCACGGACCTACGGCGCGCGACTGCCGCGCTGGCTGGGTGCCGCGGCCGCGCCGTCGGACCTCGGCGCCGAGGTCGCCGAGGGCCTGCACGAGGCCGAACTGCGCTACCTGAACGAGCAGGAGTGGGCGCGCACGGCCGACGACGTGCTGTGGCGCCGCACCAAGCTTGGGCTGCACCTCCCGCCGGACGCCGCCGCCGCGGTCGGCGCCTGGCTCGCCGCACTCTAGACGAACCGCACGGAGCATCGACGATGGGCCGCTACGTCCTCGCACTCGACCAGGGCACGACGAGCTCGCGTTCCATCCTCTTCGACGCCGCGGGCCGGCCTGTCGCGAGCGCGCAGCGCGAATTCACCCAGCACTTCCCCTCGCCCGGCTGGGTCGAGCACGACCCGGAGGAGATCTGGTCGACGCAGTCCGCGACCATCGCCGAGGTGCTCGCGCGCGCCGGCGCGCGCCCGGGGGACCTCGCCGCCATCGGCATCACGAACCAGCGCGAAACCACCGTCCTGTGGGAGCGGTCGACGGGGCGCCCACTCGCGCCGGCGATCGTCTGGCAGGACCGGCGCACCGCGGAGCGCTGCGCGGCGCTGCGCGCCGCGGGCCACGAGGATGTGGTCGCGCGCACCACGGGCCTCACGCTCGACCCGTATTTCTCTGCGACGAAGCTGGCATGGCTGCTCGCGAGCGTACCGGACGGGCCCGGCCGCGCCGAACGCGGCGAACTCGCCTTCGGCACGATCGACAGCTGGCTCGTCTGGAAGCTGAGCGGCGGGCGCGCGCACGTGACGGACGCGAGCAACGCGAGCCGGACGTTGCTGCTCGACCTCGCCACGGGCGCGTGGTCGCAGGCGATGCTCGCCCTGTTCGGCATCCCGGCGGCCTGCCTGCCTGGAGTCGTGCCGAGTTCGATGGCGCCGGCCGACGCACCGGTCGCGGTACTCGACGGGACGGCCGTGCCCATCACCGGCATCGCCGGCGACCAGCAGGCGGCGCTGTTCGGGCAGGCCTGCTTCCGGCCGGGCATGGCGAAGAACACGTACGGCACCGGCTGTTTCATGCTGATGAACACCGGGACGGCGCCGCTGCATTCGCGCCACCACCTACTGTCGACGATCGCATGGCGCCGTGGCGCGCTCAGCTACGCGCTCGAGGGCAGCGTGTTCGTCGGCGGCGCGGTGGTGCAGTGGCTACGCGACGGCCTCGGCATCATCGCGCACTCCTCCGAGGTCGAGGCGCTGGCCGCGAGCGTGCCGGACACGGGCGGCGTCTACCTCGTCCCGGCATTCACGGGCCTCGGCGCACCCTACTGGGACCCGCACGCGCGCGGCACGCTCGTCGGCCTGACCCGGGGCACCGGACGCGGCCACCTGGCGCGCGCCGCGCTCGAGGCGATCGCCTTCCAGAGCGCCGACCTGCTCACCGCCATGCAGTCCGACGCCGGCCAGCCACTGCTTGAACTGCGGGTCGACGGCGGGGCCACGGCCAACGACCTGCTGATGCAGTTCCAGGCGGACCTGCTCGGCGTCCCGGTCGTCAGGCCCGCCTACACGGAAACCACCGCGCTCGGCGCCGCGTTCCTCGCCGGTCTCGGGGCCGGATTCTGGGACAATGACGGGGCGGTCGAGGCGAACTGGCGGGTCGGCCGACGCTTCGAGCCGGGCGCCGGCCGGTCCGACGCCGTCGAGCGGCGCGGCGCGTGGCACCGGGCAGTCGAGCGCTCGCGCGACTGGACGTAGTCGGCGGCGACGGTGTTATGTAAAGTCCCCCTGCGCCGGACCGTGAACGGCGCCACGTCACTTACGGTCGCCCCTGTGGAATGATCGCGGTTCAGACGACGCTACGCGGGCCCCGCATGACGGCGCATGCCTCGTTCGACTTCGCACCGTATGCGCAGCTGCTACGGTCGCTACTGCCCCGCGCACGCGGGATCTACCTGTATGCACCGGACGCCGACCTGCTGTGGACGGCGGACGGCGCGGACCTGCAGGACCTGCGCCCGGTCATCCTGGAACTGCTCGAGTCGGCCCGCGATACCCGCGGCTCGAATCACGCCGAGGCCCTGCTCGACGACCTGCCGGCCTATGCACTCGTGCTGCGGGATGGCCTCGGTGCGGTGCTCGGCGTGCTGGCCATCGTGTGCCGCGCGCTGCCCCCGGGCGCCGACCGCCCGAACGCCGAGTCGGTCGCGCGCACGCTCGCACCGGTGCTGACCGTCGCGCGCCGCGAGATGTCCCAGCGACGCGTGCTCGATACCGGATCCTTCAACATCGAGGACACCCAGGAACTGCAGTGGCTGTTCGAGGTCAGCCGTGCCGACCCCGCGGCGCCGGGCGCCGACTCGCTCGCGCAGCTCATCGACGCGTTCGCCATCCATGCCTCCTGCGACGTCGCGCTGCTGCACGTCCCGGCGCGGCGCCTGGAGCGAATCGCGATCCGCGCACCCCTCGAAGCCGGCGAACTCGACACGCTGCGCGCAATGGCGAGCCGCAACCTGCTGCGCGTCGCCCAGCTGCAGCAGAAGACGCTGATCATCAACCGCATCCGTGAAGGCGGCGGCGAGGGTCTCGTGCCGTTCCGGATCCTGTGCGTGCCGCTCGTCCGGCGCGGCCAGACCCTCGGCATCGTGGTGGCGTTCAACCGGGCCGAGAGCCGTCCCTTCGAGGCGCGCGAAGCGCGGATGCTCGAAAGGCTCGCGCCGCGCCTGCAGGAAGTCGTCGACACGCGCTTCGACGGCACGACCGGGCTGCTTACCCGTCACGCCTTCGACGAACTCGTCGCGGACCAGATGCTGCGCGCACCGAACGACGCCCGCTGGCTGGTCCATGCCGACGTGGACGACCTGCGCGCCACCAATGAGCTGTACGGCTTCAATGCGGGCGATGCGGTCCTGCGCGGCATTGCAGATGCCTGGCACGGGATGGACGTGCCCGGCGAGAGCGTCTCCGCCCGCCTAGGCAGCGACAGCTTCGTCGCGTTGCTCGACACGCCGTCTCTGGAGGCGGCGCGCGCCTGGACCGAATCCATGCGCCTCGCGGTGTCGGCGATGGCGCTCGCCGATCCGCTGGCGGGCACGCGCGTGTCGATGTGCTACGGGATCGCGCCGATCGGACCGGGCGGCATGCTGGAGCACGTCCTCGCGAGCGCCGAATCCGCCTGCCGTGCCGCAAAGGAGCTGGGTCGCGACCGCGTCGGCGTGTATGCGCCCTCGGATGCCCGCCCGGCGGAGCGCCAGCGCGACCAGCGCCTGTACCGGGCACTCGCCGCGGCGCTCGAGGCCGGCTCCCTGGAACTGCACGCACAGCCGCTCGTGCCGCTCTGGGATCCGAGCCGGCCCGATCGCTACGAACTGCTCGCGCGCCTGCCGGGCGAGAACGGCGCGCCGATCCCGGCGCGCGAATTCATCGCCATCGCCGAGCGGCACCGCCTCGCGGCACGCCTCGACGAATGGGTCCTCGCAGAGACGCTGGCGAAACTCGCCCCGGTCGCGACCGCCCTCGAGCGCGCGGGCGTCGTCTTTTCGCTGAACCTGTCGGCGCAGTCGGTCGCGCGACCGGACCTCGCCGCGCACATCGCCCACGCGCTGCGCGCCAGTCAGGTGCCGGCGGCACTGCTGTGCTTCGAGATCGGCGAGCCCGTGCTCGCCGCGCTCGGCGAGAGCGGCGCCGGCTGCGTCCGCGCACTGCGGGAGCTGGGCTGCCTGTGCTCGATCGACGACTTCGGGACCGGCGGCGGCACGCTCGCGGAACTGCAGGCCCTGCCGGTGTCCGCGCTGAAGATCGATGGCAAGTTCGTGCAGGACTTCGCGCGCGACGGCCGCTCGGAACCGATGATCCGCGCCATACTGCAGATCGCCCGCCAGCTGGGCCTCGATACGGTCGCTGAGAGCGTCGAATCGACCACCTGCGCATCGCAACTCGGCACGCTCGGCGTGACCTGGGGCCAGGGACATGCCCTCGGCGTCCCGCGACCCTTTTCCGACGTGCTCTCGGCCGCCGTCCGCAAGGTCGCGCCGCGCCTCACCGAGGCCGTGGAACCGCACGACCGCCCGGTGCACTGACACGCGCTACTGGAAGCGCAGCGCCTCGATCGGCTGCAGCAGCGAGGCCTTGCGCGCCGGGTAGAAGCCGAAGAACACACCGATCCCCGCGGCCACGGAGAACCCGAGCACGATCGACATCGGCGACACGATCGTCGCCACCTCGGTCGTGTGGCTGACCGCGTACGCGCCGAGCACGCCGATCCCGACTCCGATCAGGCAGCCGACCAGCGACAGCACGATCGACTCGAGCAGGAACTGCCACAGGATGTGCGTGCGCGCGGCGCCGATCGCCATGCGGATGCCGATCTCCCGCGTCCGCTCGGTCACCGACACGAGCATGATGTTCATGATGCCGATGCCGCCGACGACCAGCGAGATCGACGCGATCGCACCGAGCAGCAGCGCCATCAGCCGCGTCGCCTGGGCCGCAGTCTCCGCAATCGCGGTGAGGTTGCGGACCGTGAAGTCCGCATCCGCGCCGGGCCGGATCCGATGGCGTTCCGTGAGCAGCGCGTTGATCTCGTCCTCGACCCTCGGCATGGCCGCCTCGGACTCGGCCTTGACGCTGATGAACCGGACGGTGCCCTGGAACTGAGCCCCGAACAGCTTGCGCTGCGCGGTCGTCACCGGCACGAGGACGGTGTCGTCCTGGTCGCGACCGTCGAGGCTCTGGCCGCGCTTGTTCATGACGCCGACGACGACGAACGACGCGTTCTTGATGCGGATCGTCTTGCCGACCGGATCCTCGGCCCCGAACAGGTTGTCGACCACCGTCTGGCCGAGCATCGCGACCCGTGTCGCGCCGCGCACGTCGGAGTCGTCGAAGATCGCGCCGCTCGCGACACCCCATGACGACACATCGATGTAGTCCGGCGTCGTGCCGTTGACCTGCGTGCCCCAGTTGGCCGACCCGTAGACGACCTGCGCACCACCGGGCAGCGTCGGCGCCGAGGCGACCACGCCGGGCAGCTCGGCGATCGCGCTCGCGTCGTCGATCGTCAGCGTCGGCGCATTGCCGCTGCCGAGCCGCAGGCCGCCCTGCGCCGAGGAACCCGACAGCACGATGAACAGGTTGCTGCCCATGGAGGCGATCGACTTGCTCACCGAATCCTCGACCCCGCGTCCGATCGCCAGCATCAGGATGACGGCGGCCACGCCGATCACCATGCCGAGCATGGTCAGCGCCGCCCGCATCCGGTTGGCCGCCATCGCCGCGAACGCCTCGCGCAGCATCGCGAAGATCACGACGCCTTCCTGAACTGCTCGGGAACCGGGCCGTCGTAGTGCACGACGCCATCGCGCAGCTGCACCAGCCGATGCGCCCACGCCGCGACGTCAGGCTCGTGCGTGACGACGACGACGGTCATGCCGTCGCGGTTGAGCGCCGCGAACAGCTCCATGATCTCCATGCTGGTGTGCGTGTCCAGGTTGCCGGTCGGCTCGTCGGCAAGCACGAGCGCGGGCGACGTGACGAGCGCACGTGCGATCGCCACGCGCTGCTGCTGCCCGCCGGAAATCTTGTTCGGGAACGAGCGCGAAAGGTCTCCGAGCCCGACCTTGGCGAGCACGTCGCGTGCCCGGGCACGGCGTTCCTGGGCCGGGACGCGCGCATACACGAGGGGCAGCGCGACGTTGTCCTCGAGCGTGGCGCGGCCGAGCAGGTTGAAGCCCTGGAACACGAAGCCGATCGTCTGGTTGCGCAGGCGCGCGAGCGCGGGCTCGGCGAGCGTGCCGACGTCCGCGCCGGCCAGCACGTACTGGCCGCCGGTCGGCACGTCGAGGCAACCGAGGATGTTCATCAGCGTCGACTTGCCGGAGCCCGACGGACCCATGATGGCGACGAACTCGCCGGGCATCACCGTCAGGTCGATGCCGCGCAGCACGTTGATCGTGCCGGCGTCCGTCAGGTAGTCCTTGACGACGCCACGGCAGGTGATGACCGGGGTCGAGGCCATCAGAACATCCGCACGCGCGGCGCACCGGGCGCGGTGCCGCCCGCACCGCCGGCGACGCCGACGATGACCTGGTCGCCGGCCTTCAGCTCGCCTTCCACGACCTCGGTCGAGCGGCGGTCGGTGCCGCCGAGCCGGACCTGCACGGCGACAGGCACGCCATCGCGCAGCACGTACACGGCACGCGGCGCCCCACCCCGCCGTCCAGGCCCAGGCCCTGCCAACGGCGCGGCACCCTCGGGGCGAGCGGCACCCGCGGCGGGCCGCTGGGGCGGGCCGAAGCCGGCGCCGGCGACCGGAGGGCCGCCTGCCGGCGGCTCCACGCCGGGCGGACGGAACCGCAGCGCCGCGTTCGGCACGGTCAGCACGTCCTTCTTCTCGGAGAGGATGACGTTCACGTACGCGGTCATGCCGGGGAGCAGGATCTGGTCGGGATTGTCCACGCCGACGACGACGTCGTAGGTCACGACGTTCTGCACCGTCGTCGGGTTGAGCCGCACCTGGCGGACCGCCCCGTTGAAGACGCGATCCGGGAACGCATCCACCGTGAAGTGCACCGGCTGGTCGACGCGGATCCGCCCGACGTCGGCCTCGGCGAAGCTCGAGTCGATCTGCATCTTCGCGAGATCCTGGGCAATCTTGAACAGGGTCGGCGTCTGGAAGCTGGCGGCGACCGTCTGGCCGACGTCGACCTCGCGCGAGACGACGACGCCCGAGACCGGCGAGCGGATCACCGTGTAACCGAGATTGGTGCGATCGCGGTCGAGCTGCGCGAGCGCGAGGTCGCGCTGCGCGCTCGAGCTGCGCGCCAGCTGGCGCGCCGTGTCGAGATCCTGCTGCGCGATGTAGCCCTTCGCGAACAGTCCCTCGGCGCGCTGCGCGTTGGCCTGCGCGAGATCGCGGCTCGCCGTCGCGCTCGCGACGTTCGCATCGGACTGGTGCACGGCGGCGAGGTAGGTGCGCTCGTCGAGCTGGGCGAGTACCGCGCCCTGCTGCACGCGGGAGTTGTAGTCGACATTGAGCGTCTGCACGGTGCCGGACACCTGCGTGCCGACGTTGACGAGCGTCACCGGGTTGAGCGTTCCTGTCGCCGACACCGTCACGGTCAGGTCGCTGCGCGCGACCGCCGCGGTCAGGTATTCGACCTTCTTCGATCCCGAGCAACCGGCGGCGAGGGCCAAGGCGAGCAGCGACGCGCTCGCCGCGAGCGTGCGACCGTGCATCATTGCGCCGCTCCCGCGGTCGCGAGCGGCTCGGCCGAGGTCAGGCGGCCGAGCGCGAGCGCGAGCTGCGCGCGTGCCACCTGCCAGCCACGCTCCGCGGCGATGCGCTGCTGCCGCGCCGCGGCGAGGGCCGACTGGGCCGTGAGCACGTCGACGATCGTGCCGACACCGGCCTGGTAGCGCCCGAGCGCCACCTGCTCGTTCTCGACCGCGCTCGCGAGCAGCGAGGCGGTCGCCTTCAGCTGCTGGCCCGCCGAGTCGAGCCCCGAATAGCCGCTCCACACGTCGAGCGACACGGCGAGGCGCACCTGCTCCGCGTTCGCCTCGCGCGCGGCGAGCGCCGCCTCGGCCTGGCGCACGCGGTAGGTCGTGTTGAAGCCGTTGAACAGCGGCCAGGTCACGTTGACGCCGATGGCATTGTAGTTCTCGTTCGGCAGGCCCGGGATCTGCGCGTAGTTGCGGCTCGCGCCGACGCTGATCGACGGCCGGCCGGTCGCGCGGGCACTGGTGATGTCGGCCTGCGCGGCGTCGCGCTGCGCGAGGGCCGCGGCGAGGTCGGGCCGCTGGCGCGCCGCGTCCGCCATGAGATCGGCGACCCTGCGCGTCAGCGCCGGCACCTCGGCGGGCACCGGCGCCGAATCGAGCTGCAGCGGCAGGTCGGCCGGCGCACCGATCGTCACGGCGAGGGTGCCGCGCGCGGAGGCCAGCGCGCCTTCCGCCTGCACGCGCTGCAGCAGCGCCTGGCCGAACGCGGTCTCCGCCTGGAGCACGTCCGCGCGGGTCGCGACGCCGGCGTCGCGCCGGCCGCGCGCGACGTCGAGGCTGCGTTGCGCGGCCTGTTCGGCGCGTTGCGCGGCGACGAGCGCGGCATCGGCCGCCACCACGCCGTAGTACGTCTGCACCGTCGCCAGCACGACCTGCTGCGACGTGCTGTCTGCGCTGCTCGCGGCGGCCTCGAGCAGGTGGCGGGCGCTCGCGATCCGCGATTCGCGACCGCCGAAATCGAACAACGTCCATGACAGGCTGAGTGCCGCATCGGTGGTCCGCTGCATGCCCGTGGCGGTGCCGAGGGTATGCGGCGCATCGCTCCAGTTCTCGGACCCGGACGCGACCACGCTCGGCACCCAGGCGCTCTCGGCGATGCCGAGCGTGGCGGCCTGCTGGCGCGCAGCGGCCCAGCCCGCACGGGTCGATGGATTGCGGCACAGGGCCAGATCGATCGCCGAGGTGATCGTCAGCGACCCGGCCGGGGGCGTGCAGTCACGCCCGGTCGGATCCTCGAGCCCGGTCGTGCGTGGCGCGATCGCGGCACGGGTGCCGAACGGATCATCGAGGGGACCGGCGAGAATGGCGGGCGACCCGAGGAGGATCGCGCTCGCGAACGCGGGCATGACTTGGGCGACGCGCGCGAGGCGCGGATTTCGGGGGGTGGCGTGCATGGCCCCATTGTAGAGGCGCACGGCGCCGCTGGGACACAGCGCAGCGCAAAGTTCGGCAAAGCGCATCAGGGGCTGTCGGCGGATCCGGAGTCGTCGTCCTCGACGGTGCTGAACCAGCGCTCGAACAGCCGCTCGATCGCCCGGCCGAACAGGAGCAGTAGCAGCGCAATCGACACCAGCAGGCCGACCAGGCGGAACTGCCCGAGGCCGCACAGCAGTGCGAGCCCGGCGACGAACCAGATTGCCGCGGCGGTGGTCAGGCCCGTCACCCGTCCACTGTCCTGGCGACGCATGATCACGCCCGCGCCGAGGAATCCGATGCCGGTCAGCACGCCCTGCATCAGGCGGCCGAAGTCGTCGGGCCGCGCCGTGCCCGCCGACAGCGCGCCGATGGCGACCCCGGCCGTCGCCAGCGCGACGAGCCCGAAGGTGCGCAGGCCGGCGCCCTTGTGGTGCAGGTCGCGGTTGAGCCCGATCAGGCCACCGCAGACGACCGCGCAGATCAGCCGCAGGATGATGTCGGTCAGAGTCAGCTCGCCAGGCCCCATACGGTCCTCCTCGCAGATTTCGCGGCGCCGCAGGTCCGGTGCCGGGCGCCCTTCACGGGATGACGCCTAGGTTAATTTCGCTCAAGGTTTGCGCCAAACCGCCGGGGACCCGTCACCGTGTGTCCGTGGCGCCCTGGCGGCGCCAGACGCCTTCAAGGAGTGATCCTCATGTGGTCCCGATTGCGGCCGATGACGCCCCGCCTGCTCGCACTGGTCGCGAGCCTCGCACTTGCCGCCCCCCTCGCCCGTGCCGACGACCCGATCGACCCCCCGGGTCGCGTCGCGCGCGTCAGCGCGGCGCTCGGCACCGTCTCCCTGCAGCCCGCCGGCAGCGACACCTGGGTGTCGGACGTCCTCAACCGGCCGCTCGTCAACGACGATCGCCTGTGGTCCGACCGCGAATCGCGGGCCGAAGTCCACGTCGGCTCGACCGCGGCGCGCCTCGGCTCGGAGACCGGCATCGGCATCCTGGCCATCGACGACAGCACCGTGCGCCTGCGGCTGTCCGCGGGCGCGCTGCAGCTGCGCGTGCGCACGCTGGAGCCGGACGAGACCATGGAGATCGCAACGCCCTCCGCCTCGGTCGCCGTGTTGAGTCCCGGATCGTACCGCATCGACGTCAGCGACCGGGGTGACGAACTGCGCGTGGCCGTGCGCCAGGGTCAGGTCGCCGTGACCGACGCCACCGGCGCGACGACGGTCAACGCCGGGGAGCTGGCGATCTTCCACGGCGCCGTGAACGACCCGGTGACCCGTGCGCTGCCCGCCGGCGACGGCTTCGACCAGTGGGCCGCCGAACGCGACCGGCGCGAGGACCGCGCGGTGTCGACGCGCTACGTATCCCGCGACACGATCGGCTACGAGGACCTCGACGACTACGGCACGTGGCGCACGGTCGACCAGTACGGCCCGGTGTGGGTGCCGCAGGTCTCGGTCGGCTGGACGCCGTACCGCGACGGCCACTGGTCCTGGATCGCGCCCTGGGGCTGGACCTGGATCGACGATGCGCCGTGGGGCTTCGCGCCGTTCCACTACGGCCGCTGGATCCACTACCGCGACCAGTGGTGCTGGGCGCCCGGCCCGCGCATGGGCGCGCCGGTGTACGCGCCGGCGCTGGTCGGCTGGGTCGGCGGCAACGGCTGGTCGGTCGGGATCGGCGTCGGCGGCCCGCCGGTGGGCTGGTTCCCGCTCGGCTGGAACGAGGTCTACGTGCCCTCGTACCGCTACAGCCGCAGCTACGTGACGAACATCAACGTCACCAACATCCATGTCGACAACACCTACGTGACGAACTACGTCGACCGCGGCCGCGCGCCGGATCACGGCCCCGGCGGGCGCGATCGCGACGGACGGGAGCGCTACGCGAACATGGGCGTCTCGGGTGCCGTGATCGTCACCTCGCGCGACGCGTTCCAGGGCTCGCAGCGGATCGGCGAGCACCTCGCGCGACTGCCGGCCGGCGCCCTCGAGCACGCCCGCCCGGACCTCGCCGCGCCGGCGCTCGCGCCGACTCGCGAGAGCATTGGCCGGCCGTCGCATGCCCCGCCGCCGCGGCGTGACATCTTCACGCGACCGGTGGTGTCGAGCACCCCGGCGCCGGCGCCCGCGCCCTCGTTCGAAACGCAGCGACGCGGCGTGGTCGCGAACGGCGGACGCCCGCTGCCGATCGACCGCGCACCGGCACCGCGCGATGGCGCCGAGGCCGGCGCAAGGCCAGACCCGGTGCACGTGCTGCGCGGCGGCGTGCCGCCGCGCGGCCCGGCGCCGGCCACCGGCATCGATCCGCGTCCGCAGCCGGCGCAGCGTCCGGGTGGCAGCCCGCCGCCCGCCGTCATGCCGCCGGCCGGGCCCGACGCCCGCGGCGACCGCCCACCGCCAGGGTCCCGCCCGCCGCCGCCCAGCGAATGGCGCCGGGACGCGGCACCGCCGGTTGATCGGCGCGGCGGCACGCCCTGCTCCCTGGCCGCGGGCCCGCATCGTCCGCTTCGTCGGGGCCCTCGTCATCTCGCTGCTCGCGA
>CAISEB010000059.1 GCA_903884235.1 uncultured Pseudomonadota bacterium
ATACCGCGCTCGACAATCGATCGCCAACGCACAAACCGCCGGCAAAATCACCGTCGCGCATCGACATCACGCCCCGACATCGCCAAACTTGTACGCATGACCATGAAGATCCAGTCCTTCATGCATAGTGCAGGCTAGCAGCGTTCCAGTACGCCGAGGTCCGATATTGGAGGCTCCGACGCCGATACTCTCCGTGCCGAGGCGATGTCTTGCGCGGCGTCGGCAGATGAGGCCTGGCCCAAGGAGTCGCGGATGATCTCGCGTCAGGGGGCGGCATGGTGCTCCGTCAGCGGGATAAGCGCCAGGGTTGCACCGCCATCCCTGGGAGTCGGCGAGGAGCGCAAGCGCGGATTGACTCACCGTGGGATTGCGCGCGGTGGGCACACTCGCGAGCGTGCCGATACGCACTAAATTGCGCGCAACTCCCGTGAGCGCGGCGATGACGGTAGCATCGATCCATGCCGATCGTGATTGACTGCGCGGTACGCGTACTGCGCGGCCGCGGCGGTCGTCGAGCGCTTCGCACTTGACGGCGCCGCTTCGCGGATAAATGCTTGGAGGGAATTGCCGAGGTCGTGGGGAGTGCCACGATCGACTCTTGGGATATCCGTTTGCAGGTACCAAGCTGCCGCCCCTTCTGCTCGCAGCGTTCATCAGGGTGTCGCAGGGTAATGCACGTTCGCGCCGAAGGAGCTCTCATGTTCAGTCCCCACGCTCGCTATTCCGTGACAGCCTGCGCGGTCGCAGCCTTTTTGTTTTCTGGAAATGCATCGGCGGCCACTTCGCCAGCCGCTAGGGCGCCTGAGTATCAGGTCGTGGATCAGTGGAAAATCGGTGGACTAGGAAGTTGGGATTTCCTGACGTTCGATGGGGCCCGGCACCGTCTTTTCGTCACGCGCGGGGACCACGTCGATGTGGTCGACACGAGCAACGGCAACAGGCTTGCCCGCCTCGAGGGCACGAAGGGCGTGCATGGCGTCGCTTTGGCGCCGGACCTTCGGCGCGGATTCGCAAGCGATGGCAAGGGTAACGCCATCACCGAATTCGACCTCGACTCCCTGGCCGTCGTACGCGAGGTCGCCATCCCGGCGGTCAATCCCGACGCAATCCTTTATTCGCCACGCAACAAGTGGCTGTATGTGTTCAATGGAAAGAGCCAGGATGCGCTGATTCTCGATGCGACGACGCTCGCCGTGGTTGCGAAGATCCCGATGCCAGGCAAGCCGGAGGTCGCGCAGGATGACGGGCACGGGCATGTTTTCGTCAACATTGAGTCCGAACCGGGTCAGATCGTCCGGATCAACGCGGCGACGCTGTCGATCGACGCGACGTGGACCTTGCCCGGCTGCAACAGTCCGACCGGACTTGCGCTCGATACCAAGCACAGTCGGCTATTTTCGACCTGCGACGACAAGGTCATGGCGGTAACGGATGCGCAATCCGGGCGCCAGGTCGCGCGTATCGTGATCGGGAACGAACCGGACTCGGCAGGTTTCGACAGTGAGCGCGGCATCGTTTTCAGCTCCAATGGTGATGGCACCCTCACGATCGCCAAGCAGGATTCGGCTGACAGCTATCACGTCCTCCAGCAATTGCCCACGCGAAGGGGCGCTCGTACGATGGCGGTTGACCCCGCATCCGGACGAGTGTTCGTGGCCTCGCCGGATCTGGATCCGGCGCCGGCGCCGACACCTGATCAACCACACCCGCGACCGGTGCCGCGTCCCGACACCTTTACCGTTGTCGTTGTAGGCTCGAAGTGATATTGCCGGCGTGTGGCTGATGAGCCGGCGCGGAGCTCGATGAGCACGGCGCGTGCGGCGCTACTGGCCGCCGCACTGATCGCGGGTTCTGTACCGGCCACGGCCGGCCCGCCGTACGTGACCGACGACCCCGTGCCGACCGACCGCGGCCACTGGGAGATCTACAACTTCGTCAATGGGGCAAAGGCGACGGGAGTTCTCGGCGGCGAGGCCGGCATCGACCTGAACTACGGTGCTGCAGACAGCCTGCAGCTGACGGTGGTGTTGCCGGTGGCGTACGAGCACGATCTGCGCACCCGCGCGGGCGCCGGTACCGTGGAGCTCGCGGCCAAGTACCGCCTAGTGCATGCAGGCGACGCAGCGGCGCCGGTTGATATCGCGATCTTCCCGCGAGTTTACCTCGCGAGTGCCGGCGACGGGCTCGGATCAGGCCGAACGCAGCTGCTCCTACCAGTGTGGATTGGCCGTGACTTCGACGACTGGTCGGCATTCGGCGGCGGTGGCTATCAGTTCAACCCCGGAAACGGCGCGCGTGATTTCTGGATGGCCGGCGTGGCGCTGACCCGCACACTGTCGGCGCGGTTGGCGATAGGCGCAGAGCTCTACGGTCGCACCGCCGTCGAGGTCGGTGGGCGATCGCTCGTCGCCGCTAGTGTCGGTGTGACCCTTTCGCTGCGGCCACACTGGTCGCTGTTGGCATCGGCAGGTCCGGGGCTCGCGCACGCGCGCACCGAAGGCGAGTACGCCTACTACTTGTCGCTGAAGGCCGAATACTGACGGGACCCGAGCGCGGAGGGATTTCCTAGATTTGATGGCGAAAGGCCACTCGTGAATCCCATAACTGAAAAGCGAGCCGCGCTAGGGTTGAGGTTAGTACTAACGCGCCCCCGGGCGGCCGCCGACCTGTGCTGCGCCGCTTCGAAACGAGATGTGCCATGTTCACGCTGAGCGGCAGCACCAGGACGGCCGTAGCTATGCTGTATGCAAGAGTGGCGCGACTGAGGAGCGACGCAGGCGGCAGGGCGCCGTAGACCTCTGCCGCTGCAGCGCGGGATGGGAACCGCTGTGGGCGGCTGTCCGTGGACCTTGGCAGGATCAGGCGCGGTTATAGTGCGGCCAAGGCAACCAGGGCGCTGCTGTTGGCACCGCGAATGCGCAATATAAGTGGCCGACCAATCGGCTCCCTGTCGTGCGACGCAGGTCGACTGTTCACCTGCGGCCGGGCGCGCCGGCTTGCGCCTGTGCGCCCGGCGACGGATCATGGCGCCTGCGCGACCGACGCCGCCGCGCCCCGGTGGTCCCGTGTTCCGGGCTGCCCCTTCCCGGATCCGACCCCGCATGGCCGATTGGAGACAGATGCTCGAGGCCGGCAGCGCGCTCGCGGAGGCGCTGCCGGGATTCAGGCCCCGTGCCGAGCAGCTCGCGATGGCGGAAGCCGTCGCCGAGGCGCTCGCCGAACGGGGCCGGCTGGTCGTGGAGGCCGGCACGGGCACCGGCAAGACGTTCGCGTATCTGATCCCGGCGCTCTACTCGGGCGCCAAGGTGATCGTCTCCACCGGGACCCGTAACCTCCAGGACCAGCTGTTCCACCGCGACCTGCCGCTCGTCGGCAAGGCCCTCGGGCGACCGGTGCGCATCGCGCTGCTGAAGGGCCGCGCCAACTACCTGTGCCGGCACCGGCTCGCGCTCGAGCTCGGCTCGCCGGAGCTACCGGGCTTCGAGCGGTCCCGCAAGCGCGCGCTCGGGCGCATCGCGCTGTGGGCGGAAGGCACGGTGGCGGGCGACATCGCCGAACTCGAGTCGGTGCCGGACAACGATCCCGTCTGGCTCGCGGCGACGTCCACCCGCGACAACTGCCTCGGCCAGGACTGCCCGGAGTTCCGCGGCTGCCACGTGGTGCGCGCGCGGCGCGAGGCGCAGGCGGCAGATCTCGTGATCGTCAACCACCACCTGCTGCTCGCCGACATGGCGCTCAGGGAAGAGGGCTTCGGCGAGCTCCTGCCCGGTGCCGAAGCGGTGATCCTGGACGAGGCGCACCAGTTCCCGGAGGTCGCCGCGCAGTTCTTCGGGACCCGCGTCGGCTCGCGGGCGGTGCTCGGCCTCGTGCGCGACGCCGAGCTCGAGCTCACGCGCGCAGGCCTGCTCGATGCCACCGTGCGTGCCGCGCTCGCCGAAATCGAGGCGCTGGTCGTGAACCTGCAGCGCGTGCTCGGCGGGCTCGGCGAGCGAGTCGACTGGCCGCGGCTGCCGGATGCGGCGCTCGAGGGTGCCGCGGACCTCGAGCAGGCGCTCGCGGCGTTCGCCGCGCGCTGCGAGGAGCCGGCGCTCGAGGTGCCGGCCGTGAGGCAGTGCGGGCGCCGCGCGGCGGATGCGGGCGCGCGGCTGCACGAGGTGCTAAATGCGGATCCGGCGCTCGGACTGCGCTGGGCCGAGTCGACGATGCGGGCGTTCACCTTCGAGTTCACGCCGTTCGAGGTGGCCGAGCGCCTGCGAGCCCAGGTCGATGCGCGACCCTGTGCGTGGATCTACACGTCGGCGACGCTCGCGGTCGGCGAGGAGTTCGCACACTACACGCGGCGCGTCGGTGCGGAGGACGCCCGGACGCTGCAGATCGCGAGCCCCTTCGACTTCGAGACCCAGGCGCGCCTCTACCTGCCGAGCGGCATGCCGGACCCTTCGGATCGCAACTACACCGAAGCCGTGGTCGAGGCGGCGTTGCCACTGCTCAGGGCGGCGGGCGGGCGTGCGTTCATGCTGTTCACGAGCCATCGGGCGCTCGGCGAGGGGGCGCGCCTGCTGCGCGAATCGATGCGGGAGGATGACCTGTTCCCACTGCTCGTGCAGGGCGATATGCCACGCGATGCGCTGCTGAAGCGCTTCCGCGAGCTCGGCAACGCGGTGCTCCTCGGGACCTCGAGCTTCTGGGAAGGCGTCGACGTGCGCGGGCGCGCGCTGTCGCTCGTGGTCATCGACAAGCTGCCGTTCGCATCCCCTGACGATCCGCTGCTCAAGGCCCGGCTCGAGGGGCTGAAACGCGCCGGTCGCAACGGCTTCAGCGAGCACCAGGTCCCGCAGGCGGTGCTCGCGCTCAAGCAGGGCGTCGGTCGCCTGATCCGGGATCCGCGCGACTTCGGCGTCGTGATGATCGCCGATCCCCGGCTGCGCTCGCGCGGTTACGGCCGCACGTTCATCGCGAGCCTGCCGCCGATGACGCGCGTCGACTCGGTGGAGGAGGCGGCGGATTTTCTCAGGCATCATCTGGCGATGGACTACGCGGACTCCGAATGAAGCTGCTGGCGATCGACACGGCCACCGAGGCGCTGTCCGTCGCGCTGTGGCACGACGGCGAGGTGACCTCGCACTTCGAGGTCATCGGTCGTGGCCATGCGGAGCGCATCCTGCCGCTCGTCGATCGGCTGCTCGCCGAGGCCGGCTGGACGCTCGGCAGCCTCGACGCGTTGGCGTTTGGGCGCGGCCCGGGCGCATTCACCGGGGTCCGCATCGCGGTCAGCACGGCCCAGGGGCTCGCCTATGGCAGCGGCTTGCCGGTCGTGCCGGTCTCCAACCTGGCCGCCGTCGGCCTGCGGCTGCTTGACTTGGCTCGCGGCGCCGACCATGCGCTGGCCTGTCTCGATGCGCGAATGGGGGAAATCTACGCGGCGGTCGCCGCGCCCCGCGGCGACGGTGGCGTGGACCTGCTGGTGGAGCGACTGATGCGGCCGTCGGACTTCGACGCGGGGTTGTTGCCGGGGGAGGGCGGCATCGTCGCGGGAGGGCACGGCTTTGCGGCCTATCCGGCCCTCGCATCCGTGCTGGCGGCCCGCATCGTCGCGACCCATGCGGATTGCCTGCCCCGGGCGGAAGAGATCGCGCGGCTCGCCGCGATCGAGGTCGCGGGCGGGCGGGTCGTCGATCCGGAGCGCGCCGAGCCCATTTACCTGCGCGACGATGTCGCGACGAAGGCCGGTACGCGACCTCGAATGTGACGCTCGCGCCAATTTGCGCCTAAATTGGCGTCGATTTCATGGCTCTGTCACAATTGGGCATTGTAATAATAGGGTCATTAACTACCCACGGCCCGTGCCATGACCGCCCGCCGGATCCTGATCGTCGAGGATGAACGCCCGATCCGGGACATGATCGCCTTCGGACTGCGTCGCGCCGGCTTCGAGGTCGCCGAGGCCGAGGATACGCGCGCTGCCCGTGCCGAGATCACCGACCGCCGGCCGGATCTGATCCTGGTCGACTGGATGCTGCCCGACATGAGTGGCCTCGAGCTGACGCGCTCACTGAAGAAGGACAAGGACACGCGGGACGTGCCGGTCATCATGCTCACCGCCCGTGCCGAGGAACAGGACAAGGTCAGTGGCCTCGAGGGCGGGGCCGATGACTACGTCACCAAGCCGTTTTCGCCGCGCGAGCTGCTCGCCCGGATCAACGCGGTGCTGCGTCGCTCCTCGCCCGCGGCCTCCGACGAAGTCGTCGCCGCCGGTGGCCTCCGACTCGATGGGGCCGGTCATCGCGTGACCTGCGGCGAGGCGACGGTGCCGCTCGGGCCGACCGAGTACAGGCTGTTGTCGTTCTTCATGACGCACGCCGAGCGTGTGTACAGCCGCAGCCAGCTGCTCGACCGGGTATGGGGCGGCAACGTCTACGTCGAGGAGCGCACGGTCGACGTTCACATCCGGCGCTTGCGCAAGGCACTTGAGTCGTTCAACGTCGATTCGTACATCCAGACGGTCCGCGGCGCGGGATATCGGTTCTCGACGCGCCCGACCTAGGAGTCGTTGCTTCACCATGCCGGTTTCAGCCTGGACCTTCGCTCTCGCAAGGCTGTTCGCCATCGTCGCAGCTGCGGTGGTGCTCGGCTGGATGACCGGATACCTGGCACCGACCGTCATCGTCGTGATGTCCGGTTACATCGCGCTGAATTTCACGCGACTCTACCGGCTCGAGCGCTGGCTGCGTCATCGCCGCACGGAAGATCCGCCGGATTTGTCCGGCGTCTGGGGCGATATCGTCGCGCTGGTGATGCGGATCTACCGCCGCAAGCAGTACCACAAGCGTCGAATCGTGCAGGTGTTCCGTGAGTTCCGGCGCATGACGACGGCCGTCCCCGATGGCATCGTCGTGCTCGGAGCCGAGCGAGAGATCCAGTGGTTCAATCGAAATGCGGCGCGACTGCTGGCGCTGCGTCGCAAGGTCGACTTCGGGCAGCGCATCGAAAACCTAGTCCGGCAGCCGGATTTCGTCGCCTACCTCGAGCGCGGCGATTACCTGCTGCCCGTGCTGGTGCGGGCCGTGTTCGACTCGGAGGTGCACCTGTCGATGCAGGTCGTCGCGTACGGCGCCGGCCAGAAACTGATGATCGTGCGTGACGTGACCCGGGAGATCCGGCTCGAGAGCATGCGCAAGGACTTCGTGGCCAATGCCTCGCACGAGCTGCGTTCGCCATTGACGGTCATCGCCGGATACGTCGATGCGCTTGCGGAGGATACGGAGATCGATCAGGCCTGGCGCAAGCCGCTCGAGGAGATGCGTCGCCAGGCGGAGCGGATGCGGGCGGTCGTCGACGACCTGATCGAGCTGTCGAAGCTCGAGGCGACCGGCCGCGAGGCCGGAGACGAAGTGGTCGATGTCGCCGGCATGCTTTCGCTGCTGCGTCGCGACGTGCTGAGCCGTACGACCCACCCGCGGGACGTGACGCTGAAGCTCGACTCGACCGCGCGATTGCTCGGTTCAGAGCCGGAGCTGCATTCGATTTTCTCGAATCTGATCACGAACGCGATCAAGTACACCCCGAACGATGGACGCGTCGACATTCGCTGGTGGACCGATGCCGATGGCGCGCACTTTTCGGTGGCCGACACGGGCGTCGGGATCGCGCGCGAGCACATTCCGCGCATCACGGAGCGCTTCTACCGGGTCGACCCGGGGCGCGCTCGTGCGACCGGGGGCTCGGGCCTCGGACTCGCCATCGTGAAACATGCCCTGCAGCGGCACAACGCGACGCTGCGGATCGACAGCGAGCCGGGCAAGGGCAGCACGTTCGCCTGCCATTTTCCGGTGCGGCGGATCTACAATCAAACGCTGATGGCGGCGCAATAGCGACTTTCGCATGGCCAATGTCATCAATTTGTCATTCATCGTTGGGAAGATGCGCGATTGCGGCGTTCGTCGCGATTTCGCGCCTGCCGCCCTGCGCGCGGCCCGGAACACACCAGAGGTAATTCATGAAACTCCTTCACCGTAACTTGATTTCGGCTGCGGTCGTGCTCGGCGCCGCGCTGGCGTCCCAGGCCTCGCTCGCGGACGGCCGTGACCAGATCAGCATGGTCGGGTCCTCGACCGTCTATCCGTTCGCCAGCGCCGTGGCCGAGCACTTCGGCAAGGGTGGCAAGTTCAAGACGCCCGTGGTCGAGTCGACGGGTACCGGCGGTGGCTTCAAGCTGTTCTGCTCCGGCGCCGGCGTAGACACGCCCGACGTCAGCAATGCGTCGCGCCCGATCACCGATGGCGAGAAGCAGGCCTGTGCCGCGGCCGGCGTCACGGCGGTCGACGAGATCCGCATCGGCTACGACGGCATCATCGTCGCCGCCACGTCCAAGGTCCCGTCGTTCAACGTGACCCTCGAGCAGCTGTGGCGCGCCACCGCCAAGCAGGTGCCGGTCGGCGGCAAGTGGGTCGCCAATCCGTACAAGAACTGGAGCGACATTGACGCGAAGCTGCCGAAGAAGCCGATTGTGCTTTTCGGGCCGGCTCCGAACCATGGCACTCGCGACGCTTTTGTCGAACTCGTGATGGATCCGAGCTGCAAGCAGGCTACCGACTTCAAGAACGTGCCTAAGGATGACCAGAAGAAGGTCTGCCAGACGGTCCGCGAGGACGGTGCCTGGACGGACGTTTCCGAGGACTACGCGCTGATCATGGGCAAGCTGAAGGGCAACGCCGCCGCGATGGGCGTGTTCACGTTCTCCTACCTGGACCAGAATCGCGACAAGATCCGGGCCGTGACCGTTGATGGCGTGGCGGCGTCGCTGGAGACGATTTCGAGCGGCAAGTACCCGATTTCGCGGCCGCTGTTCATCTACGTCAAGCGCGCGCACGTCGGCGTGATCCCCGGCCTCGCGGAACTGGTGCGGGAGTTCGTCAGCGAGAAGGCCGCTGGCAAGGATGGCTACCTGGTCGACAAGGGACTGATCCCAGCGCCGGCGAAGGAGCTCAAGGCTCAGCAGGAAATCGCCAGGAAGCTCGGCTCGCACTGAGCGGTGCGCTGGTGCGCCGGGGCAATCCGCTCCGGCGAGAGTCGCCCGTCAGCCTTGGCTGCCGGGCGACTTTATTTTGCCCTCGGGACGCTGTGCACGTCAGCGACTGGTGAGCGACGCGTCGGCGTCGGTCCAGGATCCTCCGAGTCCCCGGATCAGCTGGACGCTCGCACTCAGGCGCCGGACGTCGATCGCGAGCAGGCCGCGTTCGGTCTGCAGTGCCGTGGTCTGTGCTACCACGACGTCCAGATAGCTGACCGCTCCCGACTCATAGCGCTGCGTGGCGAGGTCGAGCGCCTGGCGCGCGGCGTCGGTGGCGGCGCCCTGCTGTCGCTGTTCGTCGGCGAGCAGGTGCAGCTGCGAAAGGCTGTCCTCTATCTCGCGGAATGCACCCAGTACGCTGCCACGATAGCGCCCCGCGGATTCCTCGAGGGCCGCGCGCGCGCGCAGTACTTCGGCACGGCGCGCGCCGGCATCGAACAAGAGCAGCGCGGCAGACGGTCCGACCGCCCAGAGGCGATTCGGTGCAGCGAACAAGCCATCACCCGCGGTGCTCTCGTAGCCGGCCAGGGCGCTCAGTGTCAGCTTCGGGAAGAACGCGGCGCGTGCGACGCCGACCTGGGCGTTCGCGAGCGCCACGCGGCGCTCCGCCGCAGCGATGTCCGGGCGACGCTGCGCGAGTGTGGACGGGATGCCGGGCGGGATCGCGGGAACCACCGGCAGCGTCGCGATCGGCTGGATGACGAATCCGCTGGCCGGTGCGCCGACGAGCCGCGCAATGGCATGTGACAACAACTGGCGGCGGGACGTCACGTCGGTCAGCTGCGCCGCAGTCGCCTGGAGCTGCGTCTGCGCGCGCGCCACCTCCAATCCCGAGGCGAGGCCCCCGTCGTGACGGGCGCTGGCCAACCGCAGCGCCTGTTCGTAGGCGTGCACGGTGTCCACGAGCAGGCGCAGCTCGGCGTCGACACCTGCAAGGGCTAGATACTCGGACGCGAGCTCGGTGGTGAGGCTGAGGCGTGCCGCCTCGACGTCCGCTTGCGAAGCCGCCGCGAAGGCGCGCCCGGCAGTCGCTTGGCTGCGCACGCGGCCCCAGAGGTCGATCTCGTAGGAGGCGCGCAGGCCGAACAGATAGTCCCGGTAGCGCGCCGTCTGGCTTGCGGAGCGCAGCGGCCGGTTGTCGGACTGGCGATCGGTGGTGGCGAGGCCGGCCGCTC
Source organism: uncultured Pseudomonadota bacterium (assembly GCA_903884235.1). GTDB lineage: Bacteria > Pseudomonadota > Gammaproteobacteria > Steroidobacterales > Steroidobacteraceae > CAIKZZ01. The sequence goes on from CAISEB010000059.1 coordinate 10,246, forward strand.
CGACCGTCGGAAACAGGCCGGCCGACGCCTCCGTGGCCAGCGCCCGCGCTTCGTCGTATCGGGCGCTCGCCACGGCGAGTTCGGGGCTGTCGCGCAGCAGTTGATGCTCCAGCCCGTCGAGCTGCGGATCGCCGTAAACCCGCCACCACTCGCCGCGGGGCTGCAGGTCGGCCGGGGTTGCCGGCAGCCAGACGCCGTCGTAGCGGGCAGGCGTTTCGACGCGAGGTACCGCATAGCGCGGGGCGAGGGCGCAGCCGGCGAGTGCCGCCGAAACCGCCATGACGAGGACGGCCCGCTTCACGGACGCAGTCCCGCCACGGGTGCTGTCGGGGCGACGCGCACCAATGCGTGCTCGTCGATTCCGTCTGGTGGGCTGTTCACGATCCGATCGCCGGCGGCAATGCCATCCAGCACCTCGATTTCAGTCCCGAAGTCGCGCCCCACACGAATCGACTGCAGCCGCACGCGATCACTGCTATCGAGGACCGCGACCTGCATCCCCTCGTGCCGGAACACGAGCGCGCTCACCGGGATCCGCCGCGCCTTGGCGCGCCCGGTCATCGGGAAGTGGACCTGGACGTAGGACCCGGGCAGCAGCGTGCCGTCGCGGTTGTCCGCCTCGAGCTGTACCAGCATCGTGCGGGAGGTTTCATTGATCGCGCGCGAGGAATCCGTCACGGTCGCCGCGATGGTCGTGCCCGGACGTTCGGGGACGTGCAAGTCCGCTGCGCTGCCGACCCTGACGTCGCTGGCATAGGATTGCGGGATCTCGACGTACACGCGCACCTTGCGCGCGTCGGCGATGCGGAAGAGTTCCTGCCCGCTTCCGGCGCCTGCATTGATCAGCGCTCCGATGTCGGTCTTGCGGGCGGTGATCACGCCGGTGAACGGCGCCACGATCGACTTGAACGCGGCCGTTGCCTTCAGGCGTGAAACGTTCGCCTCGGCGGCGGCGACATTGGCGATCTTGGCTGCGTGGTCGCCGGCCTTCTCCTCGGCCTCCTGGCGCGAGACGGCATCGGCGGCGAGCATGTGCTGCCAGCGTGCGGCGGTCGTGGCCGACAGGCTCTCGTTGGCTCGGGCGGTCGCGAGGTCGGCCTGCGCCTGCAGTAGCTGCTGGTCGAGCTCCGGCGTTTCAATCGTCGCGAGGAGATCGCCGGCGCTCACGTGCGCGCCAATGTCAACGGTCCAGCGCTTCAAGTACCCGCCGACGCGTGCGTAGATCGGCGCCTCGACGAAGGCCCGCACGGTGCCGGGCAGGACCAGCTCCGCAGCGCCACTGCTGCCGCCGGCGGCACTCGAAACCAATGAAACGATCGGGATCGCCCGGTCGTTGGTCCACGCGCGCACCTCGGCGCCCTGGTACCAGCGCAGCCCGAGGCCGGACGCGACGATGAGCGCGGCGATCGCCGCTGCGATCATCCCCGTGCGCCCGAGCCGCCGGCGCAGCGTCGGACTGACTTCGAATTCCTGCTGTTCACTCATGCTGGGCACCATCATTCTGTGTCGCGGAGCGGGCGTCGGTGGCCGGTTCAGGCCCATCGTTCACCGGCGGTGACTCCTGGCCCGGGCTCGCCGTCGGGCGGGCGTGGAGGAGGCCGAAGACGATCGGCACGACGAAGAGGGTCGCGATCGTCGCGAAAGCCAAGCCGCCGATGACGGCGCGGCCGAGCGGCGCGTTCTGCTCGCCGCCTTCGCCCATGGCGAAGGCCATCGGAGCCATGCCGATCATCATCGCCAGCGCGGTCATCAGCACCGGTCGGAAGCGGACGAAGCCCGCCTCGAGCCCGGCCGTCACGGCATCGCTGCCGTGGGCGAGGCGCTCGCGGGCGAAACTGACGACGAGGATGCTGTTGGCGGTTGCGACGCCCATGCACATGATCGCGCCGGTCAGTGCCGGTACGGACAGAGTCGTATGGGTCGCGAACAGCATCCATACGATGCCTGCCAGCGCCGCCGGCAGGGCGCCAACCACGATCGCCGGATCGACCCAGGACTGGAAGTTGACGGTGATCAGCAGGTAGATCAGGAGCATCGCGCCTGCGATGCCCCAGATCAGGCCGGAGTAGGACGAGTACATCGTCGCGACCTGGCCGCGCATCTCGACCGTCGACCCCTTCGGAACCGTATCGTGAGTGTCACGCAGGATCGATTCAATGTCGCCCGCGACGCCGCCCAGGTCACGTCCCTGGGTCGCGGCGAAGATGTCGAAGGTCGGCTGCACGTCATAGTGAGACACCACGCCTTCGCCCTGCCCGCGGCTGATCGAGGCGATGCCACCGAGTACCTGGCCCGCGCGTGCGGTGCCGCCCGCGACCGGAATGTTCTCCAGCGACGCGAGATCCGTCAGTCGGTACTGGGGCGTCTGCGCCACGAGCGGGTAGGAGACATGGTTCTTCGGGTTCACCCAGAAGCTCGGCGCCGTCTGCGCGCTCCCGGACAGCGACACCAGCACGCTCGTCGCGACATCGCGTTCGGCGAGTCCGAGTTCCAGGGCGCGGGTTCGGTCGACCGCGATGCGCAGTTCCGGCTGATTCGCAGGCTGCTGGATCCGGGCGTCGACGATTCCAGGAACCCGGCGGATGCGCTCGAGCAGCTTCAGCGCATAGTCGCGATTCTCGTCACGCTTGAAGCCGATGACCTGCACGTCGATCGGCGCGGGTAGGCCGAAGTTCAGGATCTGCGTCACGATGTCGGCCGGCAGGAACGCGAAGCTCGCGCTCGGGAACAGTTCGGGCAGTTGCGTGCGGAGGCGCTTGACGTAGGCATCGGTCGCGGCGTGGCCCTCCTGCAGGCTGATGAGGATGTCCGCATCCGCAGGCCCGATCGGAGCCGAGTTGCTGTACGAGATGTTGATGCCGCTCACCGGCAATCCGATGTTGTCGACCATGCCGGCGAGGTCGCCTGGCGGGATGATGCCGCGCACCGCCGATTCGATCTTGTCGCAAAGCCGCGCCGTCTCCTCGATCCGGGTACCGGTGGGGCCGCGCACGTGCAGCTTGATCTGGCCCGCATCGATCGCCGGGAAGAAGTCGGCGCCCAGGAACGGCACCAGCAGGAACGAGCCGGCGACCACCGAGGCGGCGCCGATCAGGAAGGGACGTGGCGACGCAGCGGCCGCCCGGAGCGCGTCGAAATACGATTTCCGCGTCGCCGCGAAGGCCCTCTCAAAGCGCTGCTGCGCCCTGATGAACGGGTGGCTCCAGGAAGGACGCGCCTCACCGGCGCGGTGCGCCTCGACGACGAATCCCGTGTGGCCCGACGCATGGGGATGGCCCGGCGAGTGTGGACGGAGCAGGTACTTCGCAAGCGTGGGCACCAGTGTCCGGGACAGGACAAACGAGGCGATCAACGCGAAGACAACGGCCTCGGCGAGCGGCACGAACAGGAACCGCGCAACGCCCTCGAGGAAGAACATCGGCACGAACACGATGCAGATCGAGAGCAGCGAGAACAGCGCGGGGATGATGATCTGCTGCCCGCCATCGAGGATCGCCGGGATGACGTCCTTGCCTTGCTCGAGGTGCCAGTTGATGTTCTCGATCGTGACGGTGGCATCGTCCACCAGGATGCCGACGGCGAGGGCGAGGCCGCCGAGGGTCATCACGTTGATCGTCTCGCCGATCGCCGACAGGCAGATGATCGACGACAGGATTGCGAGTGGAATGGAGATCGTTATGATCAGGGTCGAGCGCCAACTTCCCAGGAACAGCAGAATCATCAATGCGGTCAGGCAGGCCGCGATGACCGCCTCGCGCGCGACGCCGCTGACGGCGGCCCGCACGAATACCGACTGGTCCCCGATCGGGGCGATCTCGAGCCCCGGTGGCGCGCCGGCAGCGATCTTCGGTAGCAGCGCCTTCACGTGCCCGATGATGTCGAGCGTCGATACCGCGCCATTCTTCTGGATGGTCGTCAGTACGGCGCGGCGCCCGTCGACGCGAACCATGTTCTGCTGGGGCGAATAGCCGTCCCGCACGTGCGCGACATCGCGCAGGTAGATGGTCGCGCCGTCGACGTACTTGACAGGCAGGTCATTCAGCTCATCGAGCGCCGTGGGGCTCGCATTGAGTCGCACGTTGTACTCGAACGAGCCTAGTTTTGCCGTCCCGGACGGCAGCACGAGGTTCTGCGCGAGGATCGCGTTGGTGATGTCGACCGGCGAGAGGTTCTTCGCATGCAGGGCGTTGGGGTCGATGTCGACCATGACCTGACGTGCCTTGCCGCCGTATGGCGAGGGTACGGCAGCGCCCTCGACCTCGGCCAGCTGCGGCCGGATGAAATTGTTCGACAGGTCGTACAGTTGCTGGTCGGAGAGAGTGTTCGACGACAACGCAAGCTGGAGGATCGGCACGCTCGACGCGTTGTAGGAGAGGATCTGCGGCGGCGTGATGCCGGGTGGAAGGCGCTTGAGCACGGTCTGGGAGATCGAGGTGACCTGCGCCAGCGCTCCGTCGATGTGTACATCGGGGTGGAAGAACACCTTGATGACCCCGACGCCTGGCAGCGACTGCGACTCGATGTGATCGATGTCGTTGACGGCGGTCGTCATCTGCCGCTCGAAGTACGTGATGATCCGGTCGGAAACTTCGCCGGGCGGGAGGCCGTTGTAGGTCCAGACGATGCTGACGACCGGCAACTTGATGTTGGGGAAGATATCCACCGGCGTGCGCAGGATGGCCAGCGGGCCGAACAGGAGAATTCCGATGGCGAGCACGAAGAACGTATACGGGCGCGTGAGCGCGAGGCGGATGATCCACATGGGGCTTTAGTCCACGTTCCGGTTCGAGCCTGGAGTCTGCGCCGTGCGCGCGGCCCGGGGGGCGGCGCGGGTCATTGGCCGAGAACCGGTTGATGCCGGGTGCGCGTGGGGCTGGCGAGCGGATCGGGCATCGTATCGGGTCTCCACGTGTCAGTGAGCGCGTCGGTCAGGGTGCATTATCAGCGACCGGTCGTCGCGTGCCACCCGGGACTGCAGCGGACTGTGTCCCCGGTGGTGGCCTGGTACAGTTCGTTACAATTCTTAATCCGCGAAGGCCGACGAGATCGGGGCCGCGGCGGACGGCTCGGTGGGCAGCGTGATCCGTACCAGCAGTCCGCGAGGTTCCGCGTTGAGCAGTTCGATCGAACCGCCGTGCGCAAGCACGATCGAGCGAGTAATGGACAATCCGAGCCCCATGCCCTCGCTGTCCCGCTCCGCGGCGCTCGGGCCGCGATAGAACGGTTCAAAGACGCGTGCACGTTCCTCTGCGGGTATGCCGGGTCCGGCATCCTCGATTTCGACGACGAAAGCGCCTCCCTGGCGGGTATGCAGCGTGACGTGGGCGCTGCCCCCGTACTTGGCGGCATTGGCGATGACGTTGGCCAATGCGCGCATCATCGACTGGGGGCGACAGCGATAGCGGCAGCGTCCGGGTCCGTCGTAGGTCACCGCGCCGCCGACGTCGGAGATCAGGTCGGTCACTGTCTGCACCAGCAGGTCGAGGTCTACCGCCTCGGTCTCCTCCGCCGCGTCGATGCCACGAACAAAGGCCAGCGTCGAGGTCAGCATCGCTTCCATGGCGTCGATGTCCGCGACGATCCGGTCCATCTCGGCCGGCGCGCGGCCGGTTTCGAGGCGCAGGCGTATCCGCGTCAGCGGCGTGCGCAGGTCGTGACTGATCGCGGCCAGCATCCGCGTGCGGTCGACGAGCATGCGTTGCAGGCGATCATGCATCTGGTTGAACGAGTGGATCACGCGACGCAATTCCGTCGGTCCCTGCTCCGGGAACGGGGGCGCGTGGACGTCGACTCCGACCCGTTCGGCGGCATGGGCGAATCGAGTGAGCGGGGCGTTGACGAACCACGTGATCCAGACGCTGAGGCCCGCCAGCACGAAGAGCCCAAAGGCGATTAGTCCCGCTTCCCCAACGACGCCGAGGCGGTACTCCCGCCCGATGCGGGTACGGATGCTGAGGTCGCCACCGCCGGCGAGTCCGACGTCGATCTGCTTGAGGTCTGCGTCGGCCCCCGTCGCGACTGCGTTGACGGTGACCTCCGTTGCCGGCCGACCCGTTTTTTTCGCAAGGGCGGCCGCGAGGTTCGCATCAGTGCCGTCCATCTGAGCGGCATTCTCGCCGGGGATGCGATCGAGGAACGCCACCTGGAAGTCCTCGGCGGAGAGCAACCGGGCGGTGGGTGCGCGCTCGGCGTAGGCGAGAGCCCCGATCACGCGGACCATGACGTCCACTTTGGCGATCGCGGCGTCGGGGCGCATCGAGCGCTGCCACTGCGGCAGCAACCCGACGTAGAGCAGGGCCGCGAGCGCCTGCGAGAGTATGAGGCCGACGATGACGATCGCGGCGATCTGGCCGCCAAAACTGGCCGGCAAAACGCGCTGCAGGCCGCGGATCACGTCGACTGGACCTCCGCCGTGAAGACGTAACCTTCCGCGCGCACGGTCTGGATCAGCGCCGGTAACCGAGGATTCTCCTCGATCTTGCGTCGCAGCCTGCTGATCTGGATATCAATGCTGCGGTCGAGCGGTGAGGCCGTACGCCCTCGGGTGAGATCAAGCAATTGCTCGCGGCTGAGTACGCGGTTGGGGCGCTCGCAGAACGCCACCAACAGGTCGAATTCCGCCCCGGTCAGCGGGATCCGCGTGCCGTCCGGCGATTGCAGGCGGCGCGCAGCAAGATTCAGTGCCCACCCGGCGAACGTCAGCGTTACGGCGCGCCCGGCGGAGGGGTTTGGCGACAGCGCCTGCGTCCGCCGCAGGACCGCGCGGATCCGCGCGAGCAGTTCGTGGCTGGAGAACGGCTTGGTCAGGTAGTCGTCGGCGCCCATCTCGAGCCCGATCACGCGCTCGATCTCGCTGCCCCGCGCGGTGAGCATGATCACCGGCACCGCGCCGGACGCCCGGATGCGCCGGCACAGGCTGAGGCCGTCCTCGCCGGGCAGCATGATGTCGAGCAGGATCAGGTCGATTCGGGTGCGCTGGAGCACGCGGTCCATCTCCCGACCGTCGCGGGCCACGCTGACCCTGAAGCCGCCCGTGCCGAGCACTTCCGCGACCAGCGAACGAATGTCGCTGTCGTCCTCGACGAACAGGATGTGGGCAGGCTGGATCATGCTGCGGACGGGCGATCTGGCACCGTCCTCCGGGGCCGTGCGGCGATGATTGGATCTTGGCAGCGCCCCGGCCGTCCGGCTGTAACTGATTGTGTCGGATCCTTGCGGCGTGGCGGTGATCTCGCGCGAGCGCGTCGACCGCGCGCAAGTGACCAGACCGTAAAGAATTTGTCTCGCGTGCGCAACCTCTCCGTCATGCCACGGGGTCATCATTCTCTCCCGGTTGCGTGACAGGGGAATTCTATGAAATCCGCGCCGGGCCCCGCTCCGCGTCTGCGTACGGTCTTCATCTCGGACGTACACCTCGGCTTCCGTGGGTGCCAGGCCGAGTATCTGCTCAAGTTCCTGAATACGCTGGACGCCGAACAACTGGTGCTCGTCGGCGACATCGTCGACCTGTGGAGCCTCCAGCGGGTCGCGTTCTGGCCCGCCGCCCATACGGACGTGCTGCGGGCCATCCTGCGGCTGGCGCGCGAGGGCATGCGGGTCGTCTACGTCCCCGGCAACCACGACGAGGGGTTCCGCGAGCTGTGCGGATCGGAGATCTCGGGCATCGAGATCCGCCGCGACTTCATCCATGTCGCGGCCGACGGCAAGCGCTACCTGGTGCTGCACGGCGACGATTTCGACCATGCCGTGAAGTTCAGTGGCGTCCTGAAAGCGACCGGCGAGTGGCTCTACGACGTGATCCTGTGGGCGGGTCGGATGATCCAGGGCGTCCGGCACCGATTTGGCTTCGGCTACTGGTCGCTCGCGACCTGGATCAAGAGCCGGGTGCCGGATGCACGACGCTACATCGATCGATTCGAGCGCGCAGCGGCCTACGAGGCCGGCCGGCACGGGCTCGACGGCGTGATCTGCGGGCACATCCACCAGCCCGGGATCCGCGACGTCGACGGCGTGCTCTACTGCAACGATGGCGACTGGGTCGAGCACTGTTCGGCGCTGGTCGAGGATCGCAATGGGCAGCTCGGACTGGTGACGTTCACCGGCGCGCAGACCGAGCTCAACGCCGTCGCGCCGGTGCCGCAGGTGTCGCCGGCCCCGCTCGGCGTCGCCGCCTGAACAGCCGGGCGCGACGTTGAAGATCGCGCTCGTCACCGACGCATGGCGGCCCCAGACCAACGGAGTCGTGACGACACTGAGTCGTACCGCGGCATGCCTCGCTGATCTCGGTCACGATGTTCGCATGATGACCCCGGAGGGCCTGTTCACCGTCGCATGTCCGACCTATCCCGAGATCCGCCTCGCACTGATGCAGGGCGGGCGCGTGCGCCGCTGGCTCCTCGAGGTTGCGCCCGACGCGGTGCATATCGCCACGGAAGGTCCGCTGGGATTCGCCGCGCGCAGTGCCGCGCTGCGCGCGGGGCTGCGCTTCACGACCTCCTATCACACGCAGTTCCCGCAGTACCTGAGCGCCCGCTACCCGATCCCGGAATGCCTTTCCTACCGGCTGCTGCGGCGATTTCACGGCGCCGCGTCGCGTACGATGGTCGGCACCGAGCAGGTGCGCCGCGAATTGCGTCGGCGCGGCTTCCGGCATCTCGTCCAGTGGGGGCGCGGCGTCGACACCGAACTGTTTCGGCCGCGCAGCGACGTGCGCCTGCCGTATCCGGGGCCGATCCTGGTCTGCGTCGGCCGCGTCGCCGTGGAGAAGGGCGTCGCGGACTTCTGCCGTGCGCCGGTTGCGGGCACCAAGATCGTCGTCGGCGACGGCCCGCTCCTGGCGGACCTGCGGCGCCGCTATCCGTCCGTCGTGTTCACCGGGTTTCGGTATGGCGAGGACCTGGCGAGGCTGATCGCCGGCGCGGACTGCCTCGTGTTCCCGAGTCGAACGGATACCTTCGGCCTGGTGATGCTTGAGGGCATGGCCGCGGGCCTGCCGGTCGCCGCCTATCCGGTGACCGGACCCGTGGACGTCGTTCGCGAGGGGGTCACCGGCTGCCTGCGGACTGACCTCGGTGCGGCGATCGAGGCGGCGCTGCGCCTCGACCGCAGAGCCTGCCGCGAACAGGCGCTTGAATACCGCTGGGAGAACGCGACCCGGCAGTTCCTCGACAACCTGGTCGACGCCCGCGGCGTCGTCAGTTGCGCTACACGCCGCGTCGGCGCCGCGGTGCCGCATGCGGACGGGCGGCGGCCCGGCTGAGTCAGCGGCGCGCCGCGAGCCGCTGCTCGCAGGCATCGAATTCAAGCACGGCGTCGCGGCCATCCGCGAGCGTGGCGATCGTGTTCCGCCAGAAGCGCACCGCGCTGGCGTCGCTGATTTCCCCTGGATGCAGCGCGACGCGGATCAGTGGAACCGCCGCCAAGGCCGCAATGCGTCGCGCGTTCCAGTACGCGGATGCGCGGCGCCGCCAGGCCGAGCGGGACGACCAGACGAGGCTCGGCGCGGGAATGGGTGCCCGATCGGCGATTCGCACCAGCGTATCGCGGGTACAGGTGTAGGTGAGCGGGGTGTCGACGAGTGCCTGCCACGCCGCCTCACCCATCAGCCACGCCGGGGCCACGAACGCCCGAGGTTGGATGCCGATGCGCGCGAGGCTCGCGAGCCCGTCGCCGAGGCGCCGCCTGGCGTCGCCGGCCGCGATCGAGTCGAACTCGCCTTCGCCGGCCGTGTAGAGCCGCCGCCGCACCCAGCCGGCCGGCGTGCGCGGTCGGGCGGCGTCGTCGCGGTGCAGGTAACCGTGCAGGGCGACCTCGTCGCCGCCGGCGATGCGTGAACGGAGGGCCGTGGCGAACGACGCGTCGTCGTCGATCGCGAGGCCGCCGTGCCAGCGAGGGACCACCAGCAGCGTCGCCGGGAATCCGCGGGGCAGCACCTCGGACAGCAGCGCGCGGCATGATCGCCATGTTTCCGGCGCAACGTCGTGCATCGACACCGCCACGGCGCGCATCAGCCCTGCGCCCGCGCCGCAGTCCAGTCCAGGCGCTCGCGCGACAACCGGCGCCCGAGCAGGGACCCGTAGATCTGCAGCTGGCGATGGAACACCGCGTCCCAGCTGTAGTGGGCGAGTACGTGGCGGCGGGCTGCCTGGCCGCGCTGCCAGGGGTCCTGCGCGAACAGGTCCGCCACCGCCGCCGCCAGCGAGGCCGGATGGGGGGCCGCGGCGACCACGCCGGTCCGCTCGTCGACGATTTCCGCCAGGGCACCGCCGCCGTAGCAGGCGATGGGGATGGCGCAGGCCATTGCTTCGAGCGCGATCAGTCCGAACGTCTCCTGCAGTCCCGCATGCACGAGGGCGTCGCTGGCGGCGAGCAGCGCGGCAACCGCGCGCGGATCGGACTGGTAGGGGAGGATCGTGACGTTCGCGGCCGGCCGCCTGGCCCGGGCGCCGCCGACGATCAGCAGGTGGTAGGGCGGCCCGAGCTGGTCGATCATCTCGATCAGGTGCGGCAGGTTCTTTTCCGGCGCGAGCCGCCCGGCGAACGTCAGGATCCGGCTGTTCGCCGCGAGTCCAATGCGCGCCCGCAGCGTGTGGTCGCGACGGGCCGGCGAGAACACCTGGGGGTCGACGCCGAGGGGCAGCACCTGGACGTGGCGAATGCCGGCTGCGCGCAGTCGGTCGGCGACGATGCGGCTCGGCGCCAGGACGATGGCGAAATGCTCGTAGAGGCGGCGCAGGTACCCCGCCGCGGTGTGGCCAGCCGCGGGGCCGAGGCGCTGTTCGGCGAGCGAGACCAGGTCCGAATGGCAGAAGGCGACGGCTGGAACGCCGGAGGTCTCGGCCAGCCGCGCGACTTGCCAGCCGACCTGGTACGGGTCGGCCGCCTCCATCACATCCGGCTCGAGCCCTTCAACGAGGTCGCGCACGCGGCGCAGGAGCAGCGGGATCCGGTAGCCCGCCAGAATCCGGCGGCTCGCGAACTCGACGATGCCGTCGGTGCCGATCCGGTCGCGCGGACCCGGCACGACGAGCGTGTGGCGTACGTGTGCCCGGCGCCTGAACCACTCGTGCTTGGTCAGCAGGTAGCGACGCACCCCGCCACTGGTGGGCGAAAAGAACAGCGTCGCGTCCACCAAGTGTACGGTCACTCGAGCGTGTCGCGGGATCCCATGCCCATGATTCTGATGCGGGAAGATGACGCGTGCGTGAAGCCGGAGCGGCGCCGAGCGGGGCGCCCGCGGCGTTCGTCGTCAAACGGGGGTCGGGTGTCCGCGCCGGTGCGAAGGCGGGATGGGACGGACGGCCCAGGCCGATGAGCCGGCAGGGTGCCCGGCTCGGAACGCTGACTGGGAAAGGGCGAACGGTGCCCCACGGCACCGTTCGCCCGCGTCGTCACTTCTGGTACGGATAGAAGCGGAACGACAGTTCGCCGACGTTCATGCTCGTCGACGGCGCGGTGAGCACGCCGGTCGTCGGGCCGACGCCGGCGTAGGTGTCACGCTTGACGTGCGTCAGCTGCGCGCCAATCTGGAAATTGCCCAGGCCGCCCTGGTAGAACTTCCACCAGCCGCCGATCGTCTCCTGCGTGACCGAGGAGGTGTTGGCGTCGCACTTGCTGCTCGAACCCTCGACCAGGCAGTTGCTGTTGTCGGCGAGCGGGCTGCCGTAGCCGGCGTAGCTGTTGCCGCCGGTGACCACCGCGAAGGAGGTCTGGTCGTCATGCTCGCGGCCGCCGTACGCGTACAGCGTGAGGGTCGGGGTCGCCTTCAGCGTCAGGCCCACGAGTACGCTGTAGCCCTTGATCGCCGCAAGCTTGCCGCCCGGGCCCATCGTGACGTCCGGCAGCTGTGCCGAGCCGTAGCGGCCGACGCCGTCGCCGGTGAGTCCGCTTGCCATGAAGTCGAGCTTCTTGTCGATCAACGGCAGCAGCACACTGCCGCCGAAGGACGTCGCGCTCGTCGTCTGGTTCGACAGGTTCACGCGGTCGCGGAAGCTGCGCTGGATGCCGAACACCTCGTAGTGGCCCCAGCCCGGATCGAAGGCGAATTTCGCCTGGATGTCCGGACCCGGATCCAGCGTGATGTTGTTGTTCGCATCGTAGCCTGAACCGCCCGCGGTGCCGCAGAACGGGGCGGTCGCGGCGACCGCGGTGCTGCTGCCGTAGTTGCAGCCCTTCCCGCCGACCAGCGTGGCCGGGTTCTCGACCGACACGCCGAAGGCGACGCTCGAACCGAAGTTCTTGACGAACCGGACCTGCGGCGCGCGGGACCAGGTGAACCCAGGGACGTACTGGCCATCGATGATCAGCGGAATCAGCTCGTTACGCTGCTCGATGCCATGCTTGTTCTGGGTCATCAGGCTCCATGCCTGGCCGAACAGCAGGTACCAGTTCGCATCCTTGTCCTTGTAGTCCGCATAGAAGTGCCGGACGCGCGGCGAGAAGCTCGTGCTCTCGTTGTTATTGCCCGTGCGCGGGCCGGCGCCGAAGTCGGCCTCGATGTACGCTTCGGCCGCGACATGGTCATCGGCCGGGGCCGTCGCGAGGGCCGACAGGCGGCTCTGGCGCTCGGTCAACCGGAAATCGTTCACCTGCGAGTTCTGGGACTGGGGGAACGGGATGGCCGTGTTCCAGTTCGAGGCCCAGTCCGCGGCTTCGTTCTTGCTGCGACCGACGACCATCAGCTCGACGAAGCCGCCGAGGGTGACGTCGACCGGACCGGCGTGCAGCACCGGGGCATTGCCGGTCGACGCCGTCGCCGCGGCCGGGGCGGGGGTGGTCGCGACGGACGGCGCCTGCGCCTGCCGGGCGGCAAGCGCGTCCAGACGCTGCTGCAGCTCCTGGACCTGCTTCTTGAGGGCCTGGAGTTCCGCGTCTTCGGCGTGCGCCGGGCGAATGGTGCCCAGCGACAGCGCGCCGATCACGGCGACAGCCAGCGCGGCCGAGCGGTTGATCCGGCCCGGCGCGGACCTCGTTGCCGTACTGCGCCCGTTCGCCATTTCGCTAGTGATCGTCATCTCTGGCTCCCATTCGATTGGTGAAGTGATTCAAGACCGCGACGCCCTGAGGCGCTCTGGGACCGAGTGCGAAAGCCCGCGCGGTCCGATGCGTCTCTAGAGTCCAATTCAGTAGTGTCCGGACGTTAGTGGAACAAATTCATCTGGTTGGGCGCGTCGGCATCGTTTTGGACGGCCCGGATTTGAGCAAACAGCGTATCCAAAGGGGTTTGCTCGAACATGGTTAGGCTCAGGATCTGTAGCATTTCG